>CAZUAQ010000010.1:96124-141152 GCA_964618455.1 uncultured Planctomycetales bacterium | reverse complement strand
TGCCGGTCCGCGGCGGCGCGACGATGAGCATGCGCTGGCCGATGCCGATGGGCGTCGCCAGGTCGACGATGCGCATGTTGATCTCGTCCGGGGTCGTCTCCAGGCGGATGCGACCCTCGGCGCCGAGGTTCGGCGAATCGGGATCCTTCGGACCCGGGTGCAGCGGCGTCAGGTCCTCGAAGTTGGTCTTCTCGGTGACGCGCTCGGGATCCTCGTAGTTAATCGCCTCGACGCGGAGCAGCGCGAAGTACCGCTCCGACTCCTTGGGGGGTCGGATCTGGCCCGCCACCACGTGACCGGTCCGCAGGCCGAAGCGGCGGATCTGCGACGGGCTGACGTAGATGTCGTCCGGGCACGGCAGGTAGTTGTATTCCGGATTCCGCAGGAAGCCGAAACCGTCCGGCAGGATTTCCAGTACGCCCTCGCCGTACATCAGGCCGTTCTGCCGGATCCGCTCCTTCAAAATGCGAAAGATCAGTTCCGACTTGGTCAGGCCGGTGTACTCCGTGAGGCCCTCGACCTTGGCGATCTCGTGGAGCTCATCGACGGCCAGCTTCTGCAGATCCTTGATGTGCAGGTCGCCGCGCTTGATCTCCTCGTACTTGGCATGCGTTTCCGCATCGATCGTCGGTGGGTTCGAATCTCCCATACCTTGATCTCCATTGGCCACGGCCACCGAACTCTCGGTGTTCTTCTCCTTGCTCGCACTCGCCGGGCGGGTTGTCCGCTTCCGCGGTCGCGAGGTGCCGCTCTTGGCCTTGTCGTTGGCTTTCGCCATGAGAATAAACCTCCTGGTGCTACGGGAGAGGGCGATGATCCCCGCCCTCGTCAAAATCCTGGATAAGGTGCTTCCCGAACCGAGCCCACACGGGAATCCCCATGCTCCTGGGCGGTCCGGCTACCGGCACGAAAGACTCTTTAGCGCTGTCGCTGGAATGATTCGCCGGAGAGTATTCTGGAAAAGACGTCGTCCACACGGGTGCGAAGGACATCAATGTCGGAGTTGTTCTCTATCCTATAATCGGCTTTGTCACGCTTGAAATCAAGTGACAATTGCGCTTTCTCCAGGCGCTGCCAATCCTGCTCCGACCATCCGCCGCGTCGGAAGACGCGCTCACGCCGAATCTCCTTATCGGCATCGACAAAAATCACCACGTCACACTGATCCGCCAGACCTGCTTCATACAGCAGCGGCGTATCCCATACGAATGCGTTGACCCCGGGATCCTCCGCATGTCGCGCCATGATCGCTTCGCGTTCCCGCGCGATACGCGGATGCATGATGGATTCCAGATGCTTCCTGGCCTGGGCATCCTGTCCGATGATCTGTCGCAGCGCCGCGCGATCCGTACGGCCCTCTGCGTCGATCACCTGACGACCCCACTGCGCGACCAACCGTGCCTGGACCTCGGACGTATTCAACAAGGCATGATTCGTCCGGTCCGAGTCGATCACCAAAGCGCCGCACTTCGCCAGCAGCTCCGCCACGGTGCTCTTGCCCGAGCCGATGCCGCCCACCAATCCGATGACCGGTTTCCTGGTTCTCACGCGCTCAGAGTCTCGGTAACGTCGATACTGGAAAACGTACCATGGTTCCGAACATCCCTTTAAGGATTACTCTCTGCCGCAGACTCACAGACAATCCGCTCAATCACGGACAATTTCGTCGCGTTCTTCCGGCAAGCGAAAGAGATGACACCAAGGGGTTTGTAGCGAACAATGCGTGATGACCCCAATGATGCTGCCTGGGATCATACAGGTCATCCGTAGTATAGACGATGAAGGCTATCTTGTCACGCCCGCACAAGGCCCCTGACAATAGAATCGTCCGAATTTCTTCGACGTCGATGGCATCCCTGGCCGACGTTCTCTAAAGCTTTTTCAAATAAGATCTTATGTCGATATTGCGTTTGGCGCGCCTCTCAGAACCAGTGGCGGGTGACCATCTCGATCCGGTGACCTGACGGATCGGCGACAGCCAGGCGGCGATCGTAGAACGAAAATCCGTGAAACTGCTCGAACGGTATCCGCGACTCGGTCAGGGATTCCTTGATTTCGGTCAGCGATTCCATCTCCAGAAGCACATCCCGGCGAACCGAAACCGGCGGATCCTGATCTTCAAACGTCACGACGAGACGCGGGCCGACCCGCTCCTGCCCCCGGAATATCGAACACGCTTCCTGTTCCGAATTCTCAGGCCCGTTCTCCTGTTCCAGGCAAAGAAAGTCGCGATAGAACGCAACGATCTCCGGGCGGCGCGACGCGGAAGCGCGGAGATGAACATCGGCGATGGCCAGGATACGTGGGGTCTGCATCTCCAAATTGTAGACCGCCACGCCGTTCCATCACCAGCCCTGGCCGCGGAACGGGCCGTGGCGACGCGACCGGGATCGGACCAGGAACGTGACGCCGCACAACGTCAGCATCATGGCGGCCTCGAAGCCGAAGAGTCCGCAGCAGATCGGGGTCAGGGTCGTATCGCCGTCGAGAATCACCTCCGGCTCGGGCGCGTTCTCGATCGCCTCATTCAGGGCCTCGCCCACCATTTCCTCAACATCCTCGGGAACGACTTCGTCGATCAACCGGGCCAGTTCATCCAGCGGCAGCCCGAGCACCGCCGACGCGCCGCTGCCGGGTTCGTTGGCGATGGCGGCGTCCACCTGAGCCACCAGTTGGAACGGCTCGCCGACCGTGGCGTCGTAGGCATAGGGGATCAGCAGGTTCGGGATCAGCAGCATATGGATGGCACCGAGGCCGGGAATGGTGTTGGAGAGGTCGACGAGGACGACATTCTGCGGCTGGACATCCCCCGTGGCGGAGAGAACGACCGAGCCGTCCGACTGGCCCTCCAGCGAGATCGTCGTCGACAGCACGACCTGGGGATCCTGTCCGGTCGGTAAGCGTGAGACCTGGACCGCTATCTCGCTGGTGGTGCCGGAGAGATCCGTGCCACCCGACTCGGCCCAGACGAAGAGCACCCCGTCGAGGAAGAAAGTGCTGCTGCCGATGACGGCTGTTCCATTGGTCGCGTTCGTATCGTCTTCGGTGAGTGTCACATCGCGTGTCTCGATGGCCTGGCATGTGCCGTCATAGGCCACGCCCTCCACTCGGCTGAAGGCAGCCAGATCAATGCCGAGCTCGTCCGGATCGGGGTCGATCGCCAATCGTGGGTCGTTGACCGTCGTCGAGGCCTGGGCACCGGAGACCTCAATTTCCTCTTCATCCACGGTTTCAAAACGCTGGAGCGAGGCCAGCACCGTGAGCGGGAAATTGTTGGTGGTTTCGCCGAGATCCTCGAAGGCGAAATCCGTGTTGGCCACACTGCCGTCGATGATCTCCCGAACTTCCCCCGAAGCCTGGGCATCCACCGCGGTGACGACCGCGTGTGAGGGTGTGGCCATCAGAATCATCACGGCAGCGTGGATCGCTATCGGACCGAGCGACAATAGACGTTTCATCAATGCACCTGTTTTCATTGTCATATGCGTGTGTTTGTCCGGGGAGATGCACGTAAATGGGCTCTAATCAACTTTAGCTGACCTCGGCTTGAAAGTCGAGTCCGAAGTATTATCGGTGAGATTGCGAAGTGCCCCGGAACGATTCCGGTGGCGACGGCGTTTCGTCGCAAGGAAGAAGCTGGGAATCAGGATGGGGCGCACGAAGAATGTATCGATCAGGATGCCGGAGGCGAGGGCGAGCCCGGTCTGTTGTAGCAGGCTGAGTCCGCCGGCCCAGAGTGAGCCGAGAGTGGCGGCCATGATCAGGCCGCAACTGCTGATCACCGATCCGGTGCTCACGATGGCCCGCCGGACCGCTTCGGCATCGCTCACCTCCGGGGGTTCCTGGAGCCATCGCGTGACCAGGAAGATGTTGTAATCCTGCCCGACCGCCACCATGATGACAAAGACGATGAGGCGCACCTTGTAATCGAGGCCGTTGAGCCCCGCGAACTGTGTGACCACCCATTCGCTGAACGTGATGGCGGCGCCGAACGTCAGCCAGGTGGCCAGGATCATGAAGAGCGTCATCGGCAGGTCTCGAAGCAGCAGGTAGACGATCACGCCGATCACGAGCGACGCCAGGATCATGATGCGCAGTTGATCGCTGTCGGAGATGTTCCGCACACCGACGATATAGGAGGTAAGCCCGGCGAAGTAGACCTGTCCCACCCAGCCCTCAGACGCCTTCGCGCGCAACGCCTCGCGCGCTTCGGTCTGCAGTTGCTCGACGATGTCCATCGCGCGATAGCTGAACGGCGGGGGTTCGATGAGTACCTCGAAGCGCAGCACCGAGGGTTCATGCGCATAGTAGAGTCCGCCGGCGAATCGCTTCATCAAAAAGCCGAGTTCCAGATCGCTGCGCGTGCCCACCGGGTCGGAGAGGGCATAGACATCGACGACACCTTCCACCCCGAGCATTCGCCGCGTCAGGTCGTGAGCGAACGGGCGGGCGTCGGCGGCCGAACGCAATCCGGCGTCGAAGTCCACGAGAATATGCGTGGAGTAGATTTCGCCCTGCGGAAAGTGGCGATGAGCGATATCGAAGCCGCGCTTGGACGAGGTGCCCTCGGGCAGCTGCGAGAGCGAGTCGAAGCGAAATTGAATCGTCAGGGCGTAGAGTCCGGGGATCAGCAGGATCAATCCACCGATGGCGAACACCGTGCGCGGTCGACGCGTGACCATCGCGGCGACGAATGGCCAGAGGCGCTTCTGGCCGAAGGTGGTCTGCGCGGCGGCATTCGACGGCCAGAACAACGCTCCCCGAAAAACGCGTACCAGGGCAGGGATCAGCGTCAGCGCTGCCACCAGGGAGATGCTCAACGCGATGGGAAGGACCTGCCCCGCCACCTTGGCCGGCAGCAGATCGGCGGCAAAGAGCGTCGAGAGACCGCAGATGGTCGTCAGGGCGCTGGCCAGGATGGCGGGGCCGGCCGAGCGCATCGCCGCCGCGCACGCCTCGGTCGGCGGCGAGCCCGCGGCGAGTTCTTCCCGGTAACGGGCGACCCAGAAGAACGCGTAATCCACGCCCGCGCCGAACAGCAGCACGACCGCGAAGAGATGCTCCATGTTGGAGATGGACCATCCCTGCCAGGCGAGTGTCTTGAGCAGGATGATGGCGAGGTACACGCTGGAACCCACCGCCAGCAGAGGCACCATCGCGCCGATGGGAGAACGGTAGACGAAGGTGAGAATGACGAGCACCGCGATGATCGTGACCCACGTCGTGCGGTCCAGGGCTTCGCGGGTGGCGAGAAAGAAGTCGCGTCCGATGCCGGCCTGACCGGTGATCTCGACGGTCAAGCCATTGGGCGTACTGTCGTGAACGGTGCTTTCGATCGTTTCGACGGCATGGATGGTACGCTCGCTGATGAAGTGGCTTTGGAGGTTGATCAGGGCCAATGCCGCCTTGCGTTCGGGCGAGACCATCCGTTCCCGGAGAACAGGATTCGAGGGCGACACGATACGCGGTTGCTGCGATTCATCTTCGGAGGCGAGCTGCTCGCCGATGCGTTTGGCGGCGCGATCAACCGCTGAATTGAGCCACCGAAGATCCTCTTCGGTCAGCCCCTCCTCACGCTCGATGATGACCACGGCGGTGGCCAGGGATGCCAGTTGCGGGAAGGCCTCGCGCATGATCCGGTTGGCGACGTTGTTGGGCGCGTCGTCGGGCAGGAAGGAGCCGACCTCCGCGGGGGGCAGCGTGCCCAGGGAGAGTGACCACCCGACCCCCGCGGCGAGCGCGAGAGCCCAGAGGGCGATCACCGCACCCGGATTTCGAGCGATCCATTGTCCGAGTCGATGGAACATGGGTTTCGAATAAACTCAGGAACCGCGCGAATCCCCCGGGAGAGCGGCGCTCCGGGCGGGCAGGGCTTGCCGGTGCGAATCTCGGTCGCAGCAGGCATCTTACCTGCCCATCTCGTCTTCATCCAACGACCCGGGCCATGCCTTGTGCATGACCATCGGTTATCATGCCGACCGTGTTCAGCAGTTGAACCCACCTGCCGTCCGAAGAAGCAAAGGAACTCAGTGATGAATTCATGCATGTCGCGATTGGGGAGGATGATCGTTCTCGGTGTTCTCGGGGCAGCTTGTGTCCCAAGCCTGTTGATGGCGGAGGAGAGTGAAATGAGTTTGCAAGTGGAAACGCGCTACCTTCGCCTCGGTGTGAACGAGAGAAGCGAGGTGACCCTCTTTCTTGATCGGTTCCGAGGCACCAATCACGCGCAGAACGCGCCCCTGGCGGCGGTGGAAATCGGTGATGAATGGATCGCATCAACCTCGCTCGAGCAGCGCGGCGGCGAGTATTACGTGCGGTTCGGCGAGTCGGGGGCAGAGGCCAAACTGAGCGTGGCCGAGAAACCCGAGTATCTGATCATCCAAGTCGAATCGCTGGAAGGCGCGGAGGTGACGGCACTGCGGTACCTGTCGATTCCGCTTGAGATCGAGGCGGACCTCGACGCGCCATTCGTGGCGGGGCTGATGGCGCTGGATGTGTATACCAAGATCGGACCGCATCCGATGCCGGTGAAGAAGCTGGAGGCCAGTTGCTATCCGCATCTGGGCGTCGAGGGGACCTCGCTTGCCCTGGTGGCCTGCCCGCCCGGAAAGATGCGGGGCATCATGAAGCAGGTGGTGTTCGATGCGCCGGAGGTGCCGAAGTCGCGCCTGGGCGGGCCGTTCGCGCTGGATGCCCCCGAAACGCGCGGCTCGTACATGATGGACACCACCGGATCGATCGGGGTGGACACGGTCGACCAGTGGATCCACATGGCGCGGTCGATCGGTATGGATCAACTCGACTGGCACTGCGGGAAGTCGCTTCGATACGGCGACCTGCATCCCCACCCGGAGAATTTTCCCGAGGGATTCAAGAGCGTCAAGGAGACGATCGACAAGCTGCACGCGGCGGGGATGACCGCCGGCCTGCATACGTACGCCTTCTTCCTGGCCAAGGATTCCAAATGGGTCACGCCGGTGCCGGACAAGCGGCTGCTGAGAAAAGCCACGTTCACACTGGCCGAGGATATCGATGCAGAGGTGACGGAAATTCCCGTCGTGGAGTCCACCACCGGCACCAGCACCATCACCGGCTTCTTCGTCCGCAACAGCACGACACTGCATATCGATGACGAACTGATCGTCTTCGAAGAGGTCGTTTCCGAAGATGGCAACGCCTTCGTGAAGTGCACGCGCGGGGCGCACGGGACAAAAGCGGCCCCGCACAAGAAGGGGGCACCGGCGCACCATCTCCAGGAGTGCTTTGGGCTCTTCGTGCCGGACGCCAACACGACGCTCTTCGACGAAGTCATTCAAACCACCGCCGACGTGTTCAACGCGTGCGGGTTCGACATGATCTACCTCGACGCCATCGACGGCTCGGACATCTTCAACGGGTGGGACGATGCCTGGCACTATGGCGGCCGGTTCGTGTGGGAACTGCACAAGCGCCTCGAGCGCCCGTCGATCATGGAGATGAGCATGTTCACGCACCACATGTGGTACGTGCGCTCGCGGGCGGGGGCGTGGGATCGCCCGACGCGCGGCGCGAAGCACATGCTGGACATGCACATCATCGGCAACCGACACTACGACAACATGTTCATGCCCAAGCACCTCGGCTGGTGGGGCGTGAACATCTGGAGCGGCTTCTTCGCGGAGCGCATGTTCACCGATGATCTCGAGTATCTCTCCGGCAAGTGCATCGCCTACGACAGCAGCCAGTCGCAGTTGACGGGTTTCGACATCAAGACGTTTGACGAAGACACGAATGCCCAGCGGATGGGCGCCATCGTGCGGCAGTACGAAGCGCTTCGCCTGAACAATCGTGTGCCCGACTCGATTCGCCGGAAGCTGGCCGTCCTCGGTGATGAATTCACGCTGAAGATGGAGGGCGAGACGCCGACGTTCCAGCGCGTGCATTACGACAAGCACAAGGTCCATCGCCTCGAGCCGTGGGCGGCACAGTGGAACGCGACGAATCCCTACGAGGAGCAGCCACTGAAGATCCGTATCGAGACCCTGCTCGCCCTGGAGCCGTACGATCACCCGGACAGCGTCGTGGTGGCGGAGTTCAAGGAGCCCGGCGAGTTCGCGGAGGCGGAATCCCGGGAGGGCGTGACGTTGCAGATCCGACCGGTGGACGCGCCGGTGAAGGTCGGTGAGGCCAGCGGGGCGCTGATCGCCGAGACGCAGCACACGCCGCGCGATGACACCTGGGCGGCGCGGGTCAAGACCTTCGATCCCCTGTTGGACTTGAACAATCGCGCCCTCGGCGTGTGGGTGCATGGCGATGGCAGCGGGCACGTCATCAATCTTCAGATCCAGCATCCGGACCACGTGAGCCACGCCCTCCAGGATCACTACATCACCGTGGATTTCGAGGGCTGGCGCTACATCGAACTCGTCGAGTATGAATCCTACGACATCCCGAATTACAACTGGCCCTACTGCCCGCGGCGGAGCGACTGGGAGTCGTCGTCGTGGATCATGCGATATGCGTATCCCACGTTCTTCTATCCCATGAGCCGGAACAAGATCGAAACGATCCACCTCTACGTGAACAATCTGCCTGCCGGGAAAGAGGTCACGACCTACCTCAGCCCGATCAAGTCGATTCCGGTCCGGCACGTCACCTTGAAGAACCCGAGTGTGACGATCAACGGGCAGACGCTGACCTTCCCCGTGGATCTGCCGACCGCGTCGTATCTCGAGATGTACTCGGGTGAGGAATGCAAGGTGTACGATTACCAGGGCTTGCTGGTCACGACCGCCAAGCCGCAAGGGACGGTACCGACACTTCGCCCGGGCGAGAACGAGGTCACGTTCACCTGCGAAGGCCCGGACGATGTCCATGGGCGCGCCAATGTGACCGTGATCAGCTACGGGGAAGTGCTTCGGCCGTAAGCCGCGCGGTCATTGCGGCCTGGTGTACTGATCGAGCCAGTCGATGATCGGCTCATGCTGTTCGGCTTCGAAGCGGCTGTAGTCTTCCGGCGTGAGGAAGCGGAGCTGATCGCCCGCATCCTCTTTCGACCAGAAGGACCGCGCCTTGGCCATGCAGGCCTTGACGTCGTCATGGTCGGCGTGGCGATCGAACTCCGGGGCGACGACCAGGCAGGGCCGCGGGGCGATGAGCGCCAGCACGTCGTCGTAGTCGTACGGGATCTCCGGCTCGTTTTCGTGAAAGAGTCCCAGCTTGGGGACGAGCCCGTGCCACTCCCACCACCGCCGGATGCCACCGGTCGGCGACGCATCGGTGTCGGTGCGCATCGGTGTGAATCCCGCATGGCAGGCCACACCGGTGATGCGATCATCCATCGCGGCCGCGTATAAACCAACCATACCGCCCAGGCTGTAGCCCACGCAGAAGATGCGATCGGGATCCAGTTCGGGGTGTTCGACGTCGTCCTTCGGATCGCGTGGGCCGTCGTAGCGCCCGTCGCCATCGCGCAGGAAGTCCACCGCCGCGCGGACGTCGGCCACCATGCGCCCGAGCTTCGACCATTGCGGGTAGCGTTCGTAGAAGTGCACGCCCTCCTCGATGCGGTTGCCGAAGCCGATCTGGTCGAAGGTGAATACGACGTAGCCCAGCCGGGCGAGGCGATGGTAGAGCCGTTCATCCCTGACGTACGACCCGACGAATCCCTTGGAATAGGTGAACGGGTGCAGCCAGATGACGACCGGGCGCGGCTCGGGAAAATCTTCGCAATAGTACAGCGATCCGGCCACGTACGGCCCGAAGTTCACGCGCGTGAGCAGGATCTCCGCCCCATCGTCCGGGTACCAGTTGCGACCCATCTCGTAGACTTCGTGGGTTTTCTCCGCACCGTAGCTTCCGCCGCGCGCGACCGCTTGGGCAGGTTCCTCGACGAGCATCCATTGGAGCGTGCGGCGTCGTGCTTCGTCGGTGGCGTCGTCGGGCAGCTTGGGCGGGGCGATCAGCGATGCGTCCGTTTGAGCGGACTTCCACGCCTGCCAGTCGAAGGCGTGCATCAGGTTCTCGGGAAAAGAGGCTTTCCCGCGATCGAAGGCCCTGTCGAAGAAATCGACATACGCTTCGGCGTCATCGGCACTCCAGCCGTGCGCGCCTGTTCGCCAGCGCACCGCCAGCGCCTCCCCGGCGCCGAGAAACGCATAGACCCGCTTCGTCGTCAGGTAGTGCCGCTCGACGGCGAACGTGGTCTCGCACCCGTCGTTGATGGCGGTGGAAAAGAGGCAGTAGCGCGGGGCGATCAACGCGGTCAGCGCGTGCATGTCGGTGGGCAGCTTGTCCTCACGACCGGTGAAGAAGCGCATCCGCGGGTGGAACCAGTCCGCGGTGAAGCGCTGGCTCGTCATGAGCTCGACGCTCTCCTGGTACATGTCCTCGCCGGCGAAGCGGAAGGGCACGGTGCCGGCAGCGCAGGAACTGCTCGAGACGACGGCCGTGAACCGCTCGTCGTAGGCGGCGGCGATGAGCGACTGTTTGCCGTTGCGCGAATGGCCGGTGATGGCGACGTGGCGATCGTCGGTCTTGGCCAGCGGGAGCAGGTAATCGAGCACGCGGCTCGCCAGCCACGCCCGCCGGGCAATGCGTCCCCAATCCGCCTCGGGATAGGCCGCTTCGAATCCGTCGCTCTGATCGTCGATGTCCGCCCCGGGATAGACGCAGACGAAATAGCCTCGGGCCAGGGCCAGCAACCCGACGCGCCGATGCGTGGTCTGTGTCATGAAGACCGGGAACGGCCCTTTGCCGACCGGGCAGAACGTTTCGACGGTGATCGTGGCGGGCGGATCGGTGGCATAGGTGAGGGCGATTGTTTGGCGAACATGGCCGCGCTCGCGTGATTCGCTGAGCACTTTGACCTCGGTGATGGCGGGGACTTCGTTGGGAAAGGTGCCGATGAAGTAGTGGCAGATGAGTTGCTTGTATTCTTCGCGGCGGCGCTGCCAATCTGCTTCCGAGTCCACCGGGCTGCCGTCATCGAATTCGAGCAGCGGCGGAAGGTCTGCATCCGAAGGCATCGCGTCGAAGTCGGGCACCGTCTCGCCGGTCTCGTTCTTCCATTCATCGAACCATTCCAGCGGTGGCGCGAGCAGGCGGCGATCTTCCGCGCGGCCCGGCGAAACGAAGCACGCCATGAACATAAGAACAAAGCAGGACCGTGCCATATGTGGTGAAACGCTGTGCATGAGAACACGTCTCCGCAGAGTAGAGTCATCGAATCTCGAGCATGTCAGACGGCTGGATCCATGATACCGCGTCGTGCATCGACGTGCAGTCGTAGCCGTGTCTCAATGAGTGGGACAATGAGCGTTACGCCAGGATCTTGTCGACGCGTTTCCCGGCCACGTCGGTCAACCGGAAATCGCGGCCCTGGTGCTTGAACGTGAGCCGTTCATGATCGAGCCCGAGCAGGTGCAGGATGGTGGCGTGGAGATCGTGCACGTGGACGGGGTCCTCGGTGATGTGGAAACCGGCGTCGTCGGTGGCGCCGATCGTCAGCCCCGTCTTGAGCCCGCCGCCGGCAAGCCACATCGTGAATGCCTGCGGGTGATGATCGCGTCCCTGGCTGCGCCCGAGGGCCGCGCTGGCTTCGACCATCGGCGTGCGTCCGAATTCGCCGCCCCAGATGATCAGCGTTTCGTCGAGCAGGCCGCGCTGCTTGAGATCCGTGACCAGCGCCGCCGAGGGCTGATCGGTGAGCCGGCACTGGTGCTTGAGCCCGTTGGCCACGTCGCTGTGATGGTCCCACCCCTTGTGATAGACCTGCACGAAGCGCACACCGCGCTCGACGAGACGCCGGGCAAGCAGACAGTTGTTGGCGAAGGAAGATTGGCCCGGCTGGGCGCCGTAGAGCTCGAGCGTTTCCTTCTTCTCCGAGGCGATGTCGATGAGTTCCGGGGCGCTCGTCTGCATGCGGTACGCCATCTCGTAGGCGGCGATGCGTGTGGCGATCTCGGGATCACCGACGGTGTCGAGCCGTTGCGCGTTCAACCGGCGGACGGTGTCGAGTTGGCGACGCCGCATCGCGCGGGACACGCCGTCGGGGTCCGAGATGTTGAGGATCGGGTCGCCCTGCCCGCGGAAGGGAACGCCCTGGTAGACCGTCGGCAAGAAACCACATCCCCAGTTGGCCGCGCCGCCGCTCGTCCCGCCGCCACTGCTCAGCACGACGAATCCGGGCAGGTCGCTGTTCTCGCTGCCGAGCCCGTACGTCACCCACGAACCCATGCTCGGTCGGCCGAGAATCTGCGACCCGGTGTTCATGAAGATTTGCGCGGGGGCATGATTGAAGGCATCGGTCGTCACCGATTTGATGATGCAGATGTCGTCCACGACGCCCGCCAGGTGAGGCAGCATCTCGCTGAGTTCCGCGCCGCTGTCACCGTGCTTCTTGAACGTGAAGCGCGGGGCGAGCACGACCGCATCGCGCTCGATGAAGGCGTAGCGTTGATCCTTGATGATCGAAGGCGGCAGCGGTTTGCCTTCGAGATCGGCGAGGGACGGCTTGTGATCGAAGAGATCGAGCTGGCTCGGACCACCGGCCATGAACAGGTAGATGATGTTCTTGATCTTCGGCGCGTAGTGCGGATTCTTCGGGGCCAGCGGGTTGGCGACACGGAGATTGGAATCCGAGTCGGCAAAGAGCGTCCCCCCTTTGAACAGGCTTGCCAGGGCGATGGCGCCGATGCCCATGCCGCACTCCTGGAACAGGTAGCGCCGCGTGATCTCACGCAGGGGGTTTCGCGATTGTCCATCGTGCTCAGTCATACGCATCAACCTCGGGCTTCATTCCGCGACGTCTAAGGTTTCGTGATCGTTTCATCCAGGTTCAGCAGGGCGTTGGCCACCAGGGTCCACGCCGCCAGCTCGCGCAGGTTCACACCCTCGGGCCGCTTCGACGGATCCGCCAGGGCGATCTTTGCCGCCGCCCCTTCATCCTCGCCGATGGCGTCATACTGATCCTGATAGAGCTGCAGCAGTTCGCGCACCTTCGCCGCTTCCGGAGATCGGGTTACGCACCATCGGAACGCGTACGCGATGCGCGATTCCGGCTCTTCCGGGCCTTCAGTCACGATCCGTCGGGCCAATGCCTGCGATGCCTCGACGAACACCGGATCGTTCATCAGCGTCAGTGATTGCAGAGGCGTGTTCGAGCGGACACGGCGTACCGTGCAGGTGTCGCGCATCGGCGCGTCGAAGGTGACGTAAGCGGCGTAGGGTGCGGTCCGTTTGATGAACGTGTAGAGCGAGCGGCGGTAACGATCCTCGCCCTTGCTTTCGTACCACGCCAGCGGCCCGTAGCTCAGGCTGGTCACGCCCGGCGGCTGCGGCGGATACACGCTCGGTCCGCCCCTCTTCAGGCTGAGCAGGCCGCTCACCTTCAGCGCCGCGTCGCGGATGACTTCGCCACTCATCCGGAAGCGGGGCCCGCGGGCGAGGAGCTGGTTCTCCGGGTCGCGCTCGAGCAACTCCGGCGTCACCAGCGACGATTGGCGGTAAGTCGCCGACATGACGATCCGCTTGTGCAACCGCTTCATGGACCAGCTGTTGTCCATGAAGTCGATGGCCAGCCAGTCGAGCAGTTCGGGATGCGTCGGCGGATCACCCTGCGTACCGAAGTCCTCGGCGGTGCGCACAATCCCGCGGCCGAAGAAATGCTGCCACGCGCGATTGACCGCCACGCGCGCGGTGAGCGGGTTGTCGCGCGACACGAGCCATCGGGCGAGCGTCAACCGGTTCTTCGTCGCCTCTTCCGGCAGAGGCGGCAGCACGTCGGGCACCGCCGGGAGGACCGGCTCGCCTTTCTGTTTGTACTCGCCGCGAATGTGAATGTGCGTCTGTCGCGGATCCTTCTCGCGCTCCTGCATGACCAGGGTCGTGGTGAATTCGGGCGCTTCGCGACGGGTCTCGGCGATGGCGGCATTGCGCTCGGCCAGCGGTTCGGCCTGATCGAGAAACGCTTTCTGCAAGGCCCGGCGCTGCTCCGCATTGCGCCAATCATCTGGCATGACCAGCAGCGCTTCGGTGTGGGCAGTGAGCTCGGTGACCTGCAGTGGCTTGCGGTCAGCCGTGGCTGACAGGCGGAAGCGCCCGAGCGTGTGCTGATCGATGAAGTTCTGCACGTACCGGACGGTGAGCCGCGCACCGCCTTCGAAGGTGACAGGCTCGCTGCATTCAAACACCGCCGCATGATCGCGACCGGTCTGGCCGAGCACCGACCATCCGCTGTCGATATCGCCGTCGATGGCGTTACCCGGCGTGTGCGGTCGGCCCGCGAATGCGCCGTGCCCGGTGGCGGAGGCGCGACGGAATGCGACGGTCACCGGCTCGGCGTCCGGCTCATTCAGCGGCACCGCCTCGACTTCAAGCTCGTTCAGCATGAAGTTGCCGTCGGCGAGTCCGCTGCCGCGCCCGGGACCGCGATGCGGTATGCGATCGTCGGTCAGCGCTTCGAGACGAAGGCCGGTCAGCGTATCCAGGGGGACGTCGTACGTCACGGTGTACACGTCGCGCGTCGGGCGATCACCGGTGACCAGGATGGAGCGATCCTCCAGTTCGGTCATCGTCGCGTGCTTCTTGCTTTCAAACTTCAGCGGGTCAAGCACGCGCCAATCGGCGACCTGACGTTCCATCCGCGCTTCCCATGCCGCCTGCGCGCGAACGCGATGCGCCTCACGAAGCCGGGCGACGTGCGCATCCGCATCGTCCGGAGGCTCGATGGTCGCGGCCCAGAGCCGGAAACGGCCGATCAGGTGGCGATCGCCATGCTGCTGCGAAAGGGTGAAGGTCAGCCGCTGACCGCCATCGCGCGCCAGCGGAACCTGCGTCTCGAAGATCGCGTGGTGTGGCGAGTTGGGTTGATCGCCGCCATTGTCCACGCCCCAGCCGGTCGACGTGCTGTTATCGATCGCATGCCGAACAGGCAGGCCGCCCTGGGCGAAGTCGGCGGAAGGGTTCCCGAGCGTCACCGGCCCGGAGTCCTCGTTCCGCCCTTTCGGCCCGGCTGCGACGCTGAATTCCGAGAGGACGAAGTTGCCATTGTCGGCCAGCCCAGGCCCGGCGTGCGGCAGTTCACTGTCGGTCAGCGTTTCGAGTTTGAATGCCACGATGGGGCGAAGGTCAGTGTCGACGCGCACGGTGTACGTGTCCCGCTGCGGTCCCGCCCACTTGGCGAGCAGTGAACGGTCCGGCTGCTTGACGAGCTTGCCGCCGGAAGTCGTCGTGAACTCGACCGGATCCAGCAGCGTCCACGTCAGATCCGCGGGATCGAGCGGGAACTCTTCGCCCCGCTTCGCTTCCAGTGCCGCCACCTGCTTCGCCACCCTTTGGTGCGCGGCCAGTTCCGCCTCGGTCGGCACCGGCATCATCGGCTCGTCGGCGTTGTTGAGCAGGGAGAAGAACTCGAAGTACTCACGCTGAGAGATCGGATCGTACTTGTGATTGTGGCACTGGGCGCACTGGATGGTCAGCCCGAGCCAGGCGGTGCCGGTCGTTTCCACGCGATCCACCACCGAGTAATAGCGGAACTCCTCGACGTCGATGCCGCCTTCCTCGTTGATCATCGTGTTGCGATGGAAGCCGGTGGCGATTCTCTGATCCAGCGTCGCGTCGGGCAGCATGTCGCCGGCGATCTGCTCGACGGTGAACTGATCGTACGGCATGTCCGCGTTCAGCGCCTCGATCACCCAGTCTCGCCATCGCCACATCTCGCGCGGGCGATCCTTTTCGTAGCCGTTGGTGTCGGCGTAACGGGCGATGTCCATCCACGTCCGGGCGAAATGTTCACCGTATTGCGGTGACGCCAGAAGCTGATCGACGAGTTGCTCGTACGCATCGGGTCGGTCGTCCGTGAGGAATGCGTCCACTTCCTCGGGTGATGGCGGCAGGCCGATGAGATCGAGGTAGAGTCGGCGAACGAGTGTGACCCGATCCGCCTCAGGAGAGAATGCGAGGTTCTCCCGCTCGAGCCGGCCCAGCACGAACGCATCGATCGGGTTCCGCACGAGATGATCGTCAAAGACCATCGGCGGATCGTGCTTGACCGGCAGTTGAAACGCCCAATGCTCAAGCCGGGGATCCTTGTCTTTCGTGCCGACCTCGTCCGGCCATTCGGCGCCACCGGCGATCCACGCCTCGAGCAGCGCGACTTCTTCCGGACTGAGGCGGTCCGCTTCTTTCGGCGGCATGAAGTCTTCACCGTGGAGCCCCGCCACGCGATGAATCAGCAGGCTCGCCCCGCTGTCACCGGGAACGATGGCTTTGCCGCTGAGTCCGCCCTCGAATGCTCGCGACTTGACGTCGAGACGCAGGTCAGCTTTCGCCTTGTTCGGCCCATGGCAGTCGACGCACCGCGATTCGAGCAACGGGTACACGTCGGTGGCGAAGTCCACCGAACTCCCATCATCGGAATCCGCAGCGGTAGCTTCGCGCGCGAAGACGACCAAGGTGCCGACCGCCAGTCCGCCCAGCAGCATAAGCATGATGCGCGTTGTGAAAGACATGCAAGCCCTCAATGTCCTGTGAACGCCGGATCGGGAAGTGAAACAAGGCGATCCGCACGAACGCTGCAATCCTTCCTTAGTTTAACCCCAATGGGGGGCAGAAAACAACGCATCGCCGCATCCCGGATTCCACGCCTTAGCCTTTGTCGTCCAGGCCGTTACAATTCGTCCCACAAAGCGATCTCACGTGTCCCGACGTGCATCCCTTCACGCAGAGGAGGTCGACATGTCCGCCGCCTGGTTCCGCCATTCGCTGATACTCTGCCTGTTCATCGGGCCGAACACCGCGACAACATTGCATGCGCAGTCCGATGATGCGAATTCCGACATCACGCGGCCCAATATCGTCATCTTCTATGCCGACGACATGGGCATCGGTGATGTCGGCGCGTACGGTTGCGAGGACATCCGCACGCCGAATATCGATGCGCTCGCCGCCGAAGGCATCCGCTTCACGAACTACTACTCCGCCGCGCCGATCTGCTCACCCTCGCGCGCCGCGTTGCTGACCGGCCGCTATCCGCAACGCGCCGGCGTACCGACCAACGTCGGCTCGATTCCCGGCAGCCCGGGCCTTCCGCCAGAGCAAATCACGCTCGGCGAGGTGGCCCGATCGCAGGGCTACGCCACCGCCTTGATCGGCAAGTGGCATCTCGGTCATAAGCCGGGCCACCTTCCCAACGATCAGGGCTTCGATTTCTTCTTCGGGCATCACGCCGGCTGCATCGACTACTTCTCACACACGTTTTACTGGAACGCCCGCGCGCCCCATCATCACGATCTCTATCGCAACCGGGTCGAGATTCACGAGGAGGGGCAGTACTTCACGCATCTGATTGCGCGCGAAGCGACGCGTTTCATCGACGATCATCATGCTGAGCCGTTTCTGCTTTACGTACCGTTCAACGCGCCGCACTATCCCACGCACGCGCCGAAACGCTACCTCGACATGTACCGCCACCTGCCCAGGGAGCGGCAACTCTACGCCGGTCTCGTGGCGCCGATGGACGAAGCCATCGGGCACGTCATGCGGCGGCTGGATCGATACCAGCTCCGATCGCGCACCGCCGTCTTTTTCATGAGCGACAACGGGCCGTCGGTCGAGTCGCGCGCCAACTTCGGCGGGGGCAGCGCGGGACCGCATCGTGAGTACAAGTTCAGTCTCTTCGAAGGCGGCATTCGCATGCCGGGGATCGTCGCGTGGCCCGGTCAAATGCCCGCCGGGGAGACACGCGATCAACTCGCCTGCGCGATCGACGTCCTGCCGACGGTGGCGGCAATGATCGGGGCCAAGTTACCCGACGATCATGTCGTGGACGGCCGCTCCTGGGTGCCGTTGCTTCGGGACGCCTCCGAACCCGGCCACGATGCCCTCTTCTGGGAGTGGAACAAGCAGGCTGCCGTTCGCCGGGGGAAATGGAAGCTCGTCCGCAACGGCATCATCATGCCCGAACGCGGCGTGCAGAAGCGGGCCGAGGGCCCCGACACCCTTTTCCTGAGCGATCTCGAGCGGGATGCCGGGGAGTCGCGAAATCTCCGAACCACTCATCCCGACATCGTCGAACGCCTGCTGGCGATGCACGAAGAGTGGAGATCGCTTCACAGTTCCCCTTGAGGGCGGATGAACGGGTTGCACTTCTGGGCGACGGGATACTGTGTGAGCACTGTCGGCCTGGATGAGCAGCGGATACGTCAGTAGATTACTGAGCAGGAGAGGCTGGAGTCAGGGCAAGGTGACCGTTGTCGATCAGTCGTTATTGCTCTGATGTATAAAAATGCATTTGAGTACCAGCCGAGAAGGCAATGATGGCATGGTCGGCTGCGGATCGAGATGCTGGATCCGAAATCACCCTCTTCATGCAATGCCTATCCGGCCCACGAATCCCCTGCGACCCAAACTGCATCCCGTGAATCTCGCCCACCCGGAACGCACAAAGAGCAATAACGCCGTTGCAGTAGCAACTCAGATTGGGCTCAGTCAGCCAAGATGTGTTTGTGCCGACGAACAACGAATCCCGCGCACGCACACAGCAACAGAACAGCCGTCGAAGGTTCAGGAAGAACTTCCACCAAAACATCCATCGCCGTCTCGTCGTACACGTTGCTCCCACTGAGACGCGTACCGACAGCCAGGAACAACTCATCCCCCGACGAAAGCGAAGTCACAAAATCGACGTTCTCACTCCCCCCATTGCCAAACTCGCCGACACCGATCATCCCCGCCGACGAATTCTTCAAAATGTACCAGTCAATCCCATCGCCCCCGCCAAGATTCAAATCCTCGATCAACCCTGAAATCCGCACGTCGATCGTATTCTCGCCGGGATACGTGAATCGCAACACCGAGGCCGTGTGTTCATGCTCCCCGTCACTATTGAAAGCATGCGCAGGCCGCGTCAGCGAAGAGTAACCGGGAACCCAGCCAATAAAATCCCAATCGAACGCAAGCGACAACTGATCGTCCCACACAGCCCCCCCGCTGAAAGTATGCGGCGTATCGAAGATCGTAAAATCACCCGCCGTGAACGTACTCCCCGAGAGCGTGCTATATGGTGCTTTCCCGTAGGACCAAACGTCCCCGACACCAGTTCCACTGCTCAACCCAGCGTTCCCAGCCGACGCACGGCTTGCAGCATCGGAATTCGGATTAGGCGGCAACTCACCAACCGTCGTCGGCATACCAAAATCAACCCGCCAATCCCAAGTGAACCCAGGCTGATAAATCGGCGCACCCAAAACAACTTCACCGCCGCCAACAACATGTGCAATCGAAATCAAAACCGCCGGCAGAACCCACTTTCCCTGCATGTTGCGTCCTCCATAAAATGATCTATTTGGCATGATAACCAAGATGCCACCTCACGTGCAACAACGTACCACCCCGCCGCCAGAAAACGAAAGTTCCACGAATATACATTTGGCACGCAACCAATCCCGGATCAGATGTAAACGACGCGCCGTGGAATTCCAGCTTGATCTAGCTGTCGAAATCGACTCGCAACGCTTCCTTGCGTGCTTCACCCATCACATTCTCCAGATTTCAGCGGCTTGAGGTTAACTTGCGCCTGTATTCATAGGGGAAATCGTTACCTCATTACTACGTCGCCGAAAGTGTCATCTGGGAAATATGGGCGAGGTAAGGTCCGATAGCCCGACCACACCAAGCCATGCGCAGATTTACGCTGGGGCGTCCGCACTGCGGATGACGGCGTTATGTCAAGTCCCGATAAATCCAATTGATTGTTCTTAGGTATTTCTCCGGTATCTAGCTAACGTCCTACGTCCGCGCGCCGATAAACGGATTAAGTGGCGACAAATGGTGCAAGGGGTCGTAGCCACTCGAGTCTGAACTTAGAACACCGGAGCTCTTCAATGAGGTCGCACAAGGCAGCTTTCACACTGGTCGAAGTCCTGATCGTGATCATCATCATCGGGATCCTGGCGGCGGCGATTATCCCGCAGTTTACGTCGGCCGCGGATGACGGGCGAGGCAACTCAACGGCGCTGGTGGTCCGGGCCATGACGCGTAAGGTCGCGGCGGAGTATGCCGAGAACGGCAGCTACCCTGCAGGTGTCACCGCGTCGATGTTCGAGGGGAACCAGATCCCGCGGAACCCCCTGTTCCCCACCGTGAGCGATCCCGCCTTCGATACGACCAACGGCGGGGCTGCGGACTACCACCCGACCACCAAGACAAGCAGTGACAGCACGGTCTGGTGGTACAACCCGACGAACGGCATCTGCCGCGCCCTGGTGCCCGCGAGCCTGCCGGACGACGCGACCAAGATCGCCAAGTACAACGAGGTCAACACGACCGACATTTCGGCATTGACGGATTAAGCTTTCCGGAGTTCACACCAGGGAAAGATCCGACCGCTTCGTTCAACAAGAAAAACCCCCGGGTCGTTAGGACGACCCGGGGGTTGGCTGTTATCTGAGCGTAAGCGGCTCGACGATCAGCCGATTTTCTCGGGGACCTCGAAGCCCTTCCGGTAATCACGCGAGAGCATGCAGTTCGCCTCGGCGTCGTCGACGATGCGCTCGTTGGCGATGTCGACGTTCAGCTTGCGTCCCATGACGTAGCCGGACTTCTCGACGTCGATGCCGTTCTTGGCGAGGTGCTCCGTCGTGCGGTCCAGGACTTCGTACGCGTGCTCGTTGTCGCCGAAGGCATCCGTGACCGGCTTGAAGGGGATCTTGTAGCCCAGCCGGATCGACATGTTCGCCAGGTGGCAGAGAGCGGAGGAGTAGTGGCCCTCGAGACAGTCGGCGTTGAGATCCTCGTGATTCCGGCTGCGGACCGCCGCCACGAAGTTGGAGAACGGGTCGCCCCCGGGGCCGCGCGCGTGCTCGACCTCCGGCAACGGGGCGGGCTCCGAACTGCCCTTCGGGTAGAAGGTCTTCCCGGCGATGATGCCGGCATCGAGATGCAGCACGTTGCCGATGCCCTGCCCGTGGAACGGTTCACTGGGCATGCAGCGCGTCTCGAAGATGAGTTGCGTATCGCCGTAGTCCATGATCGAGATCTCGGTGTTGGCCACCTCGCCCTGGTCGAACTCCGTCAAGCGTCCGCCGAAGGTCACCACGCTCTTGGGCAGCGTCGCACCGGGGATGCACCACCGGGCCACATCCATCTGATGCACGCCCTGGTTGCCGAGGTCGCCGTTACCCGTTTCCCAGAACCAGTGCCAGCGGTAGTGCACGAGGTTCTCATGGTACTTCAGGAACTTGGCCGGGCCCTGCCAGAGATCCCAGTCGAACCCGGTCGGCGCTTCCTGGATCGGCTTGAAGCCGATATCGCCGCGGGTGTTCGTTCCGCCGGGCGAGCCGGGCTTGTAGCACAGTCCGCGCGACACATGCAGTTTGCCAAGCTTGCCCGAAGCGACGGCCGCCACCACGTGGGCCCATCCCTTGTCCGACCGGGACTGCGTCCCGTGCTGGACGATACGCTTGTGATACCGCGCCGCCTGCACCACGACGCGGCCTTCGTGAATGTTGTGGCTCATCGGCTTCTCGACGTAGACATCCTTGCCCGCCTGGCAGGCCCAGATGGTCATCAGCGAGTGCCAGTGGTTCGGCGTGGCGATCGAGATCACGTCGATGGACTTGTCGTCGAGCACGCGACGAATGTCCTGAACGCCCTTGGGATTGCTGCGGCCCTTGGAGCGCTCCTTGGAAAGATTGATCTTGCGATCGAACAGGCGCGAGTCCGGATCAACAACGTAGACGAGTTCCGTATCCTCCATCTCGCTGAAACGGCCGATGTGGTGGCCGCCCTGACCGTTGATGCCCGCCACCGCCGCGCGGACACGCTCATTCGCCCCCCGGGCCCCCAAAGCCGGACCCGCCGACTTCGCCAGTGCCAGTCCGGCGGCGCCGACCGCGCCCGCCCGCATCATCTGTCGTCGTGAAACCTTGCTCTCCATCGGTGTGCTCCTCGTGGTCAGGGGTCAAGCGGCCATTTCCGGTGAGTTATCTTACCACATCCCGCGCAGTGTGGCTTCATTCCTTCATACACCCCGGCTAGCCCGCCGTTTCGCCGCGCTTCGGGATTTGCGCGAGAATGTAGCGAATATCCTTCTCAGGGACCTTCATCCGCTGGAGGGTGTCAATGAGATCGGGGTGCTTGGCGGCGTTGAGCGTCCCGTCTTCGTTCAAGGCCTTCTGCACGATGCGTCGGACCCGACGGAGGAACGCCCGCTGCTCATCAGTCAGCTTGCGTTTGCGGTCTCTGGCGTGGCCCTTCAGCGTGTTCTGATAGGCTTCGCGTTTTTCGGGATCGCGGAGCGTCTCCGCCGCCTCTTCCAGCAGTTTTTCGAACTGGGCGATCATCGGCAGCAGTTGCGGGCCGGGCACCTGCCGACGCAACTGGGCGATGCGCTGCCGCAAGGCGTCGTTCACCAGTTCAGGCGTGATCCGCAGCGGATTGACCCCGAGAAGCTGGTAGTGCGTCGGCGAGTCGACCTCCTCGGGAATGTCCAGCATGCGGTGCAATAACGCATGATCCACCATCCCGATCGTACATCCTTCCTCGAATGAAAACCTGCGATCAACCACCTTTGCCCTCAGCGTAACTTCACTGCAGTTCGCGGTCCAGCCGTTCGAATCGCTCGCGCCACGGTGGCTCGAGTGTCTCGGTGTTCTGAAGCAGGAAGAGCTGGATCAGCTTGCGGGCGTGGTCGCGCCGGCCGAGAAGTTGATAGCTCCGGATCAGGTGGTACCGGGCCTCGTACCAGCCCTCGGTGCGTGCCGGCAGCGCTTTGCTCAATCGGCGCCACAAGGGGATCGCCTGTTCGTACGATCGGGCTCCCTCGTGCGACAGGGCAAGCCCGCGAAGCACATTGCCCAACTGGCGCGGATCGCCGGATTCCGCCAGCCGGGAGTAAAGTTCGATGGCCTTGGCATGTTCGCCCGCCTGGCGGTACGCGCCCGCCAGCCGTTGGCGGAGCGCGAGCGTCTGCTTCGAGTCGGCACCGCGCTGTTGGGCTTCGGACAGCAGGTGCTCGTAAAGCCGCACGAGTTGCCGGGCCACGAGCGCGGCGCGGTCGTGTTCCCGATTCTCGGCCAGTTGGTCCAGGCGCTCTTCGAGCGGTGACGCCGCCGCAGTCATCGCCCTGATCATCGCCGCCCCCGAAGCGAATTTCTTCAGGGCCTCGTCCACGACACGCGTGGCCGCCTCCGTGTCTCCACGCGCCATGTGTGCTTCGATGCGAAGAGCCAGCCGCGCGTCCAGCGACTCGTGGGTGATGTCCGGCAGCGTCTCGATCGCATCCAGCACGGCCAGCACCGAAACGGCCTCCGCATCGTCGCGGTTCAGCAACTGCCGGGCGAGCACGACCGCCGCGGCGACCACGCGCGCCGAGAGTTCATCGCCCGCCGGCGGAGGGCGCTTCGTCGTCAACGCAACGTACGTGTTCAAAGACTCGCGCGCCCGCTCGAGGTGTTTGCCGATCTCGTCGGCAGGTCGCGACGTGGCAGGATTCGCACCCTGCTCGGCCAACAACACGGACGCGTAAATCACGCCATAGAGCGATTCGCGATACGCCGGCGATTCCGGAGGCACGTCAATCAGTTGCTCGATGACCTCCAGGTAACGGCCATCGGCCAGCAGGCGCGCCGCGCGGTACCATTCTCCCTTCTGCGCTTCCATCAGATCCGGGAATTCACGCTTCGCCACGGCAAGACAATCGAAAAACGTCTCTTCCTCCAGCGGAGGTTCCTGCTCCATCGCCAATAACCCGGCGTGGATCCCGCGCACGCAGACATCGGCGGCGCGGAAGTCACGCGGGTACTGCCCGATGAATGCGCAGGACAATTCATGCACCTCGGCCCATTCACCGGCTTTCCAGTGCAAGGCCACCAGCAGGTGCAGGTGATCGGCATGCATCGTCTTGCGCAGCTCGGGGTCGGTCACCGTTTCCACAAGCGTGAGGCCCCGCCACGCGCTTTTCAGGGCTTCGCTGAGGTCGTTCTGTTCCTGATGGGCATACGCATCCGCCAGCAGGGCCACGGGAACATCGAGATCATTCTCGCCAAGGGTTCGCAGCAACTGGCTGCGTGCCGGATCGCCTCGCGCATACAGCGTGTCCAGGATGCCGATCAGTCGTTCACGCCGCGCCGCACGCTGACGTTCGTCGCGCGGGGATGCGGTCGACCGCGCGTAAGCACTCGCCTGATGAATCAGCAGCTCGATATCCGTGGAGGTCCAGTCGTCGTCGGGATCCAGCCGGCCGAGTGTGTCGTCGACCGCCTCGATGACCCGCGCCTCGTCGCCCAGCGCGTGCCACGCACGGATCCGGGCGAGCATGATCGGCTTGTACAGGTGGGGTGGCGTCTTGGCGCGCTCCGCCTCCTCGAGCAGCTCGATCACGTCGCGATAGCGTTCCATCTCGAGCAGGCAGAGCGCCGTGCCGAGATAACTTTCCACGATAATCGGCTGGCGGAAGTAGCCCATGTCCACGAACTCGGAGAATCCGTCGATCGCCTGGTCAAAGTGCAGTTTGCGTTCCACGGGATCGGACGCGCATTGCCCGAGTTGGTATCGCACCCAGGCGGCAGTGTAGCGCGACCGCACGCGATACTCCTGCGCTTCGTTCCACCCGCGATGCCGGCTCACGTCCTTGCCGCGTTTGGCTTCGATCGCTTCCATCGTCTCGGCGCCGAGTGTTTCCACCTGCTCGAAATGCTCGAGGGCCCGTTCGAACTGCTCGCGCGCCTCATCCAGCGGAGCCGTGTCCTCCATCGAAAGACGCGACCGGCGGTAGAGAATGTTGCCGCGCGTGCGGGCGATGTCGGCTTCGAGATATTTCAGGGGGATCGGGGGAATCTCGGAACGTTCGGCGTTGATGCGCGACTCGGCTTCGCGCAGTTTGGCCAGCGCGTCGGCGGAGTACTCGGTGTCGCGCGCTTCGGCCAGCAGTTCGGCGATTTCCGCCCGGGCGGTCGGCTCGATGGAGGGCAGTGCCCCCGCAGTCGGCTGAGCCACCGCCAGACACATGCCCAGTCCCAGGAGCATCACGCCCACCATCAGTCCGACACCTGTGGCGGAGCGTAGGCGACACGGTTCAATCCGATCGCGTAGCACAGGTCGAGCACGCGAACCATCTCGCCGAAAGGCACCTGGCCGCCGCCCTGGATGATGGCGGGGATGTTGGCGATCGCGCGGCGGGCTTCGAGCTGCGTGCGGAGCTCCGCATCACCGGCCACTTCGATCCCGTCCACCGTCGTGATCACGGCACCATCGACGAGGTCGAGGCGGATCTGCACCGGGTCGAACTCGTCGAGCGCGGTGGACGCCTCCGTGTTGGCGGGTAGCTGGGTCGGCAGATCCTCCTCCGGCCGCGCGAACGTCGTCGTGCACATGAAGAAGATCAGCAGCAGGAAGACGATGTCGATCATGGCCGCCATCTGCAGTCGCGGGGGGTTCGGGCGATGAGTTTGTCGGGTCAGTTGCATCTTGTCTTCCAGATCATCACTCCGAGGATCGTTGCGCTGCGTCGGCGTCGGCATGGACCACTGCCACCCGAACCTTGGCGATCCCGTTCCGCGCACAGGCCAGCATGGCCCGCCCGATCGGCGACCAGGGCGCTTCGCGGTCTCCGCGGATCAGGACGGAAACATCATCCGCGGACCGCGTCGCGAGTTCACCGGCCAGCAGTTGCTCGAAAACGTCCGGGGGCACCACGCGTCCACCGATGAGAAGCTCCCCCGAGGCGGGGACATTCACGATAATCTTGCCCGGCTGCGCTTCGGTCGTGGCCGAGCCCGTATCGGCGTCGGGCAGCGTCAGCTCTTCCACGTCGGCATGGACCAGTTGCGAGACGATCATGAAGAAGATGATCAGCAGAAAGACGACGTCGATCAATGGCGTCATCTCCATCTCGCCGCTCGGCTTACGTATGGTTTTTCGCAGACGCATGTCGCGCTCCGAAATCGTTCCGCCGCGATGCGCGGCTCGCCACAAGTTACTTCTTCGCGCCGCCGCGGTATCGGCCCATGAGCTTTTCCACCGCCGTTTCGGCCTCCGCCACGATGCCCTCGATCCGATTGCGGAACAGCGACACGAAGAACATCGCCGGAATCGCCACGATCAACCCCATGCACGTGGTCACGAGCGCCTGGGAGATGCCCTCCGCCAGTTCCGACGGACGCGCCATCCCCTCGGTCATGGCGATGGTGTTGAATGCCTGGATCATGCCTGTCACCGTGCCCAGCAGGCCCAGCATCGGCGCCGACGAGGCGATGAAGCCGAGGTAGTCCAGCTTGCGGTACAGGCGCGACACCTCGCGCTCGCTCACCTCCTGCATCGCGTTCTGAATGTCGAAGAAGCCGAACATCGAGCCGATCTGATCCAGGCCCGCCTCGACCACCCGCGCGAGGAAGCTGTCACTCTCCGAGCAACTCGCCCGCGCCTGCGCGGGGCTGCCCTGCGCGAGGCTCAGATCCAGTTCCTGCACCAGTTCCGGGGGCACCAGGCGATCCCGGCGGATCGTGATCAGATGTTCGACCACCAGCGCCACCGCCACGATGGACATCAGCACGATCAGCAGGCCGATCCATCCGCCGGACTGGATCGTCGACCACAGCGAGATCTTCTCCTGCACGACCTCACCGCCGGCGTCGCCGGATCCGTCCTGGGCCATCAGCGGTACCGCCACCACCCCCATCGCGACTGCGAGCATGAGGATCATCAGCCCGCGGCGCATGCCTTCACCTGCCGTCATCCACTTCAACACTGCACGTCCTCCTCGTCGGCGGGGATCATCGATGGATCCGCGTGCGAACTGCATCGCGCGATCGGACGAACCGGAACCGCCCATCGTTCTCCTTGGCGATCGTTTCCAGAAGCTCGCGCCCGCTGTCGTCATGAAACGCGATGGTATGGACCTGAACGCGTTCTTCGGCATTGTGTTCGCGTAACGCTCGCAGCGCCCTCGGGCTGAAGACGCCGTCCGAGAGCAGCCAGATCGCATCCGGCTCGAGCTTCAGCGCGCTGATGAGCGCCCCGGAGGGATCGGTTCCGCCCTGGGACTCGATGGTCGCGATCCAGTCGATCGTGCCGCGCTTGTTCTCGGGGGTGGCTCGGATCATGCCGTCGGTGCCCATGCCGACGTACACGGTGTCGTAGAAATACACGTAGTACTCGGCGAAACGCGGCAAATTCCGGATCGAACGCACGAGTTCCCGCTTGGCGTCCTCGAAGCGGGGCCCGCGCATGCTGCTCGACCGGTCGACCACGTAGATGAACTTCCGTCCCCGCGCCACCAGCCCGAAGAACTTAGCCGATCCGCCCGCACCGCCACCCAGCGTGCCCAGCCCGGCAAAGTCGCCCTCCAAGCCGCTGACGCCTCCCGCCGCCATTTCCATGCCCACGATCGAGCCGCTCTGCAACGCCGGCGCCAACGTTTCCGGATCGCCCAATGCCTCCAGGGCCGACATGCCTCCGGGCGTCATCGGCGAGAGATCCGCCCATTGCCCCTCGTAGCGGATCGGCGCGACCTCCGAGCGGACCAGGGCCGAGGTGTCGTCCGTGCTCACCACGCCGACCTCGATACCTTCCTCGGCATCCGATCGGGAGTGTGCCCGCCACGTGACGAACATGAACGTGCACAGCAGCAGCGTGTGCAGAAAGAGGGAGGCGATGAAGCCCGCGACCGCCGTGCCGTGGAGCGTCCGTGTCCGGGTCAGTTCCGCTTCCGAGGCGACCCGGTCCTCCGGATCGACGTCGGCGTCACACTGCGGGCACTTGACGATCATCGACTTCTGAGAGAACGGGACCGAGATCTCCTGCGTGCAGGCCGGGCAGATGCGCAGCGATTGGGCGGGAGCATCCTCGGGAGGGGCGGGTGGCAGCGGCGGGGGTGTATTCATGGAAAGCCGAATCCCCTGGGGTTGACGCCATCGTCATCGAGGCGGGAAAGACGCCGGTTCATCGCGCGGGCGCTGTCGCCCGGCATGTCCTTATCCCCCTCACAATCATACCCGGAACCGCCCGAAAGTCATCCGCCGGCCACGCCGA
The DNA here is from genome assembly GCA_964618455.1 of uncultured Planctomycetales bacterium. Classification (GTDB taxonomy): domain Bacteria; phylum Planctomycetota; class Phycisphaerae; order UBA1845; family PWPN01; genus CAZUAQ01. The sequence continues at coordinate 113,144 of CAZUAQ010000010.1, read as the reverse complement.
TCGGCCCAATTCGCGACAAATGCCGTATCGCTTCCACTTTCACGGGGCCGCTCTATACTGACGATCAGACGGGCCGGAATTCCGCCGCGCGACGCGGCGTCGGATCATCCCCACACAGGATCGTACGTGACATCAAATCGACAGGGGTTCGCGAATGCTGGGCATGTTGGAATGGACGTATGAATGGGTCGCCTATCCGGAGGCGTGGATCGGGCTGCTGACCCTGACGGCGCTCGAGATCGTCCTCGGCATCGACAACATCGTCTTCATCTCGATTTTGGCGGGCAAGCTTCCGCCGGAACAGCAGCCCAAGGCACGAAGATATGGCCTTCTCGCCGCCATGGGCGCGCGGATTCTGCTGCTGTTCTCGATCTCATGGGTGATGCAACTCGAGGACAAGCTGTTCAGCGTCCTTGGCCACGGGGTCAGCGGGAAGGATCTTATCCTCATCCTCGGCGGCCTCTTTCTCCTCGGGAAGAGCACCTACGAAATCCACGAGCGCCTCGAAGGCGAGTCGCATCATCAGGCCAAGGTCAAGGCCGTTTCGTTCGCGGCGGTGATCACCCAGATCCTGCTGCTGGACATGGTCTTTTCCATCGACTCGGTCATCACCGCCGTGGGGATGGTCCAGTGGCTGGGCGTGATGATCCTGGCAGTGGTGATCGCCGTGGGCGTGATGATGGCCTTTGCGGAAGTGACCGCCCGCTTCGTGGAAAAACATCCCACGGTCAAAATGCTGGCGCTCAGCTTTCTGCTGCTCATCGGCTTCAGTCTCGTCGTCGAAGGCGTCCATGTGCACATTCCCAAGGGCTACATTTACTTCGCCATGGGCTTCTCCATCTTCGTCGAGATGCTGAACCTCAAGATCCGCGGCAGGTCCAAGACGCCGCCGGTGAAGCTTCACGGCCAACCCGACGTGGCGAAAGAGTCCCCGGCGACGTGACCAGTTCCATTGAAGAGGTATGAGATGTTAACGATGCCCGGGGAAGCCTGACCATGACGAACACCCGATGGATTGCGTTGCTTGTGTTGATCGGTGTCGGGTTTGGCGGATGCATGACACCTCCTCCTCAGGGACGCGAGGCCTCTGACGGCGCGCATCGCGTCACGGAGTTCCCCGAGACCGCTCTCGATCGCTACGTGGCCGAGCCGGACCCACATTATAGCTGGACGTGGGTGCGCGACCTCGAGCATGAAGCCTGCCGCGTGTCGCTCATCGAGATGGTGTCCCAGCATTGGCGTCAGCCGCCCGAAGTGAATCGCGCGGCCTGGCGGCACTGGCTCGTGGTCGTGCAGCCTCCGGTGATCGCCCACGACGAAGCCATGCTCATCATCTCCGGCGGCAGCAACGATGACGATCTGCCCGATCTCGTTCCGGGATTTCTCACCGATATGGCCCGCAAGTCGCAGGCCGTCGTCGCGCTGCTCACGACCGTCCCCAACCAGCCGCTGATCTTCGACCGCGACGGCCGGGAACGCTTTGAAGACGGCCTGCTCGCCTACGCGATCCGGCGCTATGTGCAGACCGGTGACGTCACCTGGCTTCCGCGCCTCCCCATGGTCAAGAGCGCCGTACGGGCGATGGACACCGTGGAAGCATACTGCGCCACCGAGCACGGAGGCGAACACACGGTGCGCGGCTTCATTGTCTCCGGCGCCTCCAAGCGGGGGTGGACGGCCTGGCTGACCGCCGCCGTCGATCGTCGCGTAAAGGCCATCGTGCCCGTGGTCATCGATGTGCTGAACGTGCGGGAGTCGATGCGACATCACCACGCCGCCTATGGATTCTGGACCACGGCGGTCGGGGATTATGTGCAACAGGAACTCCTGGAAGAAATGGAACGCGCGGAGATGCGAGAAGCCATCGCCATCGAGGATCCGTACGCCTATCGGCAGCGTCTCGACCTGCCGAAATACATCGTCAACGCGTCCGGAGATCAATTCTTCCCGCCGGATTCGTGGCAATACTATCTCGACAATCTTCCGGGGGAGACTTATCTCCGCTACGTCCCCAATACCGATCATTCCCTGGACGGTACCGATGCCATCGAACGGATCATCGATTTTCACGAGGTTCTGTTGAGCGAGGATGCGCTCCCGAACTACACGTGGCGCCTCGAATCTCCCGGGCGTATCGTCGTCGATACCGACGATGCGCCATCGGCGGTCAGGCTGTGGCAGGCCACGAACGACGACGCCCGTGACTTCCGTCTGGAATCGCTTGGTCCGGCTTGGACATCCACGAAGCTCGCTCCCTCGACAGCGGGCCGCTATGTGGCGGAAGTGCGCCCTCCCTCCGCGGGGTGGACCGCCTTTTTCGTGGAACTGTCCTATGAACGTGAACCGGATGTCCTGCTGGCATTCACCACCGGCGTGAGCGTCGTCCCGGATGTGCTGCCTCATGCGCTGCCGCCCGGCTCGTCATTGCACCAGACCTCCACCCCGCTCGCCGAGTAGTCATCCCAAGCGTGAAATGCGCCAGGTTGCATGCTCACGCGGATGCGCGGAGAATCCGTCGGGTTGACGAGTAGAAATCGCAAGGAGTCATGATGTCCACCGAAGTGCGTTACGAGCGGCTGAGACCCAGGCAGATCATCGAGCGTCGTGAGGCGTACCCCGCGGCGTACCTGCCCATCGGGACCATCGAATGGCATGGGATGCACAATCCCGTCGGGCTTGACACGTTGAAGGCCCATGCCCTGGCGGTCCGCTGCGCCCAGGCGGGGGGTGGACTCGTCTTTCCGCCACTGTGGTACGGGGAAAGCCGCGTCGAGGGGCTGATGGAGTTCAACGCCGAAGATCGCCACAAGATCCAGCAGCAGATGCGCCTGCCCGGCGAGAATTTCGAGCAGGAATCCTACCGTTTCTCGCCGCATGAACAATACGAAAACTATCAGCGGCTCCTGATTCACGCGATGAACGAGATGAAGTCGCTGGGCTTCAAGGTGTTGGTGCTGGTGGCGGGGCACTATCCGCTGCTCGACCATGCCCGCTCGGTTTGCGCGCTCTACCATCAAACGCGTTATCGCAATCGTCGGTCGATGGCGATTCCCTGGGCTTTTACCGGATACGAGCTGGTGCAGGATGCGTTCCCGACCGCCGGCGATCATGCCGGACACTGGGAGACCAGTCTGCTCATGGCCTTGGACCCGGGCCTGGTGGATCTGAGTGAGTTGCCCGCCAACGAAAGCGATCCGCTGATCGGTGTCGCCACGCACGAGCCCGTGCAGCAATCCTCCGCCGAGTTCGGCGAGAAGGCGGTCCGACTCATCGTAGAACGCGTCGTGGAGCAGGTGACCGCACGCGTGAACGAGCCTGAGAAGTATTATCCCCATGGGCTGAAGCTATAGGTGTCTTTGAAAATAAAGAGAAAAGATACAGAGTGGTTCATCCGCAGATGACGCAGATTGCGCAGATTGGGTATGAAGTGCGTGTTGTAACTGAATTCATGAATGACCGGAGAGGGATTAGAAACCGGTTGAGAAAGAAGCAGACTTCCTTCTCTCATCTGCGTCATCTGCGGATGAACAAGATCAGCAAAGGCATGGCTCTATGAAGATGTGGATCGCGATGGCGGCGGTGAATGGTTTCCTCGTAGTGGCCTTGGGGGCATTCGGCGCGCACGGCCTGGAGGCGAAGCTCAAGGCCAACGGCCACGTCGACAACTGGCAGACCGCCGTGCATTACCAGATGTTTCACACCGTCGCCTTGCTGGGCGTCGCGTGGATGGCGTCGCTGACCGCTTCGGGTCAGCCGGGCGGAGGGCTCGTCCATGCCGCCGGGTGGTGCCTGCTGATGGGTATCATTATCTTCTCCGGCTCGCTGTATGCCCTGGCATTGACCAACATCACCAAGCTCGGCGCCATCACGCCGATCGGCGGCACGCTGTTCCTGGTGGGCTGGGTCTTGCTGCTGGTGGCGGCGCTGAAGCTGAAGACGTGAGCCCGAAGATGCCGATGATGCGTGATCCCGTTGGCCTCGTGACTACCCCGTGATCCGTTTGACCATGTGACAATGAGGTCCGGCCACCGGCACGTCGAAGACTTCCGACGCGCGATTCCACCCCCGCTTCTCATAGAACCCAACCGCGCCGATCCGCGCATTGCACCAGAACAGGCGCATCCCGTGATGACGGATCAACTCCGCTTCCGCATGGGCCAGCAGATCACGACCGATGCCGCCCCCTTGAAGATCACGGGCGATCGCCATGCCGCGCAGTCGCCACGCGGGCTCGCCTTCCCAGGTGGATTCCATGAACGACGCGCACCCCACGATTCGCCCCTGGTCATCGCAAGCCGCGAAGTGCCACGTCGAGTCCTCCCGATCCCCTTCGAAATGCGCTTCTTCCCGCGGCAGGCCATGGCGCAGCAATTCGTGACGCAACGGAAAGATCTCGTCAATCGTGGCGCGGCGAAAATGCACCGGATGAGAGGATTCACGTAGCGTTCGCATCCAAACCATCCAGTCCACGTAGAGATACGGTGCATCGAACATTTCATGCATCTGACGCAGCCGTCCAAGTAACGCCTCGCTCAGGGGATTCTGCCATGCCTGCGCCGCCGGGTCACAGAAGTACACCCGGCACCCCATCGGCCGGCGGTCGCGCACATGGCACACGCCGTCATGGGCATGCGGGCAGATTTCCCGCTCCACGCTCGTTCGATGCGTCTCCTCCACGACAGGCAGCGCCGTGCCGACGGGTTTGTCATGCGGATCCAGCGATGTTTCCTCGCGCATCCCGCCCCGCGCCAGGTAGTGCGCCACCTCCAGCGTCGTCACGTAGAGGCGGTGCCCGTATTCCCCGAACCGGCAGCACGCCCCCTTGTTCCAGCAGGTCGGGCCGCGTGACGCCACCTCGCGATCGACCTCGGCGTAGAAGCGATCCATGGCCTCGACGACATGCTGCCGGTCGGCCAGCGATCGGACGTTCTCAATGTCTTCGGGTGACAGTGCCTCGAGCATCTGGCGTATCCGATGTGAAGCAAGGTTGGTGTGGGACGTCACGTATCCGGGGATTTCGCTTTCTTCTGATCCAGTTCGCCCACGTCCCACGACTTCTTCAGGCGGACCTCCTCGATGGCGACGAAATTGTGCTTCTTTCCGTTATTCATGCCGGGGCACATCTCCGCCGCCTCAGCCCAGTCGCGGGGCGAACGCAGGTTGTACGTCCAGAACGGCCACGTCCGGCACTGCAGCGGCCGGACCGGGTAAATTCCGCAGAAGCGCTGCCCCTTCTCGTTGCGTTGCAGGTAGACGCAGTCTCCGTTTTTGCGCTCCGTGAGTGAGTATTTGAACCCGACGCGCCGCAGATCCGTTTTCGGCAGCCATTCGTCCTCGCGCCCGAGATGGCGGGCGATCCGCCCGATCTCCTCGCGCGTGACCCAGACATAGCCTGGTTCGCCCGTGCAGCAGTTGCCGCACTGCGTGCAGGAAAAACGAAGCCCACCTTTGTACCACTTCTCACTTGCCATCAATCTGCGACCTGCTGCGAAGCGATTGTCCCGCCCGATCATAATTGCCGATAAAACCAACGTAACCCTTGCGTCCCCGAATCGCAAACCGTATAGAGGTTTGCCTGTCGCCTTCATGTGTTTGGGTGTTGCATGCCGGAGTTCTGGGAACATCTCCCTTACCTCGCGATTCTCTTATGGCTCATCGCCGCCGGGTTCGGATTCCCGATCCCCGAAGACGCATTACTGCTGACGGGCGGATACCTCTGCCACAGGGGCCTGGCGCAGCTTCCCCTGATGATGATCGTCGGCTTTGCCGGCGTGCTGGTCGGCGATCTCGCGCTCTACGCCATGGGCAGGCGCTGGGGGCGGCAGATCGTCCGGCATCGCATTGTGCGTCGCATGATCACGCCGCTGCGGCTGCGTATGGCGGAGTCACTCTTTCGCAAACACGGCGTGAAAATTTTGTTCTTTGCGCGGTTCCTGCCGGGCCTGCGAGCGGTCATTTTTGCCACCGCCGGCGTCCTTCGCGTGCCCATTTCGACGTTCACCGTCGTCAATGGTCTGGCCGCGTGCATCAGCGTGCCGATCTTCGTGTTGCTCGGGCACTATTTCGGACACAGTATTGAGCAAATCAAGCGAGATGTCCGCTTCGCCGGGCACCTCGTGCTCTTCACCGTACTGATGACTTCGCTCATCGTGCTGACGCTGTATCTCTACCGCCGGCAGCGGGTGATGATCGCGACGGCGGAGACCGATACCGAGGTGTCGGCTGAGGCCGGTGTCGCCCCTGACGATCATCCCCGGAAACGTCACGATCGGAGTATTCATCACAAGCCCGGACGCGTCCGCACGAATGCGGCAAACCCTCTGCATACCGGCAGAGAGGCAGCTTCCCTGCGCTGAGCAAGCTTCTCTTTGGCATCCCACGGGGCTACCATACCGGGTCACATAAGTGATTCGCGGTCAGGAGTATACTTGGAGGAAATGACGACTCCCGTAGGACGAATCGCAATAGCTGATTATGTCATGGCAATCCATTTCGACAGTCATAGTTCGAGGTGAACGATGAGGAAAGTTGATGCATCCTGGACCATCGGCCTGGCCATGGCGGTGGCAGGAACGGGACTGGTGCTGTTGGTAGGGACGAGTTGCGCGATCATACCCGTCGATGTCGATTCCTGCGCCATCGAGGATGCCCAGGCGGCCATCAATGTCAACGGCGTCTATCGTTACTCCGGCGAAGGCGCGAACCAGGAGAGCGGTGCCTCGTTCGGACTGTCCGGCACGATAACTTTCGAGCAGGACGGCAACCGCGTTCGCGTCACCGACACGACATACGATTTCGCCGGGCTGAGGCGGGTGGACAGCGGTTTTGCCGAACTTCAAGGCAACCGTCTCGCACTCGTCATGACGCCCATCAACGGCGACCGCGACTACATCGCCGACGTCACCTTCATCTTCGACGATGGCGGCGACACCTTTTGCGTCGCCTTCGAAGACACCAACAATGACGCCGGCGATCTCGGCAGCTTCCGCGGCGTGCGCCAGTCACAAAATTAATCACAAGAGAAGCACAAGAGTTTCTTCCTTTGCTTCGTACGCCTTTTCGTGACCAATTCCGCTTCTGGTACAATCTGAATTGCCATGCTTCGTATCGGTCCTCTCCAATTCGACTTTCCCATCGTGCAGGCGGCGCTGAGCGGCTACAGCGATCTGGCCATGCGTCGCGTCGCGCGCATGCACGGTGCGGCCTACACGATCAACGAAGTCGTGCTCGACCAGACCGTGCTCACGCGCGGCAAGAAGCGCAAACAGATCACGCAGGTGGCTGAGGATGATCATCCGGTCGGGGGGCAGCTCATGGGCGCCGAGCCGGAGGCCTTCGCCCTGGCCGCGGATGAGTTGGTGCGCGCGGGGTACGACGTGGTCGACATCAACTTCGGCTGCCCGGTGAAGAAGGTGCTGGGCCGATGTCGTGGAGGCTTTTTGCTCTCCGATCCCGAGACGGCGCTGGCGATCGTGCGGCGTGTTCATGAAGCCGTGGCGGGGCGCACGCCGGTCACCGTCAAGATGCGACGCGGCATGGACGATTCGCTCGATAGCGAGCACCACTTCTTCAGGATCCTCGACGGCGCGTTCGAAATCGGCATTGATGCCGTCACCGTTCATGGCCGCACAGTTCAGCAGCGTTATGTCGGCCCCAGTCGGTGGGAATTCCTCGCGCAGGTCAAGCGGCACGTGGGCGATCGCACCGTCCTGGGCAGCGGCGATCTCTTCTCCGCCGCAGACTGCCTGCGCATGATGGAGCAGACCGGCGTGGACGGGGTAACGGTCGCCCGCGGCTGCATCGGCAATCCATGGATCTTCCGCGAGTGCAGGGCATTGCTTGCGGGCCAGCCGCTTCCGCCGCCGCCCACCATCGCCGAGCAGCGTGAAACGCTCATCCGTCACCACGCCTGGTCGCTGGAGGTTCACGGGTCCGAGCGCGGCTCGCGTATGATGCGTAAGTTCGGCATCAAGTACAGCGAGCTTCATCCACACAGCCTCGATGTGCGCAACGCCTTCATCCGCGTCAGCCGGAGCGAGGAGTGGATGGACGTGCTCAATCGGTGGTACGCTGCAGATCGCGACTGGCCCGAGGTGCGCCGCAAGGAACAGCCTGGAGATCTCGTGGCCGCCGGCGCGAGCATCACCTCCTGCGAGACCTGACTGTTCAGCGCCGCCGATCCCGGCCTTTCCTTCGCAATCTCGATTCGCGACTTCGTGAGGCGGTGGGGGTAGAATTCAGTAATCATGGAATTCATGGTACGACTGCTGTTCGAGGATCTGGTCCTCCTCCTGGTGGCGGAGTTTATCGCTCTGGCTGTCGTGCTTGCTCTGCATCGACGCCGCTTCACCCCGGAAAGCCGTCGCACCGTCTGGATCACTCTTGGGGTCTGCGCCGTGATGCTGATGCTGCAGTTTGCCGTCGTCACGGACCGAGAGCGGCTGCGGAGCCTGGTCGTGGAACTGGTCGATGCCGTGGACGAAGGGGATCTCAGCACGATCGAAAATGCCGTGCATCCCGATGGCGTCCGCATCGGCATGGGCGTCGATGCCGATAACGTGTCCAAGCTCGTTTTCGTGCAGGGTTGCAACATCGGGCTTCAGATCAATCGAATCGATGAAGCCCAGGTCGGGATCAGCCGGGTGGAAGTCGGCGATGGTGAAGCCACGGTCGATTTCCGCGTGAACTGCGAACTTCGCAGCGATCGCTGGGGAGAGGCGCGCAGCATGCCCAGCGAATGGCGGATTCGTTGCATGAAAACGCCGGAGGGCTGGAAAATGCGTCAGATCCTCATAGGCGAGCTCGGCATCCAGGCCCTGGTCAATGCTCCCAAGATCGCCTTGCTCGGCCACCTCAAGGAGATGATCCGCAGGGCCGAAAACACGATTACGCCGTGAGGTCCCTACTCTATCTTGCCCAGTCCCACATTCCCATTTTGCCTGGATTTAGGATCATAAGTCCTTATTGCATATCACCTTAGCGTCTTCGTACGATCTTATTATGCAGGACTGAAAAAAGTGTTTGCATCCGCGTCAATCGTGGAGTATATTTTTGCCGAAGGGTAAGTTAGCAATCACTAGTTTAGGCCTGTCTTTCTATTGTGGAATTGATGAGACTGGATCCGAGCGGACGGAAATCACATTTACGCCCGGAGTTAGTAAACACTAAGTTGCTTCCGGCATGCCGGAGGCGTTTCGAACAAGAATAAAGATCGACGTGAACCTTCGGGCCGCTCGCCACCACACCGGGCAGGCCCTCCAAACGAGCGAGGTCGTCCATGCACGAATCCACCACTTCTGTGCGCGAGAACGGTTCCGAAATTCAGTCCCAGTCGGTGTCTCTGCCGATTGCCGGCCAGGATATTCAAGCCCGGCTCGATTCCGAGCGTGAGCGGCTGATGGCCGAGGCCGGCCTCAACATCCAGCAGATCAGCCACTTCCGGCGTCCCGAAGAGCGTCCCTTCACCAAGCAGGAGCGCGAAACGACGACGATCCTGTTCGGCGGACTGACGCTGCGCCACGAGGAGTTGATCCTCGCAGGTCTGGAAGGTCTGGGCTACAAGGTCGGCCTGGTGCCGACGCCGCGCAAGGCGGATTTCCAGGCGGGCAAGGAGTTCGGCAACAACGGCCAGTGCAACCCTACCTATTTCACCGTCGGTGCGCTGGTGAACTACCTGCGCGACTTGCGCGACAAACAGAACATGCCGACCGAGCAGATCCTGGAGGACTACGTCTTTATCACTGCCGGGGCGTGCGGGCCGTGCCGTTTCGGCATGTACGAGGCGGAGTATCGTCTGGCGTTGCAGAACAGCGGCTTCGACGGGTTCCGCGTTCTGCTCTTCCAGCAGGGTGGTGGACTCAATCAGAGCGAGGTCGAAGCGGGCCTGGAATTCAACATCAACTTCTTCCTCAGCTTGATCAACGGCATGCTGATGGGCGATCTGCTCAACGAGGTGGCGTACCAGATTCGCCCGTACGAGGTGGAGCCGGGCAAGACGGACGAGGTGTTCCAGCGATGCGTGGCCATGTGCCAGGAGCGGCTGCGTTCGAAGAACTACGACGATGTCCATGGCGGCATGTTCAGCAGCTTCCTCAGCAAGATTGCGCCGGTCAACGACAAGGCGGAGGCTGCCAAGTTCCTCGATCAGCTCAAGAGCGATTACTACACGTCGGTCTTCGAGGAATGCGCGAAGATGATGCAGGAGGAGATCGAGGTCGACTACACGCGTCCCAAGCCGGTCGTCAAAATCACGGGCGAATTCTGGGCGCAGACCACGGAGGGCGACGGCAACTTCAACATGTTCCCGTTCCTCGAGCGTGAAGGGGCGGAGGTACTCGTCGAGCCGATCGGCACGTGGATCGCCTACCTGATCAACCAGGCGCGCACCGCCTGCAAGGATCGTCGCGGTCTGGCCGAGGGTGAAGCGGCACTGGGCCGTTTCGACATCGGCGGCAAGCTCAGCAAGGAAGCACAATACCGCAAGAAGCTGTTCACGTTCTCCCTGGCGGAGAAGGTGTTGTTCCGCGAGTTCGAGCGACTCCGCGAGGCCCTCGGGGGCACCGCCCACGAGTTGGCCAATCAGCTCGAACTGCAGCGCATGGGGCACCCGTATTACAACAGCCGCTCGGGTGGCGGCGAAGGGCACCTCGAGGTCGCCAAGGCCATCTACTACTGCAACAAGAGCCTGTGCCACATGGTGCTGAGTCTCAAGCCGTTCGGCTGCATGCCGAGCACGCAGTCCGACGGCGCGCAGGCGGCGGTGGTGTCGCACTTCCCTGATCTGATTTTCCTGCCGATCGAGACCTCCGGTGAGGGCGACATCAACGCCCACAGCCGCACACAGATGGCGCTGGGCGAGGCGAAGGTCAAGTGCAAGGACGAGTTCAAGAAGGCGGTGTCTTCGACGGAATACACCATCGAGGAAATCCGTGCGTACGTGGCGGAGCATCGCGAGCTGCGTCGCCCGCTGCAGAAGGTCCCGCATCACGAGGGCGTGATCAGCAAGGCGGCCAACTTCGTGCTGCACGTGGCGAAGTTGATGAAGTCCGATCCCGAATGGCAGGCCAAGGGCATGGAGCGCGTCGCCGCGGAAGAGCCGGTGGCCGTGTAACGCCTATGTGGGGATCGTGGTCGAGGATGGTGTACCGGGTTACTTTGAGTTTCAACAGACGGGATAGTCATCGTGATTGCACTGAACGATAAGATTGCTTCCGAGAATGAGTCGGGCGGGTCCTGCAGTACCGGGTCGTGCGGCTGCTCCTCTTCGTCTTCAGACGCTGCCCAGCCGTCGCTGGTCCAGTTGAACGTGGGCGTGCTCCAGGCGGAGAAGGTCAAACCCAAATCCAAGGTTCACCCCTTCACGCCGACCGAGCAGTATCCGCAGGGACTGATGGTCGGGCTCGACGTCGGTTCGACGACGGTGAAGTACGTCGTGGTCGATCCGGTGACGGACGACATCCTCCTGAAGGACTACCAGCGGCACGACACAAAGCAGCCGGAAAAGTGCCTGGAGATGTTCCAGACCATCCTCGGCCATTTCAAGGACGTGCCGATGAGCGCGTTCCGCGTGTTCATGACCGGCTCGGGTGGGACGAACGTTGCCAAGTTCATCGGCGCCAAGTTCGTGCAGGAGGTCAACGCCGTCTCCCTGGCGGTGGAGAAGCTCTACCCCGATGTCGAAAGCGTGGTCGAACTCGGCGGCCAGGATGCCAAGATCATCGTCTTCAAGACCGACGAGGAAAGCGGCAAGAAGAAAAAGATCCCGTCGATGAACGACAAGTGCGCCGGCGGTACCGGCGCCGTCATCGACAAGATCAACGCCAAGCTCAAGATTCCCCCCGAGAAGCTCTGCCAGATGGGCTACGCGGGGCTGCGTCTGCATCCGGTGGCGGGCAAATGCGGCGTCTTTGCCGAGACGGACATCAACGGCCTGCAGAAGCAGGGCGTTCCGCCGGATGAACTGATGGCGTCGCTCTTCGAGTCGATCATTCAGCAGAACATGTCGGTGCTCACGCGCGGCCATACGCTCAAGCCGAAGGTGCTGCTGCTGGGCGGGCCGAACACGTACATCAAGGGGATGGTGGATTGCTGGCGGCACAACATCCCGCACATGTGGGAAGAGCGCAAGGTCAAGCTGCCCGAAGGTGTTCCGCCGGAAGAACTCATCATCGTGCCGGACAACGCGCAGTACTTTGCCGCCCTCGGTGCGGTGGAATTCGCCAAGATCGAGATTGAAGACGCTCCGAACCTCGGCGTCTTTCTCGGCACCGAGCAGCTCGAGTGGTACCTCGAGGTCGGCCGCATCGAGGAGAAAAAGGCCGCCGGCTCGAAGGGACTGGTGAACAGTCAGGACGAACTGGAGGCGTTCAAGGAGCGCTATCGCAAGATTCCCTGGTCACCCACGACGTATGCGCCGGGCTCGCACGTCGAGGCGTTCGTCGGACTCGACGGCGGATCCACGAGCACCAAGGGCGTCCTTCTCGACAAAGACAAGAAAGTCATCGCCAAGGCGTACCAGTTGTCCAAGGGCAATCCCATCGAGGACACCATGGACATCTTCGCCCAGCTCGAGCAGCAGATCACCGAACAGGGCTGCACGCTCGAGATCCTGGGCGTGGGCACGACCGGTTACGCCAAGGATATCCTCAAGGATGTGCTGCAGGCCGACGTGGCGCTGGTCGAGACGGTGGCCCACACCGAGAGCGGGCTGCACTTCTATCCCGGCACCGACGTGATCGTGGACGTCGGCGGCCAGGACATCAAGCTCATCATTCTCAACGAGGGGCGGGTCAAGGACTTCAAGCTCAACACGCAATGCTCCGCCGGCAACGGCTACTTCCTGCAGTCGACGGCGTCGGGCTTCGGCTATGACGTGAAGGAGTACGCGGACCTGGCGTTCGATGCCAAGGCGATGCCGGAGTTCGGCTACGGCTGCGCGGTGTTCATGCAGTCGGACATCGTGGACTTCCAGCGGCAGGGGTGGAGCCCGACGGAAATCATGGCCGGCCTGGCCGCCGTGCTGCCGAAGAACATCTGGCTGTATGTCGCGCAGATTCCGAACCTCGCCAAGCTGGGCACGAAGTTCGTGCTCCAGGGCGGCACCCAGCACAACCTGGCGGCGGTCAAGTCGCAGGTGGACTTCATCGAGTCGCGTTTTGCCGGCAGCGGTGTGACGCCGGAGGTGATCGTTCACCAGCACTGCGGCGAGTCCGGCGCGATCGGCTGTGCGATCGAGGCACATCGGCTACACATGGAGATGGGGCAGACTACGGAATTCATCGGGCTCCAGCGCGTGCAACAGATCGAGTTCCGCACGACGCGTGACGAGAACACGCGCTGCTACTTCTGTAAGAACAAGTGCCTGCGCACGTTCATCGATGTGAAGACCGGCGAGGACGCCCATGCGCCGCACGGGCAGCTCGTGGACCTCAGCACGCACCTCATCAAGCAGGGTCCCGATGGCGGTCATCCTTCACGCATCAAGCATGCCGCCAGCGCGGACGCCAGCGGGAACGGCGTACATGCCCGTGCGAACGGAACCAACGGGACGAACGGAGCAGGCGGCACGAACGGCGAATCGAAAGCGCCCGCCGCCAAGAAGCCCGCCAAGTCCAAGAGCAAGGTCGCGCTGGAGGCCGGCGAACAGCGGCTCATCATCGCGACGTGCGAAAAAGGCACGGTGGAAGATGTCAACGACATGCGCGACATCAAGAGCGGGCTCGACGCCGTCAAGAAGGCGAACCCGAACCTGCTGCACAATGCCGCGCACGACGTGTTCAAGCCGGTCAAGGTGGAAGACGTGGCCGATCAGCCCGAGACGGTCAAGCCGCTCATGCTGCCGGCGCGTCGCCAGGCGATTCGCGATCGCAACGCCCTCATCGCGCGGCGGCAGGAACTGCGCATCGGCATTCCCCGCGTCCTGAACAATTACAGCCAGGCCCCGTTCCTGATGGGCTTTTTCCAGTCCCTCGGCATCCCGCACAAGAATCTCGTCTTCTCCGAGTACACCAACGAGGAACTGTACAAGCGCGGGGCGAAGCGCGGCGCGATCGACCCGTGCTTCCCGAGCAAGCTCGGCATACCGCACGTGCACGATCTGCTCTACGTCCAGCACAAGAAGAAGCCGCTGACGCACATCTTCTTCCCGATGATCGACTCGTTCCCGACCTTCCTCGAGAATGTGCAGGACAGTCGTGCCTGCCCGACGGTCGTCGCGACCGCCGAGGCGACGCACGCCGCCTTCATCAAGGAGGGCGATCTCTTCAAAGAGATGGGGATCGTCTTCAAAAAGACCTTCCTGAACATGAACAAGGTCGAACTGTGCGCGCGGCAGATGTATCTCGACTGGAAGGATGAACTCGGCCTGACCGAGGCGGAATCCCTTCGTGCCACCCAGCAGGGGCTCCAGGCTCTGGAGGCGTACCAGGAGAAACTGCGTCGCCAGTCACGCGAGGTCCTGGATCAGCTCGAGCGCGAAGAGCGCCTCGGCGTGGTTGTGCTCGCCCGGCCCTACCACAACGACCCGGGCGTCAATCACGAGATCTGCGAGGAACTCCAGAAGCTCGGCTACCCGATCTTCTTCCAGGACGTACTGCCCATTGATGACGATATCCTGGAGCGTCTCTTCGGCGACGAGGTCCGCGCGGGCGACTGCCTCTCGCCGTTGTCGATCAACGACGTCTGGAAGAACAGCTACTCGGAGAACACCAGCCGCAAGCTGTGGGCCGCCAAGTACGCCGCCCGCCATCCGAACCTGGTGGCGCTGGAACTCTCGAGCTTCAAGTGCGGCCACGATGCCCCGATCTACTCGAGCATCGAGGACATCATCGAGCAGTCCGGCACGCCGTACTTCTGCTTCAAGGACATCGACGAGAACAAGCCCAGCGGCTCGATCAAGATCCGCATCGAGACGATTGCATACTTCCTGAAGCGGTATCGCGAGAAGATGGTCAAGGATCGCGAGACCCGCGAGCGGATCGAGTCCCAGGTGGCGGCGCTGGAACGGCAATTGCGTGAGGTGTCCGCAGGCCAACAGGAAACGCCGGCAACGCGATCGCGTCAAGAAGCGGTTTCCGCGTAAGGAGAGACGTGCCCCGAGCGTGCGGCAAAGGACGGATAGAGTCACACCGTCCCGGAAACAGGCTCCTGCGGGTTCATGCATTCACGCATGATAGGCTTCCAGGGCGATGTCCAGGTTTCTGATGGTCAGTCTCAGTTCCTCGAGGATGTCGTCGAGACCGGCCGTATTTTCCGTGGCTGCCTGTTCGAGACGGATTGCGAGTGCGCGCAGATCCTTGGCGGCCAGCGTCTCCGCGACGCCCGTCATCCGCCGCGCGATCCAGGAGAGGTCCTCGGCAGCGCCCTTTCGGTGAGCCTCCCGTAGCTGCGCGTAGAGCAACGGCAGATTCTTCTGAGTGATTTCCAGCAGGTCCATGAGCGCCGCCTCGTCGCCCCCCATCTGTTCCAGGACGGTTTGTGCGTCGAAGAAAATGCCGGGAGACCGTGCTGGAGCGCGTGCCGGCGTAAAGCCCTTCGCGATTCGAGCTTGCCAATGCTGAACCATGCTGCGCAGCGCTTCCAATCGGATGGGCTTGCTCAGGTAGTCGTCCATTCCGGCCTGAAGGCATTTCTCCTTGTCGCCCGGCATGGCGTCGGCGGTCAGGGCGATGATGGGCAGATGTCCGCCGGAGGTTTCCTCGCGATCACGCAGCGCCTTCGTGGCTTCAAGCCCGTTCATCTTCGGCATGTGCAGATCCATGAAAACGAGATCAATGCCCGGCGCTTCGGGACGGTCGACCCGCTCCAGAGCTTCGGCCCCGTTCGCCACGACCTCGCAGGTGTGACCCAGTTTCTCCAGCAGACGACGCCCGAGCACCTGGTTCGTCGTATCGTCCTCGACCAGCAAAACGTGGAGCTGTGATTCCCCGGGGGCGTCCGCGTCTCGAGCGCTGGAAGTGTGCTTTCCGTCGGCAAGCTCGGAGTCGGGTGAGTCGATCTGGAAATGCCGCAGCATCGCCTCGAGAAGCTCCTCAGGGCTGAACGGCTTGCAGAGTCGTTGATGGTATTCCGCTGTCAAGCGCTTCTCGCGACGGTGGTACTCCGCGAAGGGCAGCATTTGGAGGACCGGAATGTGCCTGTACGCTTCGGTACTTAGTGCACGGAGCAGCGCTTCGTTCCATTCGGAATGGATCGAGCAGTCTGCAAGGATGAGGTCGAACGATGCGCTGGAGGCCGTTCCCTGAACGTCCTCGCGTTCGAGCGATGCGGCATCGGCGAGCACGGGCTCGAGCTTCCAGGTGGCGAACAGTTCTCGGAGCGCGTGGCGCGACGCTTCACTGTCCGAGACGATCAGGATGCGGCGGTCCGCCAGCGCCCTGAAAGCCGAAGCCGGCCGAGAGCCCGCGCCTCCCTTGCCGAGGAGCACCGTAAAGTGAAATGTACTGCCCTGGTCCAATTCACTTTCCACCCAGATTGATCCCTGCATCGCTTCCACGATTCGCTTGCAGATGGCGAGCCCGAGGCCGGTTCCACCGTGATGGCGCGTCTTGCTGTCTTCCACCTGGGCGAATGCTTCGAAAATCATGTCCTGCTTGTCGGGGGGGATGCCGATTCCCGTGTCGCTGACGGAGAAGCGAAGTCGACATTCGCGGTTGTTCGCCTCGGCCGGCGTGACCTGGACCACCACTTCGCCGGACCGGGTGAACTTGATGGCGTTTCCGACCAGGTTCGTGACGACCTGCCGAAGCCGTCCGGGGTCGCCGCCGACGTGAGCGGGTACGTCGCGATGCACGTCCAGGACGAGATCGACCTGCTGGTTCGCCGCGGAGGCGGCATGCGTTTTCAGGATCTCGGCAAGATGTTTGCGTGGATCGAAGAAGGCGTGATCCAGGTAGAGTCTCCCCGCCTCGACGCGGGAGAAATCGAGCAGTTCGTTGATGATGTGAAGCAGCGCGTCCGCGCTGTTCTTGACCACTTCCAGGCATTCCCGCTGATCAGGCTGAAGCTCGCTGTCGAGGACGAT
>CAZUAQ010000010.1:0-96114 GCA_964618455.1 uncultured Planctomycetales bacterium | reverse complement strand
TCATCCCGATGATGCCGTTCATCGGCGTCCGGATCTCGTGGCTCACGTTGGCCAGGAACTGGCTCTTGGTTCGATTCGCCTGCTCCGCCTCCTCTTTGGCCTTCTTGAGATCCTCTTCGGCGATTTTCCGCTGAGTCACTTCGGTTTCCACGGCGATGTAATGGATCAATCGCCCCTGCGCATCGATGACCGGCTGGGCGTCGATCTCCACCCAATAGGCATCACCGTTTGTGCGGTAGTTTACGAGCTCCACGCGGAAGCCGCACTGCCGGCGGATGCATTTGCGTATGGCTTCGACCGCTTTCGGATCGGTCCCCGGGCCCTGCAGGAAGTCACCGGGCTTGCGATGCACCACATCCTCCAATCGATGCCCGGTGAGTCGGGTGAATCCGTCGTTGGCCCACTCCAGCTTGCCGTCGGGATCGGTGATGACGACGGCATTGTCCGTATTCAACGCCACCAGCGCGAGCTTGCGGGAGAGATTTTCGTCGAGATCGTTCGGAATGGGCGTGGAGTCTCTACGCTGGACGCTCATGCAGACCGCGCCGGCCGAAACGAGTAAAAGCGCGCCGACCGCCACCGAGCCGCTGGACACGATGTCGACCGAAGGTATTTGGGATTCACAAGGCGGGTTCGTGCCGGCCTGGCAGGGGAGGGCGATCATCAGCCAGATCACGAGGCCGAGGACCATCCCGATTGTCCGATAAAGGGCCATGCATGGACGCACCCGGCACAGGTGTTCCCCGTCGTTCGAGAGCGTACTGGTGAATGCTAGAGTGACCATGTCGCATCCGTAGCCCCCCTGCGTGCCGAAGCGCACCTTGTGTCCTCATCGGCTATCAGGGCAGGGACCTTCGGCTGTGGAAAAGAATCTGGAGGATGATGGAAGCCGATTACTTGGCTGAAATCGGCTGGGAGGAGACATTGTCGAGCATGCGCTGGAGGGCCACCCTGGCCCAGTGTGTCGTATCCGCGTCCACACGAATCTCGTTCACGACGCGCCCCTGGGCCAGCTCATCCAGCACCCACAGCAGGTGGGGGCGATCGATGCGGTACATGGTCGTGCAGAGGCACTGCACGCCCGATAACGATCGGATCGCCTTCGATCCGGCAAATCGCTCGGCCAGACGATTCACCAGGTGGATTTCCGTGCCGACCGCCCAACTCGAGCCTTCCGGCGCCTCTTCAAGCGTGCGGATGATGTACTCCGTGCTCCCCGCCAGGTCGGCCTTCTGGACCACGTCCCATTGGCACTCGGGGTGAACGAGAATCTTGCATTCCGGGTCCTGCTCGCGCACGGCATCGCACTGCTTCGCCGTGAACAAGCCGTGCACGCTGCAATGACCTTTCCAGAGGATGAACCGCGCGTCACGCGCCTGCTCGGCGGTCAGTCCGCCATCCGGTTCGTTGGGGTCGTACAGCGCCATGCTATCCAGCGGATAGCCCAGCGCGTATGCGGTATTGCGGCCGAGATGCTGATCCGGAAGGAAGATCACCTTGCTGCCCTGCTCCAGGGCATAGGCCAGAATCTGCCGGGCGTTCGAACTCGTGCAGCACGCGCCGTCATGCCGGCCGCAGAACGCCTTGATCGACGCCGCACTGTTGACGTACGTGATGGGGATGATCTTCTCGTCGGTCACTTCGGTGAGAAAGTCCCACGCCTCTTCCAGTTGATCCAGCGCGGCCATGTCCGCCATGCTGCATCCGGCCGACAGATCCGGCAGGATCACTGTGACCTCGTCTTCGGTCAGAATATCAGCGGACTCGGCCATGAAGTGCACGCCGCAGAACACGACGTAGCGGGCATTCTTCTGTTGGGCTGCCAGTTGGCTGAGTTTGAGGCTGTCGCCGGTCAGGTCCGCGAACTCGATGACCTCGTCCTGCTGATAGTGATGCCCGAGGATCAGCAGTTGCTCGCCCATGGCTTCCTTGTGCGCGCGAATCCGCTCCGCCATTTGCGAATGGCTGAGTTCGCGGTACTTCGGGGCCAGTGGCGGCTGATACAGAATCATGCTCGGTCACCTCCAGGAGACCGGATGTCGCTGACAAACTCAACCCAAGTATAGGAAGTCGGGGGATGAATGGCCAAAATTCCGATCTGCCTGCCGTGAGGCGTTGACGCCTTGTCCGAGGCAAGCGCAGTGTTCGTGCGTGTCGCCGCTTGGAGAGGAAGATCAGCAGTGATCGAGCTGCGCATGCACCAGCCGCGCCCGGCAGAGTTCGCCTTCGATTTCGGCATCCGGGTCCATTCGCAAATGAACACCGTCGTAGTGCAGGTTCGCCGTGACGACGGACGTATTCAACGAGGGGCCCAGTGTGATTTGTAGATCGAGGTCGCCGGTCCGGTCGTCATACTCGATCACCTCCACGCGCGAGACGCCTTCTCCGTCGACGGGCAGCAGGCGCGGCTCCACCTCCCAGGCACCCCCGCATGCACGAAACTCCAGCCGGATCGGAATCGTTCGATCCACGGTCTCCGTCGAGGAGAGTGGGCGAAGCGTGAAGTCGCCGACCCAGTAACCCTCGACGAGCGGGCGCTGGTCCGACTCTTCGACTTCGGCCTCCGGACAGGGCTCCAGTTCCACGGGTATGGCGAATCCGTGCGAGGTCGACGGGTGTTCCGCGGGAAGGGATTCGTAGAGTTCCCGGCCGAAGAGAATGACGAAGAGCAGCGTCAGCATCAGCCAGCTCAAATCGCTGTGCCGCCCGGGTGCCCAGAGGTACCACGCCAGAAGGATGAGGACGAGGAGCGCGCAAACGAGGATGGCCAGACCGCGCATTTAGGAAGCGGCCTCCCGCCGGGATGGCGACTTGTCGCACGCCCCTTCCGTCGTCCCCGATGGGGGATGAGGCGCGGGAGTTTTTTCAGATCGGGCATCGTTCAGGCGCAGGCGAAGCGTGGGGATCTCGTCCACGTCTGCATCCTCCATGGCCGACGCCGGATCGACGGATGATCCGCCCTGGATGGCTCTCAGTTTCCGGAACGCTTCTTCCGCCTTGAGACGCTCGTTGGCCAGTTCCCGTGTAGCCTGTCGCGCCTCACGCGCCCCTTCGGTGAGTTGCTCAGACGCGTTCTGCAGTTGCTGGGCGAGTTGCGACGCGCGGGGAAGATGCGTCTCCAATTGGCCCAGGATTTCCGAAGCGCGTTGCACGCGCGACGTCAGGTCCTGCTTGCGGGAAGCAGCTTCGCCCGAAGCAACGCCGAGGTCACGCAGTCCGGTCTCGATCTCCAGCATGACCTTTCGGGCCTGCTTGACCTGGAGCCCCATCCCCTTGGCGACTTCGTCGTGTTGCTCCAGCAGCGAGCGCGTCTCGCCGCGCTGCCGAGCCAGATCCTCGAACTGATTCGTCAGATCGCTTCGGACGTCCGACGCTTCCTGGGAGACGTCGCCCAGGCGGACGGCCAGTTCCTCCGTGGATTGCATCAGGCCGTGCAGGTAGTCGCTGCGCGCATGGAGCTTCTCCTGCACCTGCCGGCTTTCCTGCTCGGTTCGGATGAGCGACTTACGCGCTTCCAGCGACTTGGCGGTCTGCGACCTCAACTCCTCGATCGAGGAGCCGGCCAGTCGACCGGCTTCACGGGCTGCGTCTCGCTGCGCGCTCAGGGACGCGATGGCGGTATCCGTCTCCTCGATTTGCTGCGCGCGAATCTCTTCCTGCCGGCGGCACTCCTCGACGACCGATTCGACGCGTTGCAGCGCCTGCTGCAGTGTCGACTGCCCTCGATTCAAGTGCCCCATCAGCGATTGTGTGTTGCTCTGGGCGCTATTCAATTCTTCGTGCAACCGGTCGATGAACGATTGCACAATTCCTTCGAGTCCGCGCGTCGAATCGCCCACTTGCTGCAGCAGGGACGCAAGCTCTTCCTGGCGGTGAGATGCGGTACTGCAGCCGTTGCTGAGCACGGGAATCTGACGGCAGGCCTCCTCGAGAAGTGACCGCAGGCTCTCCACGCGCGCGCAGGTCTCGTTATCCTGATGCTCGAGTTGTTGAATCAGTTCGCGTCCGCTCTCCAGCGTGTTCAGTAATGCTTCGCGGCGCGAATCCAATCGGCCGAGGAGGTCGGCGATCCCGGCTTCGCCTGCACGCACCTGACGCGCGACATGCTCTTCAAACGAAGCGCGCCCCTGTTGAAGCCGCTGGTCGAAGGCGTCACCGGCGCGGTCGGCCTCCGCCGTCGTCTGTTCCAGGCGATCGATGGCTCCTGTGGATTGAAGGATCAGGTCGTCCAGCCGGCCGACCTGCGCGTTGAGATCCTGAAGCAGTTGCTGCACATGCTGATCACATTCGATTCCGGCTTCGCGGCGGGCATCGAGCGTCTCCCCGGTATCGGCCGCCACCTCGATCACGCGTGCAAGTGTCGAATGAGCCTCGTCAAGGCGGCTCAGCGTTTCTTCAAGGGAAGCCTGAGCCTTCTCTGTCTGCGTTTCGACACGCTTGGCGGCGGACTCGGCCGATTGGACATCGTCCTGGAGAGACCGGCGGAGTTGCTTGACGGACTTGCCTTGCTTGCGGACCTCTTGGGAATGGTGTTCGTACCAGCGCTTGATGCGCGCCCGGGTGGCGGTCAATTGCGCGTTCAGCGCCTCCGCCTCCTCGACATGAGCGCGGAACTTCGCCGATTGCGCGGTGGCGGACTCCGCCGACTGTCCCATATCGCTTCGGATCCGGTCGAGCGTCTGCTCGCTGCCTGCCGCGCGGGAGATCAACTGTGACAGTGATTCGATACGCTGGATGGCCTGCCGGGAAGCTTCATCCAGACGGCCCATGACTTCCATGCCGCGGCGGCCGGCTTCGTGAAGCGCCGCGAGATCGCGGGAACTTCCCTCGTGAGAAGTCGGAACGTGTGGCGGTGTTTCCGTCGCACTGACCGAAGAAGCGCCATCGGAGACGCGAGCCAGATGCAAGGCCACCAATCCCCGCACACTTTCCGCGATCGTGTCGCGATCGATCACTTCGCGCGATTGACTGTAGCCCGAGAGCAACGCCGCGTCGGCGATCTGGTTGATCAAGCGGGGTGAACCTCCGGCCTGATCGTGGATGAGTTCGATGGCTTCGTCCTGAAAGAGATCCAGATGCTTCGCCCCCGCCACTTCGAGGCGATGCCGGATGTACGCCCGGGTCTGATCCCGCTCGAAGAACGAGAGCGTTCTGGCCGTGGCGATACGCTGTCGGAACTGCTCCATCGACGGTTCACTCAGTTGCTCCTCGAGGTCATTCCGACCGAGCAGTACGATCTGAAGCAGCTTGGTACTGTCGTGTTCGAGATCGCTCAGCAGCCGCACCTGCTCGACCACTTCGGAAGTCAGGCGTTCCACCTGATCGAGGATGACGAGCGAGAGCAGCCCCTCGTTATTGCGGAGCAGCAGATGTGTCTTGAGTCGTTCAATCAGCTCGGCGGTCGAATGTGATTGCCGGTAACGCACGCCGAACGAGCGACAGAGAGTCGTGATCAGTTCGCGACCGCCATCGGGCACATGGGGAAGGATCACCGCGTCCGCCTGGCTGCCGAGCGTTTCGACCAGGCAATGCGCGAGCAGTGTCTTGCCGCTGCCCGTCTCGCCCGTCACCAGCGTGACGCCCTGACGTTGGGTCACGCCATAGAGCATGGCCGCCATCGCTTCTTCATGGGCGGTGGACCTGTAGAAAAAGCGCGGATCGGCGGTGTTCCGAAAAGGTTGCCGCTCAAACCCGTAATGCGTGAGATACATCGGTCGCGCTTCCTTTGAGTTCCTGGTAGAG
Source organism: uncultured Planctomycetales bacterium (assembly GCA_964618455.1). GTDB lineage: Bacteria > Planctomycetota > Phycisphaerae > UBA1845 > PWPN01 > CAZUAQ01. Next base: position 90,372 of record CAZUAQ010000010.1, on the reverse strand, counting down.
GCCTGGGGCCCTGGTCAGTTCATCCCTTGATATCGGAACTTAAGTGCCCGACCTGATGCATTATCGCCCCAAGATGAAGGGGAATGCCCTACCTGATTAATTGCGTTGTCGCTTCAATAATGGGCGGAAGCCTGGTGTGCTTGTAGGCAGGACACATGCCCTGTGAAGTGTCGAAGTCTTTTCTGGATATGAAGTTAGATCGAGAAAACAACGGAGGCGGAGGGATTCGAACCCCCGAGACGCTTTCGCGCCTAACGGTTTTCAAGACCGTCGCCTTCAGCCGCTCGGCCACGCCTCCTGGCAGGCCTCATTGTAGCCGTGTCTCGGGGCAACATGAAGGGGCGGGCGGTTCGATGATCATCGGATCAGGGACTCACCCTCCTGGAACCGTCCTTCATTCAGAAGGGCATGTCGCCTTGCTCCGGGATGGCATCCAGGTAAAGCAGCGCCTGCATCAGTGTACCCACCCCGTCGCAGGATTCGTAGTAGCCCTTGGCTGGATGACCTCGAAAGAGACCGTTCGTGTAGAGCTTATCGATCGCTTCGTTTGCCAGTTGACGCGCGCGATTGAGGTACCAGGTCTCTCCGGTAGCATGATGCAGTCCGACGAAGGTGGCGATGGCGCGACCGTAATTCTCCGCGTAGGCTCCCTGGACCTCCCGGGCTCGCGGCATGGCGTCATGAACCTGCTTGCGCCAGCGATGCCCGATTTGTGGAGGAAGTTCGCGTTCGATCATCTTTCCCCAGCGTAGTGCGATCTCCAGCAACCTGGGATCCCGTGAAGCCCGATCCCGGCCGGACAGTTCATAGGCCCAAACGCTGGTCTGCGCGCTGATCAGGGGAAACTCCCAGGAACAGACGATGGTCCGCCAGACTTCCACGTAGCCGTCCGGCGCCCAGATGTAATCATTCCATTCTGATTTGCTTTTCAGTGGCGTCCCATCGAGGCGCAGGGCGCCATAGAAGGATCCGGCCGCAGAATCCCAGCCGTACGTGTCGTACGCCTTGATGAAGGTCTCCGCGATTTCCCGGAACCGCGGCACGCCGGTCATGACGTAGCATCGCAGCATTTGAGACGCGAATGGACCGGTCAGTTGCGTGTTGCAGAAATGGCCGTTGAAGCATGCGGCGCATCGGGAAGACTCCGGCGCCGTAGGGGCCAGTTGCGTAGCGGTATCTCGTGCGGCGAAGTGATAATTCGCGATCAGCAGCGCGCGGTCAAGCCATCGGGTATCGCCCGTTTTTTCGTACAGGAAGCTGAAGGCGATGCAGAACGAACCTCCCGAGAACGCGAAGTCTCCCGATCCATCGGAGTCATGCCGGTTGTGCAGGCCCGTCGTCTTGTCTCGAATGTGATGATTCCAGATCTGCTCGATCTCGCGCGTGACGCCTTCGGGATCAACGCGATACATCTCCTCCCACAAGGGATGGAGAATCAGGATTTCATGGACCCCACGGTCGCCGCCATCGCGATCCTGGTACGCGTCATAATAGCTGTGTGAGCCCCAGTAGAGCAGGCCCTTGCGGGGGCCGTCCTTCCTGACGGCATGCGTGAACGCGGCACGAATGTAGTCATCGGCGGCGTCGGCGTAGGCGGTGTCGCCAGTCAATTCAGAGAGGCGGTACATCGCGCTGATCAGCGGCTGATCCAGCCAGAGATTGGAGCCTCCCGGGCTGCGTCGCCCGTGGTCCGGTCGGCCTTCCGTACGGTACGCGCTGTCGAGCAGATCAGGGGATTCGGGAGCATTCCGCGTCTTGACGTCGATGACCGCCATCATCATGGGGGAATGGATCTTCCCGTAGCGGTCCGTCCCCCGCCGGATCAGCGTATCGAGGCACTTTCGAACGTAGTGGCGGTAGTCGCGCGCAGGCGTCCCCCCTGGAGAGGTGAGGGCTTGCATGCGTTCCGGTAGAGGGGAGACGATGGCTTCCGCCTCTAGCATGTTGCCATGATCCGTCTTGAAGGCCACATGAGCCTTCGTCGGTCTCGTCACATGCTTGATATACACGGGTGTTGCGCCGGCCTGGAAGAAGTGAGGTTCAACGTCGATTCCGTGTTCTGTATCGCCCACGGCGATTCTGATCCTGCCGCCGACAGGCTCCGTTTCATGACCCACGGTTGCACGAACCTCGATGCGTTGCTGAGGTCCTTCCTCAGTGAGCATCAGATATGGCGTGGGCGTCACTTCGAGTGTCATGGACTCGATCCGCCGCCGGCGTCGCTCGGCTTCGAGCTCTTGTCGGTGCGCATCCCACTCCCTGACGGCCACATCAGTCCAGATCCGGACATTATCGACATCCACCGCGCACTCCTGCACGGTCAGCCCGACCCGACCTTCCGGGAGGTCTTCGATTCGGGTTTTGAATTGCCACTCAGGCTCCGGTGCATCGACCGGCCAGGTCCGGGCCAGCAGTTCGCCTCCGACAGCGATGACTTTCATGCGATACCATCGGCCCGGGAGAATCGTCACGCGGGCGGGTCCATTCTCCGTTCGCGTGATGGTTCCGTTTTCAAAGCGGAGCAATTGCAGTCCGCGGATGCCGTCGTAATGCCGGAGCATGAGACAGTTGCGCTCACCCCGCGCGCCCAGAACGACGCCGAAATTCATCCGACCGGAGCGGGAGATTCGAAAGTCGGCTTGGATGGCCACTTCCCTGGCAGCCGACATGGACGCCAGCCAGGCCGCGTCCCGCTTGCCCTCGGCCACCCGATAGCCGTCCTCGGCGACGAGTTTGCCGGGGTCCAGGAAGGGAGACCAGCGCGGAGTGGGAGATGGCGTCCCCTCGTCTTCGAATGCCGGTGGTCGTTCTAGATTGCCGCCGGTTATGGAGGTCAGGCAGAGTCCGGCAGCGACGTAGTGAATCATCGTCATCATCTCTCTCACCCACGTGGCTTCGCCCCGACCGGTGCCGGGGGATCGGTTTCTGGAGATCCTTCGCCGCCACTGACGTCAGAATGCCAACGCCAGTTCCTTGGAACGATCGTCCAACTGCATCAGCGCGAGTAGGACGTAACCGACGCCCTCGTTCGACTGGTAGTACGGCTTGGCGGGATGACCGCGGAAAAGCCCGTTGACGAAGAGCTGCTGGACCGCATCGCGGGCCAGGGTCTCGGCCATCTTCAGATCCTCGGGGTCACCGTTGATCTCGTGAAGTCCGACGAAAAAGGAGATCGCCCGCCCATAGTTCTCCGCGTACGTACCTCCGGTCGTCTTGAGTTGGGGTAAGGCGGCGTGCAGTTCCTTGTCCCAGCGTCTTCCCGGGCGGGGCGGCATCTGATTTCGGATCACTTGCGCCCATCGCCGCGCGGAGCGCAAGAGCACCTGTCGCTCGGCGTCGGTCGTGGCGTGATGGTAGGCGTAGACCGAAGTCTGGGCGGCGATCAGCGGCATCTCGTACGAGTACATCGTGGTCCGCCAGACATCGACGTGACCGGTGGGCTTCCAGATGTCATAACCGGCCCCCTTCTTCTGCTCGGGGATGCATTCCCCGTCGAGAGTCACCATGCCGCAGTACGATTGTGCGTTCTCATCCCACGCGTAGCGGTCGTACGCCTGGATGTAGGTCATGGCTGCGTCGCGAAAATAATCCTCGCCGGTCCATTCGTAACAGCGCAGCAATGCCGCCGCGTGCGGGCCGCTGACGGTCGTGAAGCAATGATTGCCGTCGTAACGCCGCTTCAGATTGGGGCAGTCCGCCGTCAGCCCCGTCTCCGGGTTTCGGTTTTCGTAATGCCAGGCGGCCACGAGCCTGGCTTTGTCCAGATAGGATTCGTCGTTCGTCAACTTCGACAGGGCAGCGAACGCCATGGCGAACGATCCGCCGGAGAAGGCGAAATCGCACCCCGGTCGCCCGTCATCGTGGCGGTTGTGAAGCCCCGTTTTCTTGTCCACGACGTGCCACTTCCAGAGTCCGTCCACGAACCGGCGGAAGGCTTTCGGATTGACGCGATGCATGGCTTCCCAGTCGGCGTGCTTGATCAGAATCTCGTGGACAGGCTGTCCGCTGCCGACATCGCCGTCGGGCTTGTCGGTGTAGGCGTTGTAGTAACTGTGCGACCCCCAGGAGAGCAGGCCGTTGTTCTTCGTCGCGTGCGTGAAGGTGTCGGCGATGTAGGCATCGGCAGCTCGCGCGTAACGGGTATCCCCCGATCGCTCGGACATGAGGTACAACGCCTTGATGACGGGCATGTCCAGCCAGAGATTGCTCCCCGCCGGGCTCAGGCGACCGTGCGTCGGTCGGCCTTCCGTTCGGATCTCGGCATCGAGCCGTTGAGGCCGCTCGGGCGAGTTCAGCGTGTACACGTCCACGATGCTCATCAGCATGTCGGTCTCGACGGAGCCGTAGCGATCGGTCCCATGCTCGAGCAGGGTATCCAGGCAGGTTCGGACATACCGGGTCCACTCCGGTGAGGAGGCGGGTTCCAGCGTGACCGTGGTCTCACGTTGCACATCCTCTCCGGCGTCAAACACGATCCTGATCGGCCGGGCGATGCGGGACTCCGGCAACTTGAGAATGAGCATCCCCGTGGGATGTGTCTTCGCGCTGATTTCGTGGCGTTCGTGTCGATCGCCGTCATGCACGTGGAACGTCCCATCGAAAACCACGCGCTGTCCCCGGGCCACCATCACCACATCCATGCGACGGGTTCCCTCGTGCGGGCAGGCCAGCGGCGCGACTTCGACCTGCAGCGCGAGGTGATTGAGGATGAGGTCCCGTTGCTCGCGTTGCTCCCGGGCGATGGTCTCGCGAACGGTCGTGATGTATTCATCTTCCGTCACGAGCGAAAAATCGTCAAAGCCGATGTGCCCGCTGTCATGAACACCGAGACCGAACCGCCCGGCCTCGGTCAGTGACACCTTTTGATGAAATTGCCAATCGGGCTCCTGCGTTTCTTCGGGCCACATCTTGGCGGCCAGGCGATCGCCGACCACGGCGACCTTGAGAAAATAGTCCTTCGACGGAAAGAGCCGGACCCGCTGGGAGAGCGGGCGATCCTCCGAAAATCCGGAGGGCGTGTGCGTCAGGAGCTGCAACGCGTCCTGGCTGTCGTAATAACGAAGCATCAGGAAACGACCGTCGTCCTGGGCGCGAAGCACGATTCCGAAGTTGCGCCGGCCTTCGCCGTGAAACGACACCCGGGTCTGCACCACGGCGTCGGTCGCGATCGGTTCGGTCAACAGGCAGTTGTGATCGCCACCGGAAGTGTGCGCCCGAAGCCGCCCCTCCTCGATGTTCCAGGCGCTCTCGCCGTCCAGGGCGCCCCATGCGGGGTTCTTCGAGGAAAAGTCATCCGTGAACTCTGCCGTGACAAGCGCAGGCAGGAAGAGTGTCGCGGCGACGGACAGAACAAGCCGACTTGGTTGACAGGAAAACATGCCGAATCTCCTCAAGGGTCGGAATGATGCATCAATAAAAGGTATAGTTATCACTGTGCGACACGCGGGATTTCACCCGGGTCTTGCTCTCTGTGTTCTCGTAAATCCAGATCACGCTGCCGGGGTTGGTCCAGAACAGGAGGTCGGGGATGGCATCCCCGGTCATGTCCGACGAGGCGCAGATCAGGCTCTGCCGTTTGACGGCCGGGCTCCCCTCGGGAGCGGGGGTTTCGAAGATCGCCGTCTTCTCACCCTTGCCGTTGAACAGGGCGGCTTCCTGGCTGACCACCACTTCCTGATAGTCATCGCCGTTCCACTCGATGAGCAGGTGGTGGCGGGCACGGTCAGTCATGATCCGGCCGAGAAGCTCACCCTCCACCGAAAAAAAGCAGAGCGGTCCCTCGCCCCACGGCCGGTGATCGATATCAACGACGATCTGCGGTGAGGGCGCATCCGGGATGACGTTGCCGATGTCGGCGGACTCGAAGTGAACCCCCGCCACACGCCAGATGAACCGACCCCGCCCGTCGGCCCGCGCGATCCGATTGCCGCCGCAGAACGTCAGGATCATGTGCGATTCCGCCGGGTCCTTGCTTCGGGTCAGCAGTCGTCCGCAATCAAGGTGGCCGTGCCCCAGGTCAGTGCCTCTGCCGTACGGATGCGATTCGTCCAGCACCCAACGAATGGAGCCATCGGCATCGAGCATGGCATATCCGGCCAGGACTTCGTCCCGCCCATCCTGATTGATGTCCATGGGCCGGGCCTGGTGCGCGGTGCCGTACCCGCCCGGATTCGTGACGGACCAGAGTTGCTTTCCTTCTTTATCGAGGGCGAGGATCCGATCGTAGCGCGACTTGAGAAGCACGTCCTGAGCGCGCTTGCCCCCCTGAAGATTGCAGAATGTGATGCAGTCCGAGGTTCCGGGCGGAATGGGGATGCGGCGCTTCTCCTGACCCGTTCGACCGTCGATCTCAACGAGCGCGTTGTTCGTGGCGACGAGCACATCGTTGTGACCGTTGCCATCCCAGTCGTAGATCTGGCAGGCCACGTCGAAGCCCGTCCTGCCGGAGCTGATATCGGGATCTCCCCAGCGCCAGAGGAGATCGCCCTCGACGGTGTAAGCGGCGGCGGCGCTGGTGTACCGTTGCGATCCACCCCCATGAGTCAGCGCCACGACGATATCGCGCTGACCGTTACCCGTGAGATCTCCGGTCACCACCCATGAGCCGCGATCCTGCTTCGGAAGTTCCACGGATTTCCAGGGGCGGATCCGGTGAACCTGCTCTTCGGGCGTGTCCGATGACCGCACGTCAAAGTAGCGGGGCTTCATCTCCGAATAAGCTTGATCCTGGACGCCGGATTGCGCAAGGGAACGCCCTGGTAGAGTGAGGCAACTCAGGACTGTGCCAAACGTCAAGACGAAATGCCCTATGTGATTGCGGGTCTTGTGTACAGTCATTGATACTTCTCTCTTTGCCGTGCTCGGAGGCCAGGATTTACTGGCTTACTTGGGTTCCGAACTCACTTCGCCCACGGGTTCGGTATCCAGTCGTGCCGTGTCGTAGAGCTCGGAATGCACTGTGGCGGTTCCCCGATCGCGACGAAGCGAGGAAACGTAAATCGCGCTGATCGCCGTGCCCAGCACGATGAAGAGCTGGGCACTGCGGCCGATCCAGCCGGCATTCCAGGGCTCGACAATGACGACCTGCCAGAGCACGAACACTTGAATCAGCATGGCGATGGTCGGGATCGCAAGATTCAACAACGGGTTGAACTGCTTTCGAAGATGACGGCGGTGATAGACGATGTTGCTCAGGTTGGTGACGAAGTAGACCGCCAGGATGAACCATACGACGATGATGCCCCACCAGCCGATGGTCGGGTTGGGACCGAAGACGAGGGCGGGCGGGACCACGGCGAGGAAGCCGAGGAGATAAACCACGTGCAGCCCGTGCCATGGGGTTCGGAATCGGGGATGAACATAGCCCAGCCAGCGCGGCAGGGTGCCGTCGCGACCGAGGGACATCAGCAGACGCGACGCGGCGGTGCTGCACGGCACGAGCGCGCCGATCATGGCGAGCATGCCCGTGAGCGTGACCAGAATCTTGCCGGTGCCCCAGACGCGCCCGGCCAGCAGAGGCACGGGATTTTTCAGCGGATCGGAACTCAAGGCGATCAGCTCGGCGCGGGGCGCGGCCATGGCGAAAGCGCCGAACGCGACGACATCCCATAGGCCCACCAGCAGGAGCGTCAGGAAGATCGCCAGGGGAATGGTGCGGCGCGCATCGCGTGTTTCCTCCGAGGCGGGTGTGGCGCCGTCGCAGACCAGCGAAAGCATCGCAAGGGGCAGGGCCAGAAGGATGCCCGACCAGCTCTCCCCGGAGCCCGGAGGCAGGAAGGGTTTCCAACTCAGCGTGCCCAGGGTGTCGGCATGGAACAGAAAGTGAATCGTCAGCGCGCTCATGATGAGCAGTTGCAGCAGGAGCATGGCGAAGGCCAGCCAGGATGACACCGTGACACCGCGATAGGCGGAATAACCCGCAATGGCAAAGGACAAAACAACGCCGACAATCCACAGAAGCGTCTGAGACGTCTGCGGCAGGTCACCCAACATCATGCTGACCAGCTCAACAAAGAGTTGGCCGAATACGATCGGTGGAACGACCACGGTGACCAGGTAGTAAATGGCGGTGGTGAGTCCCATCCATCGCCCGACGAGTTCACCGAGCGCATGACGCGCCCAGGTGGCGGCGCCGCCCGCAGAGGGAATCTGCCGCGCGAGCATGCCGAAGCTGACCGCCGAAGGCAGCGTGATCAGAAGGCCGAGCAGCATGACGAATCCCGTCGAGACGCCCGCGCTGGCAACCATGACTCCAAACAGCGCCACCAGCGATGCCGCCGGCGCCATGTAAGCCGCCGTCAGTGAAACGGTACCCAGCAAACCTAGCGCGTCCTTGCGAAGGGCCGTCTCGTTCGAGATCGCGTCTGTGGCGGATGTTGTTTCAGTCACCTTTCACCTTTCTCAGGTCAGGCATGCGGCGCTCACCCCTGCCGCATGGTTCGTCGATTGGGCAGCAGAGAGATCCCGGAGGGTATCTGCCAGAGACGTCTGTCCCTTCAGGTAGTCGTGGATGATGTGGCCGAGTGCGACCTGGAAAGAGACGTAGCCGGCGTATCGCGGCCGTACATACGCACGACGCATCGCCGGGGAGACATTCGGGAAGAAACCTTGGGCGTATTCCTGCAGCGTGACGTCGTTCCAGACTTCTCGATTGGCCGGTTGACCGTGATAGGCCAGATACTCCTCCCTCTGGCAGATCATGCCCGCGATCCAGAAGGCATATTCCTCCGCCAGTTCCCGGTGGCGGCAACGCGACGAGATGGCGATACCCGCGCCGCCCAGGATCCCCGTGGCCGGATGTCCATCCAGGGACGGGACGTCTGCATACGCGACGCATCCGCTTTGCTCGGAAGCATGACCGTAATGGATGTATCCAAACAGGTAGGGACAATAGATGAATCGATCGCTGCTGCTCATTGTCTCGAGCACATCGACAGGGCTGTGTTTCAGGCTGATCTCCGGCGTGTTCTCCCGGAGTTGTTTCATGCGAAGCAGGACCGCCTCGGCCTGTTCGGAGGGAAAGGCAGTGTCGGGACGCGTGGGGTAAGGCGTCCCCTGGCTGGCCGCCATGCTGAAGAAGGTCATGGCCGCATCGACAGGTTTGCCCGCCCAGAGCACGTGGCCTTCCTGGGCCAGTTCCATCACGGCATCCCAGGTGGCGGGGGGAGTCGGCATCTGATCCGGGCGATAGGCCGCCACGTGCACCGCCGCATCGATCGGGAGCGCCCATTGCCGGCCGTGCCATGTGTAGCTCTCGTAGGAGCGGCCCATCGACTGCTTGCGGAGCATGTCGAGTTCCGCCTCGCGCGACTCGTGTTCAAAGGGGACGATCGCGCCGCTGTCCGCGACCTCGCCGACGTGCGGATGATCCATGATCAGAAGGTCGAACGTCCGGGCGAGTTCGCCGATCGAAGCATCTCCGAAGGCCTGGAGTGATCGCGCTTCCCACTCGATCGTCACCTGCGGAAAACGTCGACCGAACAGGGACGAAGTGGCCACCAGCGGGTCGACACCGCGCGGATGATCCCACGTCATGCCTTTCAACGAGATCACGTAAGAATCCTCCGAGAAGAGAAATCAAAACCCGACGTGCGTGGCTCACGGCCATGGAGCGCTGCGGATCATCCGGCGATCTTCATGGATTTCTTGGCGTCACGGCCGTTGACGCTGTATTTCGCCAGGGACTCCGGATTCAGTTCCACACCCAGTCCGGGTTTGTCCGGCAAGGCAATCTGGCCTTGCGTCATGACCAGGCCGTCGTCGGCGAGTTCATCCCGCAGCACGGAATCCGAGAGTTTGGCGGGCAGGTACTCGATGTACGGGCAATGCCCCGTGGCCACGGCGAGTTGAGCGGAGGCGGCGATGCCGATGCCGGTCTTCCAGCAATGGGGAACGATCAGGCGTCCCCGGTCACCGGCAAAATCCGCCACCCGTCGTGCCTCGGTCAAGCCGCCCACGCGCCCGATGTCCGGTTGCGCGACATCGATATGTCCGCGATCGATCAGGTCGTGAAACTCGAATCGCGTGTTCTGCCATTCGCCGGCGGCCACCCGAATAGGAGAGTGATCGGAGAGGTAGGCGTAACCATCGAGATCATCGATCGGCAGCGGGGTCTCCAGAAAATAGATATCGAACGGCTCGAGTTCCTTCATCACGCGCAGGGCGGCTTTGGCGTCCGGCCACGCATACGCGACGTCCACCATCATGGTGATCTCGTCACCAAGGGCTTCCCGGCAGGCCGCGACCGTGTCGATGATCGCCTTGTCATCCTCCTGCACCCCGTTGTGCGCATAAGGCCCCCGAAGGCAGACTTCCATCTTCATGGCACGGAAGCCCGCCTGTCTGGCGGCCAGGCCTTTTTCGATCAGACCTTCGCGATGCGCGTCCACGCTCTTGCCGTTGGGCAGGAGCGAGGCGTACGGCGTCAGGCTTTTCTGCACCGCGCCCCCAAGCAACTGCCAGCAGGGGACGCCCATGGCTTTGCCGCGGATGTCCCAGAGGGCCATGTCCAGCGCCCCGATGGCGCAAATGCCGAGGCCGCGCCTTCCGGTCATGGCCGAGCCGACATAGAGCTTCTGCCAGAGCGCCTCGGGCTGAAGCGGGTCCTGGCCCATCAGCATCTCCGTCAACCCGTACCCCATGCAGTGGGTGCCCGGGGCTTCGATCAAGGCTTTCGCGGCCCACGGGTTGGTGTCCACCTCCCCGATGCCGGTGATGCCTTCGTCCGTGTGCACCAGCACCACGATGTCGTCCTGCGCGCTGCTGCAGGCATCGGAACTGTACTCGGGGACCAGGAGCACATGGCATTCGATCTTGGTAATCTTCATGAAAAGTCCTCAAAACGTAATGGTCAGGCCGCCATCGACCACGAGCGTGTGGCCGGTGATGTATTGACACTCATCGGACGCCAGAAAGAGCGCCGCGGAGGCGATTTCCGCAGGCTGGCCCGGACGTCCCATCGGGATCTTTCGTTTCTTGACGTACCATTCCTGGAACACTTCGCTCTGAGTCTCATCGACGCCATCAATGATGCTCATGGGCGTATGAATACATCCCGGAGCGATGGCGTTGACCAGAATCTCATAGGGTGCCAGTTCCACGGCAAGCGTACGCGTCAGCGCGAGGATGCCTCCCTTGCTCGCCGCATAGGCGGAGACGAGAGGTTCGGAGGCCAGCGCCTGCGTGGACGAAATGTTGATGATCCGCCCCGAACGTTTCTCACGCATGGCATGGGAAACATGCTGAGCGGCGGTGAAATACGCTTCCAGATTCACGGCGAGGGTGCGGCGCCAATCCTCCAGGGGATACTCCCACGCCGGGTGGTACGGACTGATCGCGGCGTTATTGACGAGAATATCGATACGGCCATGCGACTTCAGGACATCATCCAGGCAACGATGTAGCGCGCTCGTGTCGGTGACGTCAAGGGTGAAGGCTTCTGCGTCGAAAAGATCGGCACACACCCGGGACAGCGGTTCCGCGTTGCGATCGATGCAGGCGACCCAGGCTCCTTCGGCGACGAATCGGCGCGCGGTGGCCTCGCCGATGCCCTGGCCGGCACCCGTGACGATCGCGATCTTGTTATGCAGGCGGTCCGTCATGAATCCGAATTCCCTTGGGGGTAGTGCAGCGCCGCGCCTTCCGTGTCGACCTCGAGACGGCCGATATGCCAGCCTCCCAGGTTGGCGAAGTACAAATGACGGCCTTGAAAAGCCAGGTTCGTGGGGCGCGAGAGCAGTTCGCCCGTGGGATCTTCGACCAGCGTTTCGATGCTCCCGTCTCGCGCGACACGCAGGATCGCATCGGGCTTATAAGAGCCGATGTACAGCCGGCCGCTCCTGTCGAAAGCGATGCCGTCCGGGACGCCGGAGTCCAGTCGGACGACCGTTTCCGGAGGTCGGTGGATGTCGGGGTCGCGGTCCAGCGGCAGTTTGATGATCGCGGGACGAGTGCTCTCGACGATGTAGAGTTCATTGCCGTCAGGATGCACCGCCACGCCGTTGGGAAACCGCAGCGGTCCGGCGTGAAACAGGTCGGTGGTTCCGTCCGCATGCACGCGCAGGACGCGGCCCGTGCCCTCGGGGTTCCAATAGTCACCGCTGTCGGTCAGGTACAGCCGTCCCTTCGCGTCGAAGGCGGCATAGTTGGGGACTTCCAGGGGATGGTCCGAAGTGCCGCGCGACAGGCAGGTGATCGCGCAGTCGTGCAGGTTCACGCGGTAGAGACACTTGTGGGCGATATCGCAGCCATAGAGACGGCCCGCGCCGTCCAGCGCGATCCCGAGAAGAAAGCCACCGGTCGATGCAAGCTCCCGGCATTCGCGCGTCTCCGGGTTGATGCGATAGATCTGTCCCGCCTCCCCGCCGGCATACAACATCGCGTCGGGGCCGAACTGAACGGACTCGGGATGATCGAGACCTTCGCAGACGATATCGATGGTGTCCGGCCGCGCAATCACAAACTGACTCCTGACGTCGGTTTCGATTCACATCGAGAAGCGAGGCTCCAGAGAGAATTCAGCACGTTCCCAGGGAGCCGGCATCCTTGCTGAGTATTGTCAGACAAGTGCGAAGCTTATCCTAATCCGCTTCGAGGCGGGACGCAACCCCAATTGTCTGTCCAGTTAAGAGTTTGTGGAGATTAATCCCGGGGTACTCCCGTCTTCATGGATGCACATCTGGTCCGATGGAGGGTGTTTTCTGGATATAAGGGCATAACAGATAGTGATTTATATGCAATCAACCGAGATGGGGCTCACGGCTACGCAACGATCCCTTGAATTGTCATGCAAATCATTGATTTTAGGCTTGACATGTTCAGCGAGAGAGAATAGATTTAAAGCTCAGTTGTCTGACCAGGCCGTAGTATCGTGAGACATAACTGATTTTGGAGCCCGGAAAGGGCGGTCGGGTCTCGTGGTCGTTTCATCGGTCTCGTTTTTCGGAGAGCAATGTTGATGGTTAATGGTGAATCGCATCCCGTCGCCGGTGAAACGCGAGCCGAGTTCGCGGCAAGCATGCTCAAGAATTACATCTACGAGAACGGCTTGAAGCCCGGCGATCGTATTCCCAGCGAGGCGGACCTGGCGGTGCAGTTGAAAGTCAGTCGCCCGACACTTCGGGAGGCGATCCGCGGATTGTCCCTGGGCGGCCTGCTGGAGGCCAGGCCTCGGATCGGCACACGGGTGCGTGAGTTCGACTACGACCAGATCACCGAAGCCATGGTGGCGCATTTCTATTTGGGTGAGGTGGACTTGAGAACCATACTCGAAGCACGCGCCGCCCTGGAACTCGCGGCGCTTCCCCTGGTGGCAAGTCGGGTCACCTCCGAACAGATCGCCCAGATGCGGGAGATCGAGAACGAATTCGAAAAGGTGACCCAGCGCGGCGGACACGATCATGTCGAATATGACCTGAGGCTCCATGCGTCGCTGCTGGAGGCCAGCGGCAACAAGCTGCTGGCCAGCATGGTCGGCCTGTTGCGTGGTTTCTTCGATCATCCGCTGCTGGAAGATACGATCATTACACGTCATTTCGATAACGCCGAGCAGGAGCGCACGATCAATGAGCATCGTTTGTTGATCGAGGCGCTGGCCGCACGAGATGTCGCGTTGGCGACGCGCGTGCTGAAAGAACACTTTGACCGCCAGCTTCGCTGGCTGGATCAACTGCACGTCGACGACGAGCCGGATGCAGATCCGGTGATGGACGAACCTGGATAGACGCTGTCTTCTGAACAGCAGAGGATGTTCTGAACAACAGAAGGTGTTCGGACTACGAAAGGGGTAGTATGGCACCAGGAAAGTTGGACAGATCGGCTTCCGTCCGCAGGAAAGCAGGCTTCACACTGATTGAAGTACTCGTGGTGGTGGCCATTATCGCGCTCCTGGTGGCGATTCTTCTCCCCTCGCTCAGCCGCGCCCGGGCCCAGGCCAGGCGGACCGTCTGCCTCAGCAACCTGAGACAGATTGCCATCGGAGCCGTGCAGTATTCCAACGAGCATCGCGGTTACGTTCCCCCCCTGATGAGTTGGCTTGAACTTCCCTCGCCTCAGAACCAGTACAGTGGCCCGAAGAACGACACCTCGGCCTATGGGGGAGTGGGCACGGATGACATGCGGCTCTACCACCCGGTCAAGGGACCGAAGTACGCTGCTGAAATCAAGATCTTTGAATGCCCGGGCGCCAAGAATGAGGTGCCTTCCGTCGTGGACAGCGGCGGCAGGGCATACAAGTACCTGCAGGACAGCTACGGATCCAGCGCGTATGCCGCGTCGGACCGGGCCAAGCGGCGCGGAAGTGCCTATGAATACATCCCCTTCGTCTACAACGTCATCTACCGCGTCGATCAGTTCCCCGTGTACCAGCTCTCCAGCAGGCCCGAGGTCGAGCCTTTGAAGCTGGATGCCGTCAAGCATCCCCACAACCTGTGTATCGGGCACGATGCGGATGACCCCGGACAGAATTGGATTATCACCGACTCCGACGATCCGCACCCGATGCTCAAGGGGGGCAATATGTTCTTCGCCGACGGACACGCGAACTTCATTCGCGCCGGCAAGAACAGTGTGAACTGGATCGAATGGAGTGACAAAGGAAGGCCGCGCGTCAGGCGCTGACCCGAAGTGAGGCCCGCCTCCGATGCAGCGAGAAGTGCGAAGGGCCGGAGGAGCAGGCGCACGCCACAATCGAATCATGCGTTCTTCATTTCCCTGACAGGAGGGGGAAACGAGTTGAAACACATGAACAGCCTTCCTCGCAGCGCGAAACAGCGCCTGTGAGGCGGGAGCCAGGAAAGCGTATTGCATCCATTCGGTCTCGGCAGTTGCGAGATCGGAACGCTGGTCGATCTCGCGCCCGCCGGCGATATTGGAGGCTGCTCGAGCGAGCGGCGTGACAATACATTCGTTGTTGCATCCGTGTCCCGAGCGAGGATGCGGACGCAGGGGAATCGCCTCAAGGTTGAACAGGGCACGCGGCGGTTCCGGAGATCCATACACGAACGAGAAACCGCCCTCCATCCAGCGGTGAACCCGCGAGGTGGTTCGGGCCACTCGAACAGAGGAGGCGACGATGAAGAAGACAGATCAAAGAATCAAGCGTGACGGTGCGCTCAGCGTGGTGGCCGCATTCGGCCTGCTGATGTCATGTGGCGCTGCGTCGGCCGTGGATGTCACCTCATCCTTCGACGGATGGATTCGCTCGCAGGATACGTTCGTCCGTGATGCGGACTACATCAGTGTCTGGTCCTCGGAATTCGGCGAGCGGTACGGGCTGCTGCAGTTCGATGTCAGCCAGTTCGCGGGCCAGTCGCTGATCTCGGTCGAGTTGGACCTGTTCAGCCCGGTCACAGGATTTTCCGATGATGACGAGCCGATCATGCAGGAAGCGTTCGTGATCGACACGACCGGCGGTACTGCCATGGGCCTGGGCCTCGACTGGGCCACGTACCAGGCCGAGTACGAAGGCTTCGAGACCATGCTGGAGAGCCTGGGCGTCTATGATCTGGCCCCGACATCGTCGACACCGGCCATACAGGATGCCTACGTGACCAGCACGGCCAGCGCAGCGGACATTGCCGTGGTCGAAGCGGCGGCCAACAGCGCCTCGGGATTGCTGAACATCGTTTTCAAGGCGGGGGAAGACGGCACCGGATACAAGGGTGCCTGGGGCGATTCCGAAATCGCCGGCGGAACGATCATTCCCGTCCTCCGCGTCGATGACGGCTCGGCGTGCACGATTACTTCGGAATCCCTTCCCGACGCGCTCGAAGGCGATCCCTATTCAGCGACGGTGATGCAGGACGGCACGTGCAGCAACCCGACGTGGTCGATCAGCGTGGGCGATCTCCCGACCGGCTTAAGCATCAATGCGAGCACCGGCGAAATCAGCGGGACGCCCGAGGGCACCGGCACGTTCAATTTCACCGTTCAGGTCGACGCGGGTGTGGTTCGGACCAAGGCACTGTCGATCACGGTGCTGCCTTTCACGGGCTTCACGACGATTCCGGCCTCGGGTGAGATCTGGGTTCGTCCCGCCGGTCCCGATACCACCTACGAGAATGATCTGGTTGGTGTGTACTCTTCGCTGGCCGGGACCCGGTACGGCCTCGTGGAGTTCGATCTCAGTTCGCTCAGCGGAACCAGCCTTCTCACCGCGACTCTGAAGCTCTACTCCCTCACCGGTCAGAGTTCGAGCGCGTTTCCCATCAAGCAAACCGCCTTCAACATCGATTCGTCAGGCACGGCCCTGACCAGCCTGACCTGGAACTCCTACATCGCCGAGAAAGATGCGGGCAAGAGCGCGTTCGAGACGTTCGGCAAGTACGACTTACCTCCGGCCGATTCGGATCCCTCGAGCCAGAACGTCTACAAGGACAGCCCTGCGTCGGCGGCGGACCTGACCGCGATCCAAGCGGAGGTTGACGGTGACGGCATTCTCAGCATCGTTCTGATCGCCGATGAGGACGGCAACGAGTACCGCCAGGACTGGGGTGATGGAGCCCTGGCCGGCCTCGTGCCCCTCCTTGAAGTCGACGACGGCACATCGTGCGCGATCGCGACAGGCAGCCTTCCCGACGGTGAAGTGGACGTGGCTTACAGCCAGACAATCACGACATCCGGCCCATGCACGGGAACCCTCACCTGGTCGCAGCCGGAGGGGCTTCTGCCCGATGGACTGTCTTTGAACACCGGCACGGGCGAGATCTCCGGAACACCCACCATCGGGGGAACGTTCGACTTCGTCATCCGGCTGGACTCCACGGACGGCTTCTTCCGCAAGCGTACGTACTCCATCACGATCGGTGGAGGAAGCGGCGGACAGTTTGAAGCGAGCGGCGACAGCTGGATTCGCGAGGTCACGCCGGGCGCGACCTTCGAGGATGATCTCGTCTCGGTATGGTCCACCGCCACCGAGGACGGCGGGGCGCCCAACGCGCGGCGCGGACTTCTCGAGTTCGATGTCAGTTCCCTGAACGGCGCCACCATCCAGGGGGCGTGGCTGAGTCTCTTCGCCACGCGCAACGCGTCGCTCAAGCAGGAGGTCGCGGAGTTCCCGACCGGGCCTGCGGTGGGCACATTCAGTTGGGACGGGTTCAACACGCATGTCTCCAACAATGGAGGCTTGTCGCCGGTGTTCGAACGGTTCGGTCAGTACGATCTCGAGGCGGGGGAAGGCCTGAACTCATACATCGACAGCTTGCCGGCGACGGCGGCGGACCTGACCCAGATCGAATCCGCCGCGGCGGGAGACGGTGTCCTTTCCCTGCTGCTGTCTGCAGTGGAGGACGGCAATTCGTACTCCCAGGACTGGGGCGATGCGGCGCTGACCGGCAATCCTCCGCTGCTCATCGTGCAGATCAGCGGCTCGTGCGTCATCCTGACGTCATCGGTGCCTGATCCGGGCTTCGGTGATCCCTACACGACGACGCTGACGGCTTCGCCAGAATGCGGGGCGCCCTCGTGGGAAATCCGGGATTGCTTCCTGCCCCCGGGCCTGAGTCTGAACGCGGTGACGGGTGAGATCAGTGGCCAGGTCGGACTGAGCGGCACGTACACGTTCTCCGCCGGACTGGTCTCCCTCGCCAACGAAGTCGAGCTGGAGATGACCATACCGTCCTCACCTGCCGACCTCGATGAGGACGGGGACGTGGATCGCGATGACTTCACGGTATTCAGCGGGTTGTTCACCGGCTTGAGCACGGGCAGTTGTACCCCGGCAGGCTTGGACAGTGACCTGGTCATTCTTGATGCCACGGGCGATGTCTGGCTTCGCGAAAACAGTCCGACGAGCACGTTCGAATCAGACCTCATTTCGGTCTGGTCGACTGATTCGGGCGATCGGCGATACGGTGTGATCGAGTGGGACCTGAGCAGCCTGTCCGGGGCCACGATTCAGGGCGCGGCGATGGCGCTCTGGGCGGATGATGCTTTCTCGGGACGCTTCGCTCCGATCAAGCAGCAGGCCTTCAACATCGATTCCGGCGGCACGCCGCCGACGTCGCTCACGTGGGATACGTACAACAGTGAAAAGGATGCCGGCAAGACGGCGTTTGAATCGCTGGGGACTTACGATGAGCCTCCGACGGAGGATACCGGCAAGTCGGGTACGTACATTCCGAGCTTCAGTGCTTCAGCGGCGGACATCGCTCTGCTCAACAGCGAGGTGGCCGGAGACGGCGTGCTGAGCATGGTCATGATCGCCGACGAAGACGGCACGTCCTACAAAGAAGACTGGGGCGACGGTACGAATGCCGGCGGCTCGGGCTACGTCGAAGAGCCCGGCCGGCTGGTCGTGATCGCCGGTCCCCCATGTGCGGTCAGCACGTTATCGCTACCGAACGCGACGGTGGGGCAACCCTACTCCGCCACCCTCGAAGCCAGTTCGCTCTGCACGGGCTCGCTGTCCTGGCAGGTCATCGAATGCTCACTGCCGAACGGTCTTGTCCTCAACACGAGTACGGGTGAAATCTCCGGCACGCCGACACACGGCAACGACACGACGTTCGTGGTCGAATTGACCGCCAACGAAGGAACGCGGACGCGCACGCTCGCGCTTGATGTGAACGGCACCTCCGATGCGGACTTCGACGCCGATGGCGACGTCGACCTCATCGATCTGGATGTGCTGGCCCTGGACCTGGGCGGCCCCTTCACGCGGACGTTCTGCGGCACGTTTGATTTCGCCTCGACGGATACGCCTCTCAACATCCCCGACGGGGGCAGCGTCGTCAGTTCGATCACCGTGGATCCGGCGTCCACCATTACCGACGTCAACGTGTTGGTCGATGTCACGCACCCGGAAACCCTCGATGTCGAGCTCGAATTGATGTCTCCCACGGGAACAATCGTGTTGCTGGAGAGCTTCTCGTCGGGCAGCGGTGCGTTCGTGGCGAAGACCTATGACGATGAGGGGGGTTTCCCGCCGGTGGGTTCCCTGGCCGATTTCGACGGCGAGAACTCCGCGGGCACCTGGACGCTCACCGCGAAGGATTTCGACACGAACTTCATCGACAACGGTGTGCTCAACAACTGGACGCTCATCCTGACGGTTGAGTAGCCGTCAGCGTGTATTCAATGGTGCTGTAGAGTCGTACTTGGAGATCGGTATTGTCCTCCGAAACCGTGACAATCTGTTCGTGCCTGCTCATGGTGGTGCTGTGTCGGCACGCCATCGGAGCGGAGGTCACGCTGGACGCGATGCGGGATGTGTGGCTGCGGGAGAGTGCTCCCGACGACCCGGCGTTTGAGTCCGATCTCGTCTCCGTGTGGTCGAGTGCCAATACGGGCGGACCGGATGCGGGGGCGCGACGCTACGGCCTCGTGCAGTGGGATGTCAGCTCCCTGTCGGGTCAGAACCTCACCTCGGCGTCCTTGAGTCTGTGGGTGGATGATGTGTTCTCCGGGACGCAGTATCCACTCAAGCAACACGCCTACGTGGTGGCTTCAGGTGGAACACCCCTCGATCAGTTGACCTGGAATCTGTTCCTGAGCGAAAAGGATCCGGGCAAGTTGCCCCTGGAAACGCTCGGCTCATTTGATGAAGGTATCCCCGACAACAACGGCACGGCGGGAACTTTCGTGACGGACGGCGGCGCGAGCCCGGCGGACCTGGATTTGATTCAGGCCGCCGCCGACAGCCCGAGCGGCTTGCTCACGCTTCTCTTCGTGGCGGAGGAAGATGGCCAGGAGTATCGCGGCGACTGGGGGGACGTCGAAGACGCAACCCAGCCGGGCCGATTGATCGTCAATACGCTGCCGCCCGCTTGTCAGTTATTGGGGACCCTTCCGGATGCGGCCATCGGTCAACCCTATTCCACGTCCGTCGGGGATCTTTCAGGTTGTGCTGAAGGTGTGGTGGTGCGCGGGTCCGACTGCTTCCCGTCGATCCCGGGGCTTCAGCTCGCTCCCGACGGCACGCTGACGGGGATCCCGAGAATGGGCGGTGTCTACCTCGGAGCACTGGAATTGTTTGACCCGGATGGCTCAATCATCCTGGATTCGGTGCAGGTCACGTTGACGGTGAATTCCGGGTACCGCTCGTTCGCGGATCTGGACCATGACGGCGACGTGGATGCGGTGGATCTGGATGAGTTTCTTCTGGACTACACCGGCCCCGGGCCGCAGCCCTGCTCCTTGACGGGGACTCCGCAGGGACGCATCGCGTTCGAGGCGGTCGGGGATATCTGGATCAGGGAGAGCTCGCCCGGGACGACGTACGAGACCGACCTGATCTCGGTCTGGTCCTCGGTCTCGAATGACGGCGGTATCAACGGGCGACGCTACGGACTCGTCGAGTTCGATGTCGGCGCGCTGCAGGGCGAGACCATCGCTCACGCCTGGCTAGAGATGTGGGTATCGGACACGTTCTCGGGTACGGAATACCCCATCAAGCAGAAGGCCTTTGTCATTGACTCCGGAGGCACGCCACTGACGTCGCTCACGTGGGACAGCTATCTCGCGGAGAAGGATGCGGGAAAGACGGCGCTGCAGGGACTGGGATCTTACGATGCCCCGATCCCCAGTCAGAGCGGCACGGCCGGAACCTATCAGATGGATGCGGGGGCAACCGCGAACGACCTGACAGCGCTTGCCACTGCTGCGGCATCGCCTTCCGGCAGGATGAGCCTGGTCTTCATTCCGGATGAAAACGGCACGGATTACCGAGGCGACTGGGGGGACGGCACGAATGCGGGCGGGGGCGGATATGTCGAGCAGCCCGCGCGGCTCATGGTCGTCACCGGTTCGCCCTGTTACATCGAGACCGCCTCGCCGACTCCGGCGGTGGTCGGGAAGCCTTATTCCATCAACCTGACTCCTGCGGGGTCCTGTGTCGCGCCGCTCACATGGCAGATCCTCCAGTGTGATCTCCCACCCGGGTTTTCGCTCAACACATCGACGGGAGAGATCGCCGGCGTACCGCAACTCGCTGGGGAGTATCCCGTTCGCGTGAGCGTGACCGATAGTGGTGGCGGAGGAACGCCGAATGAGATGGACCTGACGATTGTGGTCGAAGGCATGTCCCAGGCCGACCAGGATGGCGACGACGATATCGATCGCGATGACTATCTGCTCTTCCAGGACGGCTTCACCGGACCCGGCGACCCGATGCTCGATCTGTGCTGGCGGGACTACGTACTGACATCGCTCGATACGCTATTGGCTCACGGGAAGGACACCTACGGGCCGATTCAGACCGACATGCTCACGGCGATTCTCGAGTTGAACACGCTCACGGTACCTCAGAATCCACCGCTCCTGGATGCAGACATCCGGACGGAGGAGCGACCCGACCACGGGCGCCGCAGCCCCGCCGGCGCCAATCTCTGGCTGGACAACGCGCTGATTCGCACACTCTACCGGGCGACGGACGTCTCGGGCGATCCGAAGTACGCACAGGCGGCGGATGATTACGTCGCCGACACCTTCCAGTATGCCGTGAAGCCGACCGGTCTCCTGATGTGGGGCTCGCACATCTACTACAACATCTTCACCGATCAGGCGGGTGGAGACGGCAACGGAAGCGGGCCGCATGAAATACTCATTCGCCATCCGGAGTGGTCGGAATATTTCCGCGTCGATCCGACCGCGGCACGTGCGGAGGTCGATGCGATCTGGACCTGGCACGTGCACGATAAAGTAAATGGCCGTCACAATCGCCACGGCGATGGCAATGCGGGGCTGGATTTCGCCTTCTCCGGAGGCTCCTTCATCCTGGCCTTCGCAACGGCCTACATTGAAACCGGCGAACAGCATTACATGGACAAGGCCACGCTGGTGGCGAACTGGCATTGGACACATCGGGATCCGGTGACGGGCCTGCTCATGGACGCACCCTCGGCGGGAAGTCGCTACGACGCGCTTCATTCGTTCACAAGTGTGGTGGGTCCTTTCGCCAGCCAGTTGCTACGCACCTACGAGGTCACCGGGGATACGCTGTTCCGGGATCACGCCGTCGCCTACATCAAGGCTTACGACCAATACGCCTGGGATCCGCAATTCGAGCGGTATTACGGCATGATTGCCCTGGACGGTACGCCGGTTCCCCAGCAGTCTTTCGGCGCCGGATACGACGTGTATCAGCCGACGGGTTTCGTAGATGTCTGGCGGACCACCATGTACAGCTACGAGTTCCCTATCGCGGCGGCGCAGGCGGCGCTCTACGCGTACGAATTGTCCGGCACCGATGCAACGAACCGGGATCCGGAACTGCTGCAGATCACCCTGCGCTGGGCACATACCCTGGAGCAGGCCTGGCCTGCCCAGTCCGGTCGTCGCTGGGCGGACGAGCTGGAAGCCGTCTTTCCCGGCCTTTCGAATTCCGGTGGGACTTATGCCGAGAACTACGGCCGCATGATCTCGTTCTACGTCAATCTGCACCATGCGACAGGCGCGGTCGGTCATCTGGTGACCGCCAAGGCGCTTGCCCGGGAGTCGGTCGACCGATTGTTTCACAACGGACTGTTTCGTGGACATCCGTCCAAGGACTACTACCAGTCGAACGACGGCGTCGGCTATCTGCTGCATGCGTTGCTGCAGCTCGATGCCCTGCCTGAGCGATGGCGACTGGCGTTTTGATACTTGAAGCATGACAACTACCTTTCACGAGACGAAGGAGGCGACGATGCATCGATTACTCACCCTCACAGCGTTCCTGGCGGTGGCGGCTCTGCCGGCGTCGGCCAACGATGTGCTCTGGTCGATCGGAGGTTCCACCTCGGTACAACTCGGCGATCCCGTCGACTGGCAAGCCAGCGTTCAGGTGACCGGAGCCAACCAGGGTCTGGCGGGCTATGCGTTCCATGTTGTCATCGGTCCCTCTCCGGGGGCAACCGCCGGAGGAGACGGGATCTGGGGAACGGCCGACGACGAGAACCTCGCCGACGTGCAACTCAGTCAGGCATCTTTCGATGAGATCTTCCAGGTGACGGGCTCCTCACCTCCGCCGGGCAGCGTCGACGATCTCACTGCCGGCGGCGGACCGGGAATGAACATCCTGCCGCAGGCGGGCACGAACAACCTCAGCAACGGCCAGTTGCTTCAGGTCGGCGCAAGCTTTCTGGACTGGGTGGCCGCCGATCAGTCCGCCGGCGTGGGCCAGGATGGCGCGAAAGCGGATCTGCTGAGTAATCCCGGTGCCGACTATGTGCTGCACAGCGGAACGATTCCGACGACGGGGCTGTCGGGCGGTACCTATACGGTCACGCTCATCCCTCTGGTGGCGCGTACGCTCGTGACCGATCTCGACTTTTCCCAGGACCAGGTCGGTTTCATCTCCCAGGATGCCGGCAGTCTTGGGGCATCGTTCGAAGTGACGGTCATTGCGCCGGACGTGCCGGGCGACTTCGATGACGACGGTGATGTCGACAACGATGACGTCGCGGTCTTCACCGCCTGCACGACAGGACCCACCATCCTGTACGACGCGCAGAATCTGCCCGGCGGCTGCACCCTGGTTCCCGATGGCGGGTTGATCGAAGCCGATTTTGACGGCAACGGCGATGTCAGCCAGTTGGATTTTGCAACGTTCCAGAAATGCATCAGTGGCGAGAATGTGCCGGGCGATCCGAATTGTGCCGACTGATCGGGCGTCCCGTGTCGTCGCGACGCTGCCTGTATTCCGTTCAGGGGCCCGCGATTGACGATGAGGAAGAAACCTGTGTCATCGCGAATCACGCGTCGCCATGTCCTGGAGGGATCAGCGGCGGCGATGCTGCTCGCGTCGACGAAGTCGATCATGGCGGATGAAACTCCTTCAACCCCCTCCGCTCCCCCGAAGAGCGGTACCGGTCCTCATGAGCCGCGTACCGCTCGGAGGGGACCTTCTCGCATCGGAGTCTCCACTTATTCCTTCTGGCACTTCCAGGGTCCGCGCTTCGAGATACCCGACTGCATTGAGCTCGCCGCGCGGATGGGCTTTGACGGCGTGGAGGTGCTTCATCAGCAGATGGCCGAAGAATCCAATGCGTATCTCCAACGCATCAAGAGGCAGGCCTATGTCCACGGCCTGGACCTCATGGGGTTCTCCATCCACCAGGGTTTCGTGAGCCCTGATGCCGAGCGAAGGCGTAAGAACGTCGAGCATACACAACACTGTATCGAGCTGGCTTACGCGATGGGGATTCCGACGCTTCGACTCAATACCGGCCGATGGGGGACGATACGTTCATTCGACGATTTCATGGCAGCGCGGGGCATCGAACAACCCCAGGAAGGCCATACGGAGGAGGAAGCCTTCACATGGGTCATCGACTGCATCGAGCAGTGTCTTCCCCGTGCCGAGAAATGTGGCGTCTGCATGGGGCTGGAGAACCATTGGGGTCTCGGCCGCACGGCCGAGGGCGTCTTGCGTATCGTGGAGGCGATCGACTCGCCCTGGCTGAAGGTCACCGCCGACACCGGGAATTTCCTGGACGATCCCTACCGGCAATTCGCCGCCATCGCACCGCATGCCGTGCTTGTTCATGCCAAGACCTACTTCGGCGGCGGGGAATGGTACACGCTGGAGATTGACTATGCCCGCGTCGCGTCCATCCTTCGTGAATTGAATTATCGCGGCTATATCTCCCTCGAGTTCGAGGGCAAACAGGATCCCATGGAGGGGGTGCCGCGGAGCCTCCAGGTTCTCCGGGAAGCGTTTTCATGAGTCTCGGCCACATCGGACAGCCCGCGCGGTCGAGATACACCTGCTGCTTGATGGCCATCTCGCTGTTCGCGCTCCTTGCCGCTTCCACGGAGGCCCATCCCCATCTTGGCGGTCTTTCGCGACCGCGCCTGCTCCTCGGCCCCTCGGATGTCATGGCACTGCATGTCCGCGCGGAAACCGAACCGTACCGTGCCTATCTCGATCGCTACCGGGAACTTCTCGAGGAAGGATTCCCGCTGCCCAACAGCGAGCTCGATCGCGGCATGATGTCGCGGCATCTCGGTGCGCTGCTGGCCTTCCACGAAGGGAAACGAGAGGACATCCAACGCGTCCGCCGCCAGTATCTCGAGCATGTGCGTGTCTGGCGGACGGAGATCCCCGCGTACAGTTATGAGAAGACGAAACGCCGGCCGTCCTTAATGATCAGCAGGAGGCTGCAGAATCTGTGCATGGAGTTCGATCTGCTGGCGGCGGTCAATGCCTTCACCCTCGCGGAAGAGCAGCGCATCCAGGAAGTCCTCGGGACCGTGACCGCGAGGCTGATGGAACGGGGGGACAGCTTCAATCCCTACGACTACATGAGTGATCGCTTCCGGCCAGACAACTGGAACAGCGATCGGATGGCCGCCGTGGGCATGTTTGCCCTGACCTTCCCGACGTATCCCGAGTCGGAAGCGTGGTTGAGGCACGCGACCGAGGAGGTCATCTGGCAGTTGGAGCACACTCTCCTTCCGAGCGGAGCCTGGCCCGAAGGGACGCGCTACCAGGGCGCCGTGCTCCGCGCGTTCGTTCCCTTTGCCGCCGCTCTGCGAAGAAACTCGGAGACCGATCTCTTCCAGCACCCGCGCTTCAAGGACCTGTTGCGTACACTGGCGGACATCCGGACACCACCGATCCGAACGGTGGGCGGCGCGAGTCTCACGCCGGGCGTGGGGAACGCCAACTGGGAGTCGATCTGGTTTGCCCCGCTGGCCTGGAGTGCCCCCGCCTACACGGAACACGATCCGGCGCTGGCGGCGCGACTGATGCATGCCTGGCGGGCAGCCGGGGCGCCCTGGGTGACCGAGTACTCTCCGGGCAACCCGATCGCCGGTTTCCTGCTCATCGATACGTCGCTTCCCGGCAAGCCCTATGCATTGAAAAGCACCTGCACCCCGGGCGGTTGGGCCGTGCTTCGCGGTCCCTCTGAACAACCGGAAGCCGCGTACCTGCTGTTCAACGTCGGAACGCCCCGGAGAAAGCATCAGCACCAGCACTACGATCGCGGCAGCTTTTCGTACTTTGCCGGGGGCGTACCGATCACCCTGGACCCGGGTGTGCATGACTATGACCGCACCATGCATGCGTGGTACATGAAGAGCATGGCTCATAATCTTGTCGTTTTCGGCGAACGCGATCATCCGGCCGGAGGCACGATCACGAACCACCTGTTCAGCGATGAAATCGATATCGTGGCTGCCGATCTGACCCGTTCGGTCCTGCAACCGTATCAGCGGACGCTTTTCTATCTCAAGCCGGATGTGATCGTGGTGTGGGATCGTATCGGCGGCGAGACCGCGGGCACGTATCACCTGCATGTCCTGGGTGATCCGGCACCCGGGGCCGATGAGGCGGTCGGCGCGAATGGACGTGTATCACGAATGCATTTCACGTGCCTGGAGGACCAACGATTGTTGTGGGCCGCGATTTCACCCCCATTTGCACATGAACATAAGCTCATCGATGTGACGCGCGACCCGCATCCCGTGGAGTTGCACGTCGAAAAGGACTTTGTACCGACGCTCGTTGCCGAATCACATCCGTCATGGATCACGTTGAAACAGCGCGAAACGAAACAGGATTTCATCACCCTCCTGCATCCGCATGAAAACGGCCGGTCGCGTCTTGCGATCGTCGACACGCGCTCAGGTCTCAATGCAGAGGGGGAGGAGACCTTCAATCTCACGTTCAAGCGGGAGAATCGTACGTTCGATCTGCTGCTGGGCAGCCAGACCGGCGACGGCGTCACGCTGCAGGGCGATGCGGCCTGCCGGATCGTCGACACGATCGGCGAAGAAGAGATCCTGGCTCTGCTGAGCGTGACCTCCATTCAAAGTACAATCTGGAACGTCGTTCATCCTGAAGCGAAGACGGTCCTGTTGCGAAAAGAGCGCTGATCGACTCTCATTGGTTATCATCCGAGGACGACCATGAACACCCAGACGCAGCCGAACATGCAGATGGACTTTCCCGCCGATGCTCCGCTCCTGAATGCGGCACAGTGGGGCGGTATCGAAACTTCCGTGCTCGACAACGGACCGGGACGTGGCACGCGGATCGCCTGGGTCAACACCGGCGCGGGCCTGCGTTACAAGGTCGTGCCGGATCGCGGCATGGATATCGCCGATGCCGAGTTCATGGGCCAGTCCCTCACCTGGCATTCTCATGCCGGCGTCACCGCGCCTTCGCAGGCGCGCCATCGCGGATTCGAATGGCTTCGCGGCTTTGCGGGGGGGCTCGTCGTCGGTTGCGGTCCCGTCAACGTAGGCGATCCCTTCGAGGAAAACGGCGAGGAATACGGACTCCACGGTACACACTCCAACACGCGAGCAACGCTCGAGTCCGTCGTCAATCCGGATCTCCCCAGAGGCCGGCGCGACATGAGCATTACGGGCATCGTCCGATCCGCCCGCGTCTTCGGGCCCAACATCGAACTGCGCCGCACGCTGCGCAGCACGCTGGGTGTTCCATCGATCGAGATTCACGACGAGTTCACGAATCTCGGGAACACGGCGACTCCCTTCGCCTGGATGCTGCATATCAATTTCGGCTACCCCCTCCTGGAGCCGGAGTGCAGCACGTTCTGCTACGCGGGTAAGGTGGAGCCCGCCTTCGACAGCGACGATTGGTTCGCGCGGGCCGACGCACGCGTGGCTCCCCGCCCTCTCGAACATCATCGCGGCGGGGGCGAGGAATTCGCCTACATCGATCCCGATGTCGACGAAGAGGGCATGGTGACCGCCGGCATCGTCAATTCCAGGCGAAGCGTGGGCCTGGCCATGATGTTCAGGAAAGCGCATTACCCGAGGTTGGGGCACTGGCTGCATTTCGGTCCGGGGGGCTCGTACATCGCCTCCCTCGAACCGTTGACCGCCGGGGTCGAAGGGTGGGCGCGCGATCGTGAACGGGGCTGGTTCTCCATGCTGGAAGCCTGTCAGCAACGCGTACTGCAGTGCCGCCTCGCCGTCATCACAGAGCCCGCCCAATTGCAGGCCTTGGCGAGCATGGGCCATCCGCCCGGCTGAGAGCATCCCAGCGCAATAACACGCGCTTCCGCGTGTGCAGTCCGTTGCCTTGCTATCCGTGGTGATCGATTCTGGTTACGGCGTCAGGCCGATCGTGGCCGGCCCGTCGCAGACGCGAAGCACCATGGGCCTGTCGAGCGTCATTGTTTCGTCTGTGGTGCTCGATTTGATCCATACCGTCGGGATGGCCGTGGTGTTCTCGCCGTTGACGGCGCCGTCGACCGCATCGGCGAGGTTGTTGAAAGGCGTATCGTACGCCCCGTTGCACACCGTCGAAAAAAAACAGAGACGATCGAAGTCGGCCCAGACATCGTAGCGGGTGAGTCGGTAGCTCTCATGCCAGGGAGCCAGCCCGTTGATGCGATACGCGTTGTAGGCCTCACCCGATTGACCGATGGGTACGCCGGTGGGCTGGCCGTCGAACAGCACGTTCGGGTTGGAAATGTTGCTGATGCGCGTACCGATGTAGGACATGACCGTGCCCCATTGGGTACCGCTGTTGCCGTTGAAATAATGGCCGTAGCCGTACCCGTCGGCCACACCGCAGCCGGCATCCTCCCGATTGTGTTCACACGCCTGATTGTGGCCGATCTCGTGAGCCAGCGACCAGGTATTGACCGCGCGATCCCATTTCACCACGGAATATGCCCGGTAATCGGGGCCGCCGCAGTAACCATAGCCGCTGCCGTACGAAATGATCATACTGACAAAGTCCGCCGCGTAAGTGTCGCGTAGATCCTTTATCGTCTGGGAGGTGGCCAGCCAACCGAGATCGTTTTCCATGTCGTTGGCTTCGGTGCGGTTTATCTCGGTGCAGTGCACAAGACGCGCCCGCGGGATGATCTGGCTGTTCTGGTAGACCTGGTTGGTGACCGCCAAGGCAAGCTGGCATTGGGCGATGATCGTGTCGTGCGTGCCGTCCATCGCCATGCGTGCCGCCGGTGTATAAACCAGCATGACATCCAACGTGATCGGTAGCGGCGCACACGCCGGCGCGGCGGCGGGATCCGCTTCCGTCCCGGTGTTCTGCGTATTGCTGT
This sequence comes from uncultured Planctomycetales bacterium, assembly GCA_964618455.1. Taxonomy (GTDB): domain Bacteria; phylum Planctomycetota; class Phycisphaerae; order UBA1845; family PWPN01; genus CAZUAQ01. Next base: position 61,405 of record CAZUAQ010000010.1, on the reverse strand, counting down.
TCGGGGTGTCGGTGTCGTCGGCCGATTGCGCCGGAACAGGTGCCTGACCCTTGCCCGCTTTCGCATCGCCGTCCGGCGCGAGGTTGTCGCCGTCCGGCATCTTCGTGAAGCATAACTCCGGCGCGTATTTCGATGCATCGATTCGCGCGAGCCGCGAGGTCCCATTGCCGATGGAACGCAACTCGTAGATGTGAGGCGTCCCCGCGAAGCGAACGATCCCGACCACGGCGTTGTTGCGACGGACGAAGGTGAACGACGAACCCGGCCGACCCTGAATCGTGCCGCGAACCAGGCGACCTCTGTTCACGGGCCCTTCGGCTTCAACGACGTCGCCGATGAACGGCTTACCCCGAAAAAGGTTCAAGGCCATGGTATGACCAGGCTGCACCGAGGCGAGCAAATCGAGATCCACGTTGACCGCGCGCGAATCCATCACGTTTGCCGCCGCCCCAGGCAGAGGCTTGTCGGTGGGCCGGAAAAGGTTAGAGGGCTGGGCCAAGGTCGCCGACGCGGCAAAGAACAGCGCGACGGTCGCCTTCAGAGGGAGATAATACCATGGTCTGCTTGTATATCGCTTCATCATGAGCGCTTGTACCGTGGGAATTGCAGTTTGCCCCGCACGATCAGCTTTCCGATCCTCCCGGTGAGTCGGCGAAGACTTCCACTGCCGAGGGATGGCGGATCATCGAGGAATCAGGGCATTTTACATGAGACGGCTCGAACAATATTGAAAAGTTAGGTGATCGCCGATGAAAAATCAATCACCGACCGCCATCGGCCGACCTCATCGGAAGGGAGCGGCGGTCGTCCCCTTCTCTGGCACGTAGAGGCCGCCTGATTCACTGGCTGGAGATTTCCGAGGTGACACGGGAGTCCACGCTCCCCGCGCCGTTGGACAAAATCGATCCAATGGGAGTATCATAGATATGTCACTTCGAGATCGAGGTCTTGCAGTTCTGAGCCGCTCGAATGGCGCGGCGACCAAGCCATCGGTTGTGCATTGATCGATTGGGTCTGTTTCTCGGGCCATCGCCCTCTGGAAACCTGGGATTACCGGGGCGCTACTGGCCGGGCTGGAGGAAGAGCGCCAATGAATGCGCGAATCATGTGGGGTGTGTTGCTGGGAATGTCGGCGTGGGCGCCGGCGGCCTCGGCCAATTTCATCGGCATCGACATCCTGACGCAATCCTATTGGGCCGAGGTCACCATGGAGGGTTTCGGCAGCGACGCCGGCGTGGGGAACGCTTTCCTTCAGGAAGAATACGCCCCGGGAGAGGTTGCCACCGTCAGCGCGACGAGTACGAACGATCGCATCGATGTCTATCTCGATACGAGTCCCATCTCGTGCTGCGGTCCGTACATGACCGCCGAGGCCACCACCGAACTGACGTTCCGCCCCTATGGGACCGAACTTTCGCTGGATGTCTACCTGAATGACGCCAACGCCTGGGGCAGCTTCACCATCACCGATCTGGACACGAATGTGCTGGTGTTCGAGGGGTTGGACTATGCTTCGTACTATCCACCCCTCACTGTTGATCCGACGCACATGTACCGCCTCTCTGCCTATGCGGGAACCTCCGGCGGTACGGGGGAACGTGAGAGTCTCACCTGGTCGCTGGAATCGACCGTCATTGCTCCGCCGGAGCCGGGCACGCTGGTACTCGTCCTGTGCGGGATGATCAGCGTACTCACGCGCTCGCGAAAACTCGCATGACGGCGCGACCGCGCGGCAATTTCACCCGCCGGAAGCGTCGCGTTCCGGTCATCAAGCCGCAATGGCGATACCAATTCTCCCGAGCGATTGCCTATGGGGTGCCGCTGGCATTGATTGCACTGACGACCTACAGGCTGTTGACTCGGTTTATGGGTATGAAAGTGGGTTCCGCTCGCGAAACCCGCTGCCGCAAGTGCAACCATATCCTGCGCGGCATCACCGAACCGCGCTGCCCGGAATGCGGGGAGCGGATATGATCCGATTTGTAAGACTGCTCCTCATCTCTTGGCTGATTTTGAGTGTGGGCGTGGTGATTGCCGGATATGCCGTCGCCATGCACTGGGATGCAGGGTTCCATGCAAGGACCTGGGCGTATCAGTTCCAAGGCGGGAATACGATAATCACCTGGGATATCAGTATCAGTAGTGCATTTCTCTTTGCGGATGGATGGGAATTCACGTCTGCATCGGGTGATCTCAATTGGATTTTGCCGAAGTATCAATTCATCGAGTATCAGTACTGGTTATACAGAGGAGGTCATTGCAGGCAAATCACGCTACCACACTGGATGACTACCCTTATCGTGACAGGAGTCCCCATGTTTCTGTGGATGGCCGCACGTGGACCGCTTCGTCGTTGGGAGCGAAAGTCAGCAACTTGTGCATTTCGTGCGGCTATAACCTCACCGGCAACACCAGCGGCATTTGTCCGAAATGCGGGAGCACGGTATGAATCGCGTGGCGAGGTGCATGCGCTGGATCGGCGCGGCAGGGTGCCTGCTGGTGGTGATCCTGTGGGCCGTCGCCTGTTTCTACGACGTCTCATTCTATATTACTTCCCGCCCCCGGCGGAATCTGCAGATTGAGTACGGCCTGCATCTCTTCGAAGCCGAAGGCATTGCCTGCGACATCAAACGCTATGAGTACGACAAGACCGGCGTACCCGCGGGGTTTCAGTACGGTCCCTTGAATTCGCCGGCGTTTCGCTTGAGCGGGTTCCGTTACGGTAAAATCGTCACCATGGAGGATGATTTCGGCTCCAACCGCAGCGGGCGGGTCGTTCATCGATGGCTGCGTGTGCCCTTCTGGTTCATCCTGGTCGGCGTGGCGGTGCCGACCGCCGTCCTCTTCTGGCGCGTACGCAAACCCTTCCCGCCCGGCCATTGCCGGAAGTGCGGCTACGATCTGACGGGAAACGTCACGGACGTGTGTTCGGAGTGCGGGGAAGCCATACCGACGACTTCTTGATCTCGCGATCCACCGCCGTGTTTACCGCGTGGCTCCGCTCATTCGCGTGATCAAGGCGTCTTAACGAGACGCACAAGTTCGAGATTCAGTCGGCCCAACGCGCGATCAGTCAGTACCCCGACCGTGAGGGAGGGGTGAAAAGGAGAAGCGAACACAGGATCCATGCCTCATGCGGATGAATGAAGACTCTCCTTTATCACGGACAATGACGAAACGGACCTCTCTTTCTCGGCCTGCTTCCTCACTTGTGCGATTCTGACTGCAATTCGCCGCCGCCTCTGTGCGAGCTTCCGATCCCGAAGCATGCTGCGCTTAGATATGTACCGCCTCGCCGTATTGCCGGACAGCGACGCGCGAGTCATACCGGTCGCGGAGTTGCTGCAGCACCTGCTTGTGGATCTGGCTGACGCGGGACTCCGACAATTCCAGCGCCTGACCCACCTCCGCCATCGACAGGTTCTCTTCGTAATACAGGGCCAGCAGCAACCGCTCCTGCCTGCAGAGGCCACTCTTGAGGATGTCCACGAGCATCTTCTGCTCCATCTGCTCCGACGGGTCGATGGCGTCCGGGTCTTCGGCCTCCCAAGTCCGCTCTTCGTGCGGAGAGGCGTTCAGGCTGCCCAGCTTGGCGTCCATCGACGAGAACGGCACCGACTGACCGACGTGCGAGATGCGCGACATCTTCGCGTACTGTTTGGGGCTCATGTCCAGCCGGGTGCGGAGTTCCTCATCCGTCGGCGGACGTTGCAGCTCGCGCTCCAGCTCTTCCCATGCCCGGTTACGCTGCTTCTCGAAGAGGCGGATTGTGCGGGACTGATGGTCCTGGCTGCGCAGCCAGTCGATGACCGCGCCCTGGATCCGCTGCCGGCAGAACGTCTCGAACTTGGCGGGCTTCTCCGGGTCATACGCTTCCACCGCCCGCATCAGCCCATCGAAACCGGCGCTGACGATCTCATCCATGCTGATCTGGGCGGGCAGGCGCCGCGCGATCCGCACCGCCTCGGCGCGAACCAGCGACACGTAGCACTCCACGAGCCGATTGCGATTCTTCGTCGAGCGGTTCCGGTGATAACGCTTCCACAGCTTCTCCGGGCAACCCTGTTGGCTCGTCATGCCGATCGCTCCTGACGGAGGGTGTCTCGCGACTTCTGTTACGATGTCCGCGCACCGGCGTTGCCCGATCGCATCGGCCTTGTCGCCGGTGTCCCGCGGGCGAGCCCGCGAGACCGGAAAGTCATGCCATCTGTACTGGGAAGCTCCGCTACAGTCCGGGATCTGGATGGCGATGATCCTGCGCGCGGCACGATGAGGCGCGCCCCCCTCGGGCGCCCCATCGCCGCCGTACGACATCCCGGTCTGCTTCTCATTTCCCCCGACAAGCGTTACCCTTACATGTACGATTCGATTTCCGGCGAGGCAATTTCTCTTTCGAGATCTTGCGGCGGTCATGCGAGATCGAAAGCGACCGGCCGGGCGGACCCCACGATCGGACGTCCGATTACCTCTGCCGGAACTTCAGGAGACGAGGTGTCATGCCTGACGCGAACTATCGTGTGGCGATACTGATGGGCAGTGATTCGGACTGGGAGGTCATGCAGCGCTGCTACGATCAGCTCAAGGAATTCGGCGTGCCCACGGATGTGCAGGTGCGTTCCGCTCACCGGACGCCCGTGGCGGTCACTGAATACGTGACCCAGGCGGAGAAGGACGGGGTTCGCGTGTTCATCGCTGCCGCCGGGATGGCGGCCGCGCTGCCCGGCGTCGTGGCGGCACATACGACCCGCCCGGTCATCGGCGTACCGCTGGTCTCCGGAGCCCTGCAGGGGGTGGATGCCCTCCTGAGCATGGTGCAGATGCCCCCGGGCATCCCCGTAGCCACGGTCTCCGTCGGCTCGGCGGGCGCCCGGAATGCGGCCCTGCTGGCGGTACAGATTCTCGCCGAATCGGATCCGAAAATGGAGGAGGCCCTCAAGAATTTCAAAAGTTCTCAAGCACAATCGGTCGATAAGAAACGCCAATCTCTCAGGGAGAGGATCGGCCTTGTCTAAGCCCATGTCTTACAAGACCATAGAGTGGGTGGGCGGGCTCGATGGGGCGATCGAGATGATCGATCAGACCCTGCTCCCCGAAGAGGAGAAGGTGATCGCCATCACCGACGTGGAGACGTTATGGGAGGCGATCAAGAGCCTTCGGGTTCGCGGCGCCCCGGCCATCGGGGTGGCGGCGGCCATGGGTGTCGTGCTCGGAACCCGGGATGCGGAGACCGAGGACGCGTTCTTTGAGAAGCTGGCAAGCGTATGCGACTACCTGGCGAGCAGCCGGCCCACCGCCGTGAATCTGTTCTGGGCGCTGGATCGGATGCGCCGCCACGCCGAGGCGTACCGCGGGAAGACGACACGGGAGCTCCAGAACGCCGTTCTGGACGAGGCTCGGAGGATCCGGGTCGAGGATGCTGCCGTGTGTCGGGCGATTGGAGACGCCGGTCAGATGCTGATCCCGGAGGGATCGGGCGTGCTGACGCACTGCAATGCCGGCGGACTGGCTACCTCGGAGTACGGGACGGCGCTTGCGGTGATGTTTGTCGCTCATGAGCAGGGACGGAAGTTCCGCGTCTTCGCGGACGAGACCCGTCCGTTGCTTCAGGGCGCGCGCCTGACGTCGTGGGAATTGTCACGCGCAGGTATAGATGTCTCCGTGATTTGCGACAATATGGCGGCCCAGGTGATGCGCGAAGGTCGTGTGGACCTGGTGATCACCGGCGCGGATCGAGTTGCGGCCAACGGCGATGCCGCCAACAAGATCGGGACGTATGGCTTGGCCGTTTTGGCTGACTATCATAAAGTGCCGTTTTACGTGGCAGCGCCTCGATCGACGTTCGACATGAGCTTGCCCGATGGAGCCTCGATTCCGATCGAGCAGCGTGATCCGGCGGAGATCGGTGAGGCCATGGGCCATCGGACGGTTCCGGAGGGCGTGGCGTGTTACAATCCGGCTTTTGATGTCACTCCGGCCGAGTTGATTCGCGGCATCATCACGGAAAAGGGCGTCATCAGCCCGGTGAGCCGGACCTCGATCGAAGGATTTTTTCGAGATTGAGGCTTGCAAACGGGATGAAAATCAGTATGATCCTGCCCCTTAGATTGGAAGCGCGGCCAGTCTACAGGGCCGAAGCAGCAATCACGCTTCAGGGTGCCTTGCCGAGCGAGCAGTATTTCGGTTTCACGACAATCGAAGAGACACGGAATTCGCAGGCCGGCTGATCAAAAGCGGTAAGTCGGAAGGGCGGATCCTGAATCAATGTTCAGGCCCATGATGCTGGGCCATAGAGTGAATAAATGTATCGTTCGTGTGAACGTATGAAATTGGCGCGGCCGCGTGGGCCGAAGTCATAGAGTTTCGAAAAGGCTTCAAGAGTTTGGAGTCCGGGTTATTTCCATAGGAGAGACTTCCCATGCATAGGATGAAAAAGTGGGCCCTGATCCTGAGTGCGGCGATGCTCTTCGGCGGTGGCTGTGGTTGGGGTAACTGGGGCAACCTCGGCAATTCCACAATCGCGATTACCGCCATTGAGCTGTTCGACATTGGTCTTGGTGTCATTGCCGGTACCCTGCTGCAGGGCGCGGGCCTCAATCTGGCCACCTAAGGCGACGGGCATTTGCTGGCTTGGATGGCCTGGCATTTTGATTTGAGAAATGACCAGGTGACATTGGCCGACCTTGCATGTGGTGACGTCGAGTTGTATTGACGCAGCATTCCGGTGGTTGGTCGGCAGCACTCGGTAAGATTGGATGACAAGCAAGGAAATGCCTGGCAGGCGACGTGTGGAACAAGTCGCCCCGGGCGCTAAAGGAAAAATTAGGAGCGAATTCTAATGACTAAGTTCAAGACTATGCTTCTCGCAAGCACGGTGACTGGCGCGACGCTGCTCGGCAGTGGCTGCATTGGTGACCTCACGGTGAACCGTCTGTTCAACGTGTGGGACTTCGGGATCTCGCTCGTGGCGACGCTGGTCGGCACGAACCTTCTCGGTGGTCTCCTCGGCGGCCTCACCACGTAAGTTGGCAGGCCTTTTTTCCGACGGACTCTCGTACCGCGCGATCTGCGCGTCCGAGAGGCCAAGGATATCCAAGCATTGAGGCAGCCTTCGGGCTGTGCTCTCGTCGCTTGGCTGATCATGCAGCGAGGCTCCAGTCGGGTTACCGGCGAGTGTCACGTTGTGGTGATCAGGAGTAGCCAAGATACGACTACAGACGCCCTCCCCGCGTGGGAAGGCGTCTGTTTTTCGTTTTTACGTTACACGCTCGGTTGCAGATGACTGGTCGCCGTGTGGATTGATCCGAATGAGCCGTCTGGCTCTGAATTACCGCACGATGGAGGCCCCTTTCTGCCGATTTCTCCAAGGGGGGTATCCTCGAACCAAGCATGATTTCTGATCCAGGGGGCCATGGCGATGACGCCACTCGATCAACGGTCAACAGCGGAAGCGGTCTCCGCTCGCAAAACACGTTCGGCTGAGTCGGAACCCAGGTCCGATCGGCCATGGCTGAAGCGCATGGATTGGCGCCGGCAGCGCCTGGCGCCGGCGAGCCTGTTCGAGTGTTTGCTGTACTGGGGTGGCCTGGCCTTGTACATCGCGCTGGTGATCCCCTTTGTCCTGGCGATTCGGGAAAGTGCGCCCTATGCCGAGGGTTGGGTGCGGACGGTGGGGTCGCTGACGTACGGCGTGATCCTGGGGATTGGGATCTTTCTCTTGTACGTCGCGATTCGATCCACACTACGCTACCGACGCTTCGGCAAGAGTGATCTGATCCTGGAGACGTTGCCGGGGCGGATCGGCGGTGATCTTCGTGTCAGGCTGGTCATTCGGGGACGGCTGTCCGGCTTGCGGAAGGTCCGGGTCGACCTGCAGTGCAAGGAGTTCTGGGAGTCTACCGAAAGGCGGTCCTCCCAGAACACCAGTAAGCGCAAAGGCTCGAAGATCATCTACGCGGATCGTGAGGAGGTCGAAGTCTCAGGTGTGGCCTTCGACACGCATGAGGTGGAGGTGCCGGTGGCGTTCAGCATCCCGCTGGACGTCGACCCGACGGGTCCGGTGGACCGAGGGCGATCCGATCGCACGTACAAGATCCAGTGGCGGATGCGGGCCCGTGCGTCGCTGCCGGGGGCGAACCTGGATCTGAAATACATCGTGCCTGTGTTCGACGTGCCCGCCGAAGAAGTGCGGACCGGAGAGTTCGAGCCGGCGAAACGCGCTCCGTTCACGGCGGATCTTCAGGCGGCGGCGGACGCATTCGAACCGCCTCGTCCCGATCTGATCATGCCTCGCGCCAATGCACACGGTGGCTCGGAATATGTGGTGCGCGCGAAGCTCGACCGCGGTGGGAAGATTTTCTTCACGATCACGGCGGGGGGCTTCGGTACATTGGCAGGCCTCCTGGCATACTGGAGCTTCACGGAGACGCTGATGGCCTGGCCTTTCGCATTGATCGTCAGCCTTCTGGCCTTGCTGTTCCTGGCGCTGCTGGTGTCGTGCAGCGGCCGATGGCGCGTGACGATCACCCCCGATGCCGTGCGACGCAGGTGGACGGTGTGTGGACTGCCGCTGCTGAGCGGATCAAAACACCGGGAGGGACTGTCCAAGTTCGACTATGACCAGTTCATGCGTGGTGGCGGTCGCACCACGTACCGGCTCTATGCCGAGGATGAATCGGGCGACACGTTTCACCTGGCGAACATGATCCCGAGCAAGGAGGATGCCGCCTGGCTCATCGCGCGGCTGGAAGAGGCGACCGGGCTTCACCCCGGGGACCCCCGCGCTTAGGATGATGGGTAGTCAATCCATGAGTCCTGAATGCGAGGTCTTCCATGAAACGTCGTGAGTTTTTACGAAACAGCCTGGGGGCGGCTGCCCTGGCAGCATCCGTATCGAGTCACCGGGCTCAAGCCGCCGACAGTACATCGGAGCGCCCGGTGCGGATCGGCATCGTGGGCGTGGGCAATCGGGGCACGCACCTGCTGCGGATCCTTCTCGGCGTGCCGGGGGTGAAGGTCAACGCTCTGTGTGATCTGGACGCGGAGAATCTTCAGAAGGCGCGGGATCTTGTCGCTGGCAAGCAGGGCGATCCGCCCGCCGGCTACGGTGACGGCCCTGACGCGTACGGCAGGATGCTCCAGCGCGACGACCTCGACGCCATCCTGGTTGCCACACCGACGAAGTGGCACTGCCCGATGGCGGTGGCGGCGATGAAGGCGGGCAAGCACGTCGCCAGCGAAGTACCTGCCGGGTTTCACCTCGACGAACTGTGGGAACTTGTCCGGACGAAAGAAGCGACCGGCAAGCGCTACATCCTCCTGGAGAACTACCTCTACGCCCGGGAGGCGATGGCGGTCTACAACATGGCCATGCAGGGGATCTTCGGCGATCCCTACTACGCCGAGTGCGCGTACATTCACGACTGCCGTTTCATGCTCTTCAAGGACGACGGTTCGCTGGACTGGTGGGGCGATTGGGCGGGCAAGTACTACGGCCACGATTACCCGACGCACGCCATGGGGCCGGTGAGCAAGTGGATGGGCATCAACGACGGCGATCGCGTGACGCACCTGTCGGCGATGATGTCCACGCCGCGCGTGCTCGAGCGATACGCGACGCGCGAGTACGGCCCCGACAGCCAGCAGGCGAAGATCGAGTGGGCCAACGGGGACTTCACGTCGGTCATGATGACCACCGAGCACGGGAGGCTGATCCGCAACGACTACGACGTGAACTCCCCGCGGCCGATGTCGAACTACTACCTGCTGCAGGGCGTGCGGGGGTGTTACGATTCGCGCGTGGGGCTCTTCTTCGATCAGTCGATGAAGCTGTGGGAGGATCGCGAGGAGTACTACAGCAAGTACGAACACCCGGTCTGGAAGCAGGAAGGGGAGCAGGCGAAGCATGCCGGCCATGGTGGCGGTGATTATTTCGTGGTCCGCGCGTTCGTGAACATGGTGCGCGAGGATCGCGAGCCATGGATTGACGTGTACGACGCTGCCAGCTGGAGCGTGATCTACCACTGCTCGAAGCAGTCGATCGACGCGAACGGTGGTTCGGTGGAGATGCCGGACTTCACAGGCGGCAAGTGGCGCGACAAGGATTGGCGCCAAGGTCGACCGGTGGTGTGATCAGTGACCCCGACATGGGCCAGGGGTGAGCCTTACATCGATGAAAAGGTGAAGCGATGGGCATCCCACAAGGGCAACGTGTCCCTGGAATCCACTCCCTCACGGTCGCGGTACTGACTGGTTGCGATGCGCTGAGCCCATCTGTCCCGACCGGTCATTGATGCTGCCGAGTTCGCTCGCGGAACTCGGATCCTCAACCATCGCGCCGCAACTCAGTTCAGCTTGTCCAGCTCCGCCATGAGGTCCTCGATGAGGGGGGCGAGCGTGGCTTTGCTGAAGTCGAACGTCAGCCCGGCGGCGGACCAGAGTTCGGGCAGGGGCCGGCTGCCGCCGAGAGCCAGTGCCTCGCGGTACTGCTTCAGCGCCTGGGCCTTGTCCTGCCGCGCGTTGCGCCACAACTGCAGTGCGCCGATCTGGGCGATCCCGTACTCGATGTAATAAAACGGCACGCCGAACAGGTGCAGTTGCCGCTGCCACATCGCCCGCCGCGCATCCTCGTGCCCTTCGTAATCGACAATGCCGCCGAACCGCTCGTTCAGTGACAGCCAGTGCGCGGTTCGTGCCTCGCGCGTATGCGTGGGATGCAGGTACAGCCAGTGCTGGTAGGCATCGATGGTCGCGATCCAGGGGAAGACGTTGACGATCCCCTCGAGTTGCTCGCGCCGGGCCCGGTGGAGATCCTCGCCGTCGTAGAAGACGTCGAGATGATCGTAGGCCAGCAGTTCCATGCCCATCGACGCCACCTCGGCCATCTCCATCCCACAGTGGCGGTAAGACACGAGCGGCTCGTCGCGGCAGGCCACGGCATGAAACGCGTGCCCACCCTCGTGCAGAAGCGTCTCCACATCGCGATGCAGCCCGACGGCGTTCATGAAGATGAACGGATGCCGCGTCTCGTCGAAGGTGGCCTGGTAGCCGCCGGGGGCCTTGCCCTCGCGGCTTTCGAGATCCAGCCAGCCGGCTTCGACCATGGCGTGAAACTGCGTGCCGAGTTCCGGATCGATCTTTGCGAAAATCGTCTCACACTTGTCGCGAAGGTCTTCCGCCTTGTCGAAGGGGCGCAGGGGGGCGCGGTTCTTCACGTCCACCGCCAGGTCCCACGGGCGCAGCTTCTCGACACCCAGGCTCTGCCGCCGCTCGCCCTGGATGATCCGCATGGCGGGGACGATGAGCTCCTCGATCGCCTCGTGAAAGGCGAAGCAGTCGTCGGGTGTGTAGTCGAAGCGCTCGTACCGGCGGAACTGGTAGTCGCGAAAGTTCTCGAAGCCCGCGTTCTCGGCAATCTGGGTGCGAATCGTGATCATCTGATCGAAGATCTCGTCGATGGCTTCGCGATCCTCGAGGCGGCGCCTGGCGACCATCGTCCAGGTCTTCTCGCGAACGGCACGGTCGGGCTCCTGCTGGTAGCGGGCCATCTGCTGGAGCGTGCGCTTCTCGCCCTCGTACGTGACGGTCATAACGCCGCAGGTCTTCATGTACTTCTGGTCGAGCTTGGTGTCCTCCGTCTTCAGCGGGATGTTCTCCTCGCGGAAGAGCTCGACATCGTTGCGGACGCTGCGGTCGTAGACGGTGTAGCGTTCCTTGGACAGGTCCGTCCGCGCGGGCGCCGCCACGTAGCGTTCCTTGAGCTTGTGCCAGCGCGGCTCGCACTTCGGCTCGATATTCTCGACGAAGTGCATGTACGCCTTCTCGCGTTCGGGGTCGTCGGTCTGGCACGTCATCGCCACGTACCGCTTGCTGTTTTCCTCGCTGAGGCAGCTCGCCAGTTCGCTGACGTAGCCGAGCCAGCCCTCGAGGTCCTCGGTCGAGGTGAGGGGCACCTGGTCGAGCTGGTCGAAGAGCGGCTCGATCTGGGCCCAGTCGCCCATGTCGGCGTCGGCGGGGACGAACTTGCGGGGGTAGGATTTTTCAGTGACGGCGGTACTCATCGATCGCTTCTCCGTGCGGCAGTCCTGTTGTGGCATCATCGATCAGCCATGAACGGCGGCAAACGAAGCCGCGGGCCGAACTCGATTATGCTAATCCCTGCCGGGCGAATTGACCACGCCCGACTTGTATGACACGCGAAGTCGCGAAGATTGCAGAGCAACGTCTCGCGGTTTCGCGTCTTCGGGTGAGCCCTTTCGCTACCAACAGCAGGGGAAAGCAGGCGAGGGTGGAGCGGAATCCGTGCGAAGGTGGCTACACTGTGCGGACGAACTCTTCATACAGTGCCCGATATCGTCCGCCGAAAGCAAGCAGTTCGTCGTGCGTGCCGCGTTCGATGAGCCGTCCGCCATCGATGAAGAGCACCTGGTCGGCGTGGCGGATGGTGCTCAGCCGGTGGGCAATCACGAACGAGGTCCGGTGGCTCAGCAGGCGGTCCAGGGCGTGCTGGATGCGCAGCTCGGTCTGCGGATCGATGGAACTTGTCGCTTCGTCGAGGATGAAGATGCGCGGGTCGGCCACCATCGCCCGCGTGAAGCAGACCAGTTGCCGCTGCCCGAGCGAGAGCGACTCGCCGCGCTCGCTGACCTTCGTGTAGTAGCCGTCGGGCAACCGCTCGATCACTTCGTCGGCGCCGAGGGCCCGGGCCGCCTCGATCACTTCCGCGTCGGCGGCGTCGGGTCGCGCGTAACGCATGTTGTCCATGATCGTGCCGGAGAAGATGAAGTTGCGCTGCGACACGATGCCCATCTGGCGGTGCAGGCTCTCCAGCGTCACGTTTCGGATGGAGTGGTCGTCGATGCGGATGTCGCCCTGCTGAATGTCGTAGAAACGCGTCACCAGCTTGACGACGGTGCTCTTGCCCGCGCCGGTCGGGCCGACCAGGGCGATCGTCTGCCCTGGAATCGCTTCGAACGTGATGTCGTGCAAGACAGGATGCTCGGGGTTGTAACCGAAGGTGACGTGATCGAAGACGACGCGCCCTTCGATCGGCGGCAGGGCATAGGCGTCGGCCTGGTCGTGCACCTCGGGTTTCTCGTCGAGCAGCGTAAAGATGCGCTCGCCACCTGCCATGGCGTGCAGCGCCTCGTTGTAGATGTCACCCATTTCGTGAATCGGCCCGAGCAGCAGCTCCTGGTACATCGCGAACGCCACCAGCGTGCCGATCGGCACCTGACCCTGCCACACGAGCCATCCGCCGTAAATCAGGATGATGCCCATCCCCACGGCGTTGATCAGCCCGAGCGATGGCAGGTACGTCCCGACAATTTTCGCCGCCACAAGATGACGGTTGTAGCTCTCACTCTGCAGATCGTGAAACACGCCGAGGTTGTGCTGCTCGCGTGCGTACGCCTGCACCACGCGCATGCCGTTGATGTTCTCCGCCAGCGTCGCGACGATGCGCGATTGCGTTTCGCGCACGTTCCGCCACGCCTGGCTGATGTGCCTGCGGAACCAGGTGTTGGCCGCCCACAGCAGCGGAACGATCACGCACACCGCCACGAACAGCTTCCAGCTCAGCAGGACCATCATCACCAGCGTGCCCGCCATCATCAGTATGGCGTGAAGGATGCGCGGCAGACCCCAGACGATGGTGTTGCGCATGGCGGCGAGGTCGGAGGTGCCCCGGGCGATGATGCGGCCGACCTTGACCTTGTCGTAGTAGCTCAGTGAAAGCAACTGGAGGTGGCGGAAGATCTCCTCGCGCAGGTCGAAGACCATCCGCTCGCCGATGGACACTACGCGGCCGATATGAAGGCGGATCAGCACGAGCATGATGAGCACCGTCGCGAGCAGGATGCCGACCGACAGCGACAGGCCCCACGGATCGTTCTGCGGAATGTTGACGTCGATGATGTACTTGGTCAGGCGCGGGGGCACCAGTTCCAGGCTCACCAGCACGACCGTGATGCCGAGGTTGATCCAGATGCCGCGCCGGTAACGGCGGGTCCGCTCCCACATGCGCCCCATGATGGCGGCGTCCAGTGGCCTGGTTTTCGGTTCATCGAATTCTTCGAAGGGCATGCGGTCGACTCGGAGGTAGGGGAGCGTCACGTCGGGTCGTTGCTTCATGCACTGTACGCGGACGGCCCCGCCGGCTCAAGAGGGTCGGATGGCGGATCGAAGCGGGAATGGCGGCGTGAGTTGGCGGAGTTTCAAAAAACTTCTCAACGCTGGTCCAGTGGTGGCTCGGGTCTAGAATGCGCCGGGCGCGACCGGATGTCAGGGCGGTGCCGGTCGAGGGGGCGTTCTGGGCCGTTGGCGGGTTTTCAGAAAGGCGGACCATGACCGAGGCGACATCATCACATTCCGCTTCACCGGGCAGCATCGTCATCGCCGGGGGATCCGGGTTCCTCGGGAGGAACCTGGCGCGGTACGCGGCGGAGCGGGGGCATGAAGTCGTCCTGCTCAGCCGCCACGCGCCGCGGGTCGCCGGGCCGTGGACACATGTCGCCTGGGATGGCCGCACGTGGGGAAAGTGGGTGTCATGCCTGGAGGGGGCGGGGGCGCTGGTGAATCTGGCGGGGCGGTCGGTGGATTGCATCAAGACGCCCGATCACTGCGACGAGATCCTGCGGTCGCGCGTGGAATCGACGCGGGTGCTGGGGCTGGCGGTGCGTGAGCTGCGTGACCCGCCGCCGGTGTGGGTGCAGATGTCCACCGCGCACATCTACGGCGATCCGCCCGAGGCGATCTGCGACGAGGATGCCGCCTTCGGGCTCGGCCTGGCGCCGGAGATCGGCCAGGCGTGGGAGGAGGCGTTCGGGCAGGGCGTTCTGCCCGGCATGCGGCAGGTGATCCTGCGCACGTCGTTCGTGCTGGGGCGCGAGGGCGGCGCGCTGCCGCGCCTGGCGAAGCTGGCCCGCGTCGGCCTCGGCGGCAAGGTCGGCCACGGCCGGCAGGGCATCAGTTGGATCCACGAGCACGACTTGAACCGCCTGCTGCATCGGGCCATCACCGACACATCCATGCAGGGTACGTACGTCGCCACCGCCCCGCATCCGGTGTCCAACGCGGAGTTCATGCGCGAACTGCGCCGCGCGCTGCGCGTACCGATCAGTCTGCCCGCCGCCGCGTGGATGGTTCGCCTCGGCGCGCCGCTGGTCATGCGCACCGATCCCGAACTGGCGTTATACGGACGGTACTGCGTATCGCGACGATTGCGCGAGGAGGGGTTTGAATTCACCTATCCCAAGCTGCCCGACGCGCTGCGGGCGATCTACGGTTGAAATGAGTGAAACGGTTGAACCGGCAAGGCATTTTCTAGGTACTTCCTCCTGTGAGCGTGTTTCGACAATAAACTTGTGTCCACGTTTTGGGGATGTGGTATTTATAACTTGGCGAAGTTGCCGCGTGCATGTGACGATGATTCTGCGGTACGGGCAACGCTCGCGATCCGCGGCATGGCATGCGAATCTGATTCTCAGGCCTGAAGGGCCGACAGTCGTTAGTCAGTGGCGCGAGCCCCTGGAACCGAAGACCGCGCGATCATTTCTAGCCCTGCAAAGGGCGATAGACCGCTTGCTCCCGCGTTGCGGGCGAAGCCCTACACCTTGCTTATCAGAGGGTGGTGCCTGGTCCCTCGCGTGTGTGCCTTGCACCTTGCGTGTGGGGGCTTCATCGTTGTGGGTGATCAACCGACGTGCGTGGAGAGGGTGGGACTCTGAGGGATTCACGGAAGGTGGCGTGGCCCATTCTTCGCCAAACGAAGAGTGGGGGCGCGCTCAATCCTGCGGTTGTTCGGCTTCGAGGAGTTTGCGGAAGTTGACGACTTCCTTCTCGATGGCGATCTGGCGGAGGCGGGCCATCTCCGGCGGGAGGTCTTCCAGGCGGATGAAGAAGGAGTACTGCGTGCCGTCCGCGCCGGTCTTGGTGATCTGACCGACGATGGGGTTGGTGCGGATGTCGGTGGCCTCGGGACGTACGACCTGCGTCGAGGCGGCATGGGTTGTGGCAAGCGTACCGTGCACGGGCAGCGCGTTGCCGGTCAGCCGGATGCCCTCCGGTTCGACGGTGTATTTCAATCCCGTCTGCCCCGCCACGACCTCGAGCGCCTGGCGCACGGTGGCGTTCTCGATACGAAGCGAGAACCGCTCGGCGGTCTGCGGCGGAAGCTCGGCGAACACACCGGGGTCCATCTCCAGCAGCACACCCGCCCGGTCCGCCAGGTCGAGCAGCGCCTCGCGTAGCCCGATCTGCGAATACTGCAGCGACACGCGCTTCTCCAACTGTCGCTCGACCTGCTTGGTCTTGGGAAGGATGACGACCTGGTTGCGCTCGGGGTACCACGTCCAGCCGTAACGCTCGCACGCCAGCGTGAGCACGTCCGCCGCCGAGCCTTCGCCGACGTTCTGCGCCGACTTCTGCAGCAGGTCGCGATTGGTGTTCGCGCCGGTCCCGGAGATTTCGCGGAACCGGAACGAGAGCTTTTCGGTCAGATCGTTCGTCCAGGGCTGCGTGTAGAGCGTTTTCAGCGTGGCCAGTTCATCCCAGGTCGCCCGGCGGCCGAGCCGCGCGAGTCCCTCGGTCGGGATCACGACGACACGCGCGTTCTTGACCTCGAACGTCAGCCCGACCGGCCAGAGCAACCCCGCCAGGCTGTCGCGCAGGGGAAGATCCTCGATGGTGGCGGTCAGCGCCGTCTTCGAGCCGTACGGCAGCAGGTCCATCGTGCCCGCCTTCACCACCAGCGGAATGTCCGTACCCTCCGCCAGTTGGGCGAGCGCTTCCTGGATCGGGGCGTCGTTGACGACGAGGTCCGTCTTCCGGTCGAGAGCCTGGATAATCTCGACTTCCTGGGTATCGCCGCGCGGTTCATTCGGCGAGCTGAAGAACTTCATGCCATCGGCAGGCTTGGCCTTCTCCGTGGCGACCGCACGTTCACCCGTGGAGGTCTGAGCGTGGGTCGAAAGTGTGAACATCCACGCGGCGACCAGTACGAGTGCCCCGGCGTACATGTGACTCTGTCGTTTCATGGTGCTCATCCTTATCCGCGCGGCCTGTGACGCACACGGTTGGGCAACGCTCGCTTTCAGGAACTTACCCGTCCAGTCATCCTCATCACAAAGGTGTGGCGTCGATCTCCAGATCGATGCCCCACGCTGGTTCCGGCTCACGATTCTTGTTTTCGGGCTGCGACGGCCAGATTTCTACCAGCTTCGATTCGTTCTCCGTCGATTGATCCTTGTATTCGACCAGCCGGGCCAACTCGTCGCAATGGCGGAAGCTGACCTGGACCATGGATCGTTCCGCGGGAGCCGCTTCGGCGGGTTGACCGACGCGCACCACGATCTTGCCGCTGGAATCCGAGACGGGGCGGCTCACCTGGGCCAGGACAAGGCGTCCGCCGTGCGTCGTGGGGTCCAGTAGCGCGGGCTTTGCAGTCGGCCCCTCGGTCATGGCGATCGATGACGTTCCCGAATCACCCTGGCCCGGTTGCGCGGTGGGCGTGTCGATCGTCGGTTTCCCGGAATTCAGCAGCAGAACGAGCGCGAGGGCCGCCGCGGCGGCAAGCGGCGTAGCCACCTTGAACCACGACGGGAACTTGAGCAGCACGCCGCCGGTCTCGCGATCCTTCCCGGAAACGGTCGCGCCGGCTTCCGCCTCGACCGCCTGCATCACGTTCGCATGAAACGCGCGGAAGTCGACGTCCGGCTGATCCTTGCGGCGCGACTCCAGCGCCTCATCAATGCGGCGCAGGGCGTCGTAAGCGGCTTGCAGCTCCGGTTCGCGTTCCAGTCGCGCGCGAAGCGCATCGGCTTCCTCCGCCGCCAGATCCCCGTCCAACAACCGGCTCAGCAGGAACTCGTCATGTTCATTGATCCGTGCTTGCATCACACACTTCCGTTAAAGGTGGATGGCGTCGCCCAGTTGCTCCCGCAATCGCTTGCGCGCCTGGAAGACGTTCCACTTGACGTTCTCCAGACTGCATTCGAGCAGCTCGGCAATGTCTTTCTGTGCCCACCCTTCAATCGTGAATAAAACCAGCGACAGGCGTTGTTTCTCAGGCAGCGTATTCAAGGCTTCCTCCAGCGCTTCCTGCATCTCCCGATGTTCCAGCCGGGTATCCGGCGTGAACGTGCGGGAGACCGTCGGGCTTCCTTCGCCGGAGTCCAGACCTTCGGACCCCTGCGATTCGTCGAGTTCGACCGTGGCTCCGGTCTTGCGCGAGCGCCGGGCGTTAAGCGCCTGGTTGCTCACGATTCGCATCAGCCAGGGGCCGAATCGCGCCTGTTCCTTCAACTTGTCAAGCGACCGGTACGCCCGGAGAAAAGCCTCCTGGGCCACGTCCACGGCATCGTCGCGATTGCCCAGGATCCGATACGCCACCGCCACGGCGCGTCGCTGGTATTCCGTGACCAGCCGTCCGAAGGCCTCCGTGTCACCCGCAATGGCCTCTCGGACCCAGGCGGCATCCCGCTGACCGGTCGATTCGCCGAATGCCGATTCATCCGCAGACGTCATGGGTATAGACACGCCCCCGGTCGCAGGGTTAGAGAAAATCCCCTTTCGAGGGGCTCTGAAGGGGTTTTTCGACGCAACGCTTCCCCATTCCCGATAACCGCCTGTGATTATCAAGCCGCGTGGCGGGGTGTCAAACGGGCCGGGGCGGCTTGTGGAATGCCGGTTCGCTGTGGATAATCGCAGGGATGGAACGCAAGTCACTTCCATTGAAGAAGTTGGAAACAGTGGATGAGGTCCGGGCGTTTACCGGGCCGCATCGGGCGGCAGGACGTCGCATCGGGCTGGTGCCGACGATGGGCGCGCTGCACGAAGGCCATCGCTCGTTGATCCGGGCGGCGCGGCGAGATTGTGAAATCGTGATCGTGTCGATTTTCGTGAATCCGACACAATTCGGCCCCAACGAGGATTTCGATGAGTACCCGCGGCCGATCGAGGCGGATCTGAACGCCTGCGCGGCGGAGCGAGCGGACGCGGTTTTCTGCCCTGTCGTGTCGGAAATGTATGACGCCAGTGCCTCCACGACCGTTCACGTGGATCGGTTGACCCAAGGGCTTTGCGGGGCGTCGCGGCCGTGGCATTTTGACGGGGTCACGACCGTGGTCAGTAAACTCTTCAACATCGTGCAGCCGGACGCCGCCTACTTCGGGCAGAAGGACGCCCAGCAGGCGGCGGTGATCCGCAAGATGACCCGCGATCTCTCCTGGCCGATCGAGATTGTGATCTGCCCGACGGTCCGAGAGCCGGACGGCCTGGCGATGTCGAGCCGCAACGTTTATCTGTCGCCCGCCGAACGTGAGCAGGCGCGGAGCCTGTCACAGGCGTTGTTCGCGGCGAGCGAGGCAATCAATCAGGGCGAGCGGGACGCGGTCACGGTGGCGTCGAGCATCCGCGCGAGGATCGAATCGGCCGGGCCATGCTCCATCGATTACGTAGAGGTCGTGGATGCGGATGAGCTGCAACCTGTGGATCAAGTGCAAGGGCGCGTCCTGATCGCGGTGGCGGTCCGCATCGGATCAACCCGGCTGATCGACAACGTGATGGTGGACGCTGACCGGCTGCAGGATTAGGATTCACCCTCGCGCAACGAATAGAGCCAGAACACGCGTCGATCCCGCGATTACGGATCGACTCCAACGAGACGAGCCTGCATGTTTCCCACGATCTTTACCATTCCCGGCCTGGATATTCCGCTGCGAAGCTACGGACTGATGCTGATGATCGGTTTCGTCGGTGGGACGTGGTGGGCGACGCGCCGGGCGATCCGCACCAAGGGCGACCCCGATGTCATCGTCAACATGGGTTTCCTCGCGCTGATCTTCAGCATCCTGGGGGCGCGGATCTTCTTCGTGCTGCATTACTGGGAGCGCGATTTTGCCGGTCAGGGCTTGTGGAAGATCGTGAACCTGACGAACGGCGGACTTGAGTTCTACGGCGGATTCATTGGCGGAACGCTCGCGATTCTCGGCTATCTCGCGTTCACCGGGCGTTCACTACGCTGGTACCTGGACATCGTGACGCCGTCGCTGATGTTCGGGATGTGCATGGCGCGGATCGGGTGCTTCCTGAACGGCTGTTGCTGGGGCGGCGTGTGTCAGCATGAATTTCCCTGGGCCGTGGAGTTTCCATACGCCAGCCCGGCGATGCACCGCCAATGGGAGGAACGCAAGCTGACACTGCCCCAGGAAGCCATCTACGTGCGGAACGATGGAGGCGCGACGCTGGTCTACCGGGATTTCGTTTTCCTGTCGGATTCGGAACGGGCGAAGATCGAGAAGAGTCCGCCCGGGGGTTTCGGTGTGCGCATGGCGCTCGAGAAGAAATTCGATCTCACGCATCGCGAGTTCGAGGACATCGTGGAACGCCTGCACACACTTCCAGTACATCCCTCACAATTGTACGCCTCGACGGGAGGTATCCTGCTGGGCCTCATGTTGAACGCGTATTTCTATCAGCGAAAGCGGCACGGTATGGTGGCGGGGCTGTGTTTCCTGCTGTATCCGATCATGCGTTACTTCGAGGAGGCGATCCGCGCGGACAATCCTCTAGATACCGCCGGGATGACCATCTCGCAATTTGTCAGCGTGGTGCTGTTCCTCGGGGCGCTGGCGTGGATCATCGGGCTCCAGTTTCAGCCGTTGCGCTCGCCGCGTGCGGTACCGTTCGATCCGCCCTGGCTGGATGAAAAGGGGCAGCCCAAGGGCGGGAAAAAGGGCGGCGTTTCCAAAGCGAAATCCAAGTCGTCTTAACGCAGCCGGAAGCCTTACGTTTACGCGCGTTGGAACTCCATCGCGCGGTCGTGGGGATCGGTCGGATCGCGGTGCGTGTTCACGTACGTCCAGCCACCGGCGTTCTCGAAGATGCCACGCACGGCATCCCGCTGATCGAAACCGAACTCCACGAGGATGGTTCCGTTCGGCGTGAGGACCTCGCCCGCCCGCTCGGCCAGCACGCGATACAGGGCCAATCCATCGCCGCCGGGGCCGGTCAATGCAATGGCGGGCTCGTGTTCGCGGATGTGCGGCGGTAGCGTCGCCCAGTGGGCCTCGCTGATGTACGGCGGATTCGAGACGATGACGTCGAATCCGCCGTCGGGCATGACTTCGCGCGGGAGATCGACGGCGTCGGCTTCGACGCAGATGACCCGCTCACCCACCTCGTGCTTCTCCGCGTTGCGGCGGGCGACGTCGAGCGCCTCGGGGGAGACATCCGACGCCACGATGCGGACGTTGCCAACCAGCTTCGCCAGTGACACGGCGATGCATCCGCTGCCGGTGCCGACGTCGAGCACCTGCCACCTCCGCTCCGGTGCATCGCGGCAGATCTCGATCGCGCGCTGCACGAGCACTTCGGTCTCCGGGCGGGGGATGAGCACCGCCGGGGTGACCTCGAAATCCAGCGAGAAGAATTCACGGTACCCAAGAAGATAAGCGATCGGCGAGTGGTCGGCGGCCTTGCGGACCAGGTCGCGGAAGGCGTCGCGCTGCGCCGCGGACGGTTCGGTCTCATAACGGGTGTAGAGTTCGATCTTGCGGCATCCCAGCGCCCGGGCCAGCAGCAGCTCGGCGGCGAGGCGTCCGCCTTCGACCTGCTTGTCCTGGAAGAACTGCACCGTCCAGGTCAGCAGTTTGCCGACCGTCCATTTCTCGTCCGCGGCGGGGGATCCACTCATGATCGGGCCAACTATAACGAAGGATGTGATTTTCCCGCAATAAGACCGAACGCGTCGCGTTGGGTTCCCTGTCGTCGCGACAAACCGCGGAAGTGCCGGCCTTTCGCTCCTGGTGTACTGGTCAGTTTCTGTTTCGACTCAAAGGAGAATGGACCCATGCGTCAATTAACCGTTACGCGATTCGCGTTGTTCGCCGGCATCGCCGCCCTGTTCACCCTGTCGCCCGCCATCGCGCAGCCCGGCCCACGTGGCAACGGCCCGCGCCACCAGCCCCCGTCGGATGTCACGCCCGAGGAGGTCGCCGCCAACTGCATCGAGCGGGTTACCCGCGTGTCCGAGTACTGTGCCCAGCGCAATGAGGATCTCGGCGCCATGGCGGTGGCCAGGATCAATGAACTGCTTGAGGCCGGTGAAGAGGAGGAAGCGATTGCCCTGGCCGAGCGTACCGTGGGGTATGTCCACAAGGGTTCGCGCCGCTGTGCCCATCGCGTGGCCCACCACTGCCGGCGCTGTGTCCACCTGCTTAACCGCCTGGAGGCCGACGAAGCGTTGATCGCCGACGTTGAAGCGGTGTGCGAGACCGCCCTGGATCTGATCAGGACGTCTGCCAAGACAGCGGTGCAGGAGATCTCGGATGCGGTCGGCGTGGACTTCACCGAGATGGACGAGGACGATCTCCCCGAGGATGGGCTCGAGTAAGCGCGCCCCCCCCAGCACATCGCCGGTGGAGAAGGTGATCCCATCCGGCATCCGGACCGCGGTTCGGATGCCGGATGTCTTGTTTCCGAAGGGCGTCCAGGCCTGGATCGGGCTTGCTTCTTCCGCGTGCAGTGACGCTCTCGCAGATTTTTCTGGCAACTTGAGTGGGGCTTCGCCGATAATCGTTCAGGAGCACTCTGGACCGGAACCCATCCATGGCGAGGTGAATCATGAACCGTGCGACATTTATCCCAGTAGCAGGAGCTTTTCTCGGCATACTTATCCTCAGCGGCTGCGTCAACGTCGATACACCTGACGTCCGCGTGGATGTGTCGCGCTCCTCATCGCCGCCGGACGGCGGGGCATGGTCAACGCATGGTGAAGCACTTCACGACGTGGACAAGCAGCGGTACGTGATCATTGAAGAGGTCAACAAGCGGGATTGGGAGGAAGCGCAGGATGAAACCGGCGACTGGATCGAGGATATCCAGGAGCTGCGCTCCTACGCCGCCACATCGCGCGATCCGGGTACCTTCGAAGCGTACTGCGATGAATTCTATGCCATCGCGCTGAACATCCGGCAGGCGGTCGATCTGCGCGACGCGGTCAGTGTGCGCGAAAACGTCCGCGCGGCGGAGGTGGTTCTCAACCGCTTCGACCGGGACTTCCCGCGCACGCGATAGTCGACGCCGCGATCCTCAGTGTTGCAACAAGCAGCTCGCTGTTTCCGATCGAGATGTGTGCCGGGTCACTTGCGGGCCAGGCTGTGCCGGGGCATCGTCTTGTCGCAGCCGACTTTGACGACCAGCAGGCCGAACGCGATCATGAGCACCTTGAGCAGGATCGGTGTGATCGAACCGAAGCCGCTGATCCAGTTTTCCATGCCTCCGCGGTAGCCCAGTGTCGGCATCACCAGCCAGAACAGCCCCATCAGCGCAATGCCGCCGCCCAGAATCTTGCAGACCATGTTTTGAACTCCTGTCTCGTCCAGAAAATGCTATGGATGTGACGATCTCTTTATAGTGTATGGCGGAGGCGGGGATTCTCAATAAGGCATTCCCGGTTTCCAAGAATTCTGAGGCCTGATATTGATACCACTGCCCGTGTCTTTGGTAACTGTAGATAAAGAAACCATTTAAAGTAACGTGCCGATTGGTCTTAAGGGGCGGAAGAAAGTTTTCTCGCGGCTGGGATGGGGGCACTCCCTCGCAGTTGGGGCAGAAGGCACGGCCCCACCGGTCGGGGCGACTACGGATTCGAGTCGAGTAGCGATTGACATTGCGCCAGCACATCCATGCGAAGTTCTTCGCTCCAGCCTTCGCCGCGTCGCTTCCACCACTCTCCATCATCGTCAGTGAGGTAGGCTTGTAGATTCTGAATCATCTGAATGTGATCCGAGTCAAGCGGCTGCTCTTGCGCGTGTCGCATGAAGTGGGAAATGGCTTGAGGGGCATGTTCGTAGTCCCGGATCTCCTCGGCCGGCCCACCCTGCAGCAGCGCATTCAATAGGATAGCGGCGGAAGAGAACAATTGACCGTCTATCTCCGGCGCGGCAAGAGCTGAGACGAGATCGCCCTCCATAGCGCAAGGATACGCCGTGTACTCGTACATGACTTCGTTCCTGCAGCCTTCGCGGAGGAGCCAGTTTCTGAGCTCGGGATCGGTCACATTCTTCATCTGACGAATGGCATGTATTCTGCCCCAGCCCTTCACACGCCTGGCAATCCAGGCGAGTTCGCGCTCGACGTGATCCGTCTGATGTCTCAGGCCGACGATGCAATATCGGGTGAATTCGTCGTGGCGGGCCAGTGTCTTGAGTATCTCAAGATGATCCAGATCCCGAAATGAACTGAGAAGTGCGATCCCGAACTTGACCGGGTTACGATCAGCGGAACGCGTGGTCAGCATTCGAGCAAGGTGGACAGCCCGTGTCGGGTCCGGATGATCCGCGGCCATCATCTCAAAGATATCACCAATTGCCGGAGGCAGGGGATCCGCGCAGAGAACCTCATACAGGGCTTTCTGGGTTTCCTCGCCAGGTTTGTGGCAAAACGCATTCAGCCGAGCGGCTACGGCTGCCGCGTAGTCCTCGGGAACGGGCATGCCGAACTGGGCCATAATCTCGTCGTGTGCTCCGGGGGCATAGCGCTGAGAAGATCCCTCACGAAAGCGGTCTTCATCAGGCAAGGTCATCGAAGAGAGGGGGCTTTCCGCCTCGTCCTCCGGCAGATGACGTCGGAGATGGTCGTAAATAGATGGGCCTTCTCCCCAACCCTCCTCAGGTATGAGCGAATCATCCTCCTCTTCGTAGCGACTGAAGACTTCCTTCAGTAAGGCTATCGGCAGCATGGTGATGATGCCCTGACTTCCCGGCTCCGCCATGCAAGGTATGGCCACATTCATGTCGCCTCCGGGCAACCAGTCGCTGTTGATCATCAGATCGAAGGCGAACACTTCTGTAGTGCCAGTCAACGAAGCGGGGAGCAACCGGCGGCGATGTTCGTTGAAGGCTTCGTCGGCCATGATCGCCTCTAATGCCGGGTCATCGGACACCGAAAGCGCGATCGACATGTCGAGCATGGCCTTCCCATCGGCTCCGACAACGGGATCAAATGTCCCAATGACCAATGCCGGCGCAATCGTATGCGGGCGTTCCATGAGCTGGGTGTTGGCCATGGCGACGTACGTCCAGATGGGCACGGTGCGTTGTGCGCGTGCGGCGAATTTCTGAAACGCGGTTTGATGGAGATGACGTTGCCGAAGTGTTCTGAGAAACAGCCCAATCGCGATCGCGATACCCACGCCGGTGAGGCTGAAGAGAATCATGAGGATCCAATGAAATCGGGGCCTTCGGTGTGTGCGGTTGTAAAAAGACTTGAATTCCCTGGACTGAATAAATTTGGCAAACTCCGCGCGGAAAGGTGCTTCCGATCCGCGAAAAGATGGCAGGTCCATGAGCAAGATACCCCCGTATAGCTGAAGTTCCAACACCACGTTTTCGGATTATCAAGGGAAAGTGCGATGACATCCAACACGTTTATTCAGGCAGGAACTCCTGGTCGAGCATGTCGCCGTTGGGTGTAAAGCCATCGCCGTCGGTATCGACGAAGATGGGGTTGTGATACGCCAGCGGGTGCATGCGTTTCTGCCAGCTCAGTCCGTAGCCGGTGGTGAGCTTGAGGGCGTCGTCTTCGGCGCCGGCGACGACGATGAGATGGGCGTCTCCGTCGAGCGGGACGCGGATGGTTTCGTCGAAGCGCGTCACGTCCTTGTGGAACATGTCGGGGTGGGTGTCGCGGCGGAAGTCGGCCTTCGGGTGCGGGCGCCCGTTGGCGTAGACGACCACACGATCGATATCGACCCAGGTGTTGCACTGCACGCTGACCTGGAGCGCGACTTCGCCGGTGGCGGAGATCGTTTCCCCCGGGCCGTGCCCCCCCTCGACGGTATGCACCTGAAGGAACGGGCCGTTGGTCATGTAGGCATGGCCGGCCTTGGCGTGGGCGATCACTTCGTTCGGGTCAATTTCCGCCGGGGCATCGGTGGAGCTCGGCAGGTACGTCCGCCATCCGCCCACGCCGCCCTGAGTCACTTCATGGGCGTCGCTGACGGCGATGGCCCAGATGCGGTGCCCGGCATTGATCATCTGCATCCAGTAGAACGGCCAGTTCTGGCGCGTGTGCATCTTGCCCTTCCACTCGACCTGCACCTTCGGGCTGGGGTTGAGGAACTGCTCGCCCCAGAGTTCCGCGCCGTTGATGAATCCCTCGAGGCCGGGGTAGCCCTCGCCGGGCTTGGCGTCGCTGCGGAAGTGGCGGAAGTAGCGGGCCACGTCCGGGTGGTTGAGTTGGATCCATCGGGCATTGCGGTCGCCGGGCATGTTGTGCAGGGCAAGGGCGTTGATGCGCGGGTCGGGGTCCCATTGGGGTGCGCCGTTGTCCTGTGTGTGAAAGACGGGAATCAGCGGGAAGGCGTTCAGGTGCGGTCCACCGCCGGTCAGTTCGATGCCGGGGATCGACTTGAGGTGTTCGGTCACGCCGAGCTTCTCAATGTGCGGCATCCACGGATAGACACGGTTGTGTTCGGTGGCGGGGGCGAACTCGATGTGCTCCGCCACGAGATCGATGATGCGCGAATCGGTCACGCAGTAGTTGTCGCCGCTCTTGGTCGTGTGGTTGTGGAAGTCGGAGCTGATCCAGCCGGTGGTGTCGACGATGCGCGTGAGCGTGGCTTCAACCTCGGTCGTGGTTTCGGGTTTGATCTCGATGGTGCGCTCGGCGTGGTCGTACTCGATGCCGCGCGTGATCACGATGCGATACTTGCCCGGCGGCAACGGCTGGAAGAATGCACCGCGCTCGGTGTGATACTCGTTCGCGCAACCGTGGGCACGAATGTGCGGGCCGAGGAAGGGCATGGCCGTACCGTCGATGCCGATGAACTGCACGCGGCAGGGCAGGGGCTTGCCGTGGTTGTCCTTGACGACGACATGCGCGCCGGCGGCAACGGGGACCGTCAGCTTGAAGGTCTCTCCGGCGATCAATGTGACCGCAGTGTCCGCCCGTCCCAGGCTGCGGAGGGTCACGTCGAACTTCATCGTGGGAAGAATCAGGTCGAACCGGCCATCCTCGTCGACATAAGCCACGAGCGACTGGTCCCCGATCGGGAAGATCAGCTCGATATCGGTTGCCGGATTGCCGGCGGCATCGAGCACACGTCCCTGGCAACGGCGCTGCTCGCCGAACATGTTCTTCAAATGGAAGAACGCTTCCGCCGGGCCATCCCCGATGGCGACGGCGAGGGCATAGCTTCGCGAGGTTCCGGGCGCAATCTCGACTTCACCGGTTGCCGGCTCGGCGGACTTCACCTGCATGGGCTTCACGGCGTAACCAACACGATAAGCGGGGTCCTGGCAGGTACCGGTGCGGATATCGTCGATCGTCGGCCCGCCGACGAGACCCTTGATGTCCGGCCCGACGTTCACCTTCACCGGCTTACCGGTGTGGTTGGTGTACGTCGAGACGATCAGAAGATGCTGCCAGCCATCGACCAGGATGTATTCGTGCGCCCGGGCGAATCCGTTGCCGGCGGTGAGGTTGAGTTCCGCGCGGATGATCGCTTCACCGTCGCCGCCGTCCTTGATGACGGAGACACGGGACAGCTGGCCCTGCTGGTGGCCCGGGCGGAGAGCGGTAAGTTGATCGTTGTCCTGCCCGCGGAGCGTGAGGTCATAGAGACATCCCTGCGTGGTCGAGTCCCAGTTGACCAGCATGTTGGCCTTGCGGTTGTGCTGATTGCCGGCGACGACCGCTTCGATGAGATCGTTGCGGATGACGAAGTCGCCGATGATGCCGTCGGCTTCCTCGCCGCCGGGGAGCTGGTCCACGTTGCCGGGGCCGATCTCGAAAGCTTCGGGCGCGGCATCGGCGGCGGAGATGAGCAGCAGCACGAGCAAGGCAATGAGGCACGCACGCGGTTGGCGGGTGTCGGTCATGGGATCCTCCGATGATTCTGAATCGGATCGATGGGAAGCACGGCATAATGGTACACGAGGCAGTTGGAGGGGTCATCCTAAGCGAAGCCGTGTTCGGCGCGCATCAAGGTTGTGTGAGGATGCGGTCAAGGTTGGTCGATGGTTCTGCGTGGCGGGGCTAGAATGGGGGCATGAGCTACACGGATGTTGCCGACAAGCGAGTGGTGGTCATGGGTCTCGGGCGTTTCGGGGGGGGCATCGCCGTGACGCGCTGGCTGGCCGAGAAGAATGCGCGGGTGACGGTGACCGATGCCGCTCCGGCGGAGAAGCTCGCCGCCAGTCTCGATCAGCTTCGCGGGCTGGACGTGGAGTATCGCCTCGGCGGGCATGACGGTGTGGATCTCGACGCGTGCGATGTGCTGGTGGTCAGCCCGGCGGTGCCGAAGGATCGCAGCCCGTTCGTTCACGAAGCGCGGCGTCGCGGCATTCCCCTGACGAGTGAGATGAACCTGTTCATCGAGCGGCTCCGCGCGCGGCGGGTCGTGGGCATCACTGGAACGGCAGGCAAGAGCACGACCACCGCCATGCTGGATGCGGTGCTCCGGAAGGCCGTTGTCGACGGCGCGCTTCCGGGCGCGTGGACCGGGGGAAACATCGGCAAGTCGCTGCTGTTCGATCTGGATCGCATCGCCGAAGAGCACGTCGTGGTGTTGGAGTTGTCGAGCTTCCAACTGGAGGACCTGGCGGCGCTGCGCTGGAGTCCGTCGCATGCCATCCTGACCAACGTGCAGCCGAACCATCTCGACCGGCACGGCACGTTCGACGTCTACCTCGATGCCAAGCTCAATATTGTGCGCTTTTTCAAGGGGATTCAGCAGGTTTTCATTCACAGCGCGCAGGATGAGTTGTGTCGATGCATTCAGGCGGTGCCCGGGGAACGAACGATGATTCGATACGGTTTCGATCCCGCATTTCGCACCGCTCTCCAGGTGCCCGGCGTGCACAATGAGATCAACGCATCGGCCGCCATCGCCGTCGCGCGTGCGCTGAAGATTCCGGATGAAACGATCGGGCGCGGACTGGTGGAATTCAAGGGATTGCCGCATCGCCTGGAGCGCGTCGCGGAGGCAGGGGGCGTGGTCTATTACAACGACTCGAAATCCACCACGCCTGACGCCACGCAGATCGCGCTGAACGCCTTCGACGGCAACGTGATCGTATTGGTCGGCGGCGCGGACAAGGGGATTCCGTTCGACGGGCTGGGCGAACTGCTCGCACAGCGGGCCAAAGGCGTGGTGACGTACGGCGCGACGGGGGAGGCGCTTCATGCGGCGGTCTCGGCCCATCAATCGGACGCGCGGGATCTTATTCTGGAAAAGGCTTCCCGATTCGATGACGCGGTCATGCGGGCCGCCGCGTTGGCCGCGCCGGGGGACGTGGTGTTGCTATCGCCCGCCTGCACGAGCTACGACATGTTCGACAACTACGAGCAGCGCGGCGCGCGGTTCCGCGAGCTTGTCGAGTCCCTCGAGCCCTCCTCCTGAACCCACCTTTCCGGGCGTGAAACCCTCTCCCTTTCCCCTCGCGCGATCGGCAAGAGTTGCCGAACCGCGGCAAGAGTTGCGCGGCCGGTCCCGCCCTGCCATATCCGAGTCGCCATCGACTTGCCCAGATTTACATTTTTCGTAAGTCCTTATTCAGAAGTGAATTACATCAGAAAATGAAATCTCTCGAAGCAGGCAATTGGCGTGCCAAGCGGAACTGGCACAGGGGTTGCGTAATGCGGTGGCGACGAGATGGGCTCGGAGTCCATCGGTGTATGCATTCAGTGGCCCCGCGGGGTCATGCAGAGCCTAAGGAGCGCGTCGATGAGGACACGGTCATCGGACCGAGCAACGGATTGCGACACAGTGGCCATGGACTGGGCCACCCTCGGCGCGCGAATCAGGCGATTGGCCGCAGCCGCCAGCGCCGTCCACATGGTGGAAGTCGCTCGGCTGCATTGCAGTGAATCTGTCGGAGACGATCGGATTCGCCCGGATCACACCCCCCATGAAGATCGGGCGGCGATGCACTACCGACGGTGAAGTACTTCGTGGCGGTCGCGCATCCGGCTGCCGGTGATTGAGGAGTCAGGCGATGGTTTATGGCATCTACATGTCGGCCACGGGTCTACAGACCAACCAGTACCGGCAGGAGATCCTCGCCAACAATCTAGCCAACCTGGATACGGCAGGCTTCAAGAAGGACCTGGCCGTCATCCGCGAGCGCGCGATCGAGAGCCGGGAGAATCCCGGGGATCCCGCGCTGTCGCAGGAACTCCTCGATCCCATGACCGGCGGATCGCTGGTCGCGCCGACCTATACCGCGCACGAGCAGGGCATGATCGAAAAGACGGGCAACCCGCTCGACGTCGCCCTGAAGGGTGATGGATTCTTCACCGTCGAGAAAGACGGGCAGGAACACTACACGCGCGACGGCCGGTTCACGACCAACCGGGCCGGCGAGCTGGTGACGGTCACGGATCACAACGTGCTCGACGCATCGGGCAATGCGATCGTGATTCCGCCGGAGACCGAAGGCGAGATCTCGATCGACGGCAATGGATACGTCCGCGCGAAGGATGCGGTGCTGGCGCGGCTGGGCACGGTGAGATTCGAGGACCGCAGCCTCTTGCGCAAGGTCGGCGGCAACGTCTATCGCGCCATGGGCGCGACGCCGCAACGCATGGACGTCCAGTTGGAGGTGGGTTCCATCGAGCGTTCCACGGTGGACCCGACGCGGGAGATGGTGGCCATGATGCAGGCCACCCGGTTGTACGAGATGAACGCGCAGATGATCGGCCTGGCGGACGCGACGTTGAATCGCGCCGTGAACGACATCGCGCGGCTCCGGTAGGTGAAGAGGTAGAGGTTTGTCATGGGTATTAACGCGTTTCATGCGGCCGCCACGGGCATGGCGGCGCTCGACACGAAGCTGAACGTCATCGCCAACAACCTGGCGAACGTCAACACCGTCGGCTTCAAGAAGAGCCGCGTGAACTTCGAGGATCTGATGTACCAGGTCAAGCGAGAACCCGGCGTCCGCGACGCGAACGACAATCCCAACCCGCACGGGATTCAGGTCGGTCTCGGCGTGGCGCTGTCGGGCACGCAGCTCGATTTCAACCAGGGCGCGAGCGAGCTGACCAGCCGCAACCTGGACATGGCGATCGAGGGTGAGGGCTTCTTCAAGGTGCAGACCTTCTTCAACGGGGAAGAGGTCACCGCCTACACGCGGGCGGGCAACTTCGTCCGCAACGCCAACGGCGACCTGGTGCTCGCCAATACGCCCGGCACGCTGCTCGATCCGCCCATCAATATTCCGGAGAACGTGCCCGAAGAGAACATCGTGATCAGCCAGGACGGCCAGGTCGGGGTGCGCACCGGCGGCGAGATCGCCCAGCTCGGGCAGATCGAGCTCGCGCGGTTCGTGAACAACGAGGGGCTGCAGCAGATCGGCAAGAACCTTTACCTGGAGACGGACGCGTCCGGCGCGCCCATCGAGGGTTTTCCGCAGGAAGAGGGCCTGGGCAGTCTCCGGCAGGCGAGTCTGGAAATGAGCAACGTCGATCCGGTGATGGAACTCGTCGGGCTGATCCTGACGCAGCGCGGCTTTGAATTGAACTCCCAGACGATCCAGAGCGCGGATGAGTCGCTGCGGATCGTCTCGAACCTGAGACGGTAAGAGGCAATTGACGGGCGATGAGGTGGAATCCTGATCGCGGGACATGAGCGGACGCAGAATTCCGCCGGGCTTCGTGAAGGCACGCGTTCGGCAGGATGACCGGGAGACGGAGAGAAGCAAGCGAACCTGGAGGAGTGACAGCGGTTCGCCAAACGGATCATCGGCGCGGAGGTCGTCGACATGCAGGATGCACAACTGACAATTCGAGCAGGGCGGATCACCGATCCCCGTCAGACATGGACGCTTGTCGTCCTGGTCGCGCTGGCGGGCAGCCCGATGGTGTTGCATGCGGAAGAGGCATCGCAGCACGATCTGGAGATCGGCGAGACCACCGTGCAGGTTCATCCATCGGCCGTCGTGACGTCCGAGGTCATCCGTCTGGGTGACATCGGAACGATCGAGGGGCCGCGATCGTCGCGCGCCGCGGAATGGGTGATCGTCTCCGGCCTGAAGCCCGAGGGATCGTACGTGGTGACGGTCGACGCGTTGGAGCAGGCCCTGCGACGTCACGGCGTGAACCTGGGCCTGTGGGTCTTTCGGGGCCACAGCCAGTGCACCGTTCAACGGGCGGGGCAGGCTGCCGACGGCAAGGATTCCACGCAGGATGGCCCCATTCTGATCGGCGAGTCGCTCGCGTCGCAGATGCCGGGTGTCCCGGCGTACCTGCGGGGTGTCGAGCCGAACAGCCTCGAAGCCGACCTGCGCCGGCATCTCGCCCAAAGGATGGCGCGACTCGGCGGAACACCGGTCATTCGCTTCAGCGCCATGGCCGAGCGCTACCTGAAACTCACCAAGCCGACCTACGACTTCAAGATCGTCGACGAAACCGACCGCCTCGTGGGGATGGTGTCCATGCGCGTGACCGTCAGCGAAGGCGACCTGGTCCGCCAGACACTGTCGATCCTGGCCGAGGTGATCCTCGAGAAAGAGGTCGTGGTCGCGACACGTCCGATGAACCGCGGGCACGTCATCCAGGAAAGCGACGTGACCCTGCGCACCTTCCCGTTCAAGAATCTCAACGACGTCACTCTCACCGAAACCCAACCGCTCATCGGCCAGCAGGCCAAGAAGCTGATCAAGGAAGGCGAGCGCATCACCCCGCGCGACATCGAACCGGTCCCGCTGGTCAAGCGGAATGACCTGGTCGTGGTGTGGGTGCGGCGCGGAGGGCTGGTCATCAAGTACACCGCCAAGGCGCTGGAAAGCGGAGGCTACGGCGAGACGGTGGAACTCAAGAATCTTCAGACACGCAAGTACTTCACGGGTGTCGTGACCGGGCATGAGACGGTGGAACTGCCGGGCGCTCCGCCTGAGGAGACGCTCACGCTCGTGACATCGAAGGAGAAGAAGTGATGCAAAAAGCCCTGCTCATGATGGCAATGACCGGACTCGCGGCCAATACGGTCGCGGCCCAGTCCTCATCGCTGCTGTTCCGCTCGGCGCCGCTACCGGTGGATCAGCAGGAGGAACCCGACCCGGCCAAGGTGGCAGGTGAGGATCGGTTCACCACCATGCCCCCGAAGGGCCAGTCCGCCCCGGCGACGCGCACGCTGGAGCAGGTCTCCATGTTCGCGATCTCGCCGGCGGAACCGCGCAAATTCAAGGTCAACGACCTGATCAACGTGATCGTCCGCCAGCACAAGCGCTACGAGGGGCAGGCGGAGTATGACAAGGAGAAATCCTGGGACATCGACGGCAAGCTTTCCGAGTGGTTCCGCTTCCACGGTGATCTCAAGCATCTCGGGACGGATCAACTCACGAACGGCCAGCCGGGCTTCGCTTTTCAGTACAGCGACAAGTACGAGACCGAGGGCGAGAAGGATCGCGAGGACAAGTTCACGACCAGCATCCAGGCCACCGTCATCGACGTGAAGCCCAACGGGAACCTGGTGATCGAGGCGCGGTCGCGCCAGATGCATGACGAGGAAGTCATGGAAGTCACGCTGACCGGCATCTGCCGGAGCGAGGATGTCACCCCCGCCAACACCGTGCTGAGCACGCAACTGGCGGAGATTGTCGTGACGGAGAAAAACAAGGGCGCGGTGCGCGATGCCGAACAGCGTGGATGGGTTCCCCGGATTCTGGACTTCACCAAGCCGTTCTGACCGAGTGGGTGATCGAGGCGTCTCCAGGAGTTTCGCATGACGACGAATCGCAACAACTCGAATGTCCTGATGCTGATGGTCGGGCTGAGCCTGGCGCTGTGTTCCGGCGCGTCGGCAGTGAAGATCAGCGACATCACGCACTACCAGGGCACGCGCACCAACCGGCTCACGGGGATGGGACTGGTCGTCGGTCTCAACGGGACCGGTGATGGCGGACAATACCTGCCGGTGATGCGCCCGTTGATGCAGTTCTACAAGCGCATGGCGATGCCGGTGGCGAGCCCCGAGGAGTTCAAGGATGTCGACAATGTCGCGATTGTCGCAGTCGATATCGTCCTGCCGGACAACGGTGTGCGTGAAGGTGAGCGCGTGGACGTGCACGTGAGCAGTGTCGGCCCGGCGAAGAGCCTTCGCGGCGGGCGTTTGCTGATGACGCCGCTGACCGGCCCGAACCCCGAGGACGGCCAGATCTGGGCGACGGCGGCGGGTCCGGTCAAGCTCGAAGAAGAGGATATTTCCACGACGGGACGCATTCCGCAGGGCGCGACACTCGAACGCAACTGGGTGCATACGTACATGATTGACGGACGATCACTGCCGATCGAAATCCGCAACCGCGCCTGGATCCGCCCCGACGAGCGCTACGTCACGCTGGTCATCGACGAACCCCATGCCGAATGGGCCATCGCCGACAACATCGCCGATGCGATCAACCGCGAGGAATCGAACCCCGACCTGGCCTCGGGCGATGTCCGCAACCAGATCGCCATGGCGATCGATCCGCGGACGGTGTTGATTCGCGTCCCGCGGCAGGAGTTGATGAACCCCGCGCCGTTCCTGGCCCGGCTGGAAAACCAGCAACTCATGATGCCATACACCGAGGCGCGGGTCACGATCAATCGCAAGACCAAGACGATCGCCATCTCGGGTGACGTCGAGGTGTACCCGGCAATTGTCAACCAGGGCGGATTGACGATCACGATCACCGATCCCGAGCGGAATCCCGAGCAGCAGCAGGGTGACGCGCCGCAGGACGAGGCGGCCTGGAAGAGCGGCACGAACCTCGAGGATCTCGTGGCGGCGCTGGTCCAGCTTCGCGTCCCGATCGAGGACCGCATCGCCATCGTCGAGCACCTGCACAAGATCGGAAAGTTGCACGCGACGTTGCGTGTGGAAGAGTAAGTCGAGTCATGCACGGCAACGATAGGGAGTCGAAACGATGAGTACGACGGGCGGCCTGTCTCATGTTCTCCGCCAGGGGG
The DNA here is from genome assembly GCA_964618455.1 of uncultured Planctomycetales bacterium. GTDB lineage: Bacteria > Planctomycetota > Phycisphaerae > UBA1845 > PWPN01 > CAZUAQ01. The sequence continues at coordinate 26,455 of CAZUAQ010000010.1, read as the reverse complement.
TCCATCCGGATGCCACGGCAACGCAGAAGCGCGCGGCGCTGCGCGTGGCGGTGAACGAGGTGGTCGGCCAGACGTTCTTCGGATCGATGCTGAAGATGGCAAGGGAGTCGACGTTCAAGAGCGAATTCGGTCATGGCGGCCGCGGCGAGGAGATGTTTCGCGGCCAGTTGGATGAGGAACTCGTGACGCGGATCAGCCAGTCGTCGCAGGTGGGCTTCCTCAACACCATGTACGACCGGATGGCGGAGCGCTACGCGGATCGGATCGATGCGACCTCCTCGGATGCGACGGAACCATACACGGATCCGAACGAGGCGGAAGAAACGGGACAGAAGGAGAACGGCGTTGGCTAAAGTGAGCGTGGACATCCTGGTGGACAACCTGGTGCGTTTGCTGAACCACCTGGCGGAGCTTCAGGGCGAGCTGACCGCGCTGATGCAGCAGAAGATCGAGGTGGTCAAGAAAGCCGACGTCGATGCCCTCGAAGAGCTGAACGCGAAAGAACTGGCGTTGATCAATCACATCGCCGAGCGCGACGGTCTTCGCCGGCAGATGATGAAACGGATTCACGAAGGACTGGGCGTGGACGAGAACCGGACGATGCGGCTGAGCGAGTTGGCGGGCTATTTCCGCGAGCCGATGCGGAGCCGCCTGCTGGTGGCGTCGTCGGGGCTGAAGGCGAAGCTGAAGACGCTGGAGCGGGCCCGCCTGAAATCCACGCTGGTGACCGAATCGATGCTGTCGCATCTGCACGACGTGCTTCACGTGATGACGCGTGGGCATTCGGATCCAGAGACGTACGCGCCGAACGGCCGGCGCGCGGATGATTCTTCGGCCAACGTTTTCGAGGCGGTGGGCTAAGTCATGGGCTTGATGACAGGCGCATTACAAATCGGCAAGAGCGCGTTGCTCGCGTATCAGAGCGCCCTGCAGGTCGTCGGTAACAACGTGACCAACGCAGGGAACGAGAACTACACGCGCCAGACGCCCGTGCTCAACCCCGCCGGCGGCGTCGTCCTGCCCGAGGGATTCGCGCCCGGCGGAGGCGTTGCCCTGTCCGCGCTCAAGCGCAACGTCGATGAGTCGCTGGAAAACCGCATCCGCATCGCCCTCGGCGATCAGGCGGGCGCCCAGATCGAGCGGCAACTGCTCGCCCGGATCGAAGGCATCTTCAACGAACTTTCCGAAAGCGACCTGTCGAGCCTCATGCAGGACTTCTTCAACTCCTTCAGCGAGCTTCAGAACCAGCCGCACGATCTCGGCAGCCGGCAGGTGGTCGTCTCGTCCGCTTCGACAATCATTCGGGAACTTCAACGCCAGCGCGTCGAGTTGCTCGAACTGCGGGACGAACTCAATGATGAGTTGACCGGTGTGGTCGGCGAGGCCAATCGCCTGGCCGAGGCCATCGCCGACATCAACGTGCAGATCACCGACCTGGAAAGTACCGGCGGCGCGGGCGCGAGCAATCTCCGCGATCGCCGCGACGGCCTGCTGAAGGAACTCAGTGCCTTGATCCAGGTTCAGATCCGCGAACAGCCCGGCGGGAGCGTCAACGTCTACATCGGTAACGAACTGCTGATCCAGGGCGGGCTGAACCGGGGCCTGACCACCACGCTCGAGACGACGAATGAACAACCGCGCGTGGTCGTCCGGTTCGCCGACAACAACTCGCCGATCGATCTTCGCGGCGGGCAGATCGCCGGGCTGGTCACCGCCCGCGACACCTACATTCAAGGCCAGGTCGATGCGCTCAACGGCATGGCCACGGCGCTGATACGCGAGATCAACCAGGTCCACGCCCGCGGTCAAGGTTACGAGCAATTCACCTTGGTTCGCGGAACATACACGCTGGACGACCCGACGCTGGCATTGAACGACCCCGCGCACGGACTGGCCCTGACGCCGAAGAACGGTTCGTTCCTGATCCATGTTCATGATTCGGAAACGGCACAGCAGCGTTCGTACCAGATCAACGTGGATCTCGACGGCATCGGCACGGACGATTCGCTGCAGTCGATCGTGGATCAGATCAACGCGGTGGCCTCGAACATCACGGCGGAAGTGACCGCCGACGGGCGGTTGAGCATCACCGCCGACGATGGATACGAGTTTACGTTCGCCGAAGACACGTCGAACGTGCTGGCGGCGCTGGGCGTGAACACGCTCTTCACGGGTACGGACGCGCGGGACATCGGGCTGAACAGCTTCGTGGTCGAGAACCCGTTCCTGATCGCCGCCGCCACGCAGAATACGCCCGGTGACGGCTCGAACGCCGCCGCCATCGCCCGGCTGGGGCTCGATCCCCAGGAAGGCCTCGGCGGGCAGAGTCTCAACGAGTTCTATACCTCGATCGCGACACAGGTCGCCACGACGGCAGCCTCGGCACTCGACAAAGCCGAGTCCATCGACGCGATCGTGCTTTCCCTGACGGCACAACGCGAATCGGTCAGCGGCGTGAGCCTGGATGAAGAAGCCATCCACCTCATCCGCTACGAACGCGCGTTTCAAGGTGCGGCCCGGTACACCACCACCGTGGACCGGTTGCTGCAGGAGATGCTGGCACTGGTGGGCTGAAAGAGAACGGTCGCCGAAACGCGATCGATACAAGGTTAAAACGGACCGGGTAACCCCGGGTGAAACGCAATGGCTATCACACCGATCAATATCGCACGCGTGAGTTCGAGCCTGCAGACGCTCTCCTTGCTGAGTTCACTGCGGAACAACACGCTGGATATGTTCCTCGAGCAGAACCGACTGTCGTCGGGGCGGAAGCTGAACGCGCCGAGCGAGGATCCGGTCGGGGCGGCCAAGGCGGTTCAGCTCTCACAGATCCTCGAGCGGCAGGAGCAGATTCTCGCCAACATCCGTCATGCCGACGGCGTGCTCACCGCCACCGACGTTGGTATCCAGGACGTCAACGATCTGCTGATCGACGCCCACGCCATCGCCCTGGAAATGGTGAACAGCCACGCGGACCAGGATCAGCGGGAGTCTCAGGCGGAACTCATCCGCGCGATGATCGACCAGATGGTGACCATCGGGAACCGCCAATACAAGGGCATCTATCTCTTCGGCGGGCAGCAGACACAGTCGCCGCCGTTCACCCAGATCTTCGGCGGCGTCGAGTATGTCGGGGATACGAACAGCCTGACGACTTCCGTCGACGAGACTCTCGATCCCAAGATCAATCTCGACGGGGCGGAACTCTTCGGATCGCTGACGGGTATTCATGAAGGTTACGTGGATCTCGATCCGATCCTGACCGCCGATACGCGATTGGCCGATCTCCACGGCGCGGCGGGGACGGGCATCCAGAAATCGTACGTGAAGTTCACGCTCGATTCGCCGGACCTCTCGTTCACGGTGGACTTGCGATCGGCGGATACGGTGGGTGACGTCGTCGACCTGATCAACCAGGCGGCGAAGAACGCCGGCCTGACCGTCGGGGCGGGCAGCGACTTCTTCGCTGAGATCAACGCCGCCGGAACGGGGATCGACCTGAGCATCAGCGGCAGCGACCTGACCGTCGAAGAAGTCGGTCAGACCACGACCGCACGCGACCTCGGTATCCTCGGCACCGGGGCCGCCACGATCAGCGGCGACGATCTCAATCCGAAACTGACTCCGCGCACCACGCTGGACAGCCTGCTGGGCGGTACCGGCCTCGTGCTGGGTTCGTTGCAGGTGACCAACGGCGGCCAGAGTGCGACGGTCGATCTCAGCGCGGCGGAAACGATCGGCGATGTCATCAACGCCATCGAGTCGACGGGCCTCCAGGTGCGCGTGCGGATCGATCAGGAAAACGGCAGCCTCGACGTCGTGAACATCTCGTCGGGCACGCGGATGAGCATCGGCGAAGCGGGCGGCGACACCGCCACGCAACTCGGCATCCGCACGCTCTACGGTGGCACGGAACTGAGCACGCTGAACGACGGCAAAGGCGTGTCGTTCAAGGACGGTCAGGACGACTTCCGGATCATCGCCAAGGACGGTCAGATCGTAAACGTCAATCTCGACGGGGCGACCACGCTTCAGGACGTCCTCGACACGATCAACGCGGCGGCGGGCGCTGCCGGCGTGTCGGTGACGGCATCGCTCCCGCCCACGGGCAACGGCATTCTCATCACCGACGCGACCGGCGGGACGGGCACGCTGCGGATCGAGCGACAAAACTTCTCGTCGGCGATCGACGATCTCGGTTTGAACACGACGGTGACCAATGCCGGAGACACGGAACTGTTCAGCAACGATCCGGGCACCGTTCGGGTGGACAGTGTCTTCACGGCGCTGATCGATCTCTTCGATTCTCTCAAGGCCGGTGACGTGCAGGCGATCACCGACGCAGGCGAACGGATCAACGCGTTCATCGATCAGACGAACCGGCTGCAGGGCGTGATGGGTGCCCGCTCCCGCGCGATGAACACGCGACTGGAACTGACGGAAGACGCGGTGGTGTCCTCGACCGCGCTGCTGAGCGAGGTTCAGGACCTGGACTACACCGAGGCGGTGACCCGATTTCAACAGGCCCAGACGGCGTTGCAGGCGAACCTGCTGACCGGTTCGCGGATTCTGCAGTTATCGCTGCTGGACTTTATCTGAGACGAACGCCCACCGGGTTGAGCCGGGTGGGATGAGGGAAAAGAACGAACGCAGGAGACGGGAAAGAAGGGTGGAGGAGAAAGAAGTGCGAGGCGTCGTCCGTTGACCCAGCGACGTCGCGCTGACGATTGCCCGGATGGGTTATGCCGGGTAGCGATGAGGATCACGCGGGTCGCAGATGTGCGAATGGAGGTGGCCGGGACGACGGTGGTTTCCACGCTAAGGATGGCGGGGCCGAAGTCCAGGTGAGCACGTGTGCGATTGATCGTTCCTGGGATGGGTCAATCAGGAGAGTCGCGATGATCATCGAAACGTCGCGCTTTGGACCTTTGGAGGTCGATGAGACTCGACTGATCCGGTTCCCGAAAGGCGTCCTCGGGTTTCCGGATCAACAGGAGTACGCGCTGATTCAAACAGCGGAGAGCAGTGGGTTCTATTGGCTGCAGGCGGTCGGACGCGCGGACCTGGCCTTCGTGGTCTGTGACCCGAGGCTCTTCGTGCCGGACTACGTCGTCCCGGTCAAGCTGGAAGAGCTGTCGCAGATCGGCTTGTCGGATCCGTCCGACGCGCAGGTCTTCACCATCGTCAACAAGGTGGACGACATGCTGACCGGGAACCTGCAGGGGCCGATCGTGGTCAACGTGGACACGCGTGAAGCCAAGCAGCTCGTGCTGAGCGATCGCCGTTATTCGACGCGGCATCCGTTGATGAATCTCAATCAACGGGAGGCTGCCGTCAGCAAGACGGCATAAGGTGCGATCCGTGCCGCCAGGAAGATTATACTGTTATTTTGGTCAAGGATGGCCGGACGGTATAATGAATGCTCTGGCTTGAGCGGATGCACTCAAACGGCTGCTTGACATCACAGGTTGTCCGAGGGCGGGTCATACGCCGACCTCCCGCCCCTCCGATCAAACGTCCCCATGCCGAAAAGGGGATCGGAGTCCGGCAACGTCAAGCAGGGATTCTTCACAAGCATCGGCATGGCCAAGGAAGGAGCCGAGGATGTTGGTGCTATCCAGACAACGCGACCAGACAATCATGATCGGCGATCATATCGAGATCACGGTTGTCGACATTCGCGGTGATAAAGTCCGACTGGGGATCAACGCCCCACAGGACATCCCCGTCCATCGAAAAGAAGTATACGAAGCGATCAAACGGGAAAATCGTGCGGCGGCTAATGTAAAGCCGGATGACATTGCAAACGTGGCAGGTGCTCCCAAGGGCAACGCCGGGAGTCCAGACAAGGGGTAGCCTGCCCGCCCGCGGAGAAACGCGGGTCCATCCGTCAAGATGACGGATTCGTAGCCAGGCATCAATCAAGGAGGATTGCAAAATGGCTAGGATCAACACAAACGTACCGGCGATAGTCGCGCAACGCACGTTGAGTCGCACGCAACGTGATCTTCAAGTCTCGTTGGAACGCCTCTCGAGTGGTCTTCGTATCAATCGTGGTGCCGATGATCCGGCAGGTCTCATCAATTCCGAGAGTCTGCGGGCCGAGATTGCGGGTGTCCAGAAGGCCATCAGCAACTCGCAAAGAGCGATCAACATCATCGCCACGACCGAAGGCGCCCTCGACGAAGCGGCCGCCTTGCTCATCGATATTCAGGGTCTGATCGTTGAAATTGCCAACGATGCCGCCTTGTCCGACGATGAGAAGCGTGCCAATCAATTGCAGATCGACTCGGCCATCGAGTCCATCACGCGTATCGCCAATTCGACAACCTTTGCCGGGAGACCTCTGCTGAACGGAGATCTCGGCTACATCACCAGCGGTGTGCAGAGTTCCGCCATCGCCACACTCGCGGTCCATTCCGCGAAGTTCGGGAACGCCAGCTTCATCCCCGTGGACGTCGCCGTAACGACGTCGGCGCAGAAGGCGATGCTGCAGTTCCAGACCTCGTCCATTGCCAGCAGCATCTCGATCGAGGTGCGCGGTGTGCTGGGAACGACGGTCATCGAGTTCGTCTCGGGGACCACGGCTTCGGACATCGTGGCCGCGATCAACCGGGAGACCGAAGGCAGCGGTATCGAGGCCCAGCTCATCAACAGCGCCAATCCCGCCAGCGGGATGACGCTGCAGAGCGTCGGCTACGGAAGTGACGAGTTCGTGGAAGTCTCACTTCTGCCCGGGAGCGGCAACTTCGATCTCGTGAACGAGAACGGGGTGACGCTGGGCGACGGTTTCAAGCGCGACGACGGGCGCGACGCGGTCGCGACCATCAACGGTGCGAAGAGCATCGGTCGCGGTCTCGACCTCGTCCTGAACACACGCAATCTCGATCTCTCGCTGACCCTCGAGGAAAGCTTCGGGATCGGGTCGACCGCGTTCGCGGTCACCGGCGGTGGCGCCCTGTTCCAGCTCGGTCCGGACGTCAGTCCGAACCAGCAGGTGAACATCGGCGTGCAGTCGATCGCGGCTTCCCGGCTCGGAAACGCCAACGTCGGGTTCCTGAGTCAGATCAAGGAAGGCGGTGATTTTGAAGTGATTCGCAACGTCACGAACGCCGCGCAATCGTCACTCATCGTCAACGAAGCGATCCGCCAGGTGGCGGTGCTCCGAGGACGGCTGGGCGCCTTTGAGCGGAACACGCTGCAGACCAACATCAACTCGTTGACCATTACGATGGAAAACCTGATGTCCAGCGAGTCTGCCATTCGCGATACGGACTTCGCGGCCGAAACCTCCCGATTGACCCGAAACCAGATTCTGGTCAATGCGGGCACCTCGGTGCTGGCCATCGCGAACACCACCTCGCAGAGCGTGCTGTCGCTGCTGCAGGGATAAGCCCGACGGGCGATATCCTGAGAGACTGAAAACCCAGGCCCGGATGAAGATACCTTCATCCGGGCTTTTTCCTTTGGCTTGATTCTGTCGAACCGGTGCGTGATCAGGACGAGGAGTGATCTCAGGTTGAATCCGGACGCTCGCGTCCACTCGTCAATAGTAGTAGTCCATGATGTCGAAGTAGTTCTCGACGATCCAACCCGGGCCGCTGTCGGCACGCGTGTCCGCGTACTTGAACTCGCCGTGGAAGTCGAGGAAGAGCAGGTTGTGCTTCGAGAAGGAGCCGTGCCATCCCATGCTCTGCACGGCCGGCAGATAGAATTCCGATCCCTCGTTGCCGTAACGGCGCTTGTCGATGAAGAAGACCGCGTCTTCATAGAGCACGACACGGCTGGTGACCAGGGCGTGACGTTTCTCTTCCATGGTGGAATCCAACCAGGGATTGTTGTAATAGCTGTTGCCGCAGATCTCGTAGATGCTCTGGTCCTTTCGGATGTCACTGAACGAGCGTTTCAGCTTGGTGAAGTTGTCATTCGTCAGTTCGGTGTCGCCCGGGCACTGGAAGAGCGGCATCTCGTTGTCGAGGCTCGACTTCGGATAGAGGTAGCGCGTCAGCGGGCGGTTGAATGTTTCCGGATCGTTGCCGTGAACCTGCTCGGCCCGGCGTCCGCCCCAATGGCAGTTGGAGTAGGGATAGGGCCGGGCATTGGAGACGAAGCTCCGCGACGTAAACGTGCGACCGTTCTTCTGGTAGCGCCAGTAGAGTTTGTCCGGGGGGCCGACGGGGAGCCAGTCCCGGTTATCGCTCATGTACATGGTGGACGCGGATCCGATGGATCGCAGGTTTGACAGGCACAGCGTCACCCGTGCGGCCTGGCGCGCCTTGCTGAGTGATGGGAGCAGAATCGCCACGAGCAGTGCGATGATGGCCACCACCACGAGCATCTCGATCAAGGTGAATGCGCGCGAAGATCGATGGCGTAGGATTGCTTGAGGAACTCGACCGGACATGTAAGACCTCCCGTCGATGGGGGATGGATCTGCCTTCGCGGCAAAACCAAAGCGCCACGTCCAAGCGACGTGTACCGAGACATCCCATTTTCGCGTCACAGGCTTCCGCGACAGGCGGCGGACAGGGCAAGCATCGGACGCCGTCGATATGCATTCACCGAAAGGTGACAGGCGTCGGACGCGTGCGGGGAACGCGAGTCGTTCCTTCCGCCGATACACCTGTCATTATAGCTGTCTGCGAGATCACGCGCCTATAAAAACGCCATTTTCTGCAGTGGAGCGGGCGCGGGGACCGTCCTCCCGCGGGTGGGGAGCCCGAGGACGCCGGATCGGCGGTGGTGGCCCTCCTCGTTTGACGCCGCCGACGGGCATGACTACAATGCGGGCATTAGACATTGCAGGTCTCTTATCGAGAGTGGCGGAGGGATTGGCCCTGTGAAGCCACAGCAACCCGCTGGGAAAGGCCCGATCGGCTGATCCGCAGTAGGGTGCTAACTCCAACCCGGCCCGAATCGGCGCGGGGAAGATAAGGGGGCCCATTCCTTTCAGCGAATCGGACCTCTTTCTCCCACCGGGTGGAAAGAGGTTTTTTTGTGGCGGCATGCCTTCGGAACCTTGCCGGCCTTGCCCAGACCTCCCCTTTCGACAAGATGCCTGGGGTCTTTCGTTCGGGATTGCAGCGGGTCGGTGTCCAATCCTGTCTCTCGGCATACCGCCCGGGAGCATGGGCCACGAAAGCAGGAAGTCAGGCATGAGTTATGTCATCGGGCTGAAGTGCCGGGAGTGCGGTCAACGATATCCCATCGAGCCGATTCACGTCTGCGACATGTGTTTCGGACCGGTCGAGGTGGAATACGATTACGAGGCCATGAAGGGCAAGGTGACGCGCGAGTCGATCGCGGCCGGCCCGGCCTCGTTGTGGCGTTACCGTGATCTGCTGCCCGTCGAAGGCGAGCCTGCCACGGGAGAACATTCCGGCTGGACGCCGCTTCGTCGGGCGAAGAACCTTGGCGCGCGGTGGGGCTGCCGCGAGTTGTACATCAAGGACGACTCGGTCAACGTGCCCACGCTGTCCTACAAGGAGCGCGTGGTCAGCGTGGCCATCAGCAAGGGGCTGGAGTTCGGCTTCGACACCTTCGGCTGTGCGAGCACGGGCAACCTGGCCAACAGCGTCGCTGCCCACTCCGCCCACGTCGGCAAGCCCGCCTACGTCATGATTCCCCACGATCTCGAGCTGGGCAAAGTCGTCGGCTCGTTGATCTACAAGCCCCACATGGTCAAGATCGAGGGCAACTACGACGACGTGAACCGCCTCTGCGCGGAAATCGCCGACAAGTACGGCTGGGCGATCGTCAACGTGAACCTTCGGCCGTACTACACCGAGGGCGCGAAGACCTATGGTTACGAGGTGGCGGAACAGCTCGGGTGGCGTCTGCCGCAGCATATCGTGGTGCCGACCGCCGGGGGAACGATCCTGCCCAAGGTGCACAAGGCGTTCCGCGAGTTCGTGAAGATCGGACTGGTCGAGGATACGCCGTGCAAGGTGTATTCCGCGCAGGCGGGCGGCTGCAATCCGGTGGTCAAGGCCGTTCACGAGGGCACCGATCTCATCGCCCCGCAGAAACCGAACACGCTGGCCAAGTCGATCGCCATCGGCAACCCCGCCGACGGCTACTACGTGGTCCAGGCGGTGCAGGAATCCGGCGGCTGGGCCGAGAGCGTCACCGACGACGAGATCGTGGACGGCATCAAGGAACTGGCCGAGTGCGAAGGGCTCTGGACCGAGCCCGCCGGTGGAACGACCGTGGCGGTGACGAAGAAGCTCATCGAGCAGGGCCGCATCCCGCGCGACGAGTCCATCGTCATCAGCGTGACCGGCCAGGGACTCAAGACCATCGAGGCAGTCGTGGACCGGCTCGAGGAACCGCCGGTGATTCCGCCGAAGCTCAGCGCGTTCGACGAGATCATCCGCGCCCGGCGCGAGACGGCCGGCGTGGGTTGAAATCGACGGGCATCGAGGACAGGAGAATGGCAATAGCGTCGCGACTCGGAATCGCGAGACGGCATGTGGAGGAGACGACAGACATGGCGATTGAAGTAAGAATACCCTCACCGTTGCGCAAGTTCACCGAGGGCAACGACGTGGTCGAGGCGTCGGGCGGCACGGTCGGCGAGGTGCTCGACGGGCTCTGCGGGAAGTACGCCGAGTTCAAACCGCGGCTCTTCAAGGAGGACGGCTCACTGAACCGCTTCGTGAATATCTTCGTCAACGACGAGGACATCCGCTTTCAGGAGAACCTAGAAACACCGGTCAAGGAAGGCGACGACGTGAGCATTATCCAGGCGGTGGCGGGCGGTTAATGGGAAGGTGCGTGAAGCGTGCCGATACATGAAGGACGAGTCGCGTGGCGATTGAACACACATTGGAATTGACGTTCCCGACGGACCTGGTGACCGGCAACCTGCTCTGGCAGATGGGGCAGGCGCATGACGTGGTCTACAACTTCGACAAGGCGAACGTGTCTCATCGCGAAGGGCATGTCGTGCTGTCGCTGTGGGGCTCGCGCGAGGCGGTCGAGGATGCCGAGGCGTTCTTTCGCAAGAATGGCGTCGGCGTGAACGTGCTCAAGAGCGATCCGCACGAGGGCGACGTTCCGCCACGGCCGAAGAAGGCCTTCGGCTCCCAGGACGAGCCGCGCGTCGGGCGGAAACTCTGGGTAACGTGGCAGCTCGAACATTACCGCGCACCGATCCTCTGGGAGATGGCCCACCGGTTCGATGTCGCGTTCGACCTGCGGCAGTCGAGTACCGGCGAGACGGTCGGCATCATGGCGTTGATGCTGGAAGGGCCGGAAAGCCAGGTCGACCAGGCGGTCGCTTTCCTGGAGCAGACCGGCGCGGAGGTCGAACCGATCGAGAAGAGCATCGTGGAGGGGTGAGTTGGTCGCCGCGGACGCCCGCGGCGCGATCACCACGGGGCACCGACACGCAAAGAATCGAGGGATCGGCATGCAGGAAGCACCGCAGGAACAATCGGGTTCGGTCTGGAAGACGCCGTATGCGAAGCAGGTGATGTCCAACGCGGCGATGTCGGCGCTGATCGGTGGAGTTCTCCTGGTTCTGGTCTCGCGCGTCATTGCGCTGTACGAACCCAAGCAGGAGGCGGCTTTATTGTCGTTTGCTGCAGTGACCTACAACTGGTCGATTCAATATGGCGGCTTTGCATTGTTGATCGCCGCGGCACTCTGCTTTCTGGCTGTGCCGTATGCGCTGGTCATCGATGCCATCATCACGGCGATCATCGGAGCCGCCTGGATAACCAGCAGTGGACTCCTCGTCATGCTGGGATACGGTTTCATGAACGATATCCTGTTCATTGCGATTGGCGCTTACTTCATCTACATGGCCAGGAATAACCTCATCGCGCATCGGAGTGTTCTGAAGATCGGCAATGATCCCGTCATGATGGCGCGGTCGATCGGCTCCGAATCCTATGGAGAGATGCAACGCGTGGATGCCGATCAGGCGGCAGCGCGGGCGGAGGCGTTGCGGCGGGTGGTGTCGCAGAAGGAAGATGGACGGACGACGAATCCATCAGGGCAGCAGCAGGCGCAGGATCCCGCACGCCGGAAGGGCGTCACACCGCCGCCGATGAACGTCGACGTGAGCAAGGTGAGAGAAGAAAAAGAACCACCGCCGGACGGCTTTCTGGCGGATTTCGGCAAAGATGACGGCTGATCGCGATGCCGGCGCCGGTTGAATGTGCGCCGGACGCATCGCGAAGACGGAACACACGCATTGGGAATGATGGAACATGGCAATCAGTAAAGAAGCGGCGAAGATTGAACAGGATGCCGAGCTGGCCCGGTACTCCCGGCAGATGCTCTACGAACCGGTGGGCGAGGAAGGGCAGCGCAAGCTCCTGCAGTCCAAGGTCGTGATGATCGGCTGCGGCGCGCTCGGGACGGTGCTGGCCAACACGCTGGCCCGCGCGGGCGTCGGCTACCTGCGCATCGTCGATCGCGACTTCATCGAGTTCAACAACCTCCAGCGCCAGGTGCTCTTCGACGAGGACGATATCGCCAGCAACCTGCCGAAGTCCGAGGCCGCCAAGCGGAAGATTCAGCGGATCAACTCCAACATCACCGTCGAGGCGGTCGTGAAGGACGTGAACCATCGCAACATCGAGAGCATCTGCGAGGATGTCGACCTGCTAATGGACGGCACCGACAACTTCGAGACGCGCTTTCTGATCAACGATGTGGCGGTCAAGACGGAGCGGCCGTGGGTGTACGGGGCGTGCATCGGCGCGACGGGGCTGGCCATGCCGATTCTGCCGAACGAGACGCCGTGCCTGCGATGCATCTTCGAGCAGGCCCCGCCGCCGGAGATGAATCCGACGTGCGATACCGCCGGTGTGCTTGGGCCGGTCGTCAACATGGTGGCCAGTCACCAGGCGCTCGAGGCGATGAAGATCCTCATGGGCCGGATGGATGCCCTGAACCGGCGGTTGCTCTACTTCGATGCGTGGGATGGGCGGTTCTCGATGCTCAAGGTGCAGAAGGCTTACCAGATGGGCAACTGCCCCTGCTGCAAGCAGAAGAACTTCGAATTCCTCGAGGGCAAGTTCGGCAGCAGCGCGACCACGCTGTGCGGCCGCAATGCCGTACAGGTCACGCCGCCGGAAGGGATTCGCATCGACTTTCCGACCATCGCCCAGAAGGTCAAGGATGCCGAGGGCGGTACGCCGCGCTTCAACGCGTTCATGCTCAAGGCCCAGTTGCCCGAGTACGAACTGACCGTCTTTGCCGACGGCCGCGCCATCGTCAAAGGGACGGACAAGCCGGAAGTCGCGCGAACGATCTACGCGCGGTACATCGGATCTTGACGCCGGAAACGGCGATACCCAACATTGAGGCAAACGTTCGATATGATTTACCTGGACAACGGGGCAACAAGTTGGCCGAAGCCCCCCAACGTGGCGGGGGAGATGGCGCGCTTTCTCGCGGAAGATGCCGCCAACCCCGGACGATCCGGGCATCGCATGGCCGTCGCCGCCGAGAACATGCTCGACAACGTCCGCGCCAAGCTCACACAAATCATCGACGGGACCGATGCCCACCGCATGGTGCTGACGATGAACGGCACCGACGCGCTGAATATCGCCATCAAGGGTGTCGTCTGCGAGGGCGATCATGTCATCACCACCACGCTCGAGCACAACAGTGTGTCGCGCCCGCTGCAGGCGATGGCCGATAATGGTTTCATCACGCTCACGCGTTTGCCGATGAGCGAGGGCGGGTTCATCGACCCCGATGCGATCCGCCAGGCCCTCACGCCGAAGACGCGGTTGATCGCGTGCACGCATTGCAGCAACGTGCTGAGCACGATTCAGCCCGCCGAGGAGATCGGACGCATCGCGCGGGAAGCAGACGTGCTGTTTCTGCTGGATGCGGCGCAATCGATCGGACTCGTACCGATCTCGGTGCGAAAGATGAACGTCGATCTGCTGGCGTTCCCCGGTCACAAGGCCTTGCTGGGGCCGACGGGCACCGGCGCGCTCTACGTCGGCGAGCGTGTGGATCCGAAACCGTTCCGCGAGGGTGGTACGGGTGGCGATTCCTCATCGCCCACGCAGCCGCACCTGTATCCGTACTGGCTCGAGGGCGGAACGCCGAACACCGTCGGTGTGGCAGGGCTCGGGGCGTCGATCGGATTCGTGAACGACTTCGGGTTTGAGAACGCCCTTGAGCATGAGCGCACCCTGGCCGCCAGGATCACGCAGGCCCTGGAAGATGACGATCGGTTCACGCTGCTGGGCAGCCAGGATGCCTCACGCCGATGCGGCGTCGTCGCCTTCACCGCCGAGGGACTTGCCCCGGCGGAGCTGGGCACCATCCTGGACGATTCCTTCCAGGTGGCCGTGCGGCCGGGCCTGCACTGTTCGCCGTACATTCACGAGGAACTCGGCACTTTCCCCGACGGGGCGGTCCGCGTCAGCCCGGGGCATTTCAATACTGCCGAGGAGATCGATGTCCTCATTGATGCCCTGAACCAGGTGGTCCTTTAGGCGCTGCCCATGAAAGTCGTGCTGTCCCACGCGCATCGTGAAGTCCTGCTCGATCACGCCCGCGCGGCGGCGCCCGAGGAGTGCTGCGGCGTGCTGATGGGGGTGAGCGCGGTCGGTCGGATCGAGATTCACGAGGTGCATGCCGTGCCCAACGCCTGGGAAGGCGATCGATCGCACCGCTACGAACTCGACGCCCGCGCGCAACTCCGTCTGCAGCGCGACGCCCGCGGGCGAGAGATCGACATCGTGGGCTACTACCATTCGCATCCCGACGCGTCCGCCGTCCCCTCCAAATTCGACACCTCCCGCGCGTGGCCCGACGTGCTCTATGTGATCGTCTCTTTAGAGCCCACGCAGGATCGACCGATCCGCGGCTGGTTCTTGGATGAGACATCGTGTGCGTGGAGCGAAATGGAGTTGGAATTTGATCCCGACTGAAAGCAGGCGGTGTGGTACGAACACGGGTATCCTGTATCTCTGCTGTAGTGAGTTTCGTCGCCTTCCGGGAGGATAACCTTCGATGAGAATTGCATTTCGTCTGACGTTGATCGTGTTCTTATGCAATGGCATAACGCCGACCCTTCACGCCGCCGAGGCGGTGCAGGGCATGCTGACGACCGACGGCCTGACCGGTCGCGACGCGACGCCTCATCACTGGTCCAAGCAGAATATCTACGTCTGCCCGCTCGGCCCGGGTTTCGGATTCGGCGCGCCGACCATCGACAATCCGCCAGGCTGGTTCGGGATCAAACCCGCCTTCGTCGAGCAAGGCTTCCCGAAGGGCGAGTACGCCCTGGCCGCGCTGAGCTACGACAACATCCCTGCCTTCGCCTGTCACATGAACCTCGAGATCCCCGGCGGTGAGAAAAAACTCGACGGCGCGCGGTTGAACACGCCCGCGCACTACTCCGTCATATTCGATAAGGCCCATACCGAGTGGAGCGATTCGCCGTGGCTGTGGGGCAGCGATTTCTACCAGACCTTCCGCGCGGAGGGCAACGACGTCACGCGCGTCGCCACCAAGCTCGCGGGTAAGTCCGGTGATCACTACTTCCTGACGCTTAACTACGCGATTCATGAACCGAATGAGGGGCCGCCGGAATCGTGGCGTCGTATCTCGCCGGTACGGTCGCGGTTTCTGTCGCAGGGCACGGACCCGATCATCCACATCTTCTGGGTGGCGTATCGCAGCGAGGAAGTGAAGCTTGCCCCCGGCAAGACTTACGCCATGCGCTTCTGGCGCGACCCGAGTTCACAGTCGAAAACGTTCTCAATGGTGGTACGTCAGGATACCGGGGATGGCTACGCCCATGGCCACCTCTGGGTAGACGGCATGGAGCGGAAGGATCTCGACGCGTACGGTTACGTCAGCGGCGGCGCGCCGGGCACGCTGTGCAACTACGCGCCGGTCACCACGCAGCAGTTCAGCACGCTGATCGGCACCGGTACCTCGCACGGACAGACGTTCAAGGCGAGCGGAACAAGCCTGGCGGCGGTCGAAGCGGTCTTTGCGACCGGCGAGTTTCATCCACCGGCGCATCCCGTGACGTTCCAGCTGTACGACCAGCCCGGCGGTCAGCCGATCGGCCCGAAAAAGACCGGTCACGGTGTGGCGCTGGTTGCCCAGGCGCGCGCCGTGGCAGTGTGGGAGCGCGACGAGGTCCGACTCGAGCCGGGCCGAATGTACTACCTCGAATGGACCTCCCCCGACGTCAACACGTGGCAGATGAACGAAGATGTCCCGGGCCATGCCTACGTGAACGGTAAGCCGCATGAAAAGGCGGACCTGGCCATGTCCATCGTCGAATACACGAACGACTACGGGCTGACCCAGAGCCGGAAGGACCTCAACGGGGATGGACGCGTGGATCACAACGATCGCGACCTCCTGAAACAATGCATGAAGACCTTGAGCGAGGCCGGAATCGACGAAGCGTGCGTGGCGGCCGATCTCGATCAGGACGGCGATGTGGATCGCCACGATGCCCAGGCTTTCGAAGGCAACCCATGAGCGGAAATCCCGGTTTCCGGCATCACGCGATAGGATTGCTTTGATCCAGGGTTGAAACAAACGCCATTCTTCTAATGGCACGCAAATCGAGGTTGGGGTACACTTCACTTGCGGGAGAAGCACCGGGGTCGAGTGAAGTGCGCCCCGGGTTCCTCCGTGAGAGGAGCAACCCTCATGTCCACGAGTGATGGCCTAGTGTTGATGCAGTGTGTTGCGGTCGTCTGGACCGGGCTTTCGGCCCTGTACGTGATCTGCCTGGTGGTCGGCGGCGGCATGATCCTCATCTCGCTCGCGTCGGGCGGCGATGACGGGGGGGATTTCGAAGCCGATGCCGATCTGGATCTCGATCTGGACGCCGAGTTCGATGCGGATTTCGACATGGAGATGCCCGCCGACGGCGTCGACTTCGACGCGGGCGATGTCGATCTGGACGGACTGGATGCCGCGCATGCCGGAGCGCACGGATCGGGCTTCTCCGTGGCCGAATGGCTTTCCATGCGATTCTTCGTGTTCTTCGCCGCCACGTTCGGCTTCATCGGCACGGTGATGGGCACGCTCAGCGGATACGGTACGGGTGTGGTCTTCGCGGTGGCGTTCATCGGCGGACTCATGATCGGTCAGTCGGTCCACCAGGCGGTGCGCTACCTGCACAGCTCGGGCGGCAACGACGCCATCAACGCCACGGAATACCTGCGCAAGGCGGCACGGGTCACCATCGCCATCGCGCCACCCGAGCGTGGCGAAGTGGCGACGCATGTGCGTGGGCGCACGCGATACGTGCCCGCACGAAGCAAACGCGCGGACGACACCTTCCCGGCCGGGCAGCCGGTCGCCATCGTCGGCATGAAGAACGGGACTGCCGAAGTGATCTCGCGCAAGGAATTCGTGCAGGTTACCGAGACCGATCCGGAATAAGCCTGACATGACAAGGGACACCACAGCAAACGCAGGAGGACTCTGGAGATGGAACACATGACCATGCTCGCGCAAGGCGTCAGTGAATTATGGCCGTTCATCCTGGGCGGCGGGATACTCTTCATCATCATTGCCGCCGTCTTTATCGCCGCCAAACTGGTGGTGGTCGGCAACCCCAGCGAGATGATTGTTATCAGCGGAAAGCGCAACCGCGCCGGCGAAGGTTATCGCGTGCTCATCGGTGGCCGCACCCTCGTCATTCCCGTTTTTGAAAGCGTGAACCGGATCTCGCTGCGCAACATTCAGGTCGGCCTGGAGGTCAAGGCGCAATCCGGTGGCGGCAAGATGATTCCCGTCTATGTCACCGGTGTCGCCAACGTCAAAATCTCGTCCGAACCCGAGACGCGCGGCAACGCCATCGAGCGATTTCTCGGTCAGCCATTGCAGGAGATGCAACGCGTCTCGCGCGAGACGCTCGAGGGCGGGCTTCGTGCCGTCATCGGCAAGATGACCCCGGAGGAAATCGTCGAAGACCGCGACAAGTTCGTGGCGACCGTCATGAACGAGGTGAGCGACGACTTCCGTAAGCTCGGCATCACCATCGACAGCGTGAACATTCAGAACGTGCATGACGACGAGCAGTACCTCGAGTCGATTGCCCGCAAGGCGTCGGCGGAGGTACTCGCCGGGGCCCGCCAGTACGAGGCGGAGAAGAAGTCGCAGGCCGACGTCAAGGAAGCCGAAGCCCTTGCGATTTCCCGTCGAGCCCAGGCCGAACGCGATGCCGAGGCCCGAGCCGCCGAAGCCGCCAGCCGCCAGCACGCCGAGAACGCCCGACTCAAGGCGGACACGGAGATCGCCGTGTCGGAAAACGAGCTGCGTATTCGCAAGGCCGAACTCGCGCGGGAAGCGGAACTCATGGAAGCCGAGACGCAGAAGGCCGCCGCCGAAGCGCAAGAGGCCCGTCTGCTGGCGACGGAGGTCAAGCAGGCCGACGCCGAACGTGACGTCGCCAAGGCGAAGGCGGAAGGTGCCGCCGCCACGATTCTTGAAGAGGGCAAGGCCCGCGCCGCCGCCATCGAGACCATCGGCAAGGCTATCCAGAACCATCCCGAGGCACTCAAGGTCATGCTGGCGGAGATGCTGCCGGACGTCGTCAGTGACTTGACCAAGACCATCGCCAACGTCGATCTCGGCGACGTGACCGTCATCGACGGCGGTCAGGGCACTGCCATCAATGGGGCGGCCCTCGGGCGCGCCCGCATGCTGGCCGAGTCACTCGGCACGCTCGAGTCGGTGCTCGGCATCGACCTGCGGACATTGACGCAGAAGCTCGCCGGCGATCTCGGCAAGACCAACGGCAACCCCGAGGTACCGCAGACACTGGCATCAGAAGCGGGAGAGAAGAAGCCCCGGGCGTGAATCGTTGGGAATAGCTCGCAGATCACAAGTGAGTTCAACAGGGTCCCATTCATCAAACGAGTGGGGCCCTTCTTTGATGGTGAGGCATCACGCCAGAATATCGCTGACGACATGCCCCGCCACATCCGTCAGGCGGAAGTCGCGTCCCTGGAAGCGGTAGGTCAGCCGTTCGTGATCGACGCCGAGCAGATGCAGCATCGTGGCGTGCAGGTCGTGCATGTGAACCTTGTTCTCCTCGGCGTTGTACCCCAGTTCGTCCGTCGCCCCGTACGCGACACCGCCCTGAATCCCGCCACCGGCCATCCACATGGAGTAGCCCTTGATGTGATGATCGCGCCCGTTACCTTGGGCCATGGGCGTCCGCCCGAACTCACCGCCCCAGAGCACCAGTGTCTCCTCGAGCATGCCGCGCTGCTTGAGATCCCGGATCAGTGCCGCCGACGCCTGGTCGACTTCGCTCGCCGTGCCCTTGATGTTCTTCTTGATGCCGTCGTGGTGATCCCAGCCGCGGTGATACACCTGGATGAAACGCACGCCGCGCTCCGCCAGTCGCCGGGCCAGCAGGCAGTTCGCCGCGAAAGTGCCGTCCGCCCCCTCCGTACCGTACATCGCCTTGACCGACTCCGGCTCGTCAGCCAGGTCCATCAGTTCCGGCACGCTGGTCTGCATCCTGAACGCCATCTCGTACTGCGCGATCCGCGTGGCGATCTCCGGATCCTCGATCGTTTCGCCGTGTTCGCGGTTCAGCGTATTGACCGCCTCGACGATGTCACGCTGCTGGTCGGGCAGGACTCCGTCCGGGTTGCGCACGTACAGCACCGGGTCCCCCTGCGACTGGAACTGGACGCCCTGGTACTTGCTCGGCAGGAAACCGCTGTGCCACTGCCGCGCGGCGATCGGCTGGGCCTGGCCGAACTTGCCTTCGGAGGTCAGCACGACGAAGCCGGGCAGGTTCTCGCTTTCGGCCCCGAGGCCGTAGAGCAGCCACGCGCCCATCGCCGGACGGCCGGAGATCGTCGTGCCCGTGTTCATGAACGTGTGCGCCGGGTCGTGGTTGATCGCTTCCGTGTGCAGCGAACGCAGGATGCAGATGTCATCCGCCACGGACCCGATGTGCGGGAACAGTTCGCAGATCTCCTGCCCGCTCTCGCCGTACTTTCGGAACGGGTATTGCGGGGCAAAGCAGTTGAGCTGCTTCCCCTGGAGCTGCGCGATCGGCTGACCCTTGGTGTAGCTGTCGGGCATCGGTTTGCCGTGCATCTCCGCCAGCTTCGGCTTGGGATCGAAAGTCTCCAGGTGCGACGGCCCGCCCGCCATGTACAGATGGATGATGCGCTTGGCCTTCGGGGCAAAGTGCAGGGGGTTCACGATCCCGCGCGACCCCAGGGCGGCGGGGGGGGCCGCGGACAGGAGCCGCGCCGGGTTCATCAGCGAAGCCAGCGCGATCGCGCCGATGCTGTGCGTCGCCCGCCCCAGGAACGTTCGCCGAGTCTCTTTGATGCCGATGCGATCTTCAAGATTCATGACTGTCCCGTCCCACGCGCGTCAGTACCGCGTGATCGTTTCGTGCAGATTGAGAATCGTCCGCGTCACCGAGGTCCAGGCCGCCAGTTCCACGGGATCCAGATTCGCCGGCGCCGAATAATGGCCGACACCGAGCAGGGCCTCGGCCAGGTCCGGATTCTCGGCGTAATCCGACATGTGCTTCTCGAGGAGCGTCCGCAGCGTTTCCATTTCCGAGGGCCGGGCTATCCGGTGAAGCACCAGGTGGTACGCATGGCCCAACCTCTCATCGAAGGTCGCACCGCCCTCCGTCAGCACGCGTGCCGCCAGGGCCCGCGCCGCCTCCACATAGGCCGGATCGTTCAGCAGCACCAGCGCCTGAAGCGGCGTATTGGATCGAGTCCGCTCCACCGTGCACTCCTCACGCGTAGGCGCGTCGAACGCCAGCAGACTCGGATGCAGGAAGGTCCGGCACCAGTACGTGTAGAGGCCGCGCCGATACAGCGCGTGGCCCTGGTCCGCCTCGTACGTCCGCTTGGGATAGTTCAGATGCTGCCAGTAGCCCGCCGGCTGGTAGGGCTTGACGCTGCGCCCGCCGATCTCACGATTCAGAAGGCCGCTGACCGCCAGGGCATTGTCGCGAACGCATTCAGCCGGAAGGCGGAACGTGTTCTGTCGGCTCAGCAAACGATTCAGCGGATCCCGCTCGATCGCAGCCGTCGTGACTTCCGATGTCTGGCGGTACGTTTCCGAATGGGCCATCAGCCGGAGCATGTGCTTGACGTCCCACCCGCTGTCGATGAACTCCACCGCCAGCCAGTCGAGCAGCTCCGGATGCGTCGGCCAATCGCCCTGCGAGCCGAAGTCTTCCAGCGTGCTCACCAGGCCGCGGCCGTACATGATCTTCCACAACCGGTTCACGAGGACCCGTGCCACCAGCGGATTCTCGGGATCCGTCAACCAGCGCGCCAGATCCAGTCGCGTCGGCCGGGCGGGCGGATCCTTCGGAATATCGGTGGGTTCGTAAGAGGCCAGCACGGCGGGGACCTCGGGCGCGACTTCCTCGCCCGACTCATCCAGCCAGTTACCACGCGGCAGCACGCGCACCGTCCGCGGTTCCTCGATCGATTCGCTGATCAGCATCGTGCGGACCGCCGCGTTTATCTCCTGATGCCGTTGCTGCAACGAAGCCAGTCGATCGCGCGCCGGCTGAAGCAGGGGGGTGACGCTTCGGAAATGCGCGGCAATGGATGCCTGCTGCTCTGGTGTGCGCGCCTCCGGGGCGATCATGACCAGCTCGCGGATCTCTGCCGGCGGCGCGATGTGGTCCGTCGCCGTGAGTGGACGCTGCTCGGTGGTCACGGAGAAGCGGAGCCGTCCGATCGCATGCATGCTGCCGTAGTGCTGATCCAGCACGAAGGTGAGCACGGTGCCCCCGGCGAAGCCGGCGTCCACGTCCGTTTCAAACACCGCCTGGTGCGATCGACCGGAGGAGGGCATGATCGCCCAGCCCGTCGCCAGGTCGCTGTCAATGGCCCGTTCGACCGAAAAGCCGTCCTGGTTGAAGTCCGCCGTCGCGTTCTGCAGAACCAGGCGTTGCTGCTCGCCCGGTCGTTCCGCCGCCGCGGCGTAGACGGACAACTCGTTGAGAACGAAGTTCCCATTCGGCGCCCGACCCGGCCCCTTGGCGGGAAGGCGATCGTCCGCCATCACCTCCAGGCGGAGGCCGGTGATCCCGGTCAAGGGTGTGAAGGTCGCGATGACATACCGTTCCTGTTGGGCCGAAGTGCCGTCCACGAAGAGCGAATCGTCATCCTGAACATGCAGATTCGATCCCCCCGGAGAAGCCGCCACATGCGGAGTGAGCGCGGTCCAGATCGATTGCGATTCGCGGACCTTCGATTCCCAGGCCGCCAAGGCCTCGTCGAGTTCGGGCGTCTGCGTGTCGAGCCGGCGCTGTGCCTGCGCGATCCTCTTGTCCAGCCGGCGCAGTTGCTCGCGCTGGGCATCGGTGGGCAGGCGGAGATTCGGCGGCTGCGTCCCGACCTCCGTCTCCTTGATGTCCGCGAAGTAGGAGGCGAGGCTATAGAAATCCTTCATCGTGAACGGGTCGTACTTATGGTCGTGGCACTGCGCGCAGGCCATCGTCGAACCCAGCCACACCGAGGACACATTGCGCACGCGATCCGCGTCGTACTTCGCCCGGTACTCCTTGGGCTGCGCTCCGCCTTCCTCCGTGGTCATCAGAAGCCGGTTGTAACCGGAGGCGACAAGTTGTTCGGTCGTCGGGTCCGGAAGAAGGTCGCCCGCGAGTTGTTCCACCGTGAACCAGTCGAACGGCTTGTTGTGGTTGAACGCATCGATGACGTAGTCGCGGTACGCCGAAACCTCGCGGTGGTTGTCCCCATGGATGCCCGTCGTGTCCGCGTAGCGCACGAGGTCGAGCCAGTAGATGGCCATGCGTTCGCCGAAATGGGGAGAGGCGAGCAGGCGATCCACGGCATGTGTGTAAGCTTCCGGTGAGGTGGCGGCTTCAAAGGCCTCGACGTCGTCCGGTTGGGGCGGAAGCCCGGTCAGGTCGAAGGAGAGACGCCGAAGCAGCGTCCGCCGGTCCGCCTCCGGAGAAGGCGCGAGGCCCTCTGATTCCAGCCTCGAAAACACGTAGGCGTCGATGGGATTACGCACGCGTTCGGCATGGGCGGCCGGTGTGGGCACCTCCGGTCGGACGGGAGGCTGGTACGACCAGTGCCGATCGAACGGGGCGCCATCGGCCACCCAGCGCTGGAGCAGATCGATCTCGCGCGCGGAGAGATCCTTCCCGCTGTCCACCGGCGGCATGCGATCAAATTCGTCGTCGGTCGTGATCCGCTGGATCAGCGTGCTGGCCGTCAGATCGCCGGGCACCACGGCGTAGCGGTCGGAGCGGTATTCCCCCGTGGCGCCTTCATGCGTGTCGAGCCGCAGCTTGGCTTTACGCTGGTTCGCGTCAGGGCCGTGGCAGGTGTAGCAGTTTTCGGAGAGGATCGGTTTGATGTCCCGGCTGTAAATGACGGGAGTCGGCGCATCGGTCGTCAAGCGATCAGCCGGAAGCGATTCCGCCGCCGAAAGGCGCTCCGTCATCATCGGAACGATCAGCATCCAGAGGAGGACTGCACAAGCATGTCTGAACCGCGACATGGAATTCGTTGACCTCGGATGTTCTGGAGTCGGCAAAGACTTGCCGGATGGGCCCTGAATCACAACCTATCATCTTATTCATCGGCAGGAGGCGAAACAAGATGAAAGCGGCAGTGCCCATCTTCGCAAGCCTCAGAACGTGTGTGTCAAGCTCAGGGACTGTCCTTTTCTCTGGAAGAGCTTCTCACACACTTTCTCAGCCTCCATTTACGCCCCGGCGACGCTGTCACGCGTGTTCACGTGCGTTACAATGCGCGGATCCAGCCATGGCAGTTGCCTGTGACTCACCCACGGAGGTCCGATTGTGGCGCGCATCGCGGTATTGCAGCATTTCGAATGTGAAAACGAGGGAATCTTCGGCGCAGCGTTGCGGGAGGCGGGGCATGCGCTGACGCGTGTGCCGTTGTATGGCGGCGCGCCCGTGCCTGGCCCGGACGACTACGAGGCCTGGCTGGTGATGGGCGGCCCGATGAACGTGGATGACACGGACAAGCATGCGTACCTCACGCCCGAACGCGCGCTGCTGGTGGAATTGATTCGGCGCGACGCGCCGGTCCTCGGCATCTGCCTGGGGTGTCAGTTGCTCGCCCGCGCCGCCGGCGCCCGTGTCTATGCCCAACGCCCGAAGGAGATCGGTCTGTTCCCGATCGAGCGGACGCTCGGCTCGGACAGCGATCCACTCTTCGCCGCGCTTCCCCGGGAGTTGGAAGTGTTCCAGTGGCATGGCGACACATACGACATGCCGGAAGGGGCGGTGCAGCTCGCCCGATCACATCGCTACGAGCAACAGGCCTTTCGCCTCGGCCGCCGTGTCTACGGCCTGCAGTTCCACCTCGAATGCACGATGGACATCGTGCAGAACCTCGTTCACGTCTGCGCGGATGAGCTGGCGGCGCTGCCGGAAGAGGATCGTTTCGAGCAGTACCGAAATCGTCTGGAACCGGCACTGGCACGACAGAACCAGCAGGCGCGAGAACTGGTTCAGCGTTGGAACACTCTTTTTCAGAACGACGACATTTGAGTTCACGGGATTCCTTGCAGGGGTACAAGACATGCGTAAGTCATCACTGTTGTGGGTCGGTTTCGTGGCGGGCGCCTGCTTCCTGACAAATCTGGCCTGCGGAGCAGATCAAGCGGGCCGAAGTGAAGAGGCCCCGGCCGTCGCCAAACGGGTCAGGGGAAAACTGAGGGTCTCCTTCAGGACCCCAAGAGCACATGGCGAAGGCTACCACAGCAGCGACTCTCTACAGGAGTATACGGGGATCGACTTTCATGAGAATTACATCGTGCTGTATCGGAAGGGTGGCGGGGGAGACGTGGTACCCATCGCTCGGCTTACCGATTTCACTTGGTACGAAGAATGAAATCGGGCGGAGCCGGAGCATGTTCTGCAGGCGATGCCGTCGAATGGTCGAAGCTCACGCTGCAAGATAGCCCCGAGACGGGTGAACTAGGCCAATTAAAGTGAGAATGTATTTCCTGGAATATTGGCGATTATTCTATCGAATCCAGCCATTTTGGGTGCAGTCCTGTCGGGGGACAGGTCGACATGAGTGTGGATTTCGCGTGGTTGACAAAACGCGACACGCATGTACACTTAACCGTGGATTCACGAGCGTGGGTCCGCGAATGAGCGGTCTTGAGGTCTCCAACGGAGGATCCTGCCTTTTGCGTATGCCAGCCGACAACGGATTCCGAGTTCCGGCAAGCCGGGATCGTGGGATGACCTAGACGGAAGGCCGAAGTTTATCGCCTGCTGCGATGAACCGCCGACTCGGGTCGGTGGTTTTTTTTTCGCCTCACGAAAAGTCGGTTTTTTGGAAATTGTCGGCTGGGCAGGCAGGATCGTCGGGAGGCGGCTGACAACTGAAGAGGGCTCGTAGCTCAGTTGGTTAGAGCGCGTCGCTGATAACGACGAGGTCCGAGGTTCGAATCCTCGCGGGCCCATGGCATTCTTCGTCGGCCGCGGGCGGTAGTGAGCCCGGTCGATGGATACGGGGCCGTAGCTCAACTGGGAGAGCGCCTGGTTTGCAACCAGGAGGTTGGCGGTTCGAGCCCGCTCGGCTCCACGTGACTCGGGTGGGACCGTCGCCCGAGCCCGGCGGACGGCACGGAAAGGCCTGATCACGACCCCCGTCGGGGGGTGCATGATCGGCGGTTTCGGCGACCGCGTTGCGGTGGAGACGAGCCCGAAAAAGGCCGCGAAAAAAGTAAAGATTTCGGCCGCAGTGGGCTTTACAGCGGCCGATTGACGAGTATACTTGCTAGGCTCCGAGGTGATTTGGGATTTCGGCCGTTTCGGCGGAATTCGCCCTCGGACGATGTGACGATATGCGTCCATGGGGACGCGTGCTCTTTGACAACTGGATAGGTGAGATCGATGATCGCAGAACCTGCGCGAGCAGGTGCGTGATCATCAGCAGGTAGTGAGCATCACAACCAACAGGTTCAATTCTTCGAGTGTTTACGTTTTGGCGTAATGATATCGTTGAATGACGCGACCGGCGGTGGATGCCGTTGCGGCTTCGGCCGTGGCGGAGCAGACCGCCTTGATGCGTCAAGGTGCCTTGAAAGTGTGGATGGTGCGGTTTGTCGATTCACGTCGACAGCCCGTCATACATGCGATCAAGTTACTAAGAGTGCATGGTGGATGCCTAGGTGTCGAGAGGCGATGAAGGACGTGGTAGGCTGCGATAAGCCCCGGGGAGCTGTCAAACAAGCGATAGATCCGGGGATCTCCGAATAGGGCAACCTAATGTCACTACGCAAGTAGATGGCATTGCGACAGGCTGAATGCATAGGCCTGTCGGGCCGACCCAGGGAACTGACACATCTCAGTACCTGGAGGAAAGGAAATCAACCGAGACTCCGTGAGTAGCGGCGAGCGAAAGCGGATCTAGCCCAAACCGGTCTTCGGACCGGGGTTGTGGGAGCCGAGAGGAGTTACAAAGGC
>CAZUAQ010000009.1:53119-141275 GCA_964618455.1 uncultured Planctomycetales bacterium | reverse complement strand
TTGCATGCCTTAGCCACGCCGCCAGCGTTCGTTCTGAGCCAGGATCAAACTCTTCAGTTGATTATCGTTACCGCGACAAACGACGACACGTAAAGGCTCGCCACTCATCGTGTGGTATCGAAGATAATCCACAGGACTCAGCTACATCTGAGAAACGTGGGGCCAGTCGCTGAAGTCAGAGCGAACTCTGCCACCAACGACCGACAGGATGAACCGATTTCCACACGTGGCAGTCCTCGGGTCATCCGTAACACCTTGCCGAACGGGACGGGTCTGGCATCCGTCTCCGCCGACTTTTCGTTACGAGTCACGACGCGTTCAAGTAGTCGCGCCGGACCCCATGTTCTCACGGCATTCATCACACTGTTTACTTGTCAAAGAGCTCGCTTCGCTCGCCCCGCTCATCTTTTCAGAATTACAGGGGAGCCCCGCATTGTAAACGCTGGTTCGACACTGTCAACAAGAACCGGCGATCAATCTCGGACTTTTTGTTCTTTTTTCGATCCGCGTCACGCATGGCGTACCGCTCGATCGATTTCCAGTCGGCGCAAAACGAAACCGGTCTGCCATTGTTCACTCCCGCACATTGCGGCTCTCTTGAATCGACCGTTTCCCTTCCGATGCGTTGACCGGAATTCGACAGCCGAAAAGCCGCAGGCAGGAAAACAACCCAACCGGTTCATTGCCTACCTGACCTGAACGTTTGGAATTATACACCAAGTCCTGCTGAAGTCAAGAAATGATGAAGACCGACCTCCATCAGACGTAAACCCATTCTGCCGTGTGCCTTACGAATCGAGGTCGTAGCCGGCATGCCATCCCTCTCGCCCGGTTATCGGTGAATGTTGAGCTGAACCGGGGCGGCTTTCTGGCTATTGCGGATGGAGACCTGGCCAGCGAGGTTCTCGACCGTCCGGGTGACCGCATCGCCGATGCCCTGGTTGTTCTCCTCGAACACCGTGTGGGGATTGCCCTTGTCCCCGCTGATGCGGATGCCCACGTTGATCGGGATCGACCCGAGGAATGGGGCCTTCAGCTTGGCGGCGGCCTTTTCCGCACCCCCCTTGCCGAACAGGTCATACTCCTTGCCGGTATCCGGGGCGATGAAATAGCTCATGTTCTCGACGATGCCGAGGATGTCGACGTTGAGCTGCTGGTACATCTTGGCGGCGCGAACGGCATCGAGCAGGGCCACGTCCTGCGGCGTGCAGACCACGACGGCGCCGGTCATCGGGATCGACTGCGACAGCGTCAGCGGGACATCGCCGGTGCCCGGTGGCAGGTCGACGATGAGGTAGTCGAGCTCGCCCCACTCGACCTGATCGAGAAACTGCTTGACCGTGCCGTGGATCATCGGGCCACGCCAGATCACCGCGCGGTCGGGTTCGATCATGAAGCCGATGCTCATCACCTTGATCCCGGCGGCCTCGACCGGAATGATCCGTTTCTCATCGGGCGTGACGGAGGGCTTGGCGTTCTCGATACCGAGCATTTTCGGGATGGACGGGCCGTAGACATCGGCATCCATCAGGCCGACCTTCGCGCCCGCGCGGGCGAGCCCGACGGCGGTGAGCACGCTGACCGTGCTCTTGCCGACACCGCCCTTCCCGGCCCCGACGGCAATGATGTTCTTGACGTTCGGCAATTGGGCCTGACCCATCGGTCCCCCGGCCTGACCCGGGGTTTGACCCGAGCGTACCTGGGCGCTGAACTCGATCTCCGCCGAGCGGACGCCCTCGACCTTCTTCAGTGCCGTATCGATGTCGTTGCGGATCTGATCCTTGAGCGGGCACGCGGGTGTGGTCAGCTCGATGTTCAGCCGGACCAGTCCATCACACACCGCCACGTTCTTCACCATGTTCAGCGTGACCAGATCCTTGTGCAGTTCCGGATCCTGGACCTGGCGGAGGGCGTCGATGATCTGTTCCTTGGTCGGCGAAAGGTCGGTGCTCATGCTAAGCCTCGGTGATTCATGAGATTATGTCAGTTCAGGCACGATATTGTGCATGCAAAGGTTGTTACTTCGCATGGAGAATATAGTACCGGTTGGGTGCTATTTCAAGGTGGAGATCCGCGTTCGCCGGGTGGATCGCGAAGTCGACCCTGAGGGTCAGATGTCCTTGCCGCACTTCGGACAGAAGTCGAAATCGGGCTGCACGGCCGAACCGCAGAATGGGCAGTAGTCGCCTTCGTATTTGCGGGGTTCCGCGCCGATGTCCGGGTGTCTGTCATGATGGGCAGGGTGATCGGCGTTCCGGTGAAGGGATGACCTCCCGAAGGCATCCGACAGCGGGTCGGATTCTTCATCGTGTGTCGTGATGTCGTATTCGCTGAATCGATTGGGGGATGTGGCGTTGTAGAAAGCGTAGATCGCCCGGCCGATGCCGACGAATACGAACACGATGCCAAAGAAAACGAAAAAGCCCGGCGCCCCCATCGAAGCGGCCGCGATGGTCCAGAAGACGCCGAACACCGCCGCGATGACGCCCCCCACGGCGGATCCCAATGAGGGGCCCCGTCCCGGTTTGATGCTGTACATGGCATTCCCCTGTTCGTGATGAGACGAGATGAGCCAAGAAGTCATCGGCATCCTCACATTCCAGCCGACTGACGTCAATCGTCACCGTGCCGCGCGTGTGCTCATCTCTGGACCTTCACATTTTCGAAGAGTAATTCGCCGTCCCAGATCTCGTAGATGTCGATGGAGCGCTTGGCGATATCGCGATTCGCACGGAGGAGGATATCGATCGTATCACCTTCAAGATCTGGGAGTGCTCCGGTGAACCCAGTGTTGATGCCGGGTCCTTGCTTGCGACTCACATGCCCCAGTTGATACTCAGTGCCGTCGACGAGTGCGATGACGTCGAAGGCGACGCCGATAGGGAGGGGATCGGCTGCCGGGCCGTCAGCAAGATTGATGCGCACATCGAGTGCAATCTCAGATTCCTCGGTCTTCCTGGCGGAGATGACGCGCAACTGATCGACTTTGATCAGCTTCGCCATCTGCTCCTTCAGGCCCGGTCGATCCGTCATGGCCACCAGATCTTCCGCGTCGGCGGGAAGGATCTCGACCGGAGCGATGCAACGCAATGGGACGACCGCGAGGGGCTCGACCGTGTTCGGATCGATCGTCAGGTATGCCACACCCGTATATGCGGGATAGACATGGATCTCCCAGGTCCGCTTGACCTGGTACGCACCGGGAGGGATCCCGTCGGGATCGTAATCGCGCGTCCCCGTTCTGCTGTAACCGCCGAAGCCCAGCGTCGTGCCCCAGTGGCTTTCGGGCTCCTGTTCAAGCACCACGTGATCGTCCAGTAATAGACGCATGTTCCGCTGAAAGGCGGGAAACTGCCAGCTTTCTCCCCCGCGATGTGAGACGTTGAGTTGGATCGTCAACGGCTCGCCGTGGCGGATGCGCGGGCGCACCTCCATCGTGATCTGCACGAGTTGCTGATAGAACTGCTGTTCATCGGCCGGGGTGACGTGGCCGTCGAGTACCATCTGGTAGAGAAGATCGATGGATGGGTGCATCAGGCGGTGACGCTCCTCGGCGCCCTGGATCTCCAATGCCTTCGCGATGAATCCGGAGATGGCCGACTCGGAAAGTTCATCAGCGAAGTAGCGACGGTCCAGTTCGTTCAACGCCTTCCGATCACCGTTCGTGATTGCGGTATTCAGCATGCCCGCCGGATAGTAGCGGTACCAGTCGACCTGGTTGGCTTGTCCGTAGATGCGGACGCTCCACGCCGCCACGCCGAAGAGCAGCAACGCCGCCCCCGCGAAGAGTAGAGCGGTGCGTCGTTTTCGCAAGCCGATGGCGGTGGCATCGGTGGCTTTCAGATCCGCGCCGCATTCAGGGCATATTTTCGACATAAGCCCGGTCAAGTTGTACCGACAGCGGCGGCAGCGCGGCTCGTACCCCACGCGTCGACCGCGCAGGCCGAACACCAGCAGCATCAGGCCCACCGGCGGCGTGGCGAACAGGATCAGCAACATGATGAGCGTCAGAAGTGAGCCGCTTGAGCTCATGATCGTCCCCCTGTGAACACCCCTGATCGTAGAACTCGGACGTGAACGTCAGGTATCACAGTATATTGTGATCGATCCCGTCGTGTCGACGGAAGCGGTGGCGGTCGCGCCCTGGCCGTTCTTGAGGCGGTCGTGGTTGACGCGGGCGACCTGGTCGGCGGTTTCGAGGATGGCGACGGGATGGAGAGCGGACTCGGCGTCGGGGTAGGTGCCGGTGAGTTGGTCGCGCGTGGCGTGGCCGAGAGCGACGCGCGTAGCGGCATCGAGCCCGGCGGTGAGCGAATCGCGGCAGTAGCCGATGCACGCGTGATCGCGTTCCCGCGCATGCACGCCGTTCGCTTTCGCGTCGTCCTCAAATCCCGCCCGGGGCACTTCCGCCTGAAAGTGCGGATTGCCCGTGCACGAGCCTTCGATATCGATGACGTAGCGCAGGCCGCGATCCTGCTGATCGACGAAGACGCGCCCCGCCGTGCCGATGAGCTCCAGCTCCTGGTTCACCGGGCCTTCGAAGGCATCGGGATTGATCCAGTTGTTCACGTAGGTGACGTTCATGCCGTTGTCGTACTGCACGTTGACCTGCATGGCGTCGAAAGTATCGATGCCGTCGGGATGCGCGTGGTCCCTGTAATTGACGAGCAGCTTCTTCTGGCCGACGGCGTGGAGCGACACCGGCCGGACGCCGAGGTAATGACCGACGAGGTCCGTCCAATGCACGCCGACGTAGCTGAAGGGATTGCTGCGGGCCGCCCACTTGAAGATCTGCGTCGAGACTTCGAGCGGCTCTTCGAGCACGGCGCGGCCGTACACGAGGTCGCCGATGCGCGGCACGATGTCGAGGAAGGCGCTGCGCAGAAAGGCGTCGTAGCGCTTGTGCATGTCCACCGCCACGACGCACCCGGCGGCCTTGCTCCTGGCGATGATCGTTTGCGCGTCCGCCACGGTCAGGGCCAGCGGCTTCTCCGCGACGACATGGCAGCCGCGCTCCAACGCCGCCAGAATCGGGGCCGTGTGCAGGTGATCCGGCGTGGCGACGAAGAGCACGTCGGGCGCGAGCTTGTCGAGGAGGTCCTCCCAGGGCGCCTCGCCGGAGAAGGGCTCGACGTTCGACCCGGGCACCCATTGGCGGTACTCGGTGGTCAGGATCCGCGCGCTGCTCTCGGTGCGCGTACCGATGCCGACGACCTCGTAGCAAACCGCCGCCAGTTCCCGCGCGTGATGATCCAGCCCGGCGGTGCCGAGATACGGTGCGATGCCAAAGCGCTCGACGTCCGCGAGGCATCGCAGGATGACGTCGCGCCCGAACATGCCGCCGCCCACCAGCGCCAGTTTCAACGTTCGTGAGTCACTCATGATCCGGTTGTCCCTTCGTCGGCGGGTCGTACGTCGCACGCTTGGTGAAATCGACAAGATCGCCCATCGCCAGAAGCGCTGAATCCTGCCAGTTTACGCGGATCATCGAACGCGACGTATGAACCTCGTAGTACTCCGCCGCATGCTGGAACTGATAGCGCGTGTCGTACCGGCCGGCGGCGACTTCAGTGACTTCGTCCCGCGGTATGCTCGGCATCATCCGGTACGCGTAGCGATTCCGCTGGGGTGTGTGCTCGATGACGATCGTCACGTACGTGTGCGTGACGACCTCGCCCACGCCGTGCATGCGCTCGTCGCGGATCGCCGACCAATCCGAAGTCCGCTTCTCGCGGAGCACGCGGACTTCCCCCGGTTCATCCATCACGTAGCCCACACCGTCGAACCAGATCCATCGCGCCGCGAGCGCGCGATCGAACTGTTTCTCGTCGATACGTTCGCCGTCGATCCAGATGGCGGTATCGTCCGCCACGGGTTGATGAGCGACGATCGTCTCCACGTGTCCGGGGCCTTCGATCCCATCGCCGAGGCAGATGATTAGATCGCCCTCCACGATCCAGGACTTGCGCGCCCGAAACGCGGCGTGCTCGAGTTCCATGCAGGCGGCGGCCCGATCCGCTGAGAGTCGTACGACGCCGACGCGGCCGGACTGGTTCGCCCCATTGACGTCGCGCGCGACGGTTGTGCCGGGCAGGCGCATCCAGTCGATGGTGGACCAGGCTCCGTCCCACTCGGTCCCGTCGAGGTAGTGAAACATCGACCCGTGGCTGAGGAACCATCCGCGGAGATTCTCGCGATTGATTGATTCGAATCCGCAGTTGCGGTTCGAGTGCATCTTGATCCCGAGCGACCACGTCGGCCGCGTGATCTGCAGGAAGTCGCTGTCGGGATAGGCGAAAATATCGTTCACCGGATCAGCCGGCGGGGACTTGCGGGCGATGGCGTGGCCGTACGCCTGCTGCCGCCGATGCGCGGGATGGCCGTGTTCGACGTATTCCGATTCCCGGGCGAACAGCCGCGCGAACCGTTCCGCCGCGGGATGATCCGTCACCGACATCACCGCCAATGCGTAGGGAAGGTAGCTGTTGTAATGGATCTTTTCGCCGCGCGAGATCTCCCGGCCGATCATGGCGGGGTTGATCCGCCCACGATAGAGAAACCCGTTGACGTACCCTTCCAGCATGGCGGCGTAGTGGTCGAGCTGCGCGTCGGTCGGGCCGAAGGACGTCCCGCGGTAGCGCTGCAGCAGCCAAGCATAGTCGTGGATGAAGCCGCGCCCGTACGCCCACATCGGGCACTGGCCGTGGAACTTGTAGCTTCCATCCGACTGCCACGAACCCACGCCGGGAGCGACCATCTCGCCGAACGCCCTCTCGCTCCACGTCCCCGCCACGCGCGGATTGCCCACCAGCACGCCGAGGCGCATGCGCAACTGGGCGCGCCACAGCCGGTTCATGTCGGTCCTGCCGCTGACTGGATCGCCGGAGCGGATCCAGGAGCCCTCTTCGCTGATCTCGTCTTCGAGCTCGAGCAGATGCGCGACGGTTGCCACTTCCCGCGTGAACAGATCGCGCGACATCTTCCCCTGCCCGAGGATCAGCACATCGAGCAGATGCGTGGGAATGCCGATGTCCCACGCCCACCAGTTGTGCGGCTTCTTGTCCGGCAGATCGGGATGAGCGAATTGAAGGTAATGACGCAGTCCGGCTTCAACGGCCGCCCAGACGTCTTCGCTCTTGTGATGGCGGCTGCCGGGCGTGAACCAGGCACGGGTCAGCAGAGACGGCAGGTAGAAGGCCTTGGCGTGATGCGAGATGGCGGGGTGATCCACCGAGTCGAACTCCGACCAGTAACCGCCCTCCTTCGCGAGCAGGTCATCGACCTCGCCGTCCAGCCAGTCGAGGTACTCCCGCTTGCCCGGGGCGTCTTCCGGCACCTCGCGCAGCGTGAACTCGTCGCGGATCCGCCGCTTGACCTGGCGCAGTTCGTCCTTCTGGATCCAGAGCAGATCGTCGGCGAATGCCGTGGGTACCCTAAGCCCCGGCACCACGGCCACCAGCAGTGCGAACCGCCCTACGCTACTCTTCCTTCGCATCGTCCAACTCCCGTACGACGTGAAACGGCTCGACCTCTTCGATGATGAACGCATCGATGCCCAGATGATACGACTTCGACGCCGGGTCTTTGCCGAGGCATTCGAACTCCAGTTGATGCTTGCCCGCTTTCAGGTCGACATGCCCGAGTTGGATCTCCACGCCTTCGACGACCGGGCGATAGAGGTCCAGCGTATCGATCTTGTGCGGCTTGTTGCCGTTGAGTGAGACGCGCCAGATGCCGTTGTCCCACGACGTGTTGGCGTGCAACCGGGCGTACCCCTCGATGTCACGTTCCAGCGTGAACGGGTACACCAGCTTACCGCCGGGGCTCTTGAACACACCGAGCAACTGTCGCCCGCCGAGATAGGTCCCACGCTGCACCGTCAATCCAGTGTTCTTCGGCGTGACGGTGACCACCTTCGGATCGTCCAGTTCCACGTTGATATACGGCACGGTCCGCTCGGAGGCTGGGGGGAGTTCGGCGAAGCGTTTCGCCCTGCCCGTCTGGTACCAGTACGCCACCGAACTGATAAGATCAGGCCGCTCGTGGAAGTTCGTGAACCACGCCCCGGTCTGATCCGGCATGACGCCCTTGTGCTCGATGGTCACCTTGAGCGACTTCTTGAAATGGACCGGATCGGGCACGTGCCACCGGTAGGCGGTCACGCGATCGGCGATGTCGATACCGTCCCAGATCGTCACGCCGTAGTACGGACGGTTGAACGCGCGAAAGCCCCACGCGTCGCAGAAGTAGTCCTCCGTGCCGGTGCCGCTGAGTGTCGGCTCGGTGTCGCCGTCGATGAAGAAGCGATCGTCGCCCTCACCGTACCAGCCGGTGGATCGAAACCGGGTCGAGAGGACGGTACCGACGTAATGGCCTCGCCCCTCGGCGTCGAGGATGAGGTAGTCGCCCGGTTTCGCGGGATACTCCTGGCGGTACTGGGCATGGAAGTACGCCGCGCTGTCCGGCAGCGCGTCCACTTCTTCGTAATCGACGTACCAGAACACGCCGGCGTGATGCTCGGATTCATTGGTGATGGTGATCTTCGCGTGCTTGCGGAACGGCATCGGCCAGTAGCAGTTGAATGCCCGTGCCTCCGAGCTGACGCTGACGACCTGCGAGTTCACTTTGCGCAGCGCGCCATGCCCGACGGCGAAGAAATCCCCCACCGGCGATTCCACCGCCGGAATGTCCGAGCCGTCCCAGTACATCCGCAGTACGAGCCCGCGTCCCTGCTTCGGATCGTGCCCGTAGAACGTGAACCAGATGTGGCGGATGATGCCCGGGCCGTCGACGTCGGCAATCAGACGCGTCTCGCCGACCGGCAACGTCCGGGCGTCGCCATTGCCGTCCTGCCAATTCGCATCCGCACTGGAGACGCGGCGCGTCCGGGCGTCGCGCATTTCGTAGAGATTCTCCAGCGGCCCGGCGGAGGCCATCCGGGGCAGGATGGTTGCGGCGATGAGCAGGCCGGCCCGGCAAGTTAAGGTACGATCCATGGTCATTCCTTCCCGAAGGATTTCGATTGTCCCGGTGAAATGGCGATGTTATCCTCACTGCCGCTTCAAGATCAAAGGAACGCATCTCATGGTTGACAGAACGAGCACTCTTGCCGCATGCTTCCTGATCCTGGTCATCGGGCCGCACGCGCTGCTCGCCGCCGGCGGGGACCCGAAACTGATCGACGTCGCCAAGCCTGCCACCCGTCCGGCCGGGGCGCCCGGGTACGCCGACGTCTGCTTTTCAAGCCGATGGGTTCATCCCCGGGGCAAGGACGACCCGCACGACTCGCTCGAGGCCATGAAGGCCTTCCACGCCACGCGCCTGGAATGGGCGTACATCACGGATAAAAAGTTCCTTGCCGAGATCAAGAAACGCGGCATGACCTATTGCCCGGCGATCAATACGTCCGCATTCGTGGGCGACCTTCGCGAGAAACAGCGGCGGGGACGCATCCTGGACTTGAATGGAGGCATCATCACCGCCCCCTGGATGCGCATGTGGAAAAACTCGAGCTGGGGATGTGTCAATTGTCCGGACTACCGCCAGTCGTACCTGACCAGGCTCAAGCACTTCGCCGACCTCGGTGCCGATTCCATTCAGACCGATGACCCCGGGAACAACTGGACGGCCGTCAACTGGGGAGGTTGTTTCTGCACGCATTGCATGACCGGATTCACCGCGTTCCTCCAGGATGAAATCGATGCGGAAGAACGCAAAGCCCTCGGCATCGAGGATCTCGATCGCTTCAATTACGGTGAGCACCTGCGAAGCAGGAACGCACCGGTCGGGGATGACTACGGCAAGTGGGACGGCGGCCGGCTCAAGAAGCTCTTCGCCGAGTTCCAGAGACGTTCCGTGGAAAGATTTTACGAGGACATGTGGTCCGCGCTCTTCAAGCACGCCGGTCGCCGCTTTCCCATCAGTTCGAACAACTACGGCGGACGGTGGAGCTTTCCGTATCATCTCTTCGACATGGGGATGGCGGAGTTGCCGCACCGCGATGCTCACCCCGCCCGCATCCGTGAGAAACTGATCGAAGCACGCCAGCGCGGCAAGGCGCAGATCTTCACGTTTGTTTCCACCGATGTGCGCGAAACGCGGCGTGTCATCGCAGCGTGCTACGCGAACGGCGGACATCTCATCGTGCCGTGGGACGTGTACCTGAAGTCCACGCCGGAAGGTTCAGAGCGTTATTTCGGTAAGCCTGAAGAATATGCCGACCTGTACGGCTTCGTGCGCGAGCACGCGGTGCTGTTCGATGGCTACGAAGACGCCGCCGCCATCGGGCCCGACATGCACGATGACCGATACCCCGAACCACCGCTCGCCATCGCCGGCGCCGCGAACGTGGCCGCCTTCGCGCGGGTCCGCCCCGGTGAGGCGGATGCCCCCGTGGTCATTCATCTCATCAACACCGTGGACCGGCCGCAAAGCTTCCGATTGTCCTGGCGGCGGTCGACCGTGTTCGGCGACCGGCCTTCACGCGCCGCCCTGCTGCTGCCTGGCCATCCTTCGCGGAGCCTCGACGTGACAACTCGCGAAGCGCGTTCCGAGATTGCCATCGAGCAATTCCCGCTTTGGGGACTTGTGGTGCTGCGACCCGACGTCACACCCTAGCGCTGCGAGTCCCGGCCATTCTCCGATGGCCTGTGAATAATGCCGGCGCTGGTCATGTTTCCCTTCCTCTTTCAGACCAGTTTCCGTTATCATGGTCGGATTGAATCGCGGAGCATCTGATCTGGAGGACACGGCTCATGAGGAGCAGGAGTTTAATGCGTGTGGCGATGCGCGCCCGAAAAGCCTTCACCACGCTACTGATCGGGTGCAGCCTCGCGGCCGGGGGGCATGTTCTTGCCGATGCGTACGATCCCCCGTCCGATTATTACACGACGGTCACGGGCAACCCCGGCACACTGAAGAATGAGTTGCACTTGATCATCTCGGACAATTACTGGACCTCGCGGAC
Organism: uncultured Planctomycetales bacterium; assembly: GCA_964618455.1. Classification (GTDB taxonomy): domain Bacteria; phylum Planctomycetota; class Phycisphaerae; order UBA1845; family PWPN01; genus CAZUAQ01. The sequence goes on along the minus strand of CAZUAQ010000009.1, from coordinate 130,309 downwards.
CGGCCCCGGCGGCACCTTCGCACCCAATGGCTCCGGACATCGCTCCCACAGTTACGATGATGCCAAGTACGCCCTGCCGGTGGTCGATCGCGACCCGAACAATGCAAGCAGGGTGATCCTTGCGTACAACGGGGCCAGTGTACAGGGCGCGTGGAGTTCCGGAGGCACGATCTGGAACCGCGAGCACCGTTGGCCGAGAAGCTGGGGCCTCGGGAGCAGTGACGGCTCCTCCAATCTCGACCACAACGATCATTTCCAACTCGCCCCCTGCAATCCCAGCATCAATAGCCTGCGTGGCAATGATGCGTACGGCACGACGACCAGCAGCGGCAGCTACAGCTCGCCGGGATCCTACTTCTACCCGGGCGATAACGATCAGCCCGATCCCGACTTCGGTGATGACACCGGCGATGCGAGTCGGACGATGTTCTACATGGCGGTCCGTTACGATGGGAACGAGTCAAATACCATGGATCTCGAACTGCGCAATGGAAGCCATGGCACCGGACCCGGCGATATCTATTACGGCGGTGATCTCGCCTCCTGCCTGCTGTGGCACTACCGGGACGTTCCTTCCGCGCATGAGCGCCGGCGGAACCACAACATCTTCAGCCAGTCAGCCAATCCGTCATACTACCAGGGCAACCGCAACCCGTTCATTGATCACCCGGAGTACGTATGGGCGATCTTCGGAGACGGCGCGAATGACAGCAGGATCTACGTCGGCGGTGCGGTACCGAGCGACGGTGCCTCGACCCTCGTGATCGATCTCGGCTCGATACCGGTGGGTACGCCTGTTCCCCCCATTCCCGACGTGACACTGAACAAGATCGGTACGGATCCCACCTACTTCGAAGTGACTTCGACGGGTGACGTTACCTGCAATCTTGACGGCCGATACAACGCGTTCACGTACGGTTCCGGCTCAACCACACTCGAACTGTCGCTCCCGGTCAATTCCGCGTTTCCCGGCAGTTACTCGGGAACGGTGACCGTCGATAATCTCGATCTGACGCAGTCCGGTTCGGGCACCGGGGTTCTGGACGGCAACGATACCATCACCGTGTCGCTGGTCGTCGGCAACTGTTTCTCCCCCTCGGTCGACAGTGACGGTGATGGCGATGTGGACATGAAGGACTTCGCAGTCTTTCAGCAGTGCCACACCGGCATTGACGATCCACAGAATCTCTACGGATCACTGCCCACAATCTGCGAGTGCATGGACGTCGAGGGAGCAGGGAATGTGCCCGACAGTGATATCGACGAGGACGATCTTCTGGGCTTCCTGGGATGCCTGTCCGGCGAAGGCGTCGTATCCAGCCCGACCTGCCTGTCGCCCTGATCCGTTGGGGTGATCTCCGAACTCCGCCCACTTTGAACAAAGACTTCGCCACGAAGCGACGAGAATCCGCCGCTCCGTTTTCAATGTTGCCGTTCTGATACGGACGATCGCATTGCGAGCGGTGAGTTTCATACAAACCTGCTGCGACCTGAATACCCGGCTAACAGTCACGCGATACTTTCCATCCTTCGGAGGAGAAAAGGGAGCTTGGAGGAGAGGCGGGAAAGAAGCTTTATACTTCCCCCTTGACTGGGGCATCCCGATGCGTGGCTGGAGCGGACCCATGCCCGTTCGCTTCAGCCTTTTGTGAAAAACCTCCCCCATTGGGGGATTTGAGATAGCGGATTCATTGTGCATGAACTTGCTCATCGACCACGCCCCGCCACCGGGCGGGCTGAGGATGAGACGAGATCTGACGGACATCGAGATCACTGACAGACTTCACTTCTTCGGCCCCGCGCGGCGTTCCGCTCAATAACCTCCGCCCGCGGGGTCCTTCTTTTTTTACTCTCGGCCTTCCTCATCGGGCGGTTCACGCCGACCGTGCAATGTTTTCGCCCGAGTTCGCCACGAATTCCGACACGCCGGGTACAATGATCCCAGTGAGCGGATTTCATCTCCCTTAAGGGGGAGCCTTGCCTTTCCTTGGATCAGGAGGCGCGTGGACGTGGCGATCTCAACCGACAACAGAAGTCTCGAACTCTTGCGAACGTTGCTGGATTCGGGACGCCCGATCATTTACGTCCAGACCAGCGACGAGAATCGGCTGCTGCGCCTGGCGTGGCAACTGGCAGAAGAGAGGAACCTGGCGTCTTCGTCGTGTTTCACATGGAGCCTCACTGATGGTCTTCGCCAACCGGAGGGTGAGACCGCCGAGCCGCTGGATGCGATGGAGGCGCTGAACCACATCGTCTCTTTCGACAAGCCGGGGCTTTACGTACTCAAAGACTTTCACGGGCCGATGCAGGACGCCGCCATTCGTCGGCGATTGCGCGACGCCTATTTCGCCTGCCGCCAACCGCCTCGCACCGTGCTGATCAGCTCGCCGGTCAAGCACCTGCCCGAAGATCTCGAGCACGACCTCGCTTATGTCCAGCTCCCCCTTCCGGAACGGGAGGAGTTGGAAGGACTCCTTCACGGGGAAGTCGCTGCCCGATCGCGCGAAGGAGAGACCATCGCTACCGAGGAAGAGGACATTCCCCTGCTGGCGCGGACGCTTCAGGGGCTGACCGAGAATGAGGCGCGCCACGCCTTGCATCTCGCTCTTCGGCGGGGGCAGAAACTCGATCGCAGCGCCATCCCCTTTCTGCAGGAGGAGAAGCGTCAACTCGTCCGGAAAACGGGTCTCATTGAATTCATCCCGGATGATGTCGGTATCGACGCCCTGGGCGGACTGGACAACCTGAAGAAGTGGTTGACGCACCGGAAGGAACTCTTCGCGTCACAGGAAAGTCTCTCTTCGGAAATCGTGCCGAAAGGCCTGCTGCTGACCGGCGTGTCCGGATGCGGCAAGAGTCTCTGTGCCCGTGTGGTTTCGAGCGTATTCTCCCTGCCGCTGTACCGCGTGGAGATGTCGCAGATCTTCTCGACGGGTCTGGGCAGCGCCGAACGTCTCTTCGCCGAGGCATGTCGCACGATGGAGGAAATCACACCGGCGGTGGTCTGGTTCGATGAAATCGAGAACGGCATCTCGCGTGAGCACCAGGACAGCACCGGCGTCCTCGATCGCATCTTCGGCCACTTCCTGACGTGGATGCAGGAGAAGCCGCCGGGTCTCTTCGTGGCGGCCACGGCCAACCGGATCGATGTGTTGCCGGCGGAGATGATCCGAAAGGGACGCTTCGACCAGGTTTTCTTCATCGACCTGCCCGATACCGATGAGCGGCTGGAGATCTTCAAGATTCACCTGGCGCGGCGAAACGTGGAACTCGAAGGGCTTTCGCTGCAGTTGATCGCGCAACGCACCGAGGGCTGGACCGGCGCGGAGATCGAGCAGTGCGTCATCGCCGCCATCACCGGCGCCCGGATCGCCGATAAACCCGTCAACGATGATGCGCTCTTTGTCGCTCTCAAGGAGATCGTGCCGCTGTCCAAGACCATGAAAGAGCAGGTCACGCAGATCCGATCCTGGGCGTTCGAGCGCGCGGTCCGCGCCACTTCGAAGAAGTAGGGGTGTTTTCTTTCCCGGCGAACAGAGATCTGACGCTTCCGGGCCATCGTGACGGTGTCGGATAAGAAAGGCGGGAGCGCGATTTCGTCATCGCGCTCCCGCCGTCGTGTTTGCTTACGGTTCTTACGCTTCCGAATTCCCGAAATCAGTTCAGGATCGCGTATGCCAGCATCGTGTCGGTGTCGATGCCGTGCTTGAAGCCGAGGTAAACGCCGGAGCTGTCGGTCACGACGTCCGATGCCTTCAGTGCATCATCGGGATCGTTCGGATCCGCCACAAGTGTCCAGTTCAGGCCGCCCGTGCTGCTGTACTGCAGCGGGTCAGGCGTGCCGACGGATTCGGAACCAGCGATGAAGTAGGTGGCCGTGCCGTTGAGCGAGCCGATCGCCAGCGTAGCGCCGTAGCCATAGCGGCCCTGATTCGCCGAGTTTTCCTGGATCAGGCTGGCGTCGGTCGTGTCGGCCAGCGTGGGCGAGGTGTTGGGAATCTCGCCGATCGCGGCAGCCAGACCCATTGACGCCGGCGTATTCCACAGGTAGCCGTACGCCGTACCCCACAGCGCCAGCCGCGTGGAAGTCGAATCGGCTTCCTGGCTGAGCTGGACCGGCGTGTTCGAAGCACTGGTCACATCGATGTAGTAGGTGTTCTCATCCACCGTGTCATCGATGTAGAGGATCATGCCGTTATCGTACGCGAACGGCGTCGAGTCGGCGGCAATGCCACCCGAACCACTCACGTCATACTGCGTGGGCGTGCCCGTCGGATTGGTGATGTCGTACACGTAGAACGACGACGACGTCACCGCCACCACCGTCTGTGTATCGGCATCCACAAGCACCTGCGGCACCTGGAAGCCGGTGCTGACCCCGTCCGGGTTCGGGAAGGAAATCACCGAAGGCGTGCTTCCGCTGACGTCAATGACCTTGACAATGTTGCCGTCATCCACGGAAGAGGGGTCGTTGCGGGTCGCCACGTAATCCCCATCCGCCACAATGTGGCCGGCGCCGAAGGCGTCGACCGGAATCGTGGCAACGCGTACGTCCGTGAGCGCGATTTCCGAGATTGTGGTCGTGTCGGTGTCATAGATGCTCACTTTGAAAGTGTCATCGCTCGACGGTCCGCCGACCAGGGCGATCTTCTTGCCGGTCGCGACGAAGCTCTCGTCGTTGTAGTCCGAACCTCCGGTGATGCCGCGGCCGCTGGTGTCGGCTGCTCCGGGAATGATGTAGTCCACGCCATTGGCCGTGCCATCACTGGCAGTGGCCGTATAGGCGATGATGTCGTCTCCGCAGGAAATGCGACCCTGAACGTGGACGCCGATGCTGGTTAAGACAACACCGAGTGTGCTGGAGTCCCCACCGCCGCTGTCGCCTCCGCCATTGTCACCGCCCCCGTTGTCTCCCCCTCCGTTATCGCCGCCCCCGTTATCGCCGTCACCGGCAGGAGGGATACATCCCTGCCCGGTGCCAAAGGTCAGGCTCAACGCGCACACCAACAAAACCACAAGACCATGCTTGGCCATCTGACGTCCTCCCAAGATTTAATAATACAGTTATCGGCCCAGTCGAGAATCGCCCGCGCGATCAAAGCTCGACAAAAAGACATGAGGCTCTTATCGACGTTCACGAACGTGAATCCACACCGCAAATTCAGAGGCAGACCGCGCCCGATCACCGCAAGGCAATATAAATAATGACCTTGTACGCCTCAAGTCAAAATCCACGATTGCTCGGAAAAAGCCCCAGAAAGATGTTGAGACTCATTCTCAGCTCGACTATGATGCCCACATTGAGACTGAGTCTCAATCCCCGGCGAGCCGGGGTTTTCGATTTGCCGGACCCAGGAATTCATTGGAAAGGCTGATTTGATGTGGAACCTGCACTTCAACCCGCGCACGACGCATCGCCCTGAGTTCTCGTCTTCGGCCAGAAAGGCCGTGGTCGCGTCAACCTCTGGCGGGCGAAGAACACGTCAATGGGGAACCGACTTCCGATCGAGAGCCTCCCGCGCCTTCACGCTCATCGAAGTGCTGGTCGTGGTCGCGGTCATTGCCCTCCTGGTTTCCATCCTGTTGCCCTCGCTCAACAAGGCCCGGGCACAGGCCCGGTCCGTGGTGTGCGCTTCGAACCTCCGCCAGATGGGTTACGCGGGACTCTTCTACCAGGAGAAGTACAACGGCTATCCCCCCGTCCGCCTGAAAGAGGTCTACAACAGACCACCGGCGCCTGGGAAACGTTCACCAATCGTTACGGCATGAGCAAGCCTCGATGGCACTGGTTTCTGGATTATGGCGTGGGACCGGTTATCAGTCCGGACAACGTGGCGGCGGGCAACATGGTCATGACCAATGACTACTTCATCTGCCCCTCGCTCAAGGGTGAGTTCGCGCGCAGCACGCGCAACGGCGCCTACGGGATGAACTGGCAATACCTCGGTAACAGTCTCGTCAAGGTGGGCAATAAATACGCGCGCTTCCCGGTCAAGGTAGATCTCGTCACCCAACCCACGCGAACAGTCTTCATCGCCGATTCCCGCGGCGCCGACCGCGACCACGGGTTGCACAGCTACACGCTCGATCCGCCGCGCTGGGCCGGCGAATACGCTACCGAGCGCTTCGGCCCGAAAGCCGGCGAGGATGGCGAGTTCGGCCATTCCCCCGTGGAGATGCGCCACAGCGGTCGCAAGGGCAATGTGCTCTTCGCCGATGGTCACGTCGAGGGCCAACGCCTCGAGAGCCTCGGCTACGCCGTTGATGATGAGGGGATCACGATTCCGAACGGTGCCGGTGCGAGCAACCACCTCTGGACCGGCCAGGGGCGCGATCCGCAACCGATTCCCGAATCCGGAAGCTGAGTGTCAGTGCTTGCCGCGTCCATCAGGCCTTGCCGGAGAGCTCCGGCACCGCATTGGTGTACAGGTGCACGTCGCGCTGCGGGAACGGAATCCCGATCCCCTCGGCGTCGAAGCGCTCCTTGACCTGATGCATGAGATCCCAGTAGACGTCCCAATAGTCGCTCGTCTTCGTCCAGGGGCGAACGATGAGATTGACCGAACTGTCCGCCAATTCGCTGACCTTGATCATCGGCGCGGGACTGTCCAGCACCATGGGATGTGCCTCAAGAATCTCCTCCAGTGCCTTCTTGGCCTTGTTGATGTCGGCGTTGTAGGCGATGCCGAACGTCAGGTCCACGCGCCGGGTGTCCAGGGCGGTCAGGTTGGTGATGACACCGTCCCAGATCTGGTTGTTCGGCACGAGCATGACCTGGTTGTCGAAGGTCAGGACGCGTGTGGAGACCAGGTTCATCGCATCCACCTTGCCGAAGACGCCGCCGGCATTGATCACATCGCCCACGTCAAACGGGCGTGTCACCAGGATCAGAATCCCGCTGGCGAAATTGCTCAACGTGCCTTGCAGCGCGAGACCGATGACGAGGCCGGCCGCGCCGATGGCGGCGATGAGCGGACCGACGGTCACACCGAGGGAATTGATCGCCACCGCGATGCCCACGATCATGATGCCCCATCGCGTGATATCGCCCAGGAACTTGACCAGTAGCCCAGAACTCTTGGGCATCCTTTTCAGCGCGCTGACCAGCAATCGCGCGACGATGCGGCTGGCGATCCAGAAGACCAGCAGGATGACCAGGAACTGCAGGATGTTCAGCCCGACCTTGATGCCGCCGCTCGGGCTGCGGATCCACGCTTTGGCCTGGGCATAGAGCACCGCCGGATTGGTCAGATTCAGGCGCTGGCCGGTGGCGTTGGCGATATAGTCGTTGTACTCCGAGACGTCCCCGCCACGCTTCTGGAGGATCATCAGCGCGGCTCTGACGCGCTCGACGATCGACTTGACGATTTCCTGCTGGGCCGTGGATTGATCGGCCAGCGCCTGGCGTTCCGCCTCATCCTCGGTCTGCATGATGGCGATGTCCATGCGGATGCGCTGCCGCAGTTCGCGCTGGAGGATGTCCAGCCACTTCTGCACGCGCTCGTCGATCTGATCTTTACGCAGAGGCTGAAGCTCGAGTTCCAGTTCGGTAATATCGACGGTCCACGGTTCGGGACGCTCATGGACGGGCGGCATGGCGCGAACGTCCGCCACGGCGGCGGCGACCCGTGCGGCCACGCGCTGTTTTTCCTGCTCCTCTTCGGAAAGTGAGATGGTTTCATCGGTCTTGCGTGTTTCCGGTTCGAGTTTCTCGATCACACTGATGTATCCGCGGGCCGCGGTCGTGTCTCCGCCTTTATCGTCCAGCTCGGTGAAGACGATGTTGGCGCGTGTGATCAGGTCCTGCCGGAGTTCGATGCGCTTGCTCAACCCCTTATCAATGGCCAGCTTTTCCCCCTGGTCGGCGTCCTCGTCCTCCATGAGGTTCATGTGTTCGATGAGATCTTCGGACAGCTTGCGTGCCACCTCCTGAACGGCAGCGAGTGCCTCGGCGGCGCGCTCTTCGAGTTCCTCCTTCGTCAGCGGCGCCAGGTGCAGCTTCAGCTCACTGATGGGCGGATTGAGCAGCCATCCGTGTTTCTCCATCAGTTGGGTCCGCCATTCGGAAACCACCGCCTCCTCCTCGGCGACGGCCGTCGCGGTTGCCTGGGCAGCCGCTTCCTGCTGTTCCGCTACGGTCTCTTCCTGCTCCTTCGGGACCTCATCCTGCGCGCTTGCGAAACCGGCAAACCAGAAAGCGACCCATGCCACCAGAATACGGATACCCTTTATCTTCATCGAGATCTCTCCATCACCCCATAAGTCTTGCTCAACAGGCAGTTGTCCGATTCGGCGCCGCGTTGACGCGTCAGGATAAAATCCGAGCCCCTGTTTACACTCAGGGAGGCGGTAAGGCAATCTCCGCACGAGCCTTGACGACATGGACATAAAGTTACATGTTTTCAAGGTATGAAGGGGCGCAGTTCGAGAACGGATGGCGGCTTCTTTCGATCATTGGGCATGTTCACCGCTGGGGGCTTGATCCTGCGGTGCGCGTGGAAGCGTTTCCTCGCTGTCGTGATGCCAGAGATGCCCGCCCCCTTGCCTAGGGTTTACCCCTTCGGACGACCGGGGATATCATGATGAGTTCGTGTCTTCGGCCATCCTCCTCGCATCAGGAAGCTTGAGATGAAGACCTATCGCATCAAGCCGGACACCCAGGTCGATCTCGACGCGTGGGATCCGAAAGACAAGTCGCAATGCCCCGGCGGGAAAGACGAAGCCAAAGCGCGATTCAAGGATCTCAACGCCGAGTTGGAACGGCTGCAGGAACTGCTCTACGCCGAGGGCCGGCAGAAAGTGCTTGTTGTGCTTCAGGCGACGGATACCGGCGGCAAGGATGGCACGATCCGCCACGTGTTCGACGGGGTGAATCCCCAGGGCGTGAAGGTAGCGTCATTCGGTAAGCCGACGGAGGAAGAACTCGATCACGACTACCTCTGGCGTGTCCACAGGCATGTGCCGAAGCGCGGGCAGATGACGATTTTCAACCGTTCGCACTACGAGGATGTGCTGATTGTTCGCGTGCACAATCTCGTGCCGGAGGAGGTCTGGTCCCGCCGCTACGCGCACATCAACGCCTTCGAGAAGATGCTGGCGGACGAAGGCACGACGATTCTGAAGTTCTTTCTGCACATCGACCTGGAGGAGCAGGAGGAGCGGTTGCGCGAGCGCCTCGAGCGTCCGGAGAAGCACTGGAAGTTCAACCCGGCGGATCTGAAGGAGCGCATGCGGTGGTACGCGTATCGCCGGGCTTACGAGGCGATGCTGAGCCGGACGAGCACCGCCTGGGCGCCGTGGTACGTGGTGCCCGCGAACCGGAAGTGGTACCGCAACCTGGTGGTGGCCCAGACGCTGGTGGACAGGTTGCGCGATCTGAACATGAAACCCCCCGCCGCCGACTTCGATCCGGAGACGATCGAGATCGAGACACCGAAACGACCGTCCACGGAGTGAGAGAGGAAGAATTCGGTCCACGGAAGACACGGAGAGCACGGAAAAGGGTGAAAGTGCAGGAGAGTCTGATGTACGGTATGAAGTACGCGATGCGATGGCTGTATGGCGCCCTCGGAAATGCTATTCCTCATCTTCTCCTTCCGTGATTTTCGTGTCTTCCGTGGACGGATCGTTCCTTCTCCGGGGCGTCCGGGGAACGCTGAAGAAAGTTGGAAAACCCACTTCAGAAAATCACTTGGCTTGACCGATTCGTGGTGTATAATTGAACGAAAGCGAGCGTGCGGATCGCAAGCCGGTTCCTAAACGACGGGCTGGATCCGGTGGATTTCGAGCGTTCGTGCCGGAGCACCGTGTTGCGGTCAAGCGTGTGTTTGAGCGACGCGTGTCTTCGTCGGTGTCCCCGGCGACGGTCGGTGGACAGGTCAAGGCTCGTGGCATCGATGCCAGGTCGTCGATCGCTGCGGGAGGTGGCCCGATGAAAGGAGGTGATCCGTGGACCTTGGAACAGACTGTAGGTGGCTGCAGTAGGATGCAGCGAACGTGGCTGCGTTCTGCATAGCGGCCCAAATGATAAAGCCCGCCGATCGGTGTCCTGCCGGTCGGCGGGTCTTTTTTTCACAAGACCTTCACAGCCCAATGCTCGAATCTCTTTTTCAAGCTTGCTGTCGTGACATCGAGTCGGCCTATGCTCGGCTTGGTCATTCACTTGGATGGCGATTTCTGACGTGCAGGAAGCGCTTGTTCCGATCGAATATCCCTTTCCTTTTCCTAGGTTTGAACCCGGGAGGGCAGCGAGGCAATCCCGACCATCCCGCAGCAAGTTGTGAATACGGAAGCTCATTCTATCGTGAAAAGTGGAAGGACTATCCGACAGGCTGTGCACCGATGCAGATACAGATCCAGAAATTATTTCAGATCCTTCATGTGTTGAGCGGAAGTGCGATTCCCCTGGAAGAGTTCGTAGAAAACGAGATTCTCTCGGCTCAATGGGTCCCATTCCGATCTCCGAATTGGCAGGCACTGCCACGGCGTGCAGAATCCAAGGAGTTCGCACGAAAGCTATGGTCCAGAGTATTGGGTGAGATTCAGCCCGACCTTACACTATGCTTGGGACGGTTTGCGTTTTCAGAGGCAAGTGGCATTCTGTCAAGTCTGTCAATCAGGAAAGGCGAAGTCGAAGAGCATCCTACGGGTTGGGGCAAAACTGCATTCACTATTGTGCGATATGGATTTGATCGAGGTGGACGGTCAAAGGTGCTCCTTTCCGTCCCCCACTTCTCGCGCTTCCGGCTTTTCTCTAGGCGTGAAAGTGTTACTGAGACTATCCGCTGTCTTGACAATGCGATGCATGGTTAGTTGATGGATCACAGATAGCCGAGATCGCGGAGGCGGTTGCGGATCATTTCTTCCTCGGCGGGGGTGTAGCCGGGGCCCTTTTTCTGGGGCGGGAGGTAGTTCAGGAGTTCGGCGGTCTTGAGGATGCGGGCGACGCCGGTTTCGGGGGTTTCGCGGTCGGTCTCGACGACAACTTCCGGCTTGAGCGGCTCCTCGTACAGGACGTCGATCCCCGCCACGTTGCGGATCTCCCCCTTCTGGGCACGCTCGAAGAGTCCGTGCTCATCCCGCCGGACCAGCACTTCCAGCGGGCAGCGGCAATAGACCTCCACAAAGCGTCCGATCTCGCCGCGAATCGTCTCACGTGTTTCGCGGTACGGCGAGATGGCGGAGACCAGGGCCACGACGCCGTTGCGGTTGAGCAGCCTGCACTCGTACCCGAGGCGGAGGAGGTTCGTTTCGATGTCCTCGCGCGTGAAGCCGAGATCGCGGTTGAGTTCGCGGCGGATCTTGGCCGAGTCGAGCCACTCGACGTGCTGCCCACGGGCGAGCAACTCTTCCCGTGCCATCTCCGCCAGCGTACTCTTACCCGAGCCGCTGAGACCGGTGAACCAGATGGTGAATCCCAAATCGGGCATGACGCCGTCAACCCGCCTTTCTACACGCAGTACCGCAGTTCAAGTCGGATAGAACCATGGATGAACGCCGATGGACGCAGATGAACACAGGACACAACAATCCGCGCTTATCATCAGAACTCATTGATGCGATGTCAGGCTTGACTGCCATTCTTCCGTCCTTCATTCCATCCGTGTGCATCGGCATTCATCCGTGGCTGCCTTCCGGCGTTCTCAGAATCCGAAGTCGCTGACCAGAGGCCAGTACAGTTTCGCGACCAGCAGGAAGACGATCAACGAGGCCAGGTTCAACCAGACGCCCCGGCGGATGATCGTCCCCATACCATAATAGCCGGAGGAGTACGCAATGGCATTCGGCGGACTGCTCATGGGCATGCAGAAGGCCAGACCGGCGGGAATCGTGACCAGGTACATCATCATCAGCGGCGAGAGGTTCACTTCGGGCCGCTCGCACACGCTGAACACGACGGGGAGCATGAGCGTCACCACGGCGGCATTGCTGATGCTCTCGGTCAGAAGCACGGCGATGACCACGGTGGCTAGGATCAGGATGGTGCGGTTGGCGCCGATGATCGGAATGATGAGATCGGCAAAGTACTCCATGGCGTGGGTCTCGGCCACGGCGTAGCCGAGAGCGACCGCCCCACCGTACATGACCAGCACGCCCCAGTTGACGTAATCCTGGACGCGCTGCCATTGGGCGATTCGGAGCACGAAAACGGACACTCCGGCCGCCAGGGCGATCTCGCCGAGACCGATTTCATGGCCGAAGAGACCCTTCGAGATCGAGGGCAGAAACACCCAGGAGAGTATGGTGGCCAGCATCAGCACCGCCAGTCGTTTTTCACGCCCGGCCAGGGGTCCGAGCTGGGCGACGCGGTTCGACAGCATCCGTGTGACCTGGGAGATGGAATCGACTTCGATCGAGGCCCGCCAGGTGATGACGACGTAGGCCACGGCAGTCATGATGATGACCGTGGGCATGGTCATCATGGCGAACTCAAAGAAGGTCGGCACGTCGACGTCGGTGAACTTCTGAAGCAGGTCGACCGCCAGCACGGCCCGCGCCCCACCGAGATATGTGCCCACGCCGCCGATGACCGTTCCCCAGGCGAGCGCGAGAAAGAGCGTGCGGGCATACGCACTGCCGGGCCGCTTGAGCTGCAGCGATTCGCAGACTTCGAGCACGAGGGGGAACATCATCGCCGCCACGGCGTGCTCGGGCATCCAGAGCGAGAAGAACGATCCACTGATCAACACGCCGCCGACGAGCCGCTTGGGCGACTTGTCGAAGCGGTGCATGAAGTGAAGTGTCAGCCGTTTGGACAGGCCGGTATCGATCATGGCTGACGAAAGCATGAAGACGCCGAGAATGAAAAAGACGGCGTGGTTCCCAAAGTAGCCGAACGCCTTCTGATTCGGCACGACGTTCAGCATCGGCAACAGGGCGATGGCCAGCAGGCTCGTGGCGGGCAGCGGGATGACATTGCTGATCCACAGGGACAGGCAGAGCACGAAGACCGCCATGGCCCGCTGCGGCGCTTCGGGGATGAGATCGTCCGGGGCGCGTTCGGGAAGAACGAACGTCGGCCCGAGCAGCAGGACCAGCGCTACGAGCACGCCGCCCCCCGCAATGATCCAGCGCATCAGGGTCTTGACGGGCATTCGCATGTGAGTCGTGGCTTCCTGTTACCGCATGAAGAGCAGCCGGCCGAACCGGTCCGGGCGATGATAGTTGATCGCACCTGTGGGCGACCACGCCGAATACTCGTCCTGTTTCTTATCGGCAGGACGGTCGATACGGTACAGGTTCCAGTGCCAGATGTCCCCGGGGCGAGGCGGGAGATGTTCAGCCAGCGGAAAGCCCTCGAAGGGCATGGCGATCTCGACCGTCCATCGCGTGTCGTCGGCATCGCCAAGACCGCGGCCGGGAGCGACCGTGCCTTCCACGTGGGTGGTCGACTCCAATCCGAGACACGTGAAGTCGCGCATCCCGTCGTAGCGCTTGCCGGGACCGCGATTCAAAATGTACATGTCCAGGATGGTGTTGATCGGATTGATTTCCAGTTCGACGTAGGTCTTCTCGTCACGGTTGGCATCAATGAAGACCTCGACCACCTCGGAATCGTAGATGCTGCTGTCGCGCTCGGTCAGGTCGGCCCAGATGTCATCATCCTCGCAGACGAAGGCGATGTAGAGCGCCTCATCGGTCCAGAGCGCGCGGGCGGTGGTGCCCTGCCGCGGCACTTCCTCGGTATGCGTCAGGACCAGTTCGACGACCTCCGCCCCCTTCCATTCGCCCGCGACCATCCGGCCGTCGATCGTGGGCGCGTTCTCCGTGTAATGGCATTTGTACGTCGGCCGCGCGTAGGAACCGTCACGCTTCAAGCCGTCTCGGCCCTGAGAGCACCCCGTCGCGCTGAACCCCGTCAAACAGATGGCGGCGGTCAAGAGCGTCGATCCCGCGTTTCGTCGATGCCGTCTGATTCTGTCGCTGTTCATGTCTGCTCACCCTCTCCCGCTTGATATTCCTGCCGACTGGCTGCGATGATGGCCTCGGCCCCGCCGGCGCGCAGCGAGGCGATCATCCCGTCGGCCATCGCCTCGTGATTATCATCCGCGCGACCCACCACGCGGTGACGAAGACTTCGTCGCCCGCCGGGTTCGCTGACCAGCACTTCGCACGACAATCGCTCCCCGTCCACACGCGCATGGATGCCCACCGGGGCGTGACACCCGGCGTCGAGGGCGGTCAGGATGCGCCGCTCCATGGCGAGTTCGAGAGCGGTGGCTTCGTCATGGACTCCGGCCAGGAGCGACGCCACGCGACTGTCGCCTTCGCGGCCCTCGATGGCCAGTGCTCCCTGCCCCGGCGCGGGTACCATCACCGCCGATTCGAAGGGATGCGTCACGTGCTCGGCCATGCCGACGCGCTTCAAACCCGCCATCGCTAGCACCGCCCCCTCGCACTGCCCCTCCTGAATCTTGCGGATGCGCGTATCCACATTGCCGCGAAGCTGCACGAATTCCAGGTCGGGCACGATCATGCGGAGTTGCGCCTGGCGCCTCAGGCTCGTGGTCCCGACGCGACTGCCCGGCTTGATGTCGACAAAGGGTTGCCCATCCCCGGCGATCCAGGCATCGCGCGGATCTTCGCGCGTCGGCACGCATAGAATCGCCAGTCCCTCCGTCAGATCCGTCGGGAGATCCTTGGCGGAGTGGACCGCCACATCGATACGCCCCTTGTGCAGGGCACGTTCCAGGTCCTCGGTGAAGAGCCCCTTGCCTCCGATCTCCGGGAGCGGCTTGTTCTGTTCGCGATCGCCTCGCGTGGAGATGATCTCGACATCGACCTGCAGGCCGGGGTTGGCATCACGGATCCGCTTGACCACCCAGCCCGTCTGAGCCCTGGCCAGCAGCGACCCGCGCGTTCCCACGATCAATCTGTCAGGCGTATCGGTCATGAATGGGTGGGGCTCACTTCATTGCCTTGATCACGGCCTGGGTGAAGGACGTCGTCGTTCCCGTGCCGCCGATGTCGCGCGTGAGCGATTCAGGATTTCCTTCCGCGAGCACGGCATCGTAGGCCTCGCGGATCCGCGTAGCCGAATCGGTCTCGCCGAGGTGGTTCAGCATCATGACACCGCTCATAATGCACGCCAGGGGATTGGCCAAACCCTGCCGGGCGATATCCGGCGCGGAACCGTGCACCGGCTCGAAGACCGCGCAGTGGTCGCCGAAGTTGGCCCCCGGAACAACGCCGAGCCCGCCAACGAAACCGGATGCCAGATCACTGATGATATCGCCGTAGAGATTCTCCAGCAGCAGGATATCGAACTGCGTCGGATCCTTGACCATCTGCATGCAGCCGTTGTCGATGATCAGCGCGTTGTGCTCGACCTTGTCGGCGTAGCGTGTGTGTACCTCGCCGGCACAGCGGAGGAAAAGCCCGTCGGACATCTTCATGATGTTCGCCTTGTGGAACACGGTGACGCGTTTGCGTTCCCGCTCGACGGCGTAATTGAAGGCGAATTCGGCGATGCGGAGGGAGGCGTCGCGCGTGGCAATTTTCAGGCTTTGGATCACGCCCGGGATGACTTCGTTCTCGATCCCCGAATAGAGTCCTTCCGTGTTCTCGCGGATGATGACCATGTCGACGTTGTCGAAGCGCGTCTTCACGCCCGGCATGGTGCGGACCGGCCGCACGGCGGCGTAAAGATTGAGGCGCTTGCGCAGGGCGACGTTGACGCTGGTGTGTCCCCGACCGATCGGGGTCGTCACGGGACCCTTGAGGGCAATGCCGTGACCGCGGATCCCCGCGATGGTGCGCTCGGGGAGGACGTTGCCGTAGAGTTCGTGGGCGGTCTGCCCCGCCGGAAGCGGGACCCAGTCGATGTCCACGCCCGACGCCTCGATCACTTCGCGTGCGGCAGTGGTCACCTCCGGCCCGATGCCGTCCCCCGCGATCAGACATACCGTATGAGCCATAACTGAAAAACCTCTTCCTTCGGCCGGGCTCGTCGGTACACCCGGGGTGCGATCAGGCTTGCGTTTTTGCCGTGCGGGCGATTATATCCGACCCGCATGAGTCGGCAATCCGGCTTGGTTCCTGCGTGAACACTGATGAGGTCATTCGCACGTCGATGCTTGCCGCCACCTTGAGTTGGGAGATGCTGCCGGACGGATGGCTGCATTGGGTCGAGGGCGACATCGATCTGATGCAAGGCCCCATGGGCATGATCCTCGGCCTGGTGTTCGTGCCCGGGTACTGGTTATGCCCTCCGAAAAGTCGAAGACTCTATCTCATCGGGACATCGCTCGTGCTCGCGCTGGTCACGCTCGGACCGGCCTACGCGCTGACGTTCGCCGCCATGGTGCTTTTCAGCGGCGAGATCGTGCAGCACCTCGCCAAGCCCGGGCGGCGCTGGATCGGCACCTTGCTTCTGGCAATGGGTTTGTTCGGCTGGCTGATGGTGCCTCAACCGCCATGGCTGCCGGAAGCGACACCGCTCTACTTTCACTATCTGCATTGGGCGGGCATCGCCTATGTCTTCCTGCGGACGTACCACGTGCTCGCCGACGTCGCCGGCGGACGTTATTCCGTGCCCTCCCGTCTGGATTTCCTCGCTTACCTTCTTTTCCTCCCGACGATGCGTATGGGCCCGATCCAGCGCTTCCCCGAGTTCACCGACCAGTTGCACCGCAGGCCGCTCGAGCATGCGCGCTTTCTCGCCGCCGGGGGGCGCGTGCTGACCGCCGGGCTGCGCCTCTGGGCCATGGCGTTCCTGCTGGAGACGTTTCCCCCCGAGACGCGGCTCGATCATCCCGATCGCATTCCCGCCCTCAGCCTGATCGTCCAGCTCTACGCCGCTCCCTTCCCCTTCTTCTTCTGGCTCAGCGCGTACACCGATCTCAGCATCGCCATGGGGTATCTCATGGGGTATCGATTGCCGGACAACTTCAACTACTGCTGGAGCGCGCCGAGCATCGACGTCTTCTGGCGGCGATGGCATATCACGCTGGGCTCCTGGCTGCACGATTACCTGTTCCTGCCGCTCATCCGAAAGCGAATGCATTACTTCGCCGCCTTTGTGTTGACGTTTCTGTTCTGCGGCGTGTGGCACGGCACGTACCTCTCGTACATCGTGTGGGGGCTGTCGCAGGGGGTCGGCATGGGGGTACGCCGGATGTGGCACGAACACTGGCGAAGGCAGGGCAAACAGAAGACGCGGCTGTATCAATTCCTACGGCGGTATGGGTTGGTGCAATCCCGCGGGAACCGGTTCATCAGTTGGCTGGTCAACTTCCACTACCAGATCCTGACGATGAACATCTTCCTGTTCGAGTATCACGAATGGTGGCCGCTGACTCGGAGGGTACTCGAGGTTATGGGACTCATCGGCGGGTAGCCGGCCCCACGTGACCCTTCCTCGCACCGTTATTCCCCGAGGTAGCGGTACTGGATGTCCTTCCAACCCGGTTCGCCCAACTGCTCAAGAATCAACCGGTTGATTTCCTCCCGAAGGGGGCTGTCGGTCGGCAGCGCGAAGGCGTAGTTCTGGGGATCGAAGAGCCCGGGCAGAACACGGAGGTCGGCATCGATCACGTTGTTGACCAGGTAGCTCAGGATGGGTTTATCGTACACGACGGCTTCGACTTCCCCGGCCGCCAAGGCGTCGAGCGCCTCGGCGGGCGTGGTGTACGACTTGAGGCGTGCCCCCTTGCCCCGGAGATAAGCGGCACTGGTGGAATCCACGACCGTCCCGATCCGTTTGCCAGGGAGGTCGTCTGGGCCTTGAATGCCCGTGGCCAGTTGCGAGACGGTCAGCGCGGAGGCAATGGCGGCGGTAAAACCGGAGATGATGATGATGCTGGCGAACATCCACACGAGCGCGACCAGCCTTCCGCCGGCGGTCACCGGCGCCTTGTCACCATAGCCGACTGTGGTCATGGTCACGGCCGACCACCAGAATCCCGAGAGCACCCCCTTCGACACGGATCCGCCGAACTGGTCCGCGTTGCGCCGACGCTCGAAAACCCATACCAGAAAGCCCAGCCCCAGAAGCAGCGCGCCCAGCGCGGCGACCGCCTGGGCGAATTCCAACGAGAAGATCCGGCTGACGATGCGGCTCCATCCCGAAGCGGGCTTGCCCGGAACGGCGATGCCGAGACCAGAATTGTAAAACGGGTGGGAGAAGTCCATACGGACCTCGCGCTCGGCGGTCATGGTCAGGGCGGCCACCGCCGCGTCGAACTCCCCCGACGCGACGCCGTCCAGCATCTCGTCCAGTTCCGCCTCCTCGTACTCCCAGGTCACGCCGAGCTCCGTCCCGATCGCGTTCCACAGATCGATGCTGATACCCTGCCAGGCGCCTTCCTCGGTCTTCATGACGAAGGGGGGCACTTCGCGCGTGGCGATCTTCAGGCTCACCGGCTGGGTCGCAGACTCTTCGGTCTGTCCCTGTACGCCGGCCACACTGCCGAGCACGATCGCGAACCAGACGTACGCATGATTCATTGTCATCATGGACCTCGCTCCAGATTATTCAGTGGTCATGCAGATGTCAGCGCCGAAGCTATTTTCGCGCGTTGCAATACACAAATGTTAGGAAAAGAGATGCCTGGAGGCCATGGACGGGAGGTGATCGGGACCCGATTTGCTTTTGAGGGAAATTACTTGCTTCGGGAAGAAGAGGCGTCGGACAGATCTTCCTCGGGAGCCGCGACGGGTTTCTCTTGCGCAGGAGCCGGGACGTTGAAGTTCTTACCGCACTTTCCACAGCGCACGATCTTGCCGCGCATGTTGTCGGGGACCTGCAGCACACCCCGGCATTTCAGGTTGGGACAGATGATGGTGACCGACATGACGCGGATGCTCCTGTCTGAGGCGACTTCGCCCCTCATGAGGGAGCATCGTCACGCCCCCCAGGGGGCATGAGCTAATTATCCAGACACCCCAGCCGGGGGTGTCGTCACCGTATCCGCAACGGTCATTCTGGATGGCATTACCGGACACACCGGAATCACGATCCCAGAATGGCCCGAAGCATGTGTTGACATTGCATCCGCCTCAGAATAATCTAAACTTCGTATTGGGCTGGGATTATGTTACAATGAACCGGCAATTTCGATTGGCCGCGACACCATGAGACGCACCGAGTTGGACGTTATCGGCAGTTGAGCACCGCGGGCATGCCGCGATTTGAATTCATCTTCACGCCACCTTCCCTTCTTGGTTCCGTCCCGTCCGCCCATCGAGTGTGTCGGTCCGTCGTGAAGCGATGCGAGCGGCAGGGAATACGTGCTCCCTTCGGGCTGCCCGATTTTGAACACTACAGCGAGTCAGCACTTGGCCACTCAGCAACTACGGCTCCGGTCTCCCGCAAAGATCAACTGGGATCTACGGATCCTCGGCAAGCGGAGCGATGGTTTCCACGAGTTGGAATCCCTGGTCTCGCCGGTGACACTCTACGACGATCTGGAGTTCCAGCCGCTGGATCGCCACGCGATGCCGAAAGGCATCCATCTGGAGTGTGATCATCCCGAAGTACCGTCGAATGAAGATAATCTCATCTTCCGCGCGGTTCGGCTTCTCGAGCAGGAGACCGGCCGCAGCTTTCATCTCTCCATTCGGTTGACAAAACGTGTCCCTCTCGGTGGAGGGCTGGGAGGTGGGAGTTCCAACGCCGCCACCACCTTGACGGCGCTTCAGCGACTGTACGATCTCAACTACCTCGATTCGAAATGGGCGGCCTGGGCGGCGGCACTCGGCAGTGACGTGCCCCTTTTTCTGGCGGGAGAGTCGGTCCTCATGCGTGGACGCGGCGAGCGGCTCGAGCGCGTCCGTCTGCCCTGGGACGGATGGATCGTGCTGATCCTGCCAGCGTTCTCGATTTCCACGGCGGAGGTATATCGAACGTGGTCCGAGACCGGGGAACCTCCGCCCGATCACGATCTCGACCTTTCACCGGTCACCCGAGCGTCCGACTGGATGGCTCGCCTGACGAACATGCTCGAGACGCCGGCGTTGCGGGTCTGCCCGGAGTTGGGACCCATGATGGCCGAGACGCAGCATCTGGCGGCGCGCCCCGTCCGGATGTCCGGGAGCGGATCGAGCCTGTTTACGGCATTCGACGAGAAGGAAGAAGCACAGAACTTCGAGACCCTGTGCCGATCACGACTTCCGGTGGATACTCGATGCGTACGGGTGTACTCCGCCTCTTCCCCTGACGCGAGGGCGGACGCCATCGGCCAAGTCGAGTCGACCGAGGCACCACGTTGAAGTGAAGGGATGCAACGGGATTTGAGCAACGCATGGGAACACGGCAAGAGCGACAACTGGACATGAACACCTGGAACGGCAAGGGCCGGCTGGACAGGAGGTAGCAACGATGGACATCACCGAAGTTCGAGTCAAACTGGTGGAACGATCGAGCGAACGCTTGCGGGCATTCTGCAGCGTCACCCTGGACGGGGACTTCGTTATCCGCGACTTGAAGATCATCGACGGGGTCAGCGGCGTCTTCGTGGCCATGCCCTCGCGCAAGCTCTCGGACCGTTGTTCAAAATGCGGCTGCAAGAATCATCTTCGAGCTCGCTTCTGCAACGATTGCGGGCAACGGCTGAACGAGAACCGGGCGCCCAAGGATCACGACGGGCGGGCGAAACTCCATGCCGACATTGCCCACCCGATCAATGCCGAGTGCCGCGAGCGCATTCAACGCAGTGTGATTGAAGCCTACGAAGAAGAGGTGGAGCGCTCCAAGAGTCCCGATTATCAGCCCGTCAGTTTCGACGACTACGAAGACGAATATGGCGACGACGAAGACGCCCCGAAGAAGGACTCCGTCGGTTTCGAGGAGGCTCCCAACGACGAGGACGAAGTGCTCGAACGTAACGGTGACGACGCGGAGGACACTGACCCGGAAATCGAGGATGAAGAAGAGAATGCCGCCCCACGCGACGAACGACGCAGAAGGAAGCAGTCGGAATCATTCGGGGATTACAACGAGTTGATCGCTGACCTGAAGCGTGAAGCGTCCACGCGACACGATCGTCGCGGCCGGTCGGAACGCAGGCCACGCCATGAGCCGCGTACGCCCGAGCCCGAACCGGAAGACGACCCGGAACCCGTGGAAGCGGCCGAGGCGGAACCCGGAACCTTCGAGCCCGAGGATGAGCCGGTCGAGAGCAATTCGGGATTCGGCGAAGGTCTGATCGAAGAGTCCTCGCGTCCTCGCCGCCGTGGATCGACCAAGGGGCGGCGCGATCCTCAGCCCCCGCGCGAAAAGAAGCGTGAACGGGACGAACGGCCGGAACGCAAACCGCGGGACGAGCCGGCGCCTCCTCCGATTGTTGAAGATGCGCCTGCCGAGTCCGCGCCAATCGCAGAGACCGAGCCTCCCCAACCCGCCGAGCCCCCGAGTGACGCGGCCGCGAACGACGACGATGACGACTCGGGCTTCGGCGCCGGCTTGCTCTAATCGTGCATGCGGTGGGGCCAGCTACGAGCATCACGCGAAAGAGATGGGATAGCCACAAAAAGCACAAAGATCACAAAACAAGAAAGGCAAAGGAAATCCTCAATACGATTGATTGAGGGGGATTGCTCGTGTTGATTGTCTTGGTACGGATTTCCGATGTGTTCCTGCCATCTGCCAATTCAACTTATGTGTCTTCTGTGCATTTTGTGGCAAATCCTCAGTATCACCCCTTCGTGATGCACCGCGCCGTTTCAGAACGTGAAGCGACATGCCAGACCCGCCCGCTCCCACGCATCAAGCGAATCCCCACGCACGATTGCGCCCAGCAGTTCCAGGCTGTCCACGAGGCGCGGCCCCGGACGATTGAAGAGGTGATGCCCGTCGACGACATAAACGCGTCCCTCACGCGCCGCGCTCAGCCCCGCCAGTCCGCCCTGGGCGTACCAGTCGCGCGTCGCTTCGCGGTTCTGCTCCAGGCTTCGACCGCACGCGCCGAGAATCAGAACCTCCGGGTTCGCGTGGGTCAGCTCCGCCGCCGTGACCCATCGCGCCTTGGCAAACTCCCTGCTGAGCAGACACCGTCCGCCCGCGAGGCGAACCATCTCCGGCTGCCAGCTTCCGCAGCTCATCGGCGGATCCATCCACTCGAGGAATACCACGCCCGGCCGCTCCGCCACGGGGCATTCCGCGGCCTGCGCCGCCACCTGCATGCTCCGCTCGCTCAGTCCGCGCACCGCCTGGCGCGCCCGCGCTTCCACACCCGCCGCGTTTCCCACGGTGTAAACGTCCGCCAGCACATCCCACACCGACGACGGCTGAAACGAGAGGACCTGTGGCGGTGATTCCGGCCAGAGGCGGTGCACGAGCGCGGTCACTTCGTCCACATCCACCGCGCAGACGTCGCACTTCGCCTGTGTCAGGATCAGATCGGGCTCCAGTTCGCGCATCAACTCTTCGTCGACGGTGAACAGCGCGTGGCCCGCGCGGCTCAGTTCCGCCACCTGCGTGTTGATCTCGCCCTGCGAACGGCCGGCGTCCACGCGACTGCGCGTCACGCGCGGCAGCGATGCCACGTCATCGGGATAATCGCACTCGTGCGAGATGCCCACCAGCGCATCGCGCAGCCCCAGCAGGCAGACCATTTCCGTGTTTCCCGGCAGAAGCGATACGATTCGCATGAGATTCTCCCAATGCATAACGCGTGAGAGGCCCATCGGAGAAAGGGCACGCCCCTGGGCCTCCCACGCGAAGAATCACGATGACGAGGGTAGCGGTTTATCCGCCGAGCGTCAGGTTCTGCAGGTAATTCTCGAGATCACGCCGCTTCTGAGCCTCTTCCTCGCGCAATTCGGCGAGTTGACTCCGCAGGGTCTCGATCCTTGTCTCGAGATCGTCGAACTTCTTCAACTGCCGGCGCGACGCGTCGGTGTTGCGCTCCAGCACCGTCAGGTTCTGTCGCACGCGGGCCTGCTCCTCGATGACCTCTTTCAGATCGCGCTCGGTCGCTTCGCGCCGCTGCACGATGTTGTCCAGCGTGTTGCGGCGGGCGACCAGGTCTTCCAGGGCGTCGCGAATCTCCTTGGTCATGACGCTGCCGGAACTCGAGAGATAATGCTGGATCGTCTTGAGATCGGCGCTGGTCAGCACCACCGTCTCGGAGAGCACGTGCTCGAGGCGTACGGTGAGTTTCTCCGACGTGCCCGCTTCGACGTCGACCTTGAAGCGCAGCTTGTCTTCCGTCCGCTCGTACGGCTCTTCGGGTTCAAGCATCTTCCAGCCCCGGCCGTAGCTCTGCTCGAGGATGATCGACTTATCCTTCTCCGACTTGTTCCTGACCGTGTACGTGCGCTCGTCGAACTCCTTGCGCGTGCGCGTCATGACGCCCTTGCGAATGCGGATGCCGATCATCTGCGTCGGGACGGGTTTGCCCTCCTGCGACACTTCCGTCGCCAGGTCGAGGGCATAGGCCAGGAAGCGATCCTCCCCGGGCTTGAGATCGGGCAGCTTGGCATCACCGGCGTAGGTGTCGTCATCGAAGACGGTGATCGGCCCCTGCATGAGGTTGAGCTCGGTGGCGTTGGTGAATTTCAATCCGTTGAGCGGATGCTTCGGATGCGCCTGCGGGCTGTAGATGCTGACCTTCTCGCCATCGACGCTCGCGTTGACGATGGGCAGCATGGCGGACTGTTGTCGGCGGATGGAGACCGGCGGATCGATGGCGTACTCGAAGAGTTCCCCCGCATCCGCCGCCGACGCGACCGATGCTACGCCTTGCCCGCCGAGCTGCATCGCTGCACGCGCCGGGACATTCCCGCTTCGACTCTTCCTGTACAGAGCTCCATCACCGTCCGCATCTTCGGCCATCGCCCTTTGCATTCTCCCTGCTTTCGCGCCCCCACCGCCGCCGAATCCCCCCATGCCGCCGGCGAAGCGTTCTTCAACTTCGCCCAGCGCCGTTTCGAACTGCGGTGCTCGCAGCGAGGCGTACAGTTCCAGATCCTCCACCGGGCGCTGCAGGTAAATCGGCGTATAAAGGTCCATCCGGAACGAGATCGGCCGGCCGGAGATCAGCGAGAGGCGCACGTTTTCCCAGTCCTCGTCGGTCGTGTTCTCCACGATCGCCCAGCCCTGCAGAAACGGTTTCTCGTCATCCGTCAGCACCAGCCGGTAGCTCGTCTTCCATACCGGCGTCTCCAGCAGGAACGAGGTCTGCACGCGGCGCATGCCCTGACCGCTGAAGTCGATGGTCACGCCTTTCTTGTCCTGGTCGTTCGCCTTGGCCAGCGCCGCCAGCGCCTTGTTCAACTCTTCCTGCGTCCTGGCGTCCTTGAGCTTCACGCCTTCCAGTTCCGTGATGTCGAACTGGATCAGGCCCCGGTCGGTGAGCACGTTCAGCATGTCGCGCGTCACGACCTCTTCGCCGACCCGCGTCTCCACCAGTTCCGTCCCGTAGATGATGCCGTCCAGTTTCTGCGGGCCGGCGATCGCGATCGGCTCGCCGCGAAGGCTCTTGAAGAGATCGATCAGCGACGGGTTATCGATGACGTTCACGCCGAAGCTCTGCAGCGTATGCTCCAGCGGATCCTGCGGCGTGTAGGTCACCACGTCGATGGATCCACCGTCGAAATCCTGGACCACGAGCGACTTGAGGATGTCGTTGATCTGCGGCGTGCGGAACTGCAACTCCACCGACGCGTCGCCGTCAATATTGCCGCCATGTTCGAAGTAGCCCACGCCGCTGGAGAACAGCGTGACTCGTTTGAGATCAAGATCCGCCTTGGCACGCTCCGCGCTCGCCTCCTGACCAAACACCGTCCACGCCGGTACCAGCACACACACCATCACCTTGATCACACATCGCACGTTCATGGATCGCCTCCGCTTGGATGGATGCCCCGAAGAATTCGCCCGGCGTGTCACCGGGCCGCGCATGACTCTCGCGCATGATACCGTCATACCCCCCTCTTAGACGCACCACGTCGCCCGAGGTTCCACACGATCTGAAATCACGCGCCGGCCGGCTCGGATTCCGCCAGAATCCGCCCGACGAGCCGCCCGCTGGTCATCGCCCAGGCAATGTGCAACCCATGCCCCCACAGGACCTGCCCGCCCAGGCCGTTCTGGCCGACGGCGTAGAGGCCGGGGATCGGCGCGCCGGCGGCGTCGAGCACCTCCATCCGCGCGTTGATCGGCGGACTGCCCTCGGTCGTCGTGAAGTACGCCTTGGCCGGTCCGAGCAGCACCCACCGGTTGCCTTCGAGCGGAGGTCCCTCCAGAACGCGACCGAATCCGTCGGGCTGTCCACCGGCAATCGAACGATTTACCTCGTCGACGGTGGCCCGGATGGCGGCGAGAGGGAGATGTCGCGCGACGGCAAGGCGTTCGAGCGAGTCGGCCCGCACCGCCACGTCCGGCCGCAATCGCAAGTAATCTTCGACGTAGGCGTAGGCGATTTCCGGTGCGGTCGAGATGAAGTGCGGCCACGCGCTGTACTTCTTGATCAATCGCGTGTCCAGCAGGATGTAGGCGATCTTGCCGGGCTGCTGCGACAGCGCGATCTCCCGATCGGGCCAGATACGCTCGTTGCAGAACCGCCGCCCCTCGCGGTTGACCAGGATCGCCCCGTCGTCAAAGAGTGCGTTCTCCGGATGCTGCCATGTGACCAGCAGCCGCTTGATGATCTTGTGGATGACGAACGTCGGCACGAAGGGCAGTAGACGGCCCATGATCCACAGCAGCGGACCCGACGACGGCAGCAGTTGCACGAAGCCCTTTTCGCTCGGCGGGACGAAGCGCAGTTCCGGCCCGTAGGCCACGTCCATGTTCACGAGCGGCGCCCCGGCCGACTCCGCCAGCCGATGACCGTCGCCGGTGGCGTGGGGATTGATTCCTTCGATGGTGGTGAAGGCCTCGCCGCGATATTTGCCGATCAGTTCAGGCGAGTTGGCGTAGTCCCCCGCCGCAAGCACGACGCCGCGCCGGGCGCGGATCGTTCGGCGCTCGCCCCCATTCACGCGTACCTCGACGCCGGTGACGCGATCGTCCTCGCGCGTGAGCGCTTCGACCGTCGCGCTACAGAGCACCTCTCCGCCGAGCCGTATCAGCCGGGCGTGCAGCGTCGCGATGTAGGCCTTGGCATTCGGCACGACGTTGTGCATGCGCGGCACGCGGTTAGGCGGCTCCGGACTCGGCCCGTGAAACGCGATGCCCATTGCGGCCAGCCAGTCGAGCGTCGTGTTGGCTTCGCTCGCGAAGTAGCGTCGTAGGCCCGCGTTGTTCTGTGCCTCGTACGGTTCCGGCGGAAAGCGGCCCATGTCCTCCACGTGTTCGTCCAGTGTGTCATCGACACCGGCGCGCTGCTGCCACGCCGTGCGATTGGCCGTGAAAGAGCCGACCGCGATGCCCGTCGTGCCTCCCGGCTGCGGCAGTTTCTCCACCAGCAACACCCGTAACCCCGCCTCGGCGGAACTCACCGCCGCCGCCAGACCGCTCCCGCCTCCACCGACCACAATCACGTCCACCGTCTCACTCATCGTTGGTACTCTCACAGGTTGATTTCGCGCGGCGGGAACTCTCGAATTACGCCCGAACGCGTCGACGTCACCACTGTTGATGGCGTCAACGGGTTTCGTCCCAGCTTTCGCCCCAGCCGCATCATCGATAACATAACCGGTCCGAATTGACCACCCACAGGAGGAACCTCATGCTTTCTCGACGTCTCGCGCTTCTCACGCTTGCTTTCGCGTTCACCGCCACCGCTACCGCCGACGACACGATCCGCACGGCGCGCTACCGCGTCCTGCCCGGTGAAGGCTCCGCCGGTCCCGGATTCCTCCGCGTGCTCATCACCAACGGCCCCGGCGGCATGTGGCAGATGGATCTCTACGAAAAGGATGAAGACGGCGGCGAGCCGATGATGCAGCTTCGCGCCAAGACCACACCGCATCCGTTCGCCGTCCACGATCCCCTGGCGGAGACTGCACCGGAGCTGACCTTCCAGCGTTATCAGCTCCACCTGCCCGGCACCGACGAAACTTACGACTATCGCGATGCTCACTTCCCGGAGCGCGCCCTCGTGCCCACCTGGGGCCATTTTGATCAGTGGTACGTCCCCCGGCCCTCGCGCAACACCGGCTTCAAGGATGGCTTCCCGCAGACCTGCAACTACCTCGGCCACGTGCTCAGCCTGCGTGAGGTGGGCGACGGCTCCTGGCCGACGTGGAACGACGTCAAGACACTCGAGCTCGATCGCGAACTCTGGATCGCCACCAGCCGGACCTTCAAGGATGCCGAGGAGGGCCGCATCGAAGACGTCTCGAAGAACTACCGCTACGTCCAGTGGACGCAGGAGAATTACCAGCAGCTCATCGACGCCGGCATGAACGTCTTCAGCCTCACACCGGACATCGAGCCCTGGCTTCGTGCCCAGCCGGTTTACTACCGGCGCGGTTATAACGGGCACACACCGTTCCACTGGCCCGCCGATGCCTACCGCACCAACATGATGGGCCCCGTGCTCTACATGGACGAGCCATCGTGTCGCATGTCCGGCAACGGCAATTTCTACAAGCACTCGACCTACTTCACCGATTTCATCGCCGCCCTGGTCAGCCGCGTCCGCGCCGAGGTGCGCCACAAGGCGTATGAAGTTGATCATCAACTGCGCAGCGGCGGTATCAGCATGGGCAGCATGCGGTTCATTCAGACCGATTTCGTCACATGGGACACGCGGCACAGCACGACGTATTACCAGATGGAAGGCGGCGCGCCGGCGTTCGTACACGAGGGGCGGTATCAGCTTGACGAGTTCAACGAGTACGTGGCGGCGACGACGGGGCTGGATCGCGAGCACTCGGCCGAAGAAATGTTCCGCTACACCTACGCCATCATGCGCGGCCCGGCCCGATCCTTCGGTCGCGACTGGGGCACCGCCATCTACGGCCAGGCCGACCCGAAGCTCAACCCGCTGGCAGTCAAGGTCGCGTACGACATGGGGGCGCGGTTCGTCTGGTACTGGACATCGGACCACGGCCATCACCTGCCCTGGCCCGAGCAGTTGGAGCTGTCGCGCATCCTGCGCGAGCACGCCGCCGAGAACCCGCGGCCGAGCATCCGCGGCCCGCTACCGGAGCGCGACGTGCTGATCACGATTCCCTACGGCTATCTGACCGTGCTCGAATCCCCCGGCGCCCGCGATACCGCCTGGGACCTCTGGTGGGTCCGCGAGCTCGACAAGCACAAGAACAACGAGGCCTCGAAGCGCTACAAGCAGCTCATGCGCAACTTGTTCACCGAGGTGCACACCTGCTTCGAGCAGGATCTGGACTTCGACATCACCATCAACGGCGCGACGCCGATCAAGGGCTACCTCAAGGTCATCCACGTGACGGATGAGTAAGATGAGCCGCGATAAGTCAACTAAGGCAGTTCGATCCGATCGATCTCGAACGGAAGTCGGACGATCCTTTCCTCTACGATCAGCTTTACCTCGCATTGAGTGGCGTTGTCGATACGGCGTTCGTACTCGAATTCGTATTGACCGTTGGTGTATCCCGAGTTCCCGTTTCGGCCGATTCGTTGCCCCTCGGGTCCGATCATGATGATCGACTCAATCTTCTCGTCGCCTTCGGGTAACCGAAGATAGAGAGTATCGTCTTGGATTTCGGGAATCTCAAAGCCAATTGCATCCAGATCAACATAGCCCGTGAGTGACTTGCCCACGACTGCCTGTAGATTCTCTATCATTATCGTCTTGCTCTTGCGTCTCTTGACCAGGGGTACGTAGCCCTTCAATTGCTGAACTGCCTTCACATTTCGTGAAGGCGCTCGGAACCCTGTAAGCCCCATGCTCGAACTCATGCCCGGCCTGATCTCAGAAGCTCGCGCAGAAAAACGGCTTCGTTCTTCTGTGATCAGGCTCCGACCCTGATCATCTTCCAGGCTAACGACGACAGGATCGTAGTACGCCTTGAACATCGTGGATTCCGGGAAATCCAGTCTCAGCCGGATGTCGAGATCATCTTCTTCTGGCGAGGACCATCTCGGAATGCTCAGGTTATTTACTTTGCTCCATCGCACGGATGTCACCTGAATGTCGACACCTGCGTCCTCTGCCGGAATCACATCCACTTCTTCATCTGGCAGAGCGAATTGGATTGCCTCCGGGTCTAAGGCGAATTCCGCATACCCCTTGAAATCGCCCGATGGGTACATTGCCTTGATTTGTTCCAAGGCCTTTCGATTTCGAAGATCCAACGTCCATGTGACAGTATCCTCTTCCTTCCCGGAGACCACGCCGTTGGTTTCAAGGACTGGATAGGGACAGGTGATCACTGTCTCCAGATAGCTGCCTTTTGCCAGACCATACATGAGGTTCAAGCCTTGGTCAGCCGGAAACCCATGGACACGAGCAATACCTGTACTGATGACTGCCCGGCCTTGCTCCCTGTTCTCGATAGTGAGCTCCAGCATGTCTGTGGCCAGAGATGTGTTCAGGAATGCTTGTAAATCGCCAAAGCTACCTTTCCAGTGGATGTATCGCCCCCCATCGTCTTGATCTTTCACTTGAATGAAATCAATTTCGATGGCATCATCGACGAACGTGCGTACAGCTTCTTCATCCAGATTGGGGCGCTCCACACCAGGGACAGGCAGAGGATCTTCGTAAGCCACGACGACGCGGTCTGAAAAAGTAAGTTCCTGTTCGATTGCTCCGGAACCATCACGGCGTATCGTCAGATGTGTTTTGCCACGCAGGCAACCTCCGACGCCAGCCAGCACAATTAGGCAGAGTAAAACCAATTTTCGAGATCGAATGGACTGCTGCATCGGTTCCCCTTTCCATTGCAACAAACAACTTGATCAAGGACGCTTTCGCCTCCCACAGAAAGGGATTATACCGACTCCTACGAATGCTTGATAGTGATAAATAAAGTGTGAGAATCTTTCACATGATCCTAAAACGCCACCTCGAACCGTGCACCGATCACCAGAACGTCGCGGCCGGCGCCGCCGGGATTCACGATGTACTGCAGGTCCGGCTGGATCGCGATCGCCGGTGTGATCTGAATGCGGTGGAACATCTCGATCACCGTTTCGGAGTGGCGGTCCTCCAGCTTGCGGATGCGGTCACTCAGCTTGGCGTGAAACAGCCCGAGTCCAGTCACATCCGTGTCGCGCGTCGGCACCAGTCCCGCATAGCGCAGCCCGCCGCCCCACACCCGCGTGATCTCATTCACCGCCCCCGGTGCCCAGGCATACTGGAAGAACGCCGCCAGCCCCTGCTCGTCTTCATCGTCGCCCGGCGTCTCGTGAAAAAGCCACTGGTCCACACCGAGGTACACGCCCTTGTTACCATCGGCAACGGTCGTGCCCATCACCTCGGTCTCTGAGTACGGCTCACGCGTGGGGAACTCCTCGAAGTCCCCGCTGTGGTACCACCCGCCGACGTAGTAACGGCCCGGGTAGCTTTCCCCGCCGATGGCCCACTCCGGCCGAACGCCCAGTTCATAAATTGTGAAGGCGTCGTCCTCGTCATGAAAGGCGGTGTCGAACCCCCATCGCGAACCCGTCCCTTCACCGAAGCCGTCGTACACGCCCGCGCCGCCGTACAACCACTCCACCGGCTCAACAAACACGGACACGCCGAGCGCCGGATCAGGGAACGTCGGCATCGGGATGGTCGGCGCCACACCCGGCGTCGAGTTAAGAAACTCCACACCGTAGTCGAGGTACGCGAAGTCGGCGTTCACTTCGATCTTGCCAAGTTTCACACGAACGCGGTCGTCCCACAGCCGCTGCTCATACCAGTACTCGGATACCTGCGTGTACGCCGGGGCATCCAGATTGCTGAGCGTCTGTAGATCGCCGACGTACTCTTCCGTGATGCTTCGGCCGTGCAGATTCTGAAAATCGATAAAGAACGTACCGCCCTCCCAAAGTCCCGTCGCATCGGTATCGAGCGTCAGTGCGAGATCCACGGCACCCTGGTAGATGTGGGCATCCGAGGTATTCAGCCCCCCCGCCACGTTATTCCAGTAGTCCCCGATATACGTGGCATCGATGGAGAGCCCGCGGTTCTCCTCCAAGTCAGTGCGAAGACCGCCCCAATCGCCCGTGGTACGTGATTCCTCCACGTGGCGTCCCCAATAAAACCGAGGGTCGTGTCCATCGTCATCGCTTAAGAGATACATTTGATCCTCTGCGGGTGCGTCCGCCTGCTTTGAGGACTTGAAGGGAGCAGCATCCTGGGGTTCCTCCGGACTGCCCAGATGAAGAGATGCCGGCTCCGCCGCGGCGGACCTGCTGGTGAGCGGGAGCGTGAAGACACACATCAGCAAAACAAAACCGACCACGTCCGGACCCGCACTCCTGAAATGAATCATGGCTATCGCCTCGTCGAGAAGGAAATCCAAGTATCACATGCAATAGTAGATATCTATATATTGAAATTGAGACTCAACTGCAAGCATCGGATGTTATATATGGCTAATTTTTTTATTAGAGACTCCTAATAATGCTGCGTCAAGTGCTTCTTCCTGCCCTCTACCCAGGTCAACGGGCTTCGATATGATGATTCCTGAGGGAATCCTCCTGAACGTGTCAGGGGAACGAATTCCGACCTGGTCCAGGAATCCTCGGGGATCCGATGGCATGATTCGCATCATGTGCCCCCATTGCGAACGCACCTTCCGCACACGCGTGGAAGGCATGGGCAAGACCGCCATCTGCACCGGCTGTCATGAGCCTTTTCGCATCGGCGACAAGCGACCGCCCTTCGAGTGGGTCCCTTCGGATCTCGGTGAGGATTCATGGATCGGCGTCCCCCCGCCGGAGGAGGAGAAGGAACTCAGAAGCTGCATCATGTGCGACGCGCCGCTCAACGAGGGCCAGGTTTCCTGCCCGGAGTGCGGCGCCAATCAGGTCACCGGCGTCGTCCACAAGCGAAAGCGACGCGATGCGGACGATGTCAAGGAGTCTGTATGGGACTTCATCCCGGTTCGCCCACTGATCATCATGGCGGTGATCGCGCTTGTGGGGGCGGGCCTCTTCTGGTTCATGCACAGCGTTGCCCGCATTGCCGAGAAGACCGCCGATGATCTCGTCGACGACGCCCAGGTCGCCCAGGCGGCGGCACGCGTTAACGATGGAGCGGGGGAATACGAGATCCGCGAGGCGTTCGCAGGCAAAGTGACCGACGCCAATCTCGGTCGCGTCGCTCACACGGCGTTGAATGCGCAGCGGGCGGACTTTCGCGACGGCGCCACCTGGCTCGTCGCGGCAGGTGACTTCACCGACGTCACCCCCCTGCTGGAATCGGACGGCGCCAACCAGATGCGGGAATTGCGTCGCGTCCTTCGCGCGATCGGTGCGCACCGGCTCATCGAACTGAGCAACGGGAGCGATCCCGAAGCGCGTCTGGCGGCGGCTCGCGCATTGTGCATCCGCTTTCAACTCGACCCGGACGAATACCTCGATGCCCTGACCGCAGCCACTACCGCTGATGAAACCATCGCCGTCATCAACCAGAACTTCCGCCAGTACCCCCGTGCAACCGGCACGTTCAACGTCATCGTGAAGAGGCGACAGGCTCCGTTCACCGCTTTGGTCGAGCAGATCGGCCCGGCGTTCTACCTCACACTGGGCTCACGCCGCTTCACCACCGCCGACGAATCGCCCCCCACGTTTACGCTTCCGGTGGTATCGTGGTGCGGCGCGACGGGCACCGCCATCGACGAGCAGGCCGTGCGCCGCCTCATGTCCGGCACGGTCACGCTTACCAGCGAATTCGGCGTCGAATGGGAAGGGACGATCCGCCTGACCACCAGGCAGGCACTGCCCGATGGCCCGCCGGGTTTCCTGCCCACCGGCCCGCTTAGCTACGGCGCCCGCGTCGAAGTCCCCCTCCGCCTCGAGCGGCCGTGAGCTACGATCAGATCACCTGGGTGTTACTGAGAACACAGGTAAGTCACAAGGTTGCTGAATACTTGATTCTGAAGCGAACTTGAGAAACCAATCTCCCTCAACGTTCCGACTCCGGAATCGCGATGTGCATGAACGACGGATGGCCGAAGGATTCGCCCTTCTCTTCGGCGCGGCGGAAGTTGCCGTTCCACGCGATGACGAGGTTGGCGTCCTTGTCGTCGAGGGCGATCGAGTACGAGCCGCCGAAGACGTAGCCGTGCTCCTCCTGGAAAGTCGGGTGCAGGAAGGCGATCACCTTCTTCTTCCACGTCCGCGTGTCCATCTGGATGATCGGGGAGCCGGACTCCCACGTCGAGCCATGCGCCCCGACCGTGTAGTAAATGTACTTGTCGTCCGATGAGAGCGCCATTGATGTGCAGTACAAGCCGTCCGCCCAGTTGAAGCCGAGATCCTCGACGCGTTCCTCGTCCGGAAAGAACTTGAACGTCACGCCGTCGTATGTCATCGCGACGAAGAATTCACCGCCAATGCGCTTGCGCGTGTACGCCCGGATGAAGGGCCGCGGTCTCTCCCGATCCGTGACGGGATCCGCCGGAATAAATGCCTTGGTCTTGTGAAACGCCATGTCCTTCAGATCGAAATAGATGATCTGCCGCGTCCCGTCCATGGCGGTTCCGTAACAACGGCCGGTCTTCGGATCGATCAACGTCGAGCGCGCGTCCCACGTCACGCCGTCGGGCAGCTTCTCGACGCAGTAGAGGCACGCGCGTTTCTCCAGGTCGTACGCGACGTAGCCCCCGTACACCCCCAGCGCATGAAAGATGCCTCGCCGCGTGTCGGAGGCGTGCATTGGAAAGCTGTCCCCCGGCAAGGGCATGTCGATCAATTCGGCTTCGTCCTTCCTGACGTCATAGCGGAACAGCACGCCACCGATCTTCTTCTTCTCCTCCGGCGACAGATTGTCCGGGTGCCCGCCCCAGTAGGTCGCGGCAAAGAGCGAGCCGTCGGCCATCTCGTCCAGGCGTCCGTGAATCTTGCCGTGGCCGTAGTCGCCCGGCTTGAGGTTCACGAGCTTCGCCACGTCGACCACGACGCGTTGCCGGTTCGTTTTCGGGTCGTACTCGATCAGGTAAGTCTGGGCGTCCACGCCGCGATGATCGCCCACGCCGGTGTAGTATCTTCCATTCGATGCCCAGATTCCTTCGCCCCAGAGCGACCAGAGCCCGTCCGTTCCTTCGAGCCGCGGCAGATGCCGGAACGAAGTGAACGTGATCGTCGGCGGCGTCTTGGCGATGGTGAATGCCCTGGTGTCCTTGTAGCCCTCCGGGGGCACGAGCAGTGACGCGTCGTCGCAGGTCACCGGTCCGTACGGTGGAACCTCGCGCGGGTTCTCAGCGACCGCCCATCCGGACATGACGTGCAAGACGAGAGTGACCATTCCGAAACGACTTGTGAGCGAGGTAATGTACTTCATGGGCGATCATCTTAGGACCCCCACCCCGCCGGTCAAGCGTGTGCGCCTGACCGCCAGTCTCACCGGGCTGTATCGTTCCCGGGACGGGCATCCCTGAGCTCGAATCATGTTCACAAGCTTCGATATCCGCTATACTTGAGGATGACAACTCGATTCACGCGAGTGCGTAAGCGGAAGCGTATCGCGAACTCATACGATGGTTTGGATGGGCGGAACTTGAATGGTGAATCAGGACGGAAACGGCAGTACGACGCAGAGCCTCCCTGTCTGCGGAGGGTGTGCCAGTGCCAAGGAGCGATGCGGCAACGGCTTGGAGAAGATCTACCCCACCACCGCCGTCCGCTACGGCAGCATGCGGCACATTGGTGAGTTCTCGCACCCGCCGGACATGAAATTCTCCTGCGGGGCCAAAGTGGTCGTCTCGACCGACCGTGGAATCGAACTCGGCGAGCAGGTGAGCCTCACCTGCTTCGGATGTGACAAGTCGGTCTCACGCGACGCCATGCGGTCTTACGCGGAAACCAGCGGCGGAGATACCTTCCGCCTGAAGAACGGCCGCATTCTCCGGGAAGCCACGGAATCCGACGTCCACGAGTGGGAGCATATCGTCGAGAACACGTCGGATAAGCTCGCCACCTGCCGGCGTTTGTCGGCGGAGCTTGGGCTGGAGATGAAGATCGTCGATTGCGAGCACATCTTCGGCGGTGAGCGCGTCGTGTTCTACTTCATGGCCGAGGAGCGCATCGACTTCCGCGAACTGGTGCGCCGGCTGGCCTCGGAATTTCAGACCCGGATCGAAATGCGGCAGATCGGCGCCCGGGACGAAGCCCGCCTGCTGGCCGACGTCGAGACGTGCGGGCGGGAGTGCTGCTGCAAGAATTTCCTCAAGACCCTCAAGCCGATCAGCATGTCCATGGCCAAGCTGCAGAAGACCACGCTGGACATCGCCAAGGTGAGCGGGCGCTGCGGCAGGCTGAAGTGCTGCCTGCGTTACGAGCACGAGAGCTACCAGGAGATGAACAAGAAGCTGCCGCGTGTCGGCCTGCGGATCAGTACCGCGCATGGCACCGGACGGGTCATCGATCGGCAGATTCTCACCCAACTGGTCAAGCTGCACACGGACGAAGGCAAGGTCATCACGGTCGTGGCCGAGGACATCCTCGAATGGGGCGTGCCGGAACCGCCACCCCGGGAAGAACGCGAGCGGGAACGCCGCGACCGTCGTCCCGATCGCCGTGAACGCAGACCGGCATCGAAGCGGCCCGCCGAGAGGTCGGGCGAAGGGACTTCGGAATCCTCAACCGGGGACGTGACTTCAGATGAGTCCGCGGATAAGGAGCGGACGTCGAGGCGCTCGCGCCGATCCCGGTCGCGTGGCAAGTCAAGACGCCGATCCCAGGATGGCGCCCCGACGGAGGAGAACTCCGGATCGGCCGAGGCGGGCAACGCGAGCGATTCGAATGAAAAGTCGGAGGGCGATGCCTCGGGCGAGTCGTCCGGGAAAGACGGCACGTCGCGTCGCCGGAGGCGCAGGCGTCGCCGACCGCGAGGCGGTAAACGCGATGACGGGTCGAACGGCGGTGATGCTTCCGGGAGTAACGGCGGAGCGTAGTCCTCACCGCCGGTGGCCAAACACCATGTCCAAGAAACCCCAAAAGCCCATCGAGCAGATTGTCGAGGAGGTTGCCCGCTATCCGATCGACGCTTACGCCTTCGTGCAGGAGGCGATCGGCTTCGCCGCGCAGCACGTCCACGGACCCATGGGGGATGACGAAACGGCCGTGGCCCAGTGGATGAATCAGAACGAGGTGGATTACGAGCAACTCCGCAAACTGCACCTTTCCGATGAACTCCCCGACGAGATCGCCGAGGCGGTGGACCGCATCGGAGGCCCCGAGCAGATGAACCGCCACGTCACCGGCAAGCAGCTTTGCGTCGCCGTGCGCGACCTGGCCCTGACGCGCTGGGGGATGATGGCCCGGGGCGTGCTCGAATCCTGGAACATCACCCGCACGCAGGACATCGGTGAGATCATTTTCGCCCTCGTCGAGAACGACTGGCTTCAGAAGCAGCCGACCGACACCCGCGAGGATTTCTGCGACGTGTACACCTTCCGCGAAGCCTTCGACAAGTCGTACTCGATCAAACCGTGATCCCTGCCCCTGAATCAATGGCTTTCCCGACCGATACTGCGCGCCGCTCGCTCTGGCGGTTATGATGCTCCGGGCCGTGAGTACGTTCTCTTCGGCTGGGATTCATCCCACGGCACAGGCGGTGAGTGTCCAACGATGGAAACCATCGAATCCAAAATCCTGTCCACACGATCGGGCACGCGTACACGCATGCGTTACCTGTTACTCGCCGCCTTGAAGCAGTACGCCTATCTGCTGCTGACGCTCGTGGTCGTGTTCGGAGCGATGACGTTGCTCTCGGCGGTGGATCTCGATTCCGTCGTTGCCCATCCGACGGATATCGCCCAGTGGGAATGGCAAGCGCCGCTGTTCCTCGTGCAGGAGAGTGACGACGGCTATGTGATCAACACCTACAATCAGCGCAAGATCCTCGAGCAGGCGGCGATCAATTTGACCCTCGGCGTGGGAATGACCTTCGTGATTCTCACCGGGGGGATCGATCTGTCGGTGGGCTCGCTGCTGGCGCTCTGCAACGTTGTTTTCGTAAGCACGATCCTGGCGACGGGCGCCAAAGGCGTACCGGGCTGGGACGTGATCCTGCTGGGCATGGTCATCTGCGTGGTCGTCGGGACATTGGCGGGCGCGGTTAACGGTTGGCTCTCGGTCGCGTTGAAAATCCCCTCGTTCATTGTGACGCTCGGAACCATGCTGGTGTTCCGCGGATTGGCATTCCAGGTGAGCGGCGGCGAGACCAAGCTGCTGACCTGCCCGCTCGGGCTGACCACCGCCATTCCGATCGGCATTTCGCTCGTCGCCGTCGTCGCGGGGGTCGTCTTTCTGTCGACCACGGCGCTGGGGCGCTATGTGTATGCCGTCGGCGGCAACCTGCTGGCCAGCACCTATTCCGGCGTGCGGACCGGGCGGGTGCGGATCCTCTGCTTCGCGTTGAGCGGGTTCTGCGCCGGACTGGCGGGTGTGATTTACTGGTCGCGTGTGTCCACGGGAAGCTACACCGCCGCCAAGGGAGCGGAACTCTACGCCATCGCCGCCGTCGTGCTCGGGGGGACGCGCCTGGCCGGGGGCGAGGGGTCGATCATCGGGACGCTGTTCGGGGCGATGATCATGGCGGTGCTCGCCAACGGGCTCGACAACGCCGAGGTGGAGGCGGAGACGCAGACGATCATTGTCGGTTGCGTGCTGATCGCCGCCGCCTATCTCGACAGCCGACGCAGCCGGCGCGGCGATTCCGTCGCGGTTTGAATCCCCCGCGCGCTTCACGTACCCTCACCCTGAATCGCAACTGCATTCACATCAATCGCGAGGAGGTCTGCGGATGAAACGTCTGTGCATCGTGCTGGGCATCGTGGGATTGGCATTCGGCGTGGCCGGGTGCAAGCAGGAGGGGCAAAGCTCCGGCAAGTCGGACAAGCCCCGCATCGCGCTGCTCATGAAAGCGCGAACCAACCCGTTCTTCGACCGCATGGCCGAGGGCGCGGAAGCCCGGGCGAAGGAACTCGGCGCCGTGCTGGAAGTGCTTGCCATCGATGAGGAGACTGATTCCGAGGCCCAGGCGCGGCATGTCGAGGTCGTGACCTCCAAGGGGGTGGATGCGATTCTCATCGCCCCGGCGGACTCGAAAGCCATCATCGCACCGTTGCTGCAGGCCCAGGCCAGAGGCATCGCCATCCTCAACCTCGACAATCGTATCGACCCGGCGTACGCGGAGGAACAGGGACTGAAGATCGCCGCGTTCATCGGCCCGGACAATGCCGCCGGTGCGCGGAAGAGCACCGAGGCGCTCATTGAGGCGATCGGTGGCGAAGGGAAACTGGCGATGCTCGAGGGGATTCGCGGTGTGGATAACGCCGAGGCGCGCAAGCGCGGCTTCCTGGCGGCGGTCGAGGCGTCCGAGGGCAAAGTCGAGGTCGTCGCCAGTGACTCGGCGGAGTGGATGACCGAACCGGCCCAGCGCAAGATGGAGAACATCCTCAACAATAATCCCAATCTCGATGGCGTGTTTTGCGCCAACGACATGATGGCGCTTGGCGCCATCGCCGCGATTGCC
This sequence comes from uncultured Planctomycetales bacterium, assembly GCA_964618455.1. Classification (GTDB taxonomy): domain Bacteria; phylum Planctomycetota; class Phycisphaerae; order UBA1845; family PWPN01; genus CAZUAQ01. Next base: position 91,802 of record CAZUAQ010000009.1, on the reverse strand, counting down.
CAGGCCGACAAGACGGACGACATCGTCGTGGCCGCTTACGACAACCTGGAAGCCGCGCGGGAGGCGATCCACGAAGGACGACTTCACGCCACCGTCGAGCAGCACCCCGACAAGATGGGCGCCCTCGGCGTGCAGTACGCCCTCGACGTGATCGGCGGCAAGGAAATCCCGTCGATCATTCCCGTACCGACGGACCTGGTGACGCGCGAGGATCTTGACACGCCCGACGGTGAGTGACGGACCCGCGCGCGTGATCGGCCATTCCGGAATCCCTGCAAAACCTCTCCCCCAGGAGAATCATGCCCCGACTGCAGATTGAAACCCTTCACGACGACGAAGACCTGCTGGTGGTCAACAAGCCGGCCGGCGTGCTCACCGTTCCCGGCCGCCAGGGAGGAAAATCCATCGGCGAGGTGCTGACGCGCGTCACCGGCAAGGAGCAGGAACTGCGCTACGTTCACCGGCTGGACCGCCACACGAGCGGTGTGCTGGTGCTCGCGCGGAACGTGGATGCCCAGCGGAAACTGAGCGAGCAGTTCGAGCAGCGCACCGTCGAGAAGCAGTACGTCGCACTTGTGCAAGGCGAGCCGCTCGACGACAGCGGAATGGTGCACGCGGCCATCGCCCCCGATGCGCGCGTCACTGGAAAAATGCGCGTGAGCACCAGCACCTCGAAAAGCAAGTCGGCACAGACGCGCTGGCGGGTGATCGAGCGGTTCCGCTTCGCGTCGCTGGTGCGCTGCTGGCCGCTGACCGGGCGTCAGCATCAGATCCGCGTCCACATGCAACTGCTCCAGCACCCTTTGCTGGTGGATCCGCTCTATGGAGGGGCGGAGGCGTTCTACCTCTCTTCGGTCAAATCGAATTACAAGCAGAGCTGGAACCGGCCGGAACGCCCGCTCATCGACCGGCTGACGCTGCACGCCGAACGAATCACGATCCAACACCCCCGCACCGGGCGGAATCTGCAGATCGATGCCGCCCTGCCGAAAGACTTTCGTGCCACGCTCAACCAGTTCCGCAAGCTGACCGACAAGGCCTCGGAGAAATCACAGGACGATTGAGTCAAGGCCTCCACGAAGCCCGTCTTGCAACGGATCCGATCCGACCCTAAATTGAGAGGTTCTCAATCGTCCCCAGGACGCACAACAGGAGGGCCTGTCGCCATGGGCGAGGTGTTTGGAATCGGCTTGATCGGGTGTGGCACCGTCGGACAGGGTGTGGTGCGCATCCTCCAGAACGAGGCCGATGAAATCGAGAAGAAAACGGGCATCCGCCTCGATCTCGCCAGGGTCGTGGACAAGGATCTCGAGCAGCCGAAGAAGGTGGACGTCCCCGCGGACCGGGTCAGCGATGACGTCGCGACGCTCTGGACCGATGAGAACGTGCACGCGGTCGTCGAGCTGGTTGGCGGCACGACCATCGCCAGGGAGTTCGTGCTCAAGGCCCTGAACGCGGGCAAGCACGTGGTCACCGCCAACAAGGCGCTGCTGGCCAAGCATGGCAGGGAGATCTACGCCGCCGCGCGGGCCAACAACGTGGGCGTCGCCTTCGAAGCGAGTTGCGGCGGCGGCATCCCGCTGATCCTGCCGATGCGCACCGGACTCATCGCCAATCGCATCACCGCCATCTACGGCATCCTCAACGGCACCTGCAATTACATCCTCAGCGAGATGGATCAGAAGGGCAAAAGCTACGCCGTCGCGCTGAAGGAGGCCCAGGAAGCCGGATACGCCGAACTCGATCCGACGCTGGACGTCAATGGCGGCGACACCGCGCACAAGCTCGCAATTCTCGCGTCCATGGCGTTCTGCTGCGACGTGGATTTCGACCAGCTTCACGTGGAAGGCATCGAGCAGCTCGACGCGCAGGATCTCGCCGCCGGGCGCAAGGTCGGCTACATCTGCAAGCTGCTCGGCATCGCCGATCGCACCGACGCGGGGATCAGTCTCCGCGTCCATCCGGCGTTCGTCAGCGTGGAGCATCCCCTGGCGACGACGAGCGGCTCGTTCAACGCCATCAGCGTCTACGGCAACTGGGTCGGGCATACGCTCTATTACGGTCGCGGGGCCGGCCAGAAGCCGACCGCCAGCGCCGTCGTCGGCGATCTCGTGGACCTCGCATCGGGCAATGCCGGGCGCACCTTCGCGCAATTCCGTATGCTCAATGACGTCGCCGAGCCCCCCGTCTACGCCCCGATGGAAGCGTTGGACATGTGCTTCTATATCCGCCTGACGGTCGAAGACCGCCCGGGTGCGTTGGCGCAGATCGCGAAGATTCTCGGCGACCACGGCATCAGCCTGCGGATCGTCGAACAGCGCGATACGCCGTCCGGAAGCAGCACGGCACCGGTTCCGGTGATGATGATCACCGACATGGCCCGGGAAGGAAACATGCGGAAAGCCCTCGACGCTGTGAAACAACTGGATTGCATCAAGGCCGAACCGGTCATGATCCGGGTGGTCGACGAGCATGAAGAGTACGTGACATGAAATACGCCCTGATCCTACCCGATGGCGCCGCCGATGAGCCGATTCCCGATCTCGACGGGAAGACGGCCCTGGAAGCGGCACGCACGCCGAACATGGACGCCATCGTCAGCATGGGGCGGATCGGCACGGTGCGGACGGTGCCTGACGGATTTATTCCCGGCAGCGATGTGGCGACACTCAGCGTGGTCGGCTACGACCCGAACAAGTATTACACGGGCCGCGCGCCGCTGGAAGCGGTCGCACAGAAGATCCGCCTGGAAAAGGATGAACTGGTCTTCCGCTGCAACCTGGTGACGATCGTGGACGGCATCATGGAGGACTTCTCCGCCGGTCATATCACCCAGAAGGAGGCGGAACGTCTTGTCGGCGACCTGCAGGAAGCCATGGGCGACGACCGCATCCGCTTTCACACCGGGGTGAGCTACCGCCACCTGATGACCATGAAGCAGGCCGGCGGCATGAAGCTCAAGTGCACCGCCCCGCACGACATCCCCGGCAAGAAGATCGACAGCTACCTGCCCAGCGGCAAAGGCAGCGATCTGATCCGCGGTCTGATGGAGCGGTCGAAAGAAATTCTCGGCCCGCACGAGATTAACCAGGTCCGCGGCGACCTCGGCGAGAATCCCGCCACACAGGTCTGGCTCTGGGGGCAGGGTCCAATGATGCAGCTCCCGAGCTTCAAGGAGCGTTTCGGCGTGAAGGGCTCGGCGATCACGGCGGTGGACCTGATCCGCGGCATCGCCATGAGCGCCGGGTGGAACCTCATCGAAGTCGAGGGGGCGACCGGCTACCTCGACACGAACTACAGGGGCAAAGGTGAAGCGGCGGTGGCGGCTCTGGACCAGGTCGACATGATCACCGTCCACATCGAAGCTCCCGATGAAGCCGGTCACAACGGCGACGCGGCGGCGAAGGTCAAGGCCATCGAAGAGGTCGACCGCCACGTCGTCGGGCCTGTCCTGGCGAAGCTTCAGACGTTCGATGCGTACCGCATCCTCTGCCTGCCCGATCACCCCACACCGGTGGGCAAGCGGACGCACACCGCCACCCCACCGCCCTTCTGCCTGGCCGGGCACAGGGTCTCCACCGACCGGGCCACCGCCTTCAACGAAACGCAGGCGAGCGAGAGCGGGTTCCATATCGATCCCGGCCATGAACTGATGGAGTTTTTTCTGAAATCGGGGCGGAAAGTCTCCTGACCCCGATTGTCTCGATTTCCCCATACCGGACGATACAATCAGCACCATGAGCATCATCGTACAGAAATTCGGCGGTACCAGTGTTGCCGACGCGGAGAAGATCAATCGCGCTGCCCGGCGGGCCATCAAGGCGAAGCTTGACGGCCACCAGGTGGTCATGACCGTTTCGGCCATGGGCAAAACGACGGACAAACTCGTCGCGCTGGCGGCAGAAATCAGTTCCAGCCCGCCCCGGCGCGAGATGGACATGCTGCTGACCACCGGCGAGCAGGTCTCGATCTCGCTGATGGCCATGGCGATCCACGCCATGGGGCACGAGGCGATCAGCTTCACCGGCGGACAGATCGGCATGCTGACCGACGAGGCGCACAGCAAGGCCCGCATCCGCTCCATTGACGCCAAGCGCATCCACGAGCAGCTTGACGGTGGCAAGATCGTCATTATCGCGGGGTTTCAGGGTGTCACGGCATCCGGGGCGATCACCACGCTCGGCCGCGGCGGTTCAGACACGACGGCGGTCGCCATTGCGGCGGCGCTCAAAGCCGATGCGTGCGAGATCTACACCGACGTGGACGGTGTCTATACGACCGATCCGCGGAAAGTCCCGCAAGCGCGGAAGATGGACATCATCTCCTGCGACGAGATGCTCGAGCTGGCGTCGCTCGGGGCGGGGGTCATGCACTCGCGCTCAATCGAGTTCGCCAAGAAGTACAACGTGCCCATCCATGTCCGCAGCTCACTAACCGATACGAAGGGAACCCTGATCGTGAACCCGACTCAAGATATGGAAGCCATCGTCGTCCGCGGCGTGACCCTCAAGAGTGACCTGGCCAGCCTGGTGCTGATTGGCGTGCCGAACAAGCCCGGCATCGCGGCGGAGATCTTCGCACGCATCGCCCGCCACAACATCGTCGTCGATGACATCATCCAGAACGTCAACGAGGCGGGTGAGGCCGCGAACCTCGGCTTCACCACCACGGCGGGCGACGCGAAGGAAGCGAGCGTGGTCTGCAAGGAGATGGCCAAGGAAGTCGGCATCGATGCCGTCGAGGTGGACGACACCGTGGCCAAGGTCAGCATCGTCGGCATCGGCATGAAGACACACACCGGCGTCGCTGCCAAGATGTTCAAGGCGCTGGCCGACGCGAAGATCAACATCCGACAAATCTCTACGAGCGAGATCGTCGTCAGCGCGATCGTCGAGGCCGAGGCCGGCGAGAAGGCTCTGCAGGTCCTTCACGACGCCTTCGAACTCGACAAGGAATAATCATGAACAACGAACGCCGGACTGAGTTCGTTGATCGGTATACGTTTTCAAGCCTTTCCTTCTCTCACTGGTGCTACCTGTGCTTTCGATGTCCATTCCCTGCTTGTAAATGCAAGATAGCCACAAGAGGCACAGAAGCCAGAAAAGGAAGATTCTGAAAGAAGCCCGGCTCACCAAAGTTCTGATCCTTCGACATTCGGATTTCGTTATTCGCCATTCTGCAAAAAAGGGTGCGTCTCATCGCGGAAGCCACGAGACGCACCCGGTTCACTTTTCTCTTACTGCGATTTTTTACTGAATCTCCAGGTAATCCCTATCCGGTAGCGGTGGGAACGGATTGTGCGGCTCCTCCTGGTACCAGTACGCCACCGAGGCGACATCATCCTGGAGTGGCAGATACCGCCCCTCGGAACGCCAGCCCAGCGCCTGGATCGTCACGCGCAGATCCTTATCGAATCGCACCGGATCCATGATGTGCCAGCGGTACAGGCCGAACCGCGTGTTGGCCCGGTTGAAGCCGTCCGGTCGAATCACCTGCGGCATGCCCGCGAACGGTGTCGAGTACTCCACGTACCCGCGACTGCCGTCCTCCTTCCGGGCGGCGAATCCGTATGAGCCGCAGAAGTAATCTTCCAGTCCCGTCCCACAGATGGTCGGGAACTTCTTGTCGCCGTCCATGTAGAACTTGATCTCGCCCTCGCCCCACCAGCCGTTGTTGTTCACCTGCCAGCACATGTACGTGCCGACGAAATGCCCCTTGCCCTTGATGCCGTCGACGATGGTGTACACTTCGCCGTAGGGAATCGGGTTGGTGCGGCGGAACTGGGCGTGAAAGTACCCTTCGTCCTTGGGGATGTCGGTCAGCGTGTAGTTGATCTGGTAGTACACGGTCTCGTCCGACTTCCCGATGTTCTCGATGGTGATTCTCGCCTTCTTGCGGAACGGCATGACCCAGTAGCAGTTGAACGCGCTGCCCGGATTGACCGTCACCGGCAACGAGTTGACCTGGGCAAATTCATTCCAGCCGCAGCCGAAGAAGTCACCCACCGGCACCTCGACCGAGGGCTCCGTCTCGTCATCCCAGTACATCCGCAGGATGAGGTAGCGCCACGTGCCCGTCGGCGTCAGCCAGATCTGCTGGATCGCGCCCGGCCCGTCGATCTCCGCCAGTGTGAACGTGCTCTCCTTCCCGATCCTCACCGAGGGCGACACCTTCCAGCCCTGCCCCAGGTCACGGGACGCGTGCTTGCCCGTCCCCTCGGTGGCCATCCCGCCCTTGCCCTTTTCGCCCGTGAAGTTCTCCGGCGAGATCGAGCGCGTCTTGGCATTGGACAGGCGCGACAGGTTGCCCATGTTCATGTGCAAACCATTGAACGGATACTCCTCGGCTTTGGCAGTGGCCCCCACCATTCCCAGCACGGCCAAGATGGCCGGCCCCATCCCTCTCATCATGGATTGACGACGCATGAATACTCCTCTTTCTAATCAGGACATGTTCTCGTTCAGCCGCCGCTTCGGCTGAGTCGGTAAGCGATGTGTATAGGCGCTCGGGCCGGCTTTGTAAATCACAGGCATCAGAAACCGTGCAGCGCCCCGCCATCGATCGGAACCACCGTCCCGGTGACGTAGTTCGCCGCCTTCGAGCAGAGATACACCGCCGCGTACCCGATGTCCTCCGGCTGACCGAATCGGCTTAACGGAATGCGATTGAGAATCCGCGTTTTACGCTCCGGATCCGCATCGACGGCTTTGTGCAGCATCGGCGTATCGATCCAGCCGGGAGCAATGGCGTTCACGCGGACACCCTGCGGTGAGAGATCGGCGGTGAGCGACTGCACCATTCCGAGCATCGCCGCCTTCGCCGTCGAATAAGCCACGACCTTCGGCATGCCGATATATGAGTTCATGGACGCGGTGAACAGGATCGATCCTCCGCCGCGTTCAATCATGCCCGGCGCCACCGCCTGGCTCAATGCCAGCGCGCCGGTGATGTGCGTATGAAAGACGCCGAGGAACTCCTCCTCGCTCATCTCCAGGGCGTGCTTCTTCAGATGGTTGCCGGCGTTGTTCACCAGAAGGGTGACCGGTCCGGCCTTCTTCGCGACGCGCTGCACAAAGGCAGGCGCCGCGGCGGTTTGGGTCACGTCGTAGGTTTCGTACAGGGTATCGCGGCCGATCTCCCCGGCGGCGCTCTTGAGCTTCTCCGCGCGCCGACCGGCGATCACCACGCGGGCCCCGGCCTCCGCCAGACACTTCGCGATGGCGAAGCCCAACCCCGTTCCGCCTCCCGTCACCAGCGCCGTTTGACCATCCAGTCGAAACATATCCATCCGCAACCTCGTTGTCTCATGAAGAACCTGTTTGAATCGGCCGACCTCTTGATCTCTCCGGACCAGTATGGACCCGGCCCTTCTTCATTGCAAAGCGAGGCAGCGTGACATCGCGCCCGGTGTCGTCAGCCCGTCCTGCGTGCGTTATACTGCATGCTCGACGACACGTGCGACCTGATCCCGATACGCAATTTCCATGCACGATCGACCCGCCAAAGGAGCCTGAGCATGAGCGCCAAGTACGCCATCGGTCTGGATTATGGAACGAATTCCGTCCGCGCCCTGATCGTGGACATCCGCAACGGCAAGGAGATCGCCACCTCCGTCTGGACGTATGCCCACGGCGACCAGGGCGTCGTGCTCTCGAAGGATCCGAATCTCGCTCGCCAGCATCCCGCCGATTACGTCAAGGGCGCCGAGACCACCATCAAGAAAGCCATCAGCGAGGCGAAGCGCAAGCTCAAGAGCTTCAAGCCCGAGCAGGTCATCGGCATCGGCGTCGATGCCACCGCCAGTACGCCCATACCCGTCGATGTCAGCGGCAAGCCTCTGGCCTTCGACAAGCGATTCGCCAAGGATCTCGATGCCCTGGCCTGGCTCTGGAAGGATCACACCTCCGTCGATGAAGCCGAAGAGATCACCACTCTCGCCCAAAAGATCCATCCCGAGTATCTCGCCAAGTGCGGCGGAACGTACAGCAGCGAGTGGTTCTTCAGCAAGGTATTGCACTGCAAGCGTGTCAACGCCAAGGTCTTCAACGCCGCCTACACGTGGGTCGAGCAGGCCGACTGGATCCCCGCCATGCTCACCGGCACCGAGCATCCGGACCAACTCACTGCCGGAGTGTGTGCTGCCGGTCACAAGGGCATGTACAGCGACACCTGGGGCGGCTACCCCGACCGCATGTTCCTCGCCAAGCTCGATCCGAAGCTCGGCCAGCTCCGTGATCGCCTCAAGGATCAGGCCCACACCATCGAGAACAGCGTCGGTGGATTGACCAAGGCCTGGGCGAAGAAGACCGGCCTGCCCGAGGGCACGCCCGTCGCCGTCGGCGCCATCGATGCCCACATGGGCGCGGTCGGCGCCGGCATCGGCCCCGGCATGATGGTCAAGATTCTGGGCACCAGCAGTTGCGACATGGTCGTCGCCTCGGCGCGCAAGAAATTGGCCGACATCCCCGGCATCTGCGGCATCGTCGACGGCTCGATCGTGCCGGGATGTTTCGGACTCGAAGCCGGACAGTCGGCGGTGGGCGACATCTTCAACTGGTTCGTGAACTACATTCAGCCCGGCGGAAGCAAGGCGGGATCGCACGAGGCCCTCAGCAAGGAGGCCGCCAAGCTGGCCCCCGGCGAATCGGGCTTGCTCGCGTTGGACTGGAACAACGGTAACCGCAACGTGCTGGCCGATCAGCGCCTGACCGGGATGCTCGTTGGGCAGACGCTCTACACACGCCCGGCGGAGATCTACCGCGCCCTGATCGAGGCCACCGCCTTCGGCGCCCTGGCGATCATCAATCGCTTTGAAATGTACGGCATTCGCGTCAAGGAAGTGGTCAACTGTGGCGGCATTGCCGAAAAGAACCCGATGGTCATGCAGATCTATGCCGACATCACCAGGCGGCCGATGAAGATCTCACGCTCCGAACAGACCTGCGCGCTCGGCTCGGCCATTGCCGGTGCCGTCGCCGCCGGGGCCAAGGCGGGCGGCTACAAGTCCGTGCCCGAGGCCCAGAAAGCGATGACCGGCCTGAAGACGACTGTCTACAAGCCCGATCCGAAAGCACACGCCGTTTATAAGCAACTCTTCGAACTGTACATGCGGCTGCATGACGGATTCGGCTTGCCCAACGGCGCGCAGGATCTGCATGCTGTCATGAAACAGCTCATCGACATCCGCAACAAAGCCCGGAAGTAGAATCGACCCACGAGTGAGCTGTTGATCGGTACCGCGATCGTTGGGGGTCTGAGCGGAGAAGAGCACCATGACCAGCGTGCTCCAGCCGGATTGCTACGTGCAGTCAGTACCGCGACCGTGAGGGAGCGGATGGCAGTGATGACATGAGGCGCGAACTGAGACGGAGTACCTTGACTTGTTCACGCGCCGAAAGGCTACCCTGCAAGAGACTACACCGACCAGTCCAGCGAGGGCGAAATCTGACAGGAGCCGCACGTGCCTTCGTACATGAGTTGTGCGGAATTCAGCTTGAAACCTTCGACGAGGTCCCTGGGAATGGTGGGTGGAGGAAAGCGTGACTCGTCAAGATCGATGATCTTGCCGCAATGCACGCAACGGGCGTGGGCATGCACGTCGGGATTGCCGTCGACCCGCGCCGGCTGACCGGGACCCTCCACACGCTGGCAGAGGCCAAGTTCGACGAATTTGTCGATCGTTTCGTAAACGGTCGAGAGCGAAATGGCAGGAAGATCCTCGCGAACCCGATGGTAGATGTCATCGACCGCCGGGTGCGATTTGTCCTGCATGAGCAGCGACAGGATGGCGATTCGCGGCGACGTCGCCCGGCATCCCGCCTCGCGAAGTCGATCCTTGATCTTGTGGGCTTGCATCACCATCGTTCAACTCCAAGAGGCACCGAGGTCCAGAATCCGTACGTCCAGGATCCGTCCGCGCTCTTGCCCTCACGAGAAAACATTCTGCCCGGATACAAAAACACCCAGCCGGAACACAGGGCTGGGCATCTTCGTCAATCGTGTTCCGAACACACAACTGCAATTCGCCGACGGGACATCCCTCTCCAAGGTATCCCGCTCGATCCGATCCAGCCCTCTCCTGCCGGTCGAATCCGCCGCCTCAGCGGTCTGTCGCAGACGATCAACCCTCTCCGATTGATCGCCCACCTTCTACAGCAATCCCCAACATGGCATATCGTTTAGCCTTATGGATATTATTTACTAACTGTTCCGGAATAATAACCGCTCTTTTTCGAACTGTCAACACTGTGCCGACATATTTTTGAGTAATTCTTGAAAACATAGTTCCCTTTTCAGAATGATTATGGAAAACGTGTCGTACGTCAGAAAAAAAAGCACGCTCCGTCACGGAGCGTGCTTGGGAATGGCTCATAAACCTATTCTTTATTGAGACTTACGAAGACTCATTTCGCTTAGGTCAGGCTACTCCACCGGTTCAAACTCGACCACAGAGGATTGCGGAGTCTCATCAGAGACCGCCGTTCCCTCTTCTGAAGGGCCGTGACGGCGGATGATGATCGTGCCGGCATCCGAACTGCCTTCAGGAGCTGCATCGTTTGTGCCTGACGGCTGCGTGGTCGGAGCCATCGGCGCCGGAGCGTTCTCCTCGGCGGGCAGTTCCTCGCGCTCGGGCGGATCGGCGTTGAGGAAGATCTCCACCAGTTCGCTCAGCTTGTCATTCTGCTTGCGGACCGTCTGCCATGCCTCGGCGGCACGCTCATAGAGGCCGGTGAAGTGCTGCACGAAACCAAGCACGACCCAGCCATCCACGTTGGTCGGCTCATCCAGAACGAACGTGACCAGCCGGTCGTAGTGCTCGTCGAAATCTTCCATCTTGCCGTAGCGATCGCGGATGTCGAAGCTGCTGTTCACCACATCCGGATAGAGCAGGATACCCCGCTGGACCGCCAGCGACGAGGCGTTGTAATCCCCCGTGGCAAAGCGAGCCACGGCGTAGGCCAGAATCGAGTCGACATTGTTCTCATGGGCCATCATGACCTTGAGGAAGTTCCTCGCCGCCTCGTCGTAACGGCCCTGCGTGAAGAACTGCGTCCCTTCCATCATGAGTTCGCCGACCTGCTTCATGTCCATCTTGCCGGTCGATGAGGCGGCCTCCCCTTCCGCAGGAGCAGCCGAGTTTTCCTCGGGAAGGACTTCCTGTCCGACCGTCGGGGCGGCTGGTGGCGCCGGGGTCACCGCCGGAGCCGTGTTCTGGGGTGTACCGCTGTTGGGAATCGGTGCCGGCGGCGTCGAGCCCAGTTCGGAAGCGACGTTCTCATCCCACGCGTCTTCCTGGATGTAACGCCGGTCCACACCATCTGCATCCACGCCCTGCTCAACGGGAGCTTCCTCATACGAAGGATCGTATGTCTCGACCGCCGGCTCATCGTAGACCGCACCGTAAGACTGATCCTCAACCGCCGTGCCCGGAGGATAGACCACCACGGGCGAGGAATACGTAGGCTGCTGTGCAGTAACGTAAGGACCAGGCACGATGGTCGATTCCTGAACGTAGATCTCCTGCACGGCCGGTACGGTCTGCACGTACGTTGTGACCGGCACGGGGTAGTAGACCGGATACGTATCCACGAAGTACGAAGGTGAGCTGTAGAAGCCGAAGCTGAAGAAGAAGCTGTCGTGGCCGTGATGACGACGGTAATAGTGATGTCGGCTCAGGTGCGCACACCCGACACGGCATCCGCCGAAGCACGCGTAACGCGGTCGATAATGATGCCGATAGTGACTGCGATGGTAATAGCCGCCGGTGTAGCCGCGATAACCGTAACGATGACGGTCATAGTGGTAATGGCGACCGGCCGGGCTGCGCAGGCCGCTCGAGTAGCGTCGCTCCGAAGTGGCCGTGGAACGCACCGCACCGGTGCGGGCGGCGTTGCTGCTCCGCGTGAAGAAGATCGGGCTGCTCTGTCCGCCGACGGTCCGCGTCGAACCGGAGGATCGGCCGGCGATGGCCGCCGACGAGCGCGACCGGGCATGTTCCGATGTCGAGCGCGTCACGGCACTCGGACTGCTGCGACGCACGTCTGATCGACCCACGCTCGATCCGGAAATCGACGGATTACGACGAACGGCGGAAGGTGTCCGCGTGGTCGCACTGGAGCGCGACGACGAGGAACGTGCCGAACTGCGATCCGTCGAGACCGCGTTCGATCGACGATTCGTCACCGTCGGCGAGACGGAACGATTCGGAGAGGAGGACGATCCGCTGCGTGAATCAGAGCGATGAATCGTGACCGGCGAACGGTTGCTCGAAGTGGACCGGGTAGCGCTGGATCGCGAACTCGTGCTGTTGGTGCGGGAGCGCGACACCGCCGAGGGGCTCGACGAACGCCGGACCGCCGAACTGGTCGCCACGTTCGATCGCGTCGACGTTCCCGGACGAATCACGACCGGATTGGATCGTGTCGCACGCGAGGAAGGTATTGAGCGTGTCGGCGCAACCGTGCGCGACGACGACGGCGATCGGTAACTTGTTCGCGGCGCAACGCCACTCGGCGTGCTCGAACGCCGAACGCCTGTGGACGATCGGTAGTTCGGCGTGATGGTGCGCGGAGCGGCGATCGGCGAGGATCGCGTGGGCTGGTACGACCGGCTCCTGCTGATGCTCGGCGAAGAGGAACGCCGCATCGTCGACGTCGTAGGCCGTGCCGTGCTTCGGCTCGACGAGGAACGCACCGAGGAGGAGCGGACCGTACGAGAAGGTCGCGCGGTCGATCGCGAAATCTTCGGTGTCGACGAGGAACGGACGCGCGAAGAACTCGACGACCGCGAGGTGCGGAACGACGAGTTGCGGTACGAGGGTTTCGAGTACGAACGCGATCGGGAAGTCGACCTGTAGGAACTCCCACTCGATCGTGAGGAACGGTAGGTCGATCGCGAAGAGCGAGTCGAGCGTGTGGGCTCACGACCGAAGGCCGCCCCGCTGCCGCTCCGTTCGGCACTGGTGCCGATGAGCGGAACACCGTCCGCCAGAATCAGCGTGCCCACGATCAGTGCGCAGAAATAGAGCCTCTGCTGCCGGAAGAACCCGGTCAGGCTCCGTACATTCAATTGTGATGTCATGACGCCCTCGCCTCCGGCCTGTGAGCCACTGTTTGTAGGGCTACGCGGCAATAGTTTCACTCGGTTAAATATTAATCCAAGATGAAGAGCGCGGCAAATTAATCCCGAGGATTTCGCCGGGAAAATCGCCCTAAGTTACGGTTTTGAAGGAACATGAGAGATCCTGGCCGTTTACGTCAAAACCCGGCACGAGTGACGGCGACTCGCACGAATAGATGACATCAACTGTCTTGATTCAGGACATACCGGGGAAGAGGACGGAGATCGGACCAGGTGACGTCGGGCGTGGCCCGGCCGATGTCGCTGATGCGCCCCTCGCGGTGGATCCAGGCGGTGGCGATCCCGAGCCGCTGGGCGCCGCCAACATCGCTGTGAAGTGAATCACCGATGTGCAGGACGCGATCGGCCGACCACCCGGTCAGTTGTAACGCGTGCTCAAAAATCCCGGACTCGGGCTTGTAGCTTTGTGCCGACTCGGAAGTGACCACATGGTCGACGCGGATGCCGTGGTGTTCGACCGCCGGTCTCAATTGGGATTCATCGGCATTGCTGACGATGCAGACAGGGACATCGAGTTGCCCGAGGACGTCGTGAACCTCATCGAACAGCAGCGGGCGGTTCAGGAAGGCGTTCAATCGATCGATGTACGGGCGGGCGTTGAAATCGGACACGTGCGGGCTGACGACTTCCACCAGCGTGTCGTGTTCGATCGTGTCGAGCAGGCGGAAGCCATGACCGTTGAGCGCCTCGATCCCGGCGAAATATGCCTTGCCCCAGATGGCGGCGAGATCCTCCCCCGTGATTCCGGGAATCGCGTGGTCGTCGATGACCGCCTGGCAGATATCGCACACCGCCACGCCGTCACCACCGACCAGCGTCCCGTAGAAATCCATGAAGATGCCGTCAAACCGAGACAAGATCACCCGCCCTTCCTGTGCATGATGCCGGGCATTATACGCCCGGCGGGCGATCTTGCATCCCCGGGGCATTCAACTCCACGTTCACTTGAGGGGAAGGTAGATTTCCGTCAGCAATTCCGCCGGCGGCGTGCTCTTCGGATCATTGAGATAGACCTCGTAGCACGGTTTGTCGGCGGGCTCACGGCCATTCCGGGGCAGCCACTGCCCAACCAATTCGTTGTACGCATTGAAGATGCCTGTGTAGGGACCTTTGTAGGTCGTCACGGCGTACTCGCCCCCGTGGACATCCTGAATACCGACCTGGCCCTCGGCCTCCACTTGGCCTCCGACTGTCACGCACGCATCGTATCGAATCTTCTCCGCGGGCGTGACGTCGGGATCGTCGTGACAGATGCCGAGAAATACCGTATTCGGACCCAGCAACCCTTTCGGCCCGGCCCATGCGCAGAGGCTATCCCACGTCGGCCCGCACTGATCGTAAGGTCCGACGTGGCGCATGAACGCCACGTGCTTCGGTTCAACCTGTTTAACTTCGACTTCCATCGTGTTTTCTCCTGAAATTGCGTCCTTGAACTCATCCAAATGTCCGTCGGGTTCGAAGTGAACCTCGCTTGGGACGTGAGACTTTCCCAGGGGTCTTCGCGTTTCTCGATACGCGGACGGGGCAATGTCGAACATAGTCTTGAACGCCCGCGTGAACGCTTCGTGTGTCTCGTACCCGGCGGCGAAGGCGATGCGTGTGACCGGCTCATCGCCGAGTCGCAAGTGCTGTGCCGCGCGTTCCAGCCGAAGGCGGCGCACGTGCTCCACGACGGTTTCGCCGACCATGCCGCGGAAGATGCGATGAAAGTGATACGGCGAGAAACATGCGATCTCCGCCAGTTCATCCCACTTCAACGCGTCATCCAGATGATTCTGGATGTGGATCAGCACTTTGAGAATCTGCTCGTGGTATTGCTGCTTCGTGTCCGGTCGCATCGGCACTCCTTTCGCGAGGCACTATACGCCAACGGGAGGGGTGGTGCTTGACCGGGTTTGCGGAATTGGGGGAATCGGTGAAGATAAGCATGAACGACGAAGGCATCTCGTGAGACGGGAATCGGGTGCATCATGGATCGCGAAGCGAAAACAGAACTCCGGCTGACGCGGGAGCAGGTCCGGGCGGTGGACGCCTACGCCATCGAGACGCTGGGGATCCCCGGCGCGTTGCTGATGGAGAACGCGGGGCGGTGTGCGACGGATCGGATCGAGGAAGCCCTGGCCGAGAAAGGCCTCGCGGGCAAGGGGAACCTTCAGATCACCGTTCTCTGCGGCAAGGGGAACAACGGCGGCGACGGTTTCGTGATCGCCCGGCATCTCGTGCATCGCGGGTACGCGGTGACGATCAACTTGACGTGCGATTCGGATGACCTCTCGGGCGATGCCGCCACGAATCACAAGATCGCCGCGCGCATGAACATCCCGATGGTGCGCATCGATGACGCAGCCGCCCTGCCGGAGGCCTCGACACGATGGCGTGAATGTGCAGTGGTGGTTGATGCGTTGTTGGGCACGGGCGTGAAGGGCGCTGCGCGCGATCCCTACGCCACCATCATTCAACACGTGAACGCCATCGAAGGACCGATGATCGTGGCGGTGGACGTGCCGTCGGGTCTTGACGTGGACACAGGTTCAGCAGAAGGCCCCGCCATCCAGGCAGATCTGACCGTCACGTTCGTGGCCATGAAGACGGGATACGCTCAACCTTCGGCGAAGGAGTATCTCGGACGCGTGGTCGTCGCGGATATCGGCGCGCCGACGGCATGGATCGTCCGCGCGCTGGGGATCGACGAATGAAGCAGTTGATGTGACAAGGTAATTCCCCTCAGGAAGCCGAGGAGGTATCGTTCGCGCCGTTCCATTCCTGCCGGCAGAGATTCAACCCGTACATGAAGAACTCGAAGTCGTCGCTGAGCCGCCGCAGCACACCCGCGGGTGGATGATTCTGCTGCGTGACCAGCTCCGAGGCGATGGCGTAGGAACGCTTGCCCTGGGCGAGGTAGTCGTCAAGCCGGTGGGCGGCGCCGACGCGGGCAAGCTGGCGAAGGCCTTCCGGAAAAACGCCGGTCCAGAACAGCGCGAAGTCACCAATGTGCTGGTGGACGGCCCGATCGCGCTCGCGCGGCGGAACATCATCGCCGAGGTCGGCATCGGCGACCATCTCCGCCAGGTTGCGGATCCTCCGGCCGGTGGCATCGCGGAAGGGGTAGAAATCATCCACATGGATAAGTTTGCTGAGCATGTCGGTGAGGTAGTCGGCCAGACGCGTATCGCAGATGCCCATCTCGACGTGCATCACGTGCTGCACCGTCCCGGAGAAGAAGTGTCGCAGGGCTTCCGACGCATGATGGGGTTGAATCATCGTGACGTCCTCAGGCGATAGGCAGTTCCCTCGCGGCCAGTGTATCGGAGTCGATCGAACGCGACGTGTGTCGAGATCATCCCACCGATCTCCGCCTGCTCAATCATGGCCCGGGAGATCCTGGATTTCTCGGACGATACGGAAATCAGCGCACGAGCTTGACAACTTTGCCGCGCGAAATGGACCTGATCTTCTTATCGGCGGGATCATGGAAAACGTGAAGCACTGCTCGGACGAATATTCCGGTGCGTCGTCTACTTGGGATCGCCGACCGATGCGGTGACGGTATCGCTCGCCTTCGCAGGGGCCGAGGCGGTGCCTTCATCGGACGCCGACGCTTTCGAAGGTGTTTCCCCGGCCGGTGCCGTCGCCGGCTGCGTGGTGATGGTGCGCCCCTTCTTCGCCAGCGCGTTGAGCTTGTTCATCCGCTCATCGAAGGCGCGCTTCTGGTCGCTCCGCGGAATGGTCATGAGCCCTTCCTTGAGCTTGGTGAACATGCCCTTGCTGATCGGTTCCTCGAGACGCAGTCGCTCCTTGCGGATCTCCTTGAACTTCTCGCGTTTTTCCTTGAGTTCCTTCGGATCGGATGAGGGCTTGGCCTTGCTCAGCGCTTCCTCTTTCTGCTTGATCTGCTCGAACTCATGCTCCTTGTTGCGGCGATATGCCCGCGCCTCGCGCTTGAGATTATTCAACAGGGTGTACGCCGTCTTGCGCTGCTCGTCGTCAAGCTTGTAATCCTGGATGAACTTCCGGACGAAAAAGTCCCAGGCATCCTCGCTGTCGCGAACGCGCGCCCGGCCCGCCCCGTGACTGACCATGCCGGGGAAGTCGCCGTCCCTCACGTTCCCCTTGGACCAGCGTTGAAGCTTTTCATCCCACTCGTCGAACTGCTCGGTCATGATCTGCATGTCACGGTCGTGCTTCTTGAGCTGATCCTGCCCCAGAATCTGACGCCACTCCATGTTGCCTTCGATGATTTCCTTGCGGATCGCGCTGAGCAGCGGCTGGCCGCGCCGGCCCCACTCCTGGATGATCTCGATGGGCGGCACCTCGCCCTTGAGCGAATAGTCGTTGTATTCGTAGAACATCCAGCGGACGTCGTTCTCGTAGTCGGTGAGGAAGCGCTTCACGCGCAGCTTCAGGAAGTCGCTCGTGAACTCCTGCTGCATCTCCGAAAGATTGTAATGGCGCGTCATCAGCCGGACGTGCCGGTCCATCATGTTCGGCACGCTCCAGGACAGCGCATTGTTCTGGGATTCACGCCGGCTCCGTTGAGCCGACACCGGGGCCGCCATCAGGCAGGCGACCGCGCCGATCAGGAGCATTCGTGTCATGGGACGCATTCGAGTTTCCTCTCTGGGTCGTTGTGTCGTTGTCCCGAGCGTTCTCGTCGGTATCGGTCGGATTCCGAACGCCGCTCCAGGGTTTCCATGGGTCAGTATACACGGCGCCGGATCCGCCGGTTGCGATGGGACGATCGCCCGGTCCGATCATAACGCGCTCCGGGCTCATCGTATACGACACGAATTGTCGTCGGCAAGTGAGCCCTTCCGAACTCATCTTGGCATGGCGGCGCGAGAATCTTTCCCGGCATTTTCCGTGTGCCGCGTATGAGGTGGATCCGCTGTATAAAGACGAGGAGGATCAGACGTTGCTGATGTTCACGAGGACGCATGTCCGGGAAGCAGGCAGCGCATCTTGCGCGTCCAGGACTTCAGGCGCATCCACGGCAGCTTCCGTTTGAGCCTGGACAGGCCTTCGTGATCGGATTGGAGTCGCAGGCCGCGGGCGATCATCATCCGTGCGTCGCGCCATCGATGAACGTGCACGTGGGCCAGCGCCAGCTTGTAGATGAATAGGAGGTTGTGCGGCTCGAGGCGAAGCGCTTCGGCGCAGAACCGGATACCGCCATCAAAGTCGTTCTGCAGGAAACGGCAGATCGCCATGTTGTGCTGGGCCCCGGCCAGGGTCGGATCGAGTTCGATGGCGTGCTCGAAATGCTCGGCGGCCTCGTCGGCCCGCATCAACTCCAGCAGGCAGTTGCCCATCGCGATCCGCGCGACGAGATCGTCCGGATCGTCCTCGAGGGCGATGGACAGATGCGTCAGGGCGGGGAAGTGATTGCCGCGGCGAAGTTCGATCTCCCCGGCGTGGGCGCGCAGGCCCGGGTAATGCATGTCGATCGCCAGGGCGCACTCGAGATGACCGGCCGCCCGGTCGAGCTCACCGCGCTGGGAAAGAATCAATCCCAGCATGGCATGGCCGCGCACGCAGTTGGGGTCGAGTTCGATCGCCTGCTGGAATTTCGTGGTGGCGTCATCGAGCCGGTCCATGTCGACGAGCAGGTCGCCGAGTTCGGTGAGCAGTTCGGTGTTGCCCGGTTGATCGCGCAGCGCATCGAGATAGGCGTCGCGGGCGCGCTTCTTGTCGTTCATGACGCGGTAGGATTCCGCGATGCGCTGCCGCGCGTGGGGGTAGTCCGGATCGAGTTCGAGGGCTTTCGTCCAGCAGAAGACCGCCTGTTGCAGCCGGCCCTGGCAGGCGAGGGACTCGGCCATGTGGTGGAAGCAGTTGGGGCACTGGTCGTTGATCTGCTGGGCGAGGTAGAACGCCTGCTCGGCTTCGTCGTGCCGGCCGAGGCGCGTGTAGGCGGCGATCTGGTAGCAGTACGCCGGCTCGAAGTCGGGGTGCTGTTTGGCGAGTTTCTGGAAGAGCGCGATCGACTGCTCGTAGCGGCCGACGCGGATGAGGTCGATGCCGAGGATGATCTCGACCTCGGGCTCATCGGCGCCGAGGGAGATGGCCTGGTCGTAGGCCTGCACCGCCTCATCGAAGCGATCGAGATGATCGAGGATCTGCCCGCGCTGAATGTGCCAGCTCGGATCGTGTGGATTGATGGAGATGGCCGCCTCCAGCTCGTGGAGGGCCTCGCCCCATTGCTCCGCGTCGGACAACGCCAACGCCCGCTCGGCACGGCTTTCCGCTTCCATCCAATCGTTCATGACCGAACAACCCTGTGTCTGATCCCGCGCGTATATTCCACGTGTGCACTAGGGATATCGGTCAGGATTTGACGCATCCGGCGATAAAAATCACGATGCAACCGGCGGCGCCAACGATGTCGGAAAGCGGAGGTTTATCGGACGGGATGGATAACAAACGAGTGCTCTAACACTGCGCTATGACGACCAGGTTATCACCGCGGCGGGAGTCATCGAGCTTGGTGCGGTTCACGCTGTTCGCAAGCGCGTCGACGCGCTGCAGCGCCGCGTCGCGCGTGGCGGGCGGGTCGGTCCAATGGTCGGTGGCGGCGGAGCGCGGTGTGGCGTGATTGAGCCAACGTCGGCACGCCATTGCAGCCCCGCCGGGAGGCGGCGTGTCCACGACGGCACCTCCGGGCGATCGCCCCACCGCACGTCGACGTTCCCCCCGTCCGAAGCGAGCGCTTTGCACGCGGCTGTCACGATCGGCTCGAGCCATTCCCGGACCGTCTCCCCCACGAACGGTGCGGTCAACAGAACGCGCATCGAGGATCCTCGTGTCCTGACATCGTCCACGCCGGTGATTAGCGCGCCACGGCAAACACCCGCGCGCAGCGGCACTCATCCATAATATCCGTCGTTGAGCGCTGTAGTTGAGTTAGAACGGGCGATCACGTGGGCCGGGTTGGAAACGCGGGGCTCTCGATGGACCAGGGCGGTAAGACGATGTCCTAGAGACCGTTACCCCGGTGATGGGCATGGTGAATGGCGGAGCGGATACGTTCATGGACTTCGAGCGGGTCATTGACGTGCTGCCACGAGGCCTCGATCCCGCCGGTGCCCGCTGTGGCGAAGGCGATCGTGCCGAGACGTGTCAGCCGTTCGTACCACGCCAGCGTCAGGTAGGTGTTCTGAATCTTGAGCAGCGGGCATTCGAAGATGCTCACATTCATTACGCCCGACAACCGCATGATCCGCCGGTTGGTCAGCACGTACAGGCTCGACGCCCAGTGCAAGAGCGCGAACACGACGCGCGCGAAGCCCAGCACCAGCGCCGCCTTGACGATGAATGCGACCTCCACCAGCAGCACCTGGGCGAGAAACGTCTTGAACAAACCTGCCAGGGTGATCACCGCCACCATGCCCGCCAGCCAGCGGAACGAACTGAAAACGATCGACCAGAGCGAGGGTTTGATGGCCAGGATGACGATCTCGCCACCATCGAGAAGATGCTCCGGCACGAGATTGACGTTGGGGATGGCTTTGGGCGTCGCTTCGGTGGCTTCGGTCCAGGTGGGTCCGGGGATGACTACGCGTGGCATGATGGCTTGGCGCTGTCGCCGCCGTTCGACCGTGCCGCGTTCGTGATGACCCACGCGACGCTGACGTCGGCGGCGATGATGCTTCCGCGTCGGCGCGTCCGTTTCAGGAGGCATAGACGCGCTCGTGCAACACACCGATGTGTGGAAAGTTGCGGTAGTGATCGTCGTAATCGAGTCCATAGCCCACCACGAAGACATCGTCGATATCGAAGCCTACGAAATCGGCCTGCACGTCCGGTGGCGCCTTGCTCGGCTTTCGCAGCAGGACGCACGTTCGAATCGAAGCGGGTTCTGCTTCACGCAGTTGCCCGCAGACGTAGCGCAACGTATTCCCCGTATCGAGAATGTCGTCCACGACCAACACATGTCGGCCGGTCACGTCGGTGTTCAACTCCTGGAGCACCCGCGCTCCCTGGGAGGAGGTGCTCTTGCCCGGGTAGCTCGATACGGTGATCAAGCCGATCTTCATCCGCATCGGCAATTCGCGGATAAGATCGGCCAAGAAAATCAGCGAACCCGATAAAATCGTCACCAGCGTCAGCCCGACATCCTCCTCGTCGTGATAGGTACGGGCGATGTCGGAGGCCATCTCGGAGACGCGGCGGGCGATATCCTCGCGCGAGAACAAAACGTGGTCGATATCAGCTTCCATGGAGCCATTATACGGGATCGAGCCGGGCGCCCATGCCCGTAAGCCCTGATTTGAACAGGTTTTCGGAAGCCCGTGGCCCCTTGACGCCAAGGGGCGAGATTCTACAATAGAGGGCTTACTTCAGGCGGAGGCAATCCGTGCGGCCCACGCCGACGACCCGAAGAGGGTAGCCATGCGTAAGCTCATTGCCGGGAATAGATTACGGTCGTACTCCGTGGCGGCGATGGCCGTCGCAATGGCCTGTGCCCTGCCGGTGTGGGCGATCCCGACACCGTCGGAAGTGCCCAAGAGTTGGGAGCTGAAGTTCCGGTTTCACGATCCCCAGCGCGTCTCGGTCTTCGAGCCGGGCAAGAAGGATCCGACCCTGTACTGGTACATGCTTTACCGGGTCGAGAACCAGAGCGGAAAGGAAGTGGACTTCTACCCGCGCATGGAACTGGTGACCGACACCTTGAAGGTTGTTGCATCGCAACAGCACGTGAGCCCGGAGACCTTCAACGCTGTGCAACGGCGTTCGGGCAACCCGTTATTGCTTCCTCCGGAGAAGGTGACCGGTAAGCTGCTCGTGGGTGAGGAACACGCCCGGTACAGCGTGGCGATGTGGAAAGACTTCGACCCCAAGGCCAAGGGGTTCACGATTTACGTGACGGGACTGAGTGGCGAGTGGACCAAGGTCCGCAATCCTGCGTTCGACGAGGACAAGCCGCGGAACGACAAGAACCCGCGGTACTTCATCCTCCGCAAGACGCTGGCGATTCCCTACCGCTTCCCGGTCAGCGAGAGCATGCGACAGGCGGGGATCCCGGAGCGGCTGCCCGAGAAGCAGGCCTGGGTCATGCGATAGGTACGACGATTTGACAGGTAGACGATGCGATCAATGGCGGTGTGTACAGCGCGCCACCCTCTGGATACAACGGATAGTCAGGACGATTAGAAAAAAGACAGACCGGTGAACGGAACGATGCGTCCTTCACCGACCCCATGACGGAGAACGAGTGCGATGGCTCATAAGAAAGGTCAAGGTTCCTCGCGTAACGGTCGCGACAGTAACCCCCAGTTTCGCGGTGTGAAGCTTTACGGCGGCCAGAAGGCCAGGACCGGCTCGATCATCGTGCGCCAGTGCGGTACGCCCTTCAAGCCGGGACGATTCGTCGGCCGCGGTAAGGACGACACGCTGTTCGCCCTGACCGACGGTACGGTCGAGTTCAAAGGCCGCACGGTCGCCATTGTTCCGAACTGAGCGTGACCGCCTCGCGTATGGACGGCCTGCATCTCTGACAGATGGCCGCGCGGGGGTCACTCTACCGTCAATCGGATGACATGATCTCGGGTGGTTCGCGGTTTTCCGCCGTCGGATCACCCGTTCTTGATTATGGATGCGTTCGAGGTGTCCGGTGTTCACGCGTGGTGAACTGACATCCTCGGGCCATCGCGACCCCTGTCTTCCTTCCCGGCAACGCACCATGTTTATCGATCGAGCGGAAATTTACGTTCGCGGAGGCAAAGGCGGGAACGGCTGCGTCAGTTTCCGGCGGGAGAAGTACGTCCCCAAGGGCGGTCCGGACGGCGGCGATGGTGGCCGCGGGGGCGACGTCATTCTCGTCGCGGACCCGGGGGTCAACACACTGCTCGACCTGACCGGCAGGCACCACTGGATCGCGGATAACGGGCGGCCCGGCTCGGGTCAGAACAAGACCGGCCGCAGCGGCAAGTCGCTGCGGGTGCGCGTTCCACCGGGCACGCTCATTCACGATCGCGATACCGATCGATTGCTCAAAGATCTGGCGACACCTGACGAGGAAGTGGTCATCGCCCAGGGCGGCCGTGGCGGAAAGGGCAACCGGCACTTTGTCTCGTCGCGCCACCAGACACCGCGCATCGCCCAGGACGGCGAAGCGCCGGAAGAACGCTGGCTCCGCCTGGAGCTCAAGCTCATCGCCGACGTCGGCCTGGTCGGCCTGCCCAACGCCGGCAAGAGCACGCTGCTGTCGCGCACGAGCCGCGCCGAACCGAAGATCGCCGATTACCCCTTCACGACGATCGAGCCGCAACTCGGTATCGTCGAACTGGTGGGCTACCGCCGATTCGTCATGGCGGACATCCCCGGGTTGATCGAAGGCGCGCATGAAGGGGTCGGCCTCGGTGATGATTTCCTGCGGCACATTGAACGGACGCGGCTCATCGTACACCTGATCGATCTGTACCCGATGGATGGTCAGACCGAACCTGCCGAGGCCTACCGCATCATCCGCGAGGAACTGACCAAGTATTCCCAGAAACTGGCGGACAAGCCCGAGATCGTCGTTGCCAACAAGATCGACCTGACGCAGGATGCGCGCGAGGATGCGCGGGCGCTCAGCCGGGCGATCGATCGACCGGTCATGGCGATCAGCGGGGTGACGGCGGCGGGGATGGAACCGCTGTGTGAACGGATCTGGGAGATGCTGGAAGCGCAGAAAGCGCGAGAGGCCCATCAGGCGGCGGAGCTTCCCGTGAATGATCCGTTCGGCCTTCCGTCCGCCGCGCCGACCGATGAGATGCCCCTGCCGATTCCACCACATCGTCGCGAGGACGAGAATTCGAGGCCGCACGAGATGGGAGATGACACGTGATCGCTTTTTCCAACCCCATCGGATCCTACAACCTTGTGCTGATGGACATCGGTAACACGGGCATCAAGGCGGCGACGATGCTGGACGATCGCCGCAACGAAGCCCACACGGTGCCTTCGACTCTCGAGCAGGCGACTTCGCTCCTGACCACGCTCTGGCAGACGCTGCCGGAGAACGCGGGGCGCGCGGTGGCCATCTGTTCGGTCTGTCCGGCGCTGCTGTCCGAGCTGCGGACCGCCGCCGCGCAGCAGGGTATCGATCCGATCTGGGTCGTCGGTGAGGAGATCGCCCCGCCGATCGGCGCGGATGTCGAAGAGCCCGACAAGGTCGGCTCCGATCGCCTGTGCGTCGCCGCCGCCGGTTACGATTTGTTCAAATCCGCCTGTGTCGTCGCGGACTTCGGCACGGCATTGACCGTCGATCTCGTCGCTGACAACGGCGTCTTTCTGGGGGGTACGATTCTTCCGGGCATGAAGCTCAGCGCTTTGGCCCTGCACGAACACACCGCCCTGCTCCCGCTGGTCGAAGTCGGTCAGCCCGGAAGCACCCTCGGCAAGAACACCACTCAGGCCATTCGCAACGGCATCTTCGCCATGATGTGCGGGGCGCTGCGTGAGATCACGGAGCGCTACGCCACGGACATCGGCAAGTGGCCCCCTCTTGTGATCAGCGGAGGCGACGCGTCCTCGATCGCCGCCGCCTGCGACTTCGTTGACCGCGTGGAACCCGATCTCTGCCTCGACGGGATCGCGCTGGCGGTGCGGCTGGCCCTGGAGCAGGCGCGTTCGAGCGAGCAGGAATGAGCCTGAATGCGACCGAACCGGTTCAAGCCGCATGCCTGACCGCCCCGGCCTCGGGCGGCGTGGCGGTGATTCTCACCGTCGGCGACCGCGAAGCACTGGCACGCCTGATCTCGACCCGCCCCACGTTTGACTGGAATGCCTTACCTGAGAACCGGCTGAAACTCTTCCGCTGGGTTGCCGGCGACGGGAGCGTGCTCGACGAAGTGTTGCTTCATCACTTCGCCCTTTCCGAGGGCCGTCATGGATTGGAGATCAGTTCTCATGGCGGACCGCGCATCGTCCAGCGTTTGTTGATGGACCTGCAGGAGCGCGGTGCCGAGATCGTTTCGGCCGATCGCCTTGCCACGGCAACCTGTCGTGCGCCGGAGGGACCCGTTGCCGAAGCACTGCAGCTCCTGCCCCGAGCGCCCACCCGGCGATTGGCGGGATGGCTGATGCGAAACGCGCGCGCCCTCCACGAGGAACTGACACGGATCAGGCAGTGGATCGAGTCTTCTCAGCTTCAGAAAGCGGCCGCCATCCTCAACGCGCTGCTGACCCGCCCCTCCCGGGGGCAACGCGTTCTTGAAGGCATACGTGTGGTGCTGATCGGCGAGCCGAATGCGGGCAAGTCCACGCTGGCCAATCTGCTCGCCGAGGAGGAGCGCGCCATTGTGAGCGACACCCCCGGCACCACCCGCGACTGGACAGACCACTCGATCAGCATCGAGGGCATCCCGCTCTTGCTCATCGATACCGCCGGGATTCGAAGCACCGACGACGCCATCGAGCGACTGGCCATCGCGCATGCCCGCGCTCAAGTTGCCGCCGCCCATTTGATCGTCCGGGTCCTCGACCGATCGGTCCAGGCAGATTCCCCGGAAGAGGCCGGGCTGACCGATCTCGCGGCTTCGGAAACCGCTCACGTCGCGGACCTCCTGGTGTGGAACAAGGCGGATCTCCCGGAACACCCGACGCGTGCGAAAATCCGGGAACGCTGGACAGGTCCGCAGGTGACGGTATGTGCCATCCAGGGCCGAGGTCTCGAGACGCTCCGTCGGGAACTGCTCCGGCTGGCGGGATACGAGGGATGGCCGACTGATCAGGCGGAGCTGTTCACGCCTCGTCAGCGCAACCTACTGCATGACGTTTTATCGGCGGTCAACACCGGCGAGGCATCCACGGCCCTGGACACGCTCGCAAGGCTGACGCAGTTTTCCCCGGAAGGCTGAGCGTGGCGGGGGTATAATTCCATACGGGGCAGTGTGTTCCGCAAAAAAACGACGATCGACAGCATTGAACCTCGGGTAAGCCCCGTTTACATTGTGCCCCTTCCATCTGTGTCGGCCCTCGGATTCAGCCGATTCATAGGGAGCGCCGATCCGGCACGGGATCGGCTTGGCGGTGAAGTGGAGTGAGCTTCCATGGCGGAAACCATTGGAGATACACAACTCGGACGCGTGGCGGTCGATCGCAAGCTCCTCACAGCTCAGGAACTCCACGACTGCCTCGAGGAGAAGAAGAAGCTCAATGACCAGGGCAAGCGCGTCTCGCTGTCAGAGGTCATGCTCAAGTGCGGGTACGTGACCCGTTCCCAACTTCAGCGCCTCGGGACGAACATGGAAGATTCGATCTCCGCCAAGGCGCAGCAGATTCCCGGATTCCAGATTCTCGGCAAGCTCGGCGCGGGAGCAATGGCCACGGTGTTCAAGGCCCGGCAATTGAGTCTCGATCGCGTCGTGGCGGTGAAGGTTCTTCCCAAGAAGCTCGGCGACAACCCTGAGTTCGTGGATCGCTTCTACAAGGAAGGCCGCGCCGCCGCCCGCCTGAATCATAACAACATCGTCCAGGCCATCGACGTGAGCGAAGCCGGTGGCTACCACTACTTCGTGATGGAGTACATCGACGGCAAGACCGTCTTCGACGACCTGGCCGCCAGCAAGATCTACTCCGAGAAAGAGGCGCTGGACATCATTATCCAGGTGGCCAAGGCGCTGGAGCATGCCGCCGAGCGGGGCTTCGTACACCGCGACGTCAAGCCGAAGAACATCATGCTGACGCATCAGAACGTTGCCAAGCTGGCGGACATGGGCCTGGCCCGGGAAACGGACGACATGAAGGCGGCCATGGCCGAGGCAGGGAAAGCTTACGGCACGCCTTACTACATCAGCCCTGAACAGATCCGCGGCGAGGTGAACATCGACTTCCGTGCGGACATCTATTCGCTCGGTGCGACGTTCTATCACATGGTCACCGGGAAGCTGCCTTTCGACGGCGCGACGCCGGCGGCGGTGATGCACAAGCACCTCAAGGAATCACTGGTCCCGCCGGATCATCTGAATCCCTCCCTCTCGACCGGCGTGGGCGAGGTCATCGAGCGGATGATGGCCAAGAAGAAAGAGAACCGCTACAGCAGTGTGACCGACCTGATCGTGGATCTGGAAGCGATCGCCCGTGGTGAACCCCCGCTTCAGGCCCGACGCAAGTACAGCCCCGACCTGCTTCAGGGATTGGCGGCCAGCGAGGACGATGTCGAAGAGGAAGTGCAGGAAGTCATCGAGGAAACCTCGACGACATCGGTACCGGTCGTCTGGTTGGCGGTCGTGGGCACCATTGCGGCCCTCTCCATCCTGCTGAACATCATTCAGCTTATCCTCCGCTGATTCGGACCCTGCAACAGTAACTTCATGTCGGATCGAGAGTTCTTTCCGTCCTGCCCAATGGCATTCCCACTGCTGTACAAATCCGAAGCCGCGCGGGAGTACCGTTGAAGTTTCGGAGCTCATTTGCCGATATAAAGGTGGCGCGAGAAAAGGCGCTTGAAATGCGCGCGGATTTCGTCTCAAGTCTTCGCACTATCCGATCGATAAGCCAAAAATATGAAATTTTTTCTCGACAGGTGGATTTTACTGTTTGATTTTATCGGTCGGTGAGGTATAAGGATAGCAGTCGAAAGGGCATGATCGCATAAGTTGTTATTCATGCCAGGGTTTCGAGCTCGACGTTCTCGTGGCGAAACTCTGGTGAGTGCTCGTCGAACACTTCACGCAGATCAAACCTTTTCGATAGGCGACCTCAAGGATGAGGTCCAGATTGTGCCGGCACGGATGCTGATGAACCCGCCGGACCACAATCCACCTTGAAACGACAATCCGGGCAGGTTGAGGAGAACCTGCGGCATCGTGCCTTTTGCTCCGCGCGCTTTGCGCTTCGGAGAATTCGGCATGGTGTGACGGTGTCCGGCCTTTCCTTTTACCGGGCGAGACCGCACCGCGACAGACGATGGTCCGGGAGGTTACCCCATGAAACCCGCAGACAGTCAGGTCCAGAAGCTTTGGAAGCGATTCTTCCGTTCCCGCAGCGACCAGGATCGCAACGCACTCGTGGAAAACTACGCTCCCCTGGTGCAGATGCAGGCAGCCCGGCTCTCGCGGAAGCTGCCTGCGCAGATCGGCTACGATGAAATTTGCAGCGCCGGCTACGACGGACTCATTGAAGCCGTCGAGAGCTACAACCCCGAGCGGAAGGCGAAGTTCGAGACTTTCTGTCAGCAGCGTATCGTCGGCGCGGTGATGGACTGGCTGCGCAGTCTCGATCCGCAGTCACGTACGATCCGCACCTTTGAAAAGCGACGCCTCTCCGTGCGCGAAATGCTCGACGCCGAGCTCGGACGCCCCCCCATGCATGACGAAGTCGCCAAACGCATGGGCATCACGCAGGATCGCTACGATCAGCTCTCGCGGATATCGCAGCTCGGGCGCGAGGTGCACTTCTCCGCGATGGACCCCCGCGGCAATAACGACTCGCGCGGTCGCTCGGGCGAAAGGGCCTGGGACGTCGGCGACAATCGCCAGAACGACCCGTCGACACGCATGGCCCGCACCATGCTCACCGACTACATCACCCGCGGCCTGAGTCGTGAAGAACGCCTCGTCCTGATTCTCTATTACTACGAGGATCTGACCATGGCGGAAATCGGTGTCGTGCTCGATCTCTCCGAGTCGCGTGTCAGCCAGATCCACAAGGACGTGATCACGCGGCTGCGCAACCGCTTCAAGGGACGGCTGGAAGAAGAACTCGTCGCTTGAGACGTACCATCTCCCTCTTTGTCTCCTGACATCTTCGTGCCTTGTTTCACCCCTCGCGGATAGTCTGTGCCCGCTTTCCGGGTCCGCCCTGTCCCGATACCCATCGCAGCCGACTTTCCTTAGAATCGCACCTCATGAGGCGAAACATACGACTTCTGCTCGCCTATGACGGCACGGGCTTTCACGGCTGGCAGGCCCAACCGGGACTGCGCACGGTGCAAGACAGCCTCGAACAGGCGGTGCGGCGCGTCGTCCGCCACCAGGTGAGAATCGCCGGCGCCGGTCGCACCGATGCCGGCGTCCATGCCCATGGTCAGGTCGCGAACTTCGAGACGACCTGCACCATCCCCTGCGAGAGTCTCGCCAAGGCCATCGGCAGCCGCCTGCCCAAGGATATCTCCATCCACCACGTACGCGAGATGCCGCTGCATTTCCGATCGACCAGCGATGCCAGCTCCAAGCTTTACCGCTACCGCATTCACAATCATCCGCAACGGCCGGTCGAAGAACTGACGCAGCGTTACGTCTACCACTTCTGGCATCCGCTCGATCTCGAACGGATGCGGATGGCGGCGGCGCGGATGGTCGGCACCCGTGACTTCGCCGCCTTCGCCAGCAAGGGCTCCGCGCGGGAGACGACGGTGCGGACGGTGTTGAGCGTTCATCTCGGACGCGAGCTTCGGGAGATCCACGTCGACGTCGAAGGCACAGGTTTCCTGTACAACCAGGTGCGGAACATGGTCGGCACACTGATCGAGATCGGCCGGGGCCACTGGGAACCGGAGTACGTGACCGAGATCCTCGAGAGCGGCGACCGCTCCAAGGCGGGACCGACCGCGCCGGCCCGCGGGCTGTGCATGCAGTGGGTCAAATACGACCTGCCCGCGATCGAGGCCCATACCCCGCCAGAGCCGGTTGAGGACGATTGCCACGAGGATGTTTCATCGGACGAACAGCTTCCCCCCGCCTCGGAGTCCGCCCCGTGAAGATCTGTCACGTCATTACGCGGCTGATCATCGGCGGCGCACAGGAAAATACCCTGCTCACCTGCGCGGGGCTCCACGAGCGCGGGTACGACGTGACCCTGATCACCGGGCTCGACACCGGGCCGGAAGGCAGCCTGCTTGGAGAGGCCCGGGCGGCGGGGTACCGGCTGATCGAACTCCCCGAGTTGAAGCGAGCGATCCGCCCGGGCGATGATCGCAAGGCGCTGCGTGCCTTGCGCGAAGCCTACGCCGTTCTCCAGCCCGAGATCGTCCACACACACAGCAGCAAGGCGGGCATCCTCGGCCGTGTGGCGGCGAAGCAGGCCGGCGTGCCGCGCATCGTCCACACCATTCACGGCATGAGCTTCAACCGGACGCAGCCGTTGTGGAAGCGGACGCTCTTCCGCATGTTGGAACGGAGTTGTGGAAAGGATACGAACGCCCTGCTCGGCGTGGCGGACGCCATGATCGACCAGGCGGTGGCGGCGAAACTCGCCCCGCGCGAGCGCTGCCACACGGTGTACTCCGGCATGCGGACCGAGTGGTACGATCCATCCCGCCAAGATCGCGACGCCATTCGCCGCGAACTCGGCATCGCTTCGAACGAAGTGGCGTGCGGCACGGTCGCCCGGCTGTTTGCCAACAAGGGGTACGAACAGTTGATCCCCGCCATGGTCGAGGCGTGGACGCGTTGCCCGGCGCTGAAGTTCGTGTGGGTGGGTGACGGCAAGAACCGCGACGCCTACGAGCGGCGGCTCGACGAGATGGGCATTCGCTCGCGCGTGATCCTGACCGGGCTGGTGCCGCCGGAGCGCGTCGCGCCGCTGCTGGCAGGGATGGATTTCGTCGTGCATGCGTCGCAGTGGGAGGGCCTGCCGCGCGTGGCGGTGCAGGCCTCGCTCATGGAACGGCCCGTGATCAGCTTTGCCATCGACGGCGCCCCTGAAGTGGTCATCCCCGATCAGACCGGCATCCTCGTTCCGCTGAACGACACCGATGCCCTCACGCGCGCCATCCTTACCCTGGCCCGCGACGTGCCGCTCCGCCGGCGCCTCGGCCGCCACGCCCGCGAACTCTGCCGCGAACGGTTCGACCACAAGCGCATGGTCGAATCGATCGAACGCATCTATCTCGAACTGCTCGAGACCCATTAGAAAAGGCACGTCTCCCTGAGGCGGGTGACGTGCCTTGATGATTTACGGCTTTCAGCGAACTCGCCGCACCTGCAAATGCGGCGATCGCTTTCGGTTCAGTTCAGCTTTTCCTGCGCCATGGTGACGAGTTTGTCGAAGGCGGGGGCGTCGTGGATGGCGAGTTCGCTGAGCATCTTGCGGTTCAGGGCGACGCTGGAGAGCCGCATGCCGTTCATGAAGCGGGAGTAGCTGATACCCCGCATGCGGCAGGCGGCGGTGATGCGCGTGATCCACATGGCGCGGTAATCGCGCTTCTTGAGGCGGCGGCCTTCGTAGGCGTGCTGCCCGGCGCGGATCACAGCGGGGATCATCGTCCGCGTCTGTCGGCTCCTCGCGCCCCAGAAGCCCTTGGCAGCCTTACGAAGTCGTCGTTTTCTCTTGGCCCGGGCGGCGCCGGCAGTTGCGCGTGGCATCGTCTCGTCTCCTGGTTCGATCTTCGCACAGCGGCCTCAAGCGTGCCCCGTGCGTTTGCAGTCTGATATCATGGAGTCAGCGGTCAGTCGCTGAGGGGTTACTTCTCACCGAGAGCACGCAGGCAATTGTCCGCGTACTTGCCCTGAACAATGGCCGACTTGCGCAGCCGGCGGAGCCGCTTGGCGGGCCGACTGCTCATCAGGTGGCCGGTGAAGGCGTTACGCCGCTTGACCTTGCCCTTGGCGGTGACCTTCACGCGTTTCTTGAGACCCTTGTGGGTTTTCTGCTTCGGCATCGCTGTCTCACTTCGTCGGTTTCAATACTCTGGAATGACGAAAGTCCCGCATTGTAGCAGGAATCCGCCCGGATTCAAGGGTGCCTTCCGGCCCGATCCGGGCCTCGGAGGGCTGGGATATCCGCTTCCGGCGACGCCAAAACGGCCTAATGCCGGATCGAAAAGTCGTGAAACTGGCCCGTTCCGGGGCTCTCGTCCCGCTGCGTCTCGCGGATGTGCCCCGCCATGGCCTCCTCGACGTCCTGGACGAGGCCCTGGAGATCCTTCTGAGCCCCCTCCGCCACCATCTCCACGCGGCCGTCCGGCAGGTTCTTCACATAACCGGTCACGGGGTGCCTGGCGGCCACGCGGCTCGTCGTGTAACGAAAGCCCACGCCCTGGACCTGCCCGCTGAACAGGACCGTCCATCGCACGCGATCCCCGGAAGAAGCCATTCCATTCTCTCCTCACCGGCGACCTGGCGCGGGGCACCGGGCCCGCCGAATCGGCCATTCATCATCAGGGGGCGCGGCTTACGTCGTTACGCGGAGGGCTCTTCGACGCCCTCCTCGAAGTCCGAAAGCGAGCGGTCGATCTTTTCCGCCTGCTCCTCCGTCAGGAGGAACACCTTGTTCGAGCCGTTCACCGTGGCGTAGCGATTGGTACCGGCGTCATTCTCCGGCCCCTTCGGCGAGACCAGGATCTCCGTTCGCGTACCGTCCTTCAGCGTCACACTCACGCGGCTCACATCCTCGGATGCCAGACCGAACGCCTCCAGCTGATCCGTGTCGTAGGCCACATATTGATGCGTCTTGAGGTCGCGGAAGTCGTTCAGTGCCTCGGTCACTTTCTGGCCGTCGATCGGCAGCACCGGGTCCTCGAGTGCTTTCCACTTGCTCGAGTCCACGCGGCTGAGCGTGACCTGCCCGTCATCCGCGAAGATCACTTCCTTCACGTCCGCCACCTCGAACTTGGCGATCTGGCGATCGTGCAGCTCGGCCATGGCGTTATCCAACTGCGCCTGGCCGACCTCGTAAATCGTCTCGTTGCTGGCAAGCGCCGCGTACACCTTGCCCTCCTGCTGAGCCAGGGCGAGGCGGAACTGATTCTTGCCCACCTTCGGCTTCGATGCCTGCTTTTCTTCCGGTTTGTCCTCGGCCGATTCCTCCGCCGCCTTCGCGTCCCGCTCGGCGATCATGTTCTCGAGCAGTTCGATCATCAGCGGGTTCTGCAGAATCACGTCCGGATCATCGGACTCGGTAGGCAGGTTCTTCGTATATTCCAGAAGATCCTCGAGCGTGTAGACCGGCTTCTTGCCGCCTTCCTCGTCGCCGGATTCCCTGGCGGCGAGCAGATCCTCCAGCATCTTTGTGGCGGCCGGATTCTGCGCGATGTCGTCTTCGTTCTCGGCCGTCTCGGGCAGGGACTTCTGGAACTCCAGCAGCTCTTCGATGGACATGCCGGGCGGCGCATCATCCGCGGATGCTTCCGCATCCCCATCCGTCTCGGCGCCTTCCTCGTCCCCTTCACCTTCAGGGGTCTCCTCCGTGGCTTGCTCTTCGCCCGCCACTTCCGTGTTCGGATCGTCGGTCAGGGCCGCCACAGTCACGGTGACTTCCACATCGGGATCGTCCAGCCCGTAAGCCTCCCTGTTGCCGACATCAACCACGCGTTCAGCCCGCAGCGTCGCCAGGTCGAGCAGCAAGGTCCGCACCGCCGATGCATCCGCCGACGCCTCGATGGGCCCGACCATCTTCCACTGGCCGCTCACCTTTTCCAGCGTGACCGCGTCGCTGCCGCGGCGGGCAATGTTCAACCGCTCGGCGCGCTCGCGCGGGAAACGCATGATCGAGCGATCACGATAGGCGATCGGCCCGAGCAGGATCTCTTCGACATCCGCATCCCGGACGGCGGCGATGCCCTGCTCGTCGGCGTTCTTCACGAAGACCATCTTGCCGCTGGCGCTGGTGTCCCCGATCAGCAGCGTGGCGGGCTTCATCCTGCCCTCCTGCGTGATCGCGATCTTCGCCCGAGGGCTGTCCCAGTCGCTTTGGGTCAGTGGATCCCCGGGATCGGCGAAGTTCTCCGCTTCGAGATCGTTCACCGCGTTCATCAGGTCGAGCACCGCCACCATGTCCGCCGTGCCCTGCTCATTCTCAAATGTCCATTTGCCATCCTCGCTCTTGACCAGGGTCATTCCCCCATCAGGCAGCGTCGCCTCGATCTTCGTGACGCGATTCGGCTGGATGTCGATCAGGCTCTTGTCGCCGAGCTCCGTGATCGGCGGAGAGATTTCCTTGCGATCGTAGTCGGTGATGCTGAAGACCCAGGGCGTGTCCTCACCGGCAAAGCGGGCGAAGTGCGCCGTGCCCTCGTTCGACGTCGGGCCGCCGACCAGCAGCGTCAGCGTCTCGGTTTCGACCGTCGTCTCGGGCTCATCGCTCTCCGCGTCCGCATCCTCTTTCGGCTCGGCGGGCACTTCGCGCTCGAGCTGCGCCGTGACCGTCAGCGTGGGCTCATCCAGGCCGAACAGGGCGTAGGATGTCGGCGCATCATCAATCCAGTCCGACACACTCAGGCTGACGACCTTCCGCGCGACGCGATCCGCCCGCGACTTGTCCGCGCGCATCTTCACCGGCTCTTCGAGAATCCAGTCGTCGCCGTCCCGTGCGAGGTGGAAATTCGTCGCTCCGGAGACCTCCACGCGGGCGACGTCCGCCAGGTCGCGCTTGATGAGCTGCTTGTCGCGGAAGTCCTGGGGCTTGCGGCGGAAGGTCTGGGTGAGATCCTCACCGGCGACCAAAACCGTCTCCTCGCCGCCACGGCGAAGGTACTGCCCCTTGCCCATCAGCGGTGTCTTGCCGAAGACCAGGTCGACCTTTTTGTCACCGTCGATGTAGGCGGCCAGGCGCGCGACGGGCGCGCCGAAGCCCGTCTGCTTCTCGGAGGGATAGCCCTCGTCGTCTTTCTCATACGCATCGACGTATTCCAGGTCGGTCATGCGGCGAAGGATGTTCTCGAGGCTGTATCGGGCGGCGCGCGCGGACATCGGCTCGAGCATCATCCAGTCGTCGCCCTGTTTCTCGAAGATCATCTTGCCGCCAGTGCGCGTCTCCATTTCGACGCGATCGACCTTGGCCACGTCTTCGCTCTCGAAGTCCGTCACGACCTTGTCGGCGTTCTCCTCACCGTTGCCTTGGGCCGTCGTAGTCGTACCCTCGGGTTGCATGACGAAAAAGGCCACGCCCACCACGACGAGCGCCACGAGCGCCAGAACGAGTGTCGTCTTCATGTTCATGGGTCTAACTCACTTCCTCCGAACGAAAAAGACCACGACCCCGGCCATCAACACCGCCCCGGCCCAGCCGAGCGTCATCGCGTGGAGCGAGTCCTTCGTGGTGTTGTCCAAAGGTTCGATGAATTCCGTCGTGGCCGGCCCCGATGCAATCATGTCCTGCTTGTCCGCCAACCAGTACACCGCGTTGACGAAGAGATCCATGTTCTCCGTCGGCGGCGGATCCGTCACCAGACGCTGCTGCCTGCCCTCGAAACGCATGACGCGCTGCGAGAGGTAGTTGTTCTCCAGGGCCCGCCCGTTGCCCATCACGACGATCTTGGCGGGGCCGCCGGTCTCCTCGACGTCGGTCTCAGCATCGCTGTCCGTCGCAGCGGTTTCCTCGTCCGCCGTCGAATCGGTCTTCGTTGCCGCAACAACCACCGAGAACGGCGGCTTGAGGGATTGCTCATCACTCGGCGTGAACGTGCTGTCACTTTCGCCGCTCTGGAGCGCCCGCATGATGCGCATCACGTCCTCTTCCGCCCAGATTCCTCGCGCGTTGGCGGGAACCTCCAGCACGGACTCGATCGTGACGTTCTCGGGCGTCTCGCTCGCGCGAAGCACCGGAACCACCTCGCTCATCAGCATGCGGCGATTGCGCAGCGGCGCCCCGATCGGGTGATCCGGGTTGAACGCGCTCAACTGCATGTACATCCAGTCATTGACGGTGATGCCGTAGCGGTCGGGATGCTTGGGATCGACCACGCCTTTGATCACGCGTTTGTAGTACTCGACGTCGATGCCCCACTCGTTCTCGAGATACTGGGCATAGTCGTACTTGGGCGGCTCCATCATGAACGGATTGGGCGGGGCGAAGTAGAACAGCGTCAGGAAAATGCCGCGTCCGCCGTCTTCCAGGACCTGCTTGACCTTGGCCATGTCCTGCGGGCCGAAGGTGCGCGGAGGCTGTTGCTGGCGCTGGAAGGGGTTCTGCTGCGAGATGGCAGGTGGGAAGAAGACATAGACCGCCTGGCGCCCTTCCTCGATCGCCGGAGGCTCGGACGCCTCGCCCTCGGCCGCCAGGTTCCAGTCCTTCACCTCGAAGTTGGCGCTTTCCAGCCGCTCGCGGAGCTTGGTGAAGATCGCGATCGGCAGCGGCGGCTGCGATTGCGAACGCATCATCGGGTTCTGCGACTGCGGCTCGAAATGGGCGAAGACCACCGTCGCCACCGTCTCCTCGCTGGTCATGCCGATCAGCGCCCCGGAGATGGCGGTATCGCCGTCGAATACCCGGTGGACTTCGTCCGGATCCATACCCGGTGCCTGCGTCGAGATGGGCCAGACGTTGTCGAATTCCAGCACCTGAACCTTATCTCCCGACTCGATGACGACGAAGTTCTCGTTCTTGAGTTTCTCGCCGATGTCGTCGATCTCGATTTCCGGAAGATCAGACAGGGCCGTCCGCAGCTCTTTCAATTGGTCCAGCGTCCCGCTGATCAGATCGCCTTCCGTGGCGGCGCCGATGAACTGTCGGCTGGCTTCGTCGACCTCCGCCCCTTCCGTGAAGACATTGGCCACCTGCTGTGCCCACATGCCGATGCGCCGCATGGGCACCTGCGCCACCTGGCGCTGTTTACGGATGTTGTTCTTGAGGATGTCTTCGGGCTGATTGCTCACGAGCATCTGGCGGATTTCCTGCCGGCTCGTGGCCAACTGCTCCGCCGTGCTGCTCAGCAGGAAGGGCAACGGCGCCCGCTGCACGAAGATCGCCTGCGTGACCTGCACGCCCCACATCGGGTGCTGGTCGATCGACGGATTCTTCTCGACGAAAGCGTTCACGCGGTTCTCCTCCGCCTGCAACGCTTCAACAAGTTGCTGGGCACTTGCGGCGAACTCCTTCAGCACCGCCGCCGGATCGTCCGGGACCGTCTCATCCTCGGGATCGCCCACAATCTGCTGCAGTTCCTCCGCTAGGGCCGCAAGTTCCTGCGCGTTGGACATCGTCTCCTGCACGAAGGCCGAATCGGCATTGCCGAGGACCTCCATCAGGTCGTTCCATTCCTGGAAACTCTCCTGGGCCGATTCGAAATGCTGGATCAGGTTGTCGTTCAACGTCGTGAGGCTGGTCTTCGCCTCGCCGTAACGGGGAAGGGTCTCACCGCGGACGAGGTCGTTCACCTCTTCGGCGGTTTCCTCGATCGCGGTCAGGTCGCCGACGAAGTCGGTGTAGATCTTGCCCAGCGGCGAGAACTGGGCGACCCAACCGTCCGCCTCCTGCAGCGCCGTGATCTGGCCGGTAATGCCCTGAAGCGTCGTCTTCAACGGATCCCAGAGATTTTCCGCCTGCGTGATCACCGTCTCATAGTCGGAGGAGGCGGAGC
This sequence comes from uncultured Planctomycetales bacterium, assembly GCA_964618455.1. Classification (GTDB taxonomy): domain Bacteria; phylum Planctomycetota; class Phycisphaerae; order UBA1845; family PWPN01; genus CAZUAQ01. Next base: position 54,439 of record CAZUAQ010000009.1, on the reverse strand, counting down.
CGAATTTGCCCTGAATCCGCTCGACGAGTTCCGCCTTCTGCTCGTTGTCGCGGTGAATGTGCTCCACCTCGACCGCCGGGCTGAACTTGTCCAGTTCGTTGGTGTAGTCCCGCAGCGGGGGCAGGAACTCGCTGCGCTCGAAACCCGGCTCCTCGGTCGTGTAGACCGTGGTGATGCGGATCTCCCGGTCGGGGTCGTCCTTTGCGATCTGCTGGACCACCTTCTTGGTACGGTCGGAGAGCGTGTGCCGCCCCACCCCGGTGAGCGTCGTCCGGTAGTCGAGCTTCTCGTAGATCAGCCAACCGACGCCTCCGACAATCACCGCCAGGAAGATGATCGCAAGCAGGACGTTGGTGCCGAAGAAGAAGCGACGCCCCGCAGAACTCATGCCTTCATTCGTTGGATTTACCGCCATCGTCGCGACTCCAGAACTTTCGTAGCCAGAAACAGAAACAACACCGTGCCCGCCACCAGGTAGAACACGCTGTAGAGATCGAAGACGCCCTTCGCAAAATCGGAAAACCGCGGCATCACACTCAACGCCGCGCAGGCTTCGCGAAAGCTGCTGTTGCCCAGATACTCCGCCCCGTAGTTCATCACGAAGGTCAGGACACTGAGGATCGACACGCCGATGATCGCCGCCAGCAACTGGTGACGCGTACACGCGCTGGCGAACAGACCCACCGCGATGAAGAACATGCCCAGCAGAACCATGCCCACGTAGCCGCACAGGATGGAGGCGGTGTCCGGATCCGCCACGGACGAAAGCATCACCCAGTGCGGAATGGTCGTCGCCAGCAGCACCAGGTAGAAGATCACCGCGCCGAGGAACTTGCCGAAGACCACCGACGCATCCGTCACCGGCGCGGTCATCAGCGATTCCACCGCGCCCGAGGCGAACTCGTCCGAGATCGATCGCATGGTGATCACCGGCAGGGCAAACACCAGCACCGATGCCAGGAACTCGAACAGCGTCCGCATCCCGGCGATCGAGCCCGGCTTGATCGTCTCGTTGACGAAAAACAGCCCCGCCAGCACCAGGAAGACGAAGCCCACCACGTACGCGATGGGCGAAAAGAAGATCGACTGCAACTCGCGCTGCGTGATGGCCATGGTCGCCCCGGCGCCCCCGCCCCGGCGAACCACCGACGTATGGCTCAGCCCCGTGCGCTCGTCCGATGTGACACCGGACGTGGCCAGGGCATTCGCTTGAGACTCTGCCGACATCGTATGAACCTCGCTCTCAGCTCACTCCAGACCGCCGAACCGTCTGCCCGGCGGTCGATTTTCGTCTCTCTCATCCAGGCCTCATCATGCGGC
>CAZUAQ010000009.1:0-53109 GCA_964618455.1 uncultured Planctomycetales bacterium | reverse complement strand
TTTCCTTCGCGGCCGCCTCCGCCGTGATCTGCACGAAGAACTCTTCCAGACTGCCGACCTCGTGCCGCAACTCGCGCAATGGCCAGTTGTGTTGCGCCGCCGTCTGCGCCACCTGCTCGCGGACATCCCTGCCCTCTTCGCTGGTGATCTTCGCACGCACCCAGCCGTCGACCGCCGTAGCTTCAACGCCCTTGACACCTTGGATGCCCTTCAGCGCATTACTCACGTCCGCCTGCGATCCCTTGATCTCGGCGATCAGCCCCGACGCGCCCTTGATTTGTTCGCGCACCTTGCTGATCGCGCCGCTCGCCCGGACCTGCCCTCCGGCAATGATGATCGTTCGCTGGCAGACCGCCTCGACTTCCGGAAGGATATGTGAGCTCAGCAGGATCGTATGACGCTTCGACAGGTCGGTGACCAGGCGTCGCGTTTCGCGAATCTGTGTCGGGTCGAGACCGATGGTCGGCTCGTCGAGAATGATGACCGGCGGATCGTGAAGCAGCGCGTCGGCCAGGCCCACGCGCTGACGCATGCCCTTGGACAGCTGCCCGACCGGCCGATCGATGAACTCCCCGAGCCAGCATCGCTCGGTGACGTGCCGGATGGCGTCATTGCGTTCCGGCCGGGACATGCCGCGGAGCTTGCCACGGAAGTTCAGGAACTCCCGCACGCGCATTTCCGGATACAGCGGGTTGCCTTCCGGCAGGTAGCCGATCCGGCGGCGGACCTCGATGGAGTCAGTGAACACGTCGTGACCGGCAACGCGGGCGGTGCCGCTCGTGGCGGGCATGTAGCCCGTCAGAATCCGCATCGTCGTGCTCTTGCCGGCGCCGTTGGGGCCGAGGAAGCCGACGATCTCGCCTTCCTGGACGGTGAACGACACGTTGTTGACCGCCAAGTGGGACCCGTACGCCTTCGTCAAGTTCCGTACTTCAATCATGGCTAGGATTCCTTCGATTGAGAGTGGGATCCTCCAATGCGGGGCTTGTCGTTCCCCGCAGGTCCAGCCCGCACCCTGAGTCGTCCCAATGAAATCCGGAGTCCGGCGAATGACCCGTACCGGACAAACGTGCACTACGTGCAGCATTGCACTGCGGTTCGCGACGGCGATTGTTTCCGGCTGCCCTTCACGGCCGGATTCGGTCCCGTCGCCCACATGATTCCGGAACCCGAAATTGTTAACAACCGGGGGGGAGGCTGTCAAGCCCATCCTTTAACACGTTGACTTTTCGGGGGTTGCGTCAAATGGGGGGAGATGCGCATAATACGCGTTGTGATCATGTCCCGGCCGCCTGGGCGCGAGCGGCGGGGCCATTGCCCACGACACCTCGCCTTCTACGGAGTGTCCGCATGTCGTTCGTCCCGGCAGAGACGAATACCTCGGGGTCTCCCCCCGCCACTCATCGCGCCAACGGCTCTCCGCAAAGCGTGACGCCGTCCGCCCCCACCGAGCGTGCGAGTTCCCCCGCCCCCATGACCGAACCCTACTTCGACCTCGCCCGTGAACGCCGCCTGCAGAGCGACGCCCCGGCGGTCAGCGTCATCATCCCCACGTACAACCGTGCGGAGTTACTGCCCCAGACGCTGGACAGCGTGGCGGCGCAGACGTTTGACGACCACGAGATCATCGTCGTGGACGACGGCTCCGACGACGGCACGCGGGAACTGATCGATCATCGCGGCGAAGCGATTCACTACCTCTGGCAACCGAACCAGGGCGTCTCCGAGGCGCGGAACCATGCCCTGCGAATCACGCGTGCGGAATATGTGGCCTTCCTCGATTCCGACGACGCCTGGCAGCCGACCTTCCTGGAGAAAGCGGTCGCCCGGCTGCGGGCGTATCCGGACGAGGCGCTGGTGTACTCGGATTTCGTGTCCATGGACGCCAAGGGGCGTCAGTTGCGGGGGCATCGCAAAACACCCCATGGCGGAGACGTGACCGCGCGGCTGTTTGCCAGCACGTTCATTCACACGTCGGCGGTGGTGATGCGGGCGGACATCATTCGAAGTGCCGGCGGTTTCGACGGACGGCTGACGCACAACGAGGATTACGATCTGTGGCTGCGGCTGTCGTTGCGCTATCGTTTCGGGCTGATCCCCGAGCCGTTGTGCTTGCGGCGGTGCCACCCGGTGAGCCTGTCGCGCGACGGATGCTCTTCGGATATCCTTTTGCGCAAGGCGGAGTTGTTGCAGCAGTTTTATGAGCAGGGTGGCGGTGCGGACCGCATCGACACCGACCTCGCCAGAGCCCGCCTCGCCAAGCTTTATTACACCGCCGGCAAAGCCTACCTCCGCGACAAACGCCCCGAACGCGCGGTCGCCTGCCTCCGCGACTCGCTCAAGTTCCAACCCACCCGCGCCAAGACGTGGCTGTGGATGGGAAAATCCCGCCTGCACGCCATCATGAGATGACGGCATTCATTGACACAAACAGGATGGACTGAGAAGCGTAGCGACATTCGTGCTGACTACAGTAACGACATGAAGCAATGCCATTGGCCGTTTCAACCGCCTTCCCTGTCGCAGGCAGGCAAGCCCCTTGAACAGGGCAGACTCGGATTCTCGACCTGACACAAGTCGCCATCGCCAAGTACGAGGCGTAGAGCTCAGCATGGCCATCGCGACCTGCGCCTCCTTCCTCCCTGTCCTCAAGAGCGAACGATATTCGGGTAACGCTATGAAGCTCAGCCCAGAAACTTCTGCCTGACGAACGCACGGAGAGGATGAAGCACCGCTTCGCCGACGATGCCCTGGCGGACATCGGTTCTGGGGTCGAAGGGTACGATGATGGGGATGTCGATGCGGGCGAGGCGGGCGATGACGTCGGGATTGGTTTCCTCAGCGAGCGTCGCCGATCCCGGCCGGTAGCCGTTGATCACGACACCGGCGACCTTCAGCTTGCGTTGGCGGAACGCTTCGAGCGTCAGCAGCGTGTGGTTGATCGTGCCGAGACCCGCGCGCGCCACGACGATAACGGGCAGTTTCCAGCGCTCGATCAGATCGGCCATGGTCGTCTTGCGGTCGATCGGCACGAGCAGTCCGCCGGCCCCCTCGACCACGACGACGTCGTTCTGCGCGCTGAGCATCGCCCAGCTCCTGTCGATGGCGTCCCAGTCGATGGGCCGCTTGGTGTGATCGGCGGCGACCATCGGCGCCAGTTCCCCGGCGTAGCGGACGGGGTTGATCTCCTCGAGCGTGGCGTCGGTGTCGGCACAGTGGGCAAGGAACTCGGCGTCCTCACAGATGAGCCCCAGCCGCACGTCACGCCGGCAACCGGTGGCCACCGGCTTGAACACCCCCACGCGTTTGCCCTGCTCGCGCAACAGCATCGCCAGCGCGCCGGAGATCACCGTCTTGCCGATTCCCGTATCCGTCCCCGTAACGAAGATGCCTTGCATGCATGGATCCTGAGTGAACATTGCTGAGAATCGATGGGCGCCTGATCCCAGAGTATTGATTACCGCGTCTGCCCGCTAGATGCGTTCTTATGGAAACCACAAAGAGAATTGTTGTTCGGCACGTGAGTAAGCCACAGATACGCCTTAAGCATTTGCCATTACATGGGTTACATGCCGGGAGACATTAAGGTTAGAACATTTATTGAGAATCTTTGAGAGATTATTGGGATGCGGTCGACGTCTACCACTAAGCTGAAGGTCCCCGTCAGGAAGACACCCAAGCGGCAATTGAGAGGCCATCATGCCGGGGCCACTGCCACGACGGAATGCGCCCAACGTCATCGACGGTTGATGAGTTCCACCTCCGCGCGTCGACTCACCCCGCTCAGTTCATGCAGGCGGGATCACCGGGTAACCGAGATCCACTCATGCACCCGATGAACTGCGTGAGATCGATCGCATTGACCGCTCCGTCCCCGGAAAGATCCGTGGGCACGCAGCCAGGGGGCAGGCTCGGGGGAATGCCATCGGTCATGCAGGTCTGGAGTTGGCTGAAGTCGCCGAGATCGACATCTCCGTCGCCATCGAAGTCGCCGGGCACCGGAAGCGGGCAGCCCTCGTCGTCGACAAGGACACCCGGGAACGTACCGAGGCAGAGATCGCACGCGTCCCCGATCCTGTCCTGATCCTCATCCTCCTGGCCGGCATTGGCGGTGAAGACACAGTTGTCCAGTCCATCGAGCACGGTGTCGTTGTCGTCGTCGGGGTCGCACACATCGCCCAGCGCGTCGCCATCGTTGTTGGCCTGATCCAGATTGGGATCGTTATCGCAGTTGTCGCAGACATCGATGACCGTATCGAGATCGGTATCAAGCTGGCAGTCATCCGGCACGGTGTTCCCATCGCAATCGGTGCTGAGCCCGAAGCTGATGTCGCAGTCGTCGGGGATGTCGTTGGTGTTACAGTCCGGAACGCCCCCTCCGGAAATGTCCTGATCGTCCGGCGTGCCGTTGGCATTGCAATCGAGGATGGTGCTGACGGGGTTGACCACATCGCCCCAGTTGACGGGGATCTTGCTCGGGAAGGGCGTCTGGCCGTTGAAGTCCGACGTCCAGCCGTAGAGCGTCTTGATGTCCTGGGCGTCGAGATCGCGGTAGAAGATACTGATGCCGAAGATGCCGTCGGCGGGCAGCGGCGGATTCGTCGCGCTCTTGCCGAGGCGGACTTCGAGCCACCAGCCGGTGGCGTCGGTCGTGACCGCCGAGGTGACCCCCGCCAGCAGTTGCGTGCGGTAGCTGCTCGGGGTCATGTAGACGTTGACCTGGTTGGCGGCGTCGATGACCAATTCAAAGACGCTGTCGTTGGTGGTGTTCCACATCGGGATGGTGCTGTCGGCGTTGGCAGGGTCGACGAAGAACTCGACGCAGTCGTTGCGGTAATTGTCGCCGATGGGGGTGGGCGTGAGGATCTCCTCATCGTCCAGTCGGAACAGGAAGTACTGGTAGTCGGCATCGTGGCGAACGTACATCCAGGCCGTGTGGTCGGCGGCATCGGTCGGGAGCTCGAAGCCGGTGGAGAGGTAGTTCTCGCCGTAGTAGAGGATGCCGTCGAGGAAGCCGACCAGTCCGATATCCCCCGCCTCCATCTGCCCACCGCGGCTGTACGAGGTGAACTCCCACAACCGCCAGTCGGAAGGATCGCCGTCGATCGCGATCGGTGCGCCGGACTTGACGTTGATCGAAGAGATCTGGCCTGCCGCCGAAGCCGCGAGGGCCATCGTCAGGCAGAGCCCTCCGAGTGCCTGGAACACCATGAGACGCAACAACTTCTCGTCAGCCATATCCCTTCCCTTCCAAGTAAAGTCTGATTCACCGACCTGTTCTCTATGTTATCCGATTTCGGTTGGGAATGGGCTAAATACCAATAGGAGCGAGTTCATCCGCAGATCCCGCATATTACACAGATCAGAGAAATATAAGTGAGATTCCGTCAACGAGAGTCGAAAGCGAAGAGGCTTACGAACCCCGTGTGGTTCCTTTCATCCCGAACCTGCGTACATCGGCGTCATCGGTAGCGGACTCAGACCCGGGTATGCCGCCATCGGGGTCAGTGCAGCTCTTTGCCCGTACTGGTCATGGAAAGGTCGGCATGGAGCACGCCCTTCTGTTGGCGCATCTGGTCAGCGAGCTTTCGGACGTCTTCCGCTTTGCCCTTGACCATGATGACCTCGGCACAGAGGTGCTTGGTCATGTGCAGATGGGTGGTGACCAGGATGTGATCGTGATGCGCATGGCCGATCTCGGTGAGCTTCTCCGCCAGTTGGCGTTGATGGTGATCGTAGACGAGGGTGATCGAGCCGAGGACCTCCGCGCCCTTGTCCCACTGCTCCTCGACGAGTCGCTGACGGATCATGTCGCGCACATACTCGGACCGGTTCGAGTAGCCGCTGCGGCGGACCATGCGCTCGAGCTGATCATAAAGAGGCTTTTCGATCGACAGGCTGAGGCGGATCAGATCGGACATCTTGGATCTCCGGCACGGGCAAATGGTATTCGCTTGGAAGCGATTCTACTTGATCATGCGCAGTCACGCAGCCGAGTTGGGTTCAACCGCGGATCAACTTCTGTCTGTCAGCCCGGCCAGTTGGCAATGATGAGATAGATACCGCTGAGGGCGAGCAGCGCGTAGATCACATCGTTGAAGATTCTCTGCGGGATACTCCTGTTCATGGCGGAGCCAAGCCAGACGCTCAGCGGTCCCAGGGGAACGAGCCACAGGCTCAACTTGAGCGTTTCGGCGTTGATGAAGTTCAGGCCGAACATGGGCAGCGCGAAGAACGGCACCTTGAGGGTGTTGAAGACGAAGTAGAATCGGCCCTGCGTACCGACGAAAGAACGCTTATCCATGCGTTGGGCAAGCAGGTAGATGGTGGTGATGGCCCCGGCGGAGTGAGCGAGCATAGTACTGATGCCGGCGGCGATGCCGAAGGGTGACGCCGTGCCCCAGTTCGGTCGCCAGGGCGGATCGTCGGCGTGCTTGCGATTTTGAGCGACGATGACCCGGCGAACCACTTCAAGACCGACGAAGAACACCGCCAGGCAGCCGACCGCTACCTTGACGATCGCGCCGGCGGTGTCGCTGTGGTTCTCGCCGAGCTGGCGGAGAATCAGCCAGCCGAGAACCAGCCCCGCCACCATCCACGGGGTGAGCAGCAGAATCGGGCGAAGTGTCCATTCCTTGGGATACGAGCGGATGGTGAAGATATCGCAGAGGATCAGCAGCGGCAGCCACATGCCCAGGGCGAGGTCGTGTGGCGCGACCATCATCATGAGCGGTATGGACAGCGCCCCCACGCCCCCGAAGCCCCCCTTGGAGACACCGGTCAGCACGAAGGCGAGCAGCGTGACGATGATGTAGGCGGCGGCCGGAGCCACGGCGTTCGACGGAACGATCCAATCCATGCGGGCACCTGCAAACTTCAATCCGAAAGAAGACGCGGATCGGATCGCACCGGGATGCTTGAATTCAGATCTACTTACTCACCGCGCCCCACGGGCACATCGATCACGGCAATGTCGACGTCACGATCGGCGAGCACCTTGAGCACCTTGCCTTCACGATCGGCCACCACGCTCTGACCGCCATAGGTCTTGCCACGCCACGGGCCGTCGCTGATCGCCCCGACGAGGTCTGTTCCGACGACCGCACATCCGGTTGCCTGGGCAGCCTTGCTGACCGTCGTGGCCAGGTTCTTGCCGTGATCGGGCCAGGCGCCCACGTCGGCGGCCCACCCGTAAGGCACGAGCATGAGGTCGGGTTTTTCCGCGGCGGCGGCGTCCAACAGCTTCGGCAGGAACGTGTCGGCGCAGATCAACATACCGACCCGGCCGATGCGGGTGTCGACCGCCTCGATGTCTTTCGCCTCGCCGCGCACGTACGGCGGATCGAGCAGTTCAATCAGCGTGTTGATCTTGCGATGCTTGAGCAGGATCTTGCCGTCGACGTCCATCAGGATGGCGGAGTCATAGAGCTTGTCGCCCTCTTTTTCGCAGAGACCGATGGCGATCATGACCTTGTGCTTTTTCGCCAGCTTCGCGAGGCGATCCGTGGTCGGCCCGGGGATCGGGTCGGCGAGCTTGTGCGCGGCGGGATTCACCCAGCCGAGAATAGCGGTCTCGGGATAACAAAGCAGTTGCGGCTTCTCCTTCATGGCGATTTCCGCCGCCCGCTCGATACGGTGAAGGTTGCCATCCTTGTCGCTGTCGAGGCACAGCGTCTGGCAGATCGCGACTCGAACTTCCTTGGGCGTCATACGCTCCTCCCGGCTTGCCGTTTCATCCACAAGCCCGCTCATGAGCACGAGGCTCGCAAAACTCACCGTCCACATACTGATCCTCTCCGAAGGGTTGGCGTTTCGCCCCCGGCATGCGGGAGCACAGGCTGGGCTTTGCACTCAGGGGCAGCAGTATAGCGGGGAAACGCGACGGGGGCGATGCCCGCGAGGTGAAGCGCGCGAGGCCGGCGCGAAGAAAAGGCGAACCGCGGGGTTATCGCGATTCGCCGTGGGTTGACTGCATCAGCGGTTCCGCGCGTGGCGGAAAGTCGATGACTCGCTCAGCGGCGCCGACGGTGCCCGATGAACGCGAGGGACACAACCATCCCGATCATCATCGCCTGGGACGTGCCCGCGCCGCAGGCCACCGGGGCCGGTGTCGGATCGGCATCGGAGCCCGTATCGCCGCCGTCACTGCCTCCAGTGTCGCCGCCGTCACCTCCCGTATCTCCACCATCGCCGGATCCACCGCCAGTATCCCCATCACCCGTATCACCGTCACCGGAGTCGCCATCGCCGGTATCCCCATCGCCGGTGTCGCCGTCGCCCGTATCGCCATCCCCCGTGTCACCATCGCCTGTACCGCCGTCCCCATCACCGGTCCCGCCGTCACCGGGATCGCCTCCACCCCCGCCGCCGGTACCCGCCGCTTCAATGGTGAGCGTGAAGTTGCCGCCGTTGGTGAGCATGCCGGAGTTCGGTGTGGCAGTGAATTCACCGTCGCCCCCGCTGGCGATCGCCCCGTCCGCAGAGAACTCGTACGTCCCCGCCGACAATGCCGACACCGGCTCGACGACGTACCCGATCAGCGTGCCGGGGAAGGCAGCATCATCCACGAGCTGCGTCAGGTTGAAGACGAGTTCGTCCTGTGGAACTGCGTCGAGCGCGACCGGCAGGGTGAGCTTGTCATAATCGCCGGTGCCGAATCCGTCGGGCGGACCGGCGATCGCGAACAGCTCACCGAGGCCATCGAAACTGGAATCCACCGCGCTCAACGGCCCTTCCGCGTAGGCGGTGATGCGAAACAGCGCGTCATCCGTGCCGCCATTGACGTGCAGGCGGTACTGGAGCCCGTCGACATCGCCGTCGGAATCCACCTGCGTCCAGATCGTGAACGACCCAGTGAAGCCTTCGTCCTCGGTCCGCGCGGCGGAGTACGGACCGGGATCCGCCCCTTCCACCACGGAGATGCTGACTTCCGTCGCGCTCTGACCGAAGGCGGGCATCGTCCCCGCCGCCACGACCGCCATCATGATCCACGCGTACGCCTTGCAATTGCTCATACTCGTTCTCCCTGTAAGCCCGATGATCGGCGTGAGGTGAGTTCTGCCGCTGCCTGATTCTTCCACCTTATCGGAGCCAAGACAATACCCGAAGGCCTGCTTCCCCAATAGTGCAGGCTGTGGAGGGATCGGCCATTCGCGTCCGGGGCTGCACTACAGCCCTTCAGATTCCCCTCGATTCCGTTTGGAAAGGTCCGTTTGAAAGAGCTCCGGGGATAATCTAAGATAGAAATTCGCGTTTGGAGCGGACCCACCGCCCTTTTCCGGTGTGGATCCCGATAACCCCCCGCGCGAATTCGACCCGGAGTTGCATCACCATTGTCATCGCCCCATCGGGGCAGGAGTCTGGTCATCATGAGCGGTCATGTTGCCGTCGCGGGCGCCACCGGCGCCGTCGGACAGGAATTCCTTCGCGTCCTCGAACAGCGGAAATTCCCGTACAGCAAGATCACATTTCTCGCCTCGGCCCGGTCCGCGGGCAAGACGCTGGAATTCAACGGCCAGACGCACACGGTCCAGGAACTGACGGAAACAAGCTTTGACGGCGTGGACATCGCCCTGTTCTCCGCCGGCGGATCGATCAGCAAGAAGTTCGGGCCCATCGCCGCCAAGGCGGGGGCCGTCGTCGTGGACAACTCCTCGGCCTTCCGGATGGATCCCGAGACGCCGCTCGTCGTCCCCGAGGTCAACCCCGAGGACGCCAAGAACCACAAGGGCATCATCGCCAATCCCAACTGCTCGACGATCATCATGGTCGTGCCGGTGTGGCCGCTGCACAAGGAGAACCCGGTTGAGCGCATGGTCGTGAGTACCTACCAGTCGGCCAGCGGTGCGGGCTACCAGGCGATGGTCGAACTCGAGGAGCAGTCGCGCGACGTGCTGGCGGGCAAGTCGGTGACGCCGAAGGTGCTGCCGCACCAGATCGCGTTCAACCTTTTCAGCCACAACTCCGACGTCGGCGAGAACGGCTACAACACCGAAGAGATGAAGATGGTCAACGAGACGCGGAAGATGTTCCACTCCGACGACATCCAGATTTCCGCCACCTGCGTGCGCGTGCCGGTGATGCGGGCCCACTCGGAGTCGATCAACCTGCGGTTCGCCAAACCGATCACCGAGGGCGAGGTGCGGGAGATCCTGAGCGGTGCCCCCGGTGTACGGATCGTCGACGACCGGGCGAAGAGCCACTTCCCCATGCCGCTGGAATCGAGCGACGGGGACGACGTGCTCGTCGGCCGCATCCGACAGGACATCAGCCAGCCCGACGGCCGCGGCATCGACATGTTCATCAGCGGCGACCAGCTCCGCAAAGGTGCGGCCCTCAACGCCGTGCAGATCGCCGAGCTTCTCCAGACCGTGACGGCGTAGCTGATAACGACATCGATCCCAGTGCAGATCCACGGCCAAGCCTCTCGAGAGGCTTGGCCGTTTTTGTTGGGGTATCGACCTTCGTGATAAGAAGGGCTCTGCTTTCTCCGACTTCGCGTCAAAGAGTAATTCCTCGGGTCATTATCGAGACGTTCTTAGATTCCACATCACGATTGCGTGCCCGCGGACATTCGCGATAATCGTTGAAGACTTCACCCATTGCTTCTTGGTCCCTGTGGAGATCCGCCAGATGTCACTAAACGGAGCCCAATCATCCTTTTCCTCAAGTCACCTTGTACGGATACTCTGTCTGGGGTCAATCATGCTTACAGGGCTGGGCTGCTCGCAGACGAGCGCGCCGGACGCCCGCGATTCACAGAAAGAAGTCGCTATGCCGAACGTCGTGTTTATCTTCGATGACCAGCTTCGGGCCGACGTGGTGGGCGCGTATGGCGGGCAGAACATCACCACCCCGCACATGGATCGCCTCGCCGACCAGGGGATCCGGTTCACCAACGCCCTGTCGACCTGCCCGCTCTGCACGCCGTACCGCGGCATGCTGATGACCGGCCGCTACCCGACGCACTCCGGCGTCGTGCTCAACTGGGTCGAGGTCAATCCGAACCAGCGCAGCATCGCCCACGTCTTTCGCGATGCCGGCTACCACACCGGCTTCATCGGCAAGTGGCACCTCGCCGCCGGGTTTCGCAAGAAGACCGTCAAGCACATCATGACGCACGAGCAGCGCGTCCAGGATCAGGCGATGATCAAGGCCTACCTGGAAGAGAACCCGGAACCCGAGTTCGTTCCGCCGGGGCCGTACCGGCTCGGGTTCGAGCACTGGCAGGCGTACAACTTCCACAGCGATTTCAACAACTACTATTACTACGAAGACACCTCCGAGCGCATTGAACCGCCGGGCTTCGAAACCGACATCCAGTTCGACCAGGCGATCACGTTCATGCGCGAGCAGCAGAAGAACGACCGCCCGTTCTTCGTGATGATCGCCCCGCACCCGCCGCATCCGCCCTTCACGCCGGAGTCCTGCCCGCCCGGTTACCTGGAGCAGGTGCCCGAGCAACTCAAATGGGCGCCGAACGTCCCGGAGGATCACCACCACTTCCAGGATCCGCTGCAGATGCGCTGCTACTACGCGATGTGTAAGAATTTCGACGACAACCTCGGGCGGCTTATGGCGTACCTCGAGGAGTCGGGACTGGCGGAGGACACCATACTCGTCGTCACGTCGGATCACGGCGACATGCTCGGCAGCCACGGGCGGGAGAACAAGATGGTGCCCTACCGTGAGGCGGTGGACCTGCCGCTGATCGTGCGCTGGCCCGGCCGTATTCCCGCCGGGCATACGCTGGACGTTCTGCAGACACCCATGGATCACTTCCCGACGTTATGCGGATTGATCGGCCTCGACGCGCCGGACACCGTCGACGGCATGGATCTCAGCGCCGCGCTGCGTACCGGCGAGGACGTCGAGCGCGACGCCGTGCTCATGATGAACTACACCTCCTACTGGGATTACTTCGACACCGGCTCGCTCTGGCCGGAGTGGCGTGGCCTTCGCACGCCGCGCTATACGTACGTCAAGTGGCTTACCGGCGAGGAGGAACTCTATGACCACGTCGAAGATCCTTACCAGATGACCAACGTCGTCGACCAGCCCGAGAACAAGGACACGGTCAAACGCTTTCGCCACCGACTGGACACGTTGCTTGCCGAGGCTCATGACGAATTCCTCCCCGGCACCGCCTACGCCGACTGGTTCGACGACGAACGCAATCTCATCCGCACCGCCCTGGGGCCGGTCAAGCAATAGACCCCCGAGAATGTGTGCAAGAAACTCAGGGACCGGCAACTTTTTCTCAATGCATCCTGACGTTGCGGGGCGCAGCGCGCCTATAGTCATGCTTCAAGAATGATGAGATATAACTCGTGGAGGTGCCGGTGGGTCTGACATGCAACATTGATCGTACGGGACGGAAAATTCGCCTGATCGGTGGATTGGTGGGCATGGCAGCGGGCGTGACCTGGATCATCACGGGTTGGCCCGGCGGGACGATCGCCTGGATCGGAGGCGTGCTGTTGATCGCCCTCGGCGCGTTCGGCGTCTTCGAGGGAACGATTGGCTGGTGCGCGGTGCGAGCCATGGGCTATCACACGAAGTATTGAGTGGGGGGATCAAGCCCGGTCGGGCCTACGTGGCCCGCCTATGGAAAGATAATCGGCGGCGTCACCATGTTTTCCGGCAGGCAGCGCAGCGTCAGGCTGGCCATCACCCATGTCGTGTCCGCTTCGACGTAGAATCGATACCACCAGCAGGATAGGCCGATGCACAGGATCGCATAACCCCAGACGATGCGTTCCACGAAAGCGTGTTGTCGCGTCAACCAGACGATGGCGGTCCCGAGGGCCAGCGTGCTCAGCTTGAAGGCCACGACCGGCAACGGGCCGATCAGCAGCAGGTGCATCGCCAAAGGATTCATCTCCGTCAGGATGCCCTGCTCGTGTGCCAGCAGCGTGAAACCAAGATCGAAGAAGTTGATGATCCACGTGCCGAAGAGCAGCCAGAAGACACGGCGCGACCGCTGGTGAAGCTTCAGCCGATCGGCGAGGACGGAGGGCTCCGGCAACAAGCGCTTCCACACGCCCTGCCGCTTCATGCCCCTTCGAATTGATAGTGCCACCGCTCGCATAGCTTCGTGTCTCATCGGACGGTTGAACCAATCGATTCACTAATCTTCTATTGGCGCGATGCCCGAATAAGCTTTCATGGAAAACGGACCGACGTGGCGCGTCGTTCCCGTACCTGCTCAGCGCTGCGAAAAGTGGCTTTCGAGGCCCGCCCTGCTATGATGAATGCATCATGGAACGCGAAGCGTTGCGAAAGTTATTGAACGATGTGAAAAACGGACGGCAGAGCGTCGATCACGCGCTGGACGCCCTGCGTCACCTGCCGTTCGAGGACCTCGGGTTCGCCAAAGTCGATCATCACCGCGAAATCCGCTGCGGCTACCCCGAGGTGATCTACTGCGAGGGAAAGACGACCGATCAGGTCGTAACCATTTTCGAAAAACGGAAATCCAGTGGCGGAAACGTCCTGGGCACGCGCGCGACGCCCGAGATGGCCAATGCGGTGCGGCGGAAATACGCCAAGGCCCGATATAACAAGCTCGCGCGCACCATCACGCTCCGCCAGCAGAAAGAAGAGACGACGCGTCATTACGTGGCGCTCGTGGCGGCGGGCACGTCCGATCTCTTCGCCGCCGAGGAGGCGCGCGAAACGCTCGAAATCCTCAACCAGCGTGTGCAGACGTTTTATGACGTCGGCGTGGCGGGCATTCACCGGCTGTTGGCGCACACCAAGGAACTCAGCGAGGCGGTGGCGGTACTCGTTTGCGCCGGCATGGAGGGCGCGCTGCCGAGCGTGGTTGGCGGTCTGGTTTCGTCGCCCGTCATCGCCGTGCCCACCAGCATCGGCTACGGCGCGCATTTCGGCGGGCTTGCCCCCTTGCTGACCATGCTGAACAGTTGCGCCACCGGCGTGGCGGTGGTCAATATCGATAACGGCTTCGGCGCGGGCTATCTCTGCGCGCTGATCGGTCGGCTCGCTGAGCACGGTCCGGGCGGCGGCCCCAACGGCCCTCCGTCTGCGGTCACGCAGGAAACGGAGGATCGGCTCCACCGACTGATCTCGACCCCCGGCTCGAAGAACACGCCGAGCGGCAAGAAGAAGACTGCGCAGCGCAAGAAGTCCTGATCGACCCATTCGCGATCCTCGACGCTCGACGGACAGGGACGCCATGAGCGACGCACTTCGCATCATCACCGAGATTCCTCGACTTCCCCACCGTGAATCGGCCGGGCATAAGGGGTCCTACGGCCGAGTCCTCGTGATCGGCGGCAGCGCGGGGATGCTCGGCGCGCCGGCGTTGACCGGCATGGCGGCACTCCGCGGCGGCGCGGGGCTGGTGAGCCTCGCCGTGCCGGAACCGATTCAGCCGTATGTCGCGACGATGTGCCCATGCGCGACGACGATGGCTCTGCCGTCAACACCGGACGGCCGCATTGACGCGCAGGCCTCTCGCACACACTTCGAATCGTTGCTCAATGCGTCAGCGGCGGGCTTCGCCCCGGATGTCGTGGCGATCGGTCCCGGGGTGGGCCGCGGTGATCCTGAAGAGGAAGTGCGTTTCTGGGAACTCATCGATCTGTTCCGTCGACAGGCGGAGATCCCCGTCATCGTGGACGCCGATGCCTTGAACATGCTTCATCGCGACAGCGTCGATAACGCGTCGCAATGGGAACGCGCGGCGCATCCGCGAACGGTCATCACACCGCATCCGGGCGAGATGGCGCGGATGCACGGGGTGAGCCCGGCCGACGTACAGAAGGATCGTGAGGGTTTCGCCACGCGCACCGCCACCACCATGAACGCCCGAGCGCAACATGATGCTCCTGCCATCGTCGTACTCAAAGGCGCGGGCACGCTCGTGTGCGACGGCGCGCAGCTCTACACTAACACCACCGGCAACCCCGGCATGGCCACCGGCGGTTCGGGCGACGTGCTGACCGGCATCATCGCCGCGCTCGTCGGACAGGGACTGGGGCTGTTCGAGGCGGGCGTCGCGGGCGTGTACGTGCACGGGCTGGCGGGGGATGCGGCGGCGGAGATCAAGGGACAGCCGTCACTGATCGCCACCGACCTGATCGACAAGCTGCCGCTCGCCATGCAGCATTGGCTTGCAAGTTCGTGATGTTCATGAGGTGATCATGCAACGCCGCACCGCTCATCTGCCGCTGCACGGAGGCAAGGCCCCGTCCTGGCTTTTCCAGCGGATGCACCGCCTCGCCGGATCCATCGTTCAACTCATCGTGACCGACCACGGCCCGAAGGAGATGCTCGATCGCCTGGCGGACCCGTACTGGTTCCAGGCCTTCGGATGCGTGCTCGGGTTCGACTGGCACTCGAGCGGCCTGACCACGGTCACCTGCGGCGCGATCGGCGAAGCGTACCGGCGGATGGGCGCGGACCTCGGGATTCACGTCGCCGGAGGCAAAGGCGGCGCGTCCCGTAAGACGCCGGACCAGATCGCCCGCGCCGCCGACACTTCCGGCCTCGACGGCGACAGGCTCATCTACGCCTCACGCATGTCCGCCAAGGTGGACTCCGCCGCGCTGCAGGACGGCTACCAGGTCTACACGCATCACTTCTTTTTCAGCGACACCAGCGATTGGTGCGTCGTGCAACAGGGCATGAACGACAGTAACGGTTACGCGCGGCGCTACCATTGGCTGGGCAGCACAGTGGAGGACTTCGTGTGCGAGCCGCATACCGGCGTGGCCTCCCCGCCGGCGCAGGAACCTCCGCTGCTGAACATGATCGCCGCCCAGGCCGCGCCGTCGCGCGCGACGTCCGTCGATCTCACGCGCATCCGCCCGGACACGCTGCTCCGCGAAATCAGCACCGGCCCGTCGCTCTTCATGCCCGAGCATCACCCGGTGTACGACACCGACATCAACCCGCACCGTCTTTCAAGAATCATGCGAGTCCTGCACGAACGAACGCCCGCCGATTTCGAAAACCTGCTCGGGATCGAAGGGGTCGGCCCGAAGACCGTGCGCAGCCTCGCCTTGATCGGCGAACTCGTCTACGGCACTCCCGCCTGCCGTACCGACATCACCCGCCGCTGGTCGCCAAAGGATCCTCCGACGTTCAGCCACGCCCATGGCGGCAAGGACGGCTTCCCCTTCCCCGTCGACCGGCCCACCTACGATCGATCCATCCACCTGCTCGAACATGCCGTCCGCCGCGCCAAGCTCGACCCCAACGGCAAGGACCAGGCGCTTTACAGATTGTCAGGCTGGATGGCACAGGCTAATAATGAGTGAGCATCTTCGCCGCAACAGGCCATCACCCTTACTCTGAATAAGCAAAATGACGGGGAGGCGACATCTCGTAATGACGGCAGACGACCAAGACAACCCATCGCATGAGTCCGTGAATTCCGACGACGCCCACACCAGTACGCCCGGCGGTCCGGTGCTCAACGAGGATCCGGCGCGGTGTATGACTTGTTATTACGTGATCGAGAACCTTCCAGAGAACCGCTGCCCGGAGTGCGGGCAGCCGTTCGATCTGAACGACGAGTTCACCTTCGTGCGCAAGCCGCCCTTTGTCCGGTGGCGGTTATGGATGCCGGGCATGTTGCTCGCATTGACCTGTGGCACGATCACGACCTCGGTGCTGCTGCTCTACGGCAGCACGGGATGGGCAGTGACGCTCGGCGTCCCCGTCGCTATCGGGGCGATACTGGGCTATCTCTGCCGGATTCCGATGGTGCTTATTGCCTTGCTCACCATCTTCGTCGCCTTCGGTGTCGTCGTGATGCTGATGATCATGAACATCTCCGGGATGCTCTGCGGTCTGATCGCCATGGCCATGTTCGCCCCGCCGGCACTGGCGGGTGTCTTTCTTGGGCTGGGCTTGCGAACCATTCTGAAGCGAACGGAATTCGATCAGCGTTCATACCTGCCCGCCATTCTGCTCTTCGTGGGGGTGATGGGTTGGGGCATGCTGGAAAAGCAGCTCGCCACGCCGCGCCCGATCGAAACGATCACCTCGGAGACCGTGCTCGTCATCAGCGCCGCCGATGCCTGGAACCGCCTCGCCTTCTATGAGGAATGCACCGGGCTCAAGCCGTGGCTGCTGCGGATCGCCGGCCCCGTGCCGGTCCGCACGATCACCGAACCGGACGGCATCACACGGACATGCATCTACGAGAAGGGATCGATCCGCAAACGGGTCACGCGCGTCGAGACCGCCCGGCTGCTCGCCTTCGACGTGCTCGATCACGATATCGGCGAGGAGCGCTCCGTGCGTCTCGTCGGCGGAAGCTTCGCGCTGGAACCGCTGAGCGCGAACCGGACGCGCATCACGCTCACGACGCGTTACCAGCCGAAACTCACGCCGCGCGTCTACTGGCGGCCTTACGAGCGGTTCGTCTGCCACTCCGTTCACACGCACGTGCTCAATGGCATGCGGCGTCATCCGGCCGATGTGGTCCAGATGGCCGAAGCGAAGGCGCTGTCGCGAGCGGATCATGATTGACGTGAGCGTCGACCGGAACTGGAGCGTGAAGTGCGCGGCGGAGATCGACCTGCCCCTGTCGTCCCGCGCCGCCTGGGGACAGATGCGCGACTTCTGCCGATTCGTCACCATCGATCCGTTTCATGCCCGCGTGGAGTGGAAGGCGAAGGCCGCCGCGCCACCGGTGTTCCTCCTGTGGCACGGCTGGAGACGGCTCAGCTTCGCGCGCCAAGGCCGCCTTCTGAAATGGAATGAGGGACAAGGCTACGCGTTCAGCGATCTTTCCCGCCGGAACGTACACGCGGGCTTCCCGCACATCTACGAATACCGGCTCACGCCGACCACCGCCGAGACCTCGACCTTGCGTGTGAACGTGCGCGGCCGCTGGTCCGCCAGATGGATCCCGCGCCCGCTCGTCCGCTTCTGGCTGCTCTGGGTGATGACGCTGATCCGCGGCCACGTCGCTCTGTTCTTCGTCCGCTACCGGAAGAAACCGCCTGCGGATCGATCGCTTGTCGCGATGCGCGGCAGACGCTAGGCTAATGACCATGTCGGAACCGAAGAATAAACTCGTGAAGCCCGGTTCGAAGTGGGACAATGATCTACCCGCCGGCGACGCGCCGCCGATGCCCAAGTGGCCTCTCGTTTTCTGGGGCGTTGCCTACGCGGTGTGGATGGTCTTCCTGATCAGCATGTACGCTCTCCGGCTGAGCGACGCCGGCGGCGCGTAGCATGCCCGTTTCGGACCGTGCTGGTTCGGGCCGACGCTGCGGCTCGCGGATTCGAGTCGCTGCCCTCTTCACCCCTCACCCGGCGAGTGCGTGATGGAGCACGCTTCGACAACATCCCTCGATCTTCACACGTTTCTCGCGAACCTGGATGTCCTACGCGAGCAGCAATCGGCGCTGGCGTCGACGCTTGAACCGTACGCGGACGATTCATCGACGTGGCCGGCGCTGGCCTCGGCGCGTGACGGAACCTCCAATTTCCTGCTCCCTGGCGCCTCCGGACAGACGCGCTGGCATGGTCACTCCTCGATCCCGCGCACTCGCGCCGACGCCCTGCTCACACAGTTCGACCCCGGCCAGGCCAACGTCTTTCTGCCCGGCGTTGGTCAGGGATGGGAAACCGTCATGCTGCTCGAACGGCTGGGCGTGCACCGGGCGGTTTTCGTCTGGGAGCCGAACCTGGATGCGCTGCGTCTCGCACTGGCGCTGCACGACTTCACGGCCGCGATCGCGAATGAGCGGCTCGTGTGGCTCCATGGCCCGCCGGCGCAACTGGCACAAACCCTCTGCGACACGCTGCTCGCCCGGCCCGGGCACCTCTGCCCCAACCGCATCCTGATGTGGCCTTGGCACACGTTGGCAGACATCGCCCCGATCCGCAACGCCGTGGAGTCCGCTTTCCAGCAGGTCGAGCGTCACCGCCAATCTGAGATGCAAAACCTACGCCGGAAACTTGCGACGCCGGGAAGCCGATCGGAGGATTTCTCCCCGCATCACGTCGGACTGTTCTCGCTGCATGCCCGCGAGAACACCTGGGCCCTGAGCCGGGCGATGCACGACGCGGCCACCTCGGGCGGCCAAGCCCCGTCGGAATCCACCGTCCGCTCACCGGGGGACATGCACGCCCTCGCCCGGCTGAAACGACTGGCGGAGCAAAGCGCTTCGCCGCCGGATCACGCAATCCTGATCGATGTGACGCGTCGTCAAATGAAGGAGGTCCTGCCGGAATCTCTGCCGACCGTCTGCTGGCTGGATCACCTGCCGTCAGATGTCGATAGGCCTTGGACGGATCACCTGGAACCGTGCGATCTCGTGGCAGCGCGCAACCCGCGCCTGGTTCAAGAACTGTCTGATTCCGACCTGCCGCCCGAGCGCCTCGTCGCCGTCCCGCCGCCCTGCCTTGTCGATCAGGACAGACTCGACCGTGGGCCCTCCCGGAGTGAAAAAACATATGACGTCCTGATCTTTGCGGACAACCTTTCGCTCAAACCCGTGCATCACGGCATACATCTTCCGACGCATCAGCAACTCTGGGAATCGGCCGTCAGTCGACTTCGTGAGCGACTCGCCGAATTTACGCCGGACACGGTGAACGATTGCCTGTCGCGCGCGCAGAACGCGACTGGCATCCGCCTGGAGGATCCCGAGCAGGAATCCGCGATGATTGCCAAGCTGGCGGTTGTTGCGCATACGCTCCTGGCGGACGCAATACCACAAACACTTATAAAAAATAGTCTTAAGGTATGTTTGTGCGGCATGGGGTTTTCTACATCAGGAACACTGACAGGGGCAAAACCCCCAGCCGACCTGGACGAACGGGTGCGACAGGTGGCTTCGGCCAATGTTCTGGTCCATCTCAATATTCAGGGGGATCGAATGATGGATCCCCTGCTGGCAGCGGGAACCGGAACGCTGGTGGCGCGACTGGCACACCCACTGGATCGCATGGCGGGAGGCCTGGAAAACGTACTCCAGCAGGGTCAGGAATGCCTCTCCTCGCGTACACCGACGGCCCTCCTGCAAGATCTGGATCGCTGCTTCGCCGAGGGCAAGGCTGGGGAGCTTGTGGCCCGGGCGCATGAGCGATGTCGGCGGGAGCATCTGCCGGTTCATCGTCTCCAGAGTCTCCAAATTGCCATAAGTTCTTATTTCCGACCCCCCGCTCCTGACACGTAACCCATGACAAAAAAAAGAGTTCGGATAAATCTCGTGTGAAGTAAAGTTTTGCGAGAGGACCGACCGATAAAAAGCGCGTCACGAAATGTGCCTGTCCACCTGCGGTCCAGGGTGATCGGGATGCCCAGTTCGTCCGGAAGTTTCAGTATTGGAAGGTTGCCTCGCTCATGAGAACCATTGCCGTAGCCAACCAGAAGGGCGGATGCGGGAAGACCACGGTCAGTATCAACCTGGCTGCCTGCCTCGCGCGTGAAGGACGTCGAACACTTCTCGTGGACATGGATCCTCAGGGGCACTGCGCCCTGGGGCTGGCCGTGCCGGAGGAGCAGATCGAGGTCGGCATTCAGGACGTGTTGATGAGCGGGAAGAACGGCTCCCGCATCGACATCGCCCGAAGCATCTGGCAGATCACCGCCAACTTCGACCTCGCCCCCGCCACCACCCAACTGGCCCGGTTCGAGATGTCGGTTCAGGGCGCGCCGGACTGGCAGGATCATCTGGCGGAGGCGCTGACCAGCGTCCATGAGAAATATGATTTCGTCATCGTGGACTGCCCGCCGCACATCGGCATACTGACCTGCAACGCGCTCAACGCCGCCAGCGAAGTCATCATCCCGGTGGATACCGCCTACTTCTCACTGCAGGGTTTGACCAAGCAGCTGGAAACGATCGAGGCGATCCGCCAGCACCGTGAGAATCCACTGGAAGTCCGCGTTCTGGCCAACCTGTACGACGTGCGTACCAAGCTCGGACGTGAAATTCTCAACGAGCTTCGCCGCAAGTTCGGGCCGATCATGTGCCACACGTTCATCAACTTCAATACGAAGCTGCGCGAGGGTGCGAGCTTCGGTCAGCCGATTACCGAGTACGATCCGGGGTCGATGGGCTTCCGTGATTTCGTGCGACTGGCGCGGGAAATCATCTCGGCGAACGGTCCGGAAGCCGTACCGACGACCTTGATCCGCCAGGCGGAAGATCTCACCGGCCGGGCGGACCAACTCCTGGCCACGTCCCGCCCGCTGTTCGAGAAGGCCGAAGCCCTCGCCGCCGAGGCGCCCGGTGATCCCGCCTCCCTGGCGGTGCAGGAAGCCGAGAGCCTCCGATCGCAGGTTCAAGGCGACAAGGCAACGCAGACCGCCGACCCGGCCCCGGAAACATCCTCCGCGCCGAATGGTGAGCATGCCTCACCCCGGCGTTCCTCCCACGAAGAAGTGCAGCGCAAGATCGAAGCAATTTACGGCGCGCACTGCACCGACTCGGGTGTCCTCTTCGTCGCCGAGGCGCCGGGAGCACGAAACGTGAGCCTCGCCGGCGACTTCAACAACTGGTCTCCGGAAGCGACACCGATGACCCCGATCGACGATGGGCGCGGATTCAAGGCCTTGCTGCCCCTGGCGCCGGGGCGCTACTGTTATCGGTTTGTCGTGGATGGTCAGTGGATCAACGATGCCCACAACCTGCACGTGGAAACCAACCCGTTCGGCGATCTGAACTCCGTCATTGAAGTCCAGAGTTGAACCTCCCCCTTCTCGCTCCATTCGAACCTCGTGCCGCCTGACACAACTGGCGTCGCGTTTCGATCACCACTACGCTAGTGGTGATGAGCGCGAAACACTCTTCTACACCGGATCTCAACGTCCTCAAGCCCGGTTCGCCGCGATCCCGGGATGATGTTCGCGCGATGGCAGTGGTTACGCAGGCCAATGTCGTTCAGCTCCTGCTGGCCGCCCACAAGCGAGGACTGGCCGATGCGCCGACATTAACGTCTCCCGGGGCGGTGAAGTCGTACCGCGAGGCGCTCATCGACTGGCGAACGATCAAGCAGTACAGCGACGAGGAATTGATGCTTCGCGCGCACCAGGTCTGGGGGCAACACTGCGTCTTCTGCTGGGCCTTCCACGGCGGCGATCCGCATCACCCGCCGGCGTTTTCCGAACTTCAGCCGGAAGACCAGATGCGCTGCGGCGGCCAGCTTGACACGAAAGCCCAGCGCGTTGCCTTCGAGATGAAGCGTCTCAGAAACGAACAGCACCGCCGATCGGAGCCGACAGGATCGAAGAGGTCGTCCGAAAAATCGACACCCTTGAGCTCCGAAAGCAGCCTGACCGTTTTCGGCAAATCTCTTCACGCGTGTCCTGATCAAGATCTGCTGGCCCTGACCTGCCAGTACGCCGGCATGCTTGCCGTCTTGCGATGGATGCAGGACGCAGGAGTGGCGTGGAATGCTCCTGATCTCATGATCCCCGACGCCCGATCGTGAAAACCGACACGTGTGGAACGTTCAAGCCAAAGGGCGGCTCTTTGCAAATGCACTTGAAAAATCATGAGCTGATTAATACGATCAATGATTCGGATCTATCGAGAGTCGCGCGCTTCTGAGCAGCGCCAATTTCAACATCTCTCAGCCGGAAATTGAAAATCGATGCCTAGATCGGCGAAACATCCCGGGGCCCTGCTGGTTCATGGCCCGGTGATCTTCGCTTGGGGGAAAGCCTGACATGTCCACCACTACGCCCTCACCCGCGCCACGTAAACGCTATCGCAAGCCGGTCGGCCCGGGGCTGAAAAAACTGCTGTATGTCGTGTTCGCCCTCTTCGCCGTGATGGGCGTGAACTCGGTCTACCTGGTCAGCGTGACGCTGCTGGAATACCTGCACAAGCAGACGTACCAGAATTATTTCTACCAGATCATGTTCCTGATCCACCTCGTGCTCGGGGTGTTGATCATCCTGCCGTTCATCGCGTTCGGCATCAAGCACATCTTCAACACGTACAACCGCCCGAACAAGCGGGCCGTGCGCGCGGGCTACGCCCTGTTCGCCACGAGCCTGATTCTGCTGGGCAGCGGGATCGTCTTGACGCGCATCGACGGGATCCTCGTCGTCAAGGATCAGACGGCCCGATCCATCGCCTACTGGGCGCACGTGATCAGTCCCCTCGTGGTGGTCTGGCTCTTCATCCTTCACCGGCTGGCGGGTCGGCGGATTCACTGGAAGGCGGGGGTCGCCTGGGCGGCGGTGGCGGCGGGTTTTGCCATCGTCATGACACTCATGCACTCGCAGGATCCACGCAAGTGGAACGTGGCGGGACCGGAATCAGGCGAACAGTACTTCTTCCCCTCCCTCTCGCGGACGTCCACCGGGAACTTCATCCCCGCCGATACGCTGATGATGGACGAATACTGCAAGGAGTGCCACGCCGACGTGCACGAGCAGTGGGCCCACAGTGTGCACCGATTCAGTTCGTTCAACAACGAAGTATACGAAATGTCCGTATTGAATACGCGTAAGGCGATGTTCGAAAGGGACGGCAACGTGCAGGGATCGCGCTTCTGCGCCGGTTGCCATGATCCGGTGCCGTTCTTCAGCGGCGCATTTGACGATCCGAAATTCGACGACCCCGAATACGACCTCGCGTCCGACAGCATGGCCCAGGCGGGCATCACCTGCACCACCTGCCACGCCATCACCAACATCAACAGCCCCAAGGGCAACGCCGACTACACCATCGAAGAGCCGATTCACTATCCCTTCGCCTTCAGCGACAACGAGGTGCTGAAGTGGGTCAACCGGCAACTGGTCAAGGCCAAGCCGGCCTTCCACAAGAAGACGTTCCTCAAGCCTCTGCACCAGAGTCCCGAGTTCTGCGGGTCGTGCCACAAGGTCCACCTGCCTCCCGAACTCAACGCTTACAAGTGGCTTCGCGGCCAGAATCACTACGACCCGTTTCTGCTGAGCGGCGTTTCCGGCCATGGCATCACGAGCTTTTATTATCCGCCGAAAGCCGAGACGAACTGTAACGGCTGCCACATGCCGTTGAATGAATCCACGGACTTCGCGGCGCGCGATTTCGATGGTTCGGGCGTGAACAAGATTCATAACCACATGTTCCCCTCCGCCAATACCGCCATTCCGTTCCTGAAGGGTATGCCGGATTGGGTCAACGACGCCCATCGGGAGTTCAACGAAGGCGTAATGCGGGTGGATGTCTTCGGTGTGCGTGAAGGCGAGACGGTGGACAGCCCGCTGGTCGCCCCTCTGCGTCCGGAGGTCCCCGAACTGGTCCCGGGCAGGACCTATCTGCTCGAAACGGTGATTCGCACGGTCAAGATGGGACACCTGTTCACGCAGGGCACCGCCGACTCGAACGAAGTCTGGCTCGACGTGACGCTGAAGAGCGGCGATCGCGTCCTGGGGCGCAGCGGTGGTATGAGCGAGGAGACGCGCGAAGTCGACCCCTGGTCGCACTTCGTCAACGCCTTCGTGCTGGATCGCGAAGGACGGCGGATTGATCGCCGCAACGCTGAAGACATCTTCATCGCCCTGTACAACCATCAGATTCCTCCCGGGGCAGGGCAGACGGTGCACTACATGTTCGATGTCCCGGAAGGCCTGACCGAACCGCTGGAGGCGGAGGTCAAGCTGCTGTACCGCAAGTTCGACACGACAATCATGCATCATGTCGATCCGGTGAAGTACCGGAAGAACCCCCTGCCGATCATGACACTGGCGTCCGACCGTGTCGTCTTTCCCGTGCAGGGCACGACACAGCCGGTGGCGGCGCAGCCTGCGCCGGACTTCCCGCTCTGGCAGCGTTGGAACGATTACGGCATCGGCATGTTGCTCAAGGGCAAGGGCGGTGAGCTGCGCCAGGCGGAGGAAGCCTTTGCCGAGGTGGAGGAACTCGGCCGTCCGGACGGACCGCTCAATCGCGCGCGGGTGTACCTGACCGAGGGACGGCTGAACGATGCCGTGCGGGCGCTGGAGCAGGCGGCCGATCACGATCCGCCCGCCCCGGCCTGGTCGGTCGCGTGGTTCACGGGTCTGGCGAACAAGCAGAACGGTTACTTCAACGAGGCGATCGCCAACTTCAAGGCGATCCTGGACATGGATACCGAGGAGACGCGGACACGCGACTTCGACTTCAGCCTTGATTACCGGCTTCTCAACGAGCTCGGCCAGACCGTCTTCGAACGCGCCAAGCAGGAACGCGGCCCGGAGCGTGCCGATCAGCGAAGCGCGCTGTTGATGGAGGCGCGGGACTGGTTCCACGAGGCACTGGCCATCGACCCGGAAAACGAGACGTCGCATTTCAACCTGGCACTGATCTACGCGCAGCTCGGCGACTCGGAACGATCCGACACGCATCGCGCCTTGCACGCCAAGTATCACGTCGATGACAATGCGAAGGATCGCGCGGTGGCGGCCGCCCGCATTCGTTACCCGGCGGCGAATCATGCCGCCGAAACGATCGTGATCTACGATCTGCAGCGTGAGGGAGCGTACGAACTCCCAGCTCAAACGGAAGAGATGGTGCGTCATGACTGATGAGCCCCGCCGGGAGGATCCGGCTGTCAATAACCCCGAACTGGACGACGAATTGTACGAGGAGGTCGGCGAAACCGACGACTCCATCATCGGCAAGGCGTTTGTCTGGTCGATCGCCGCTTTTCTCCTGATTGGCGGCACGATTACCGCCGTGGCCTTCGTCCTGAAACAGCCGCCTCCCCCGCCGCCCGAGGTCCAGCCGGAATACGTTCCCCCGGAGGTGTACGAGGACACGTCTGCCGAAGCGCCGCTGGTGAATTTCACGGACATCACGCAGGAAGCGGGTATCGACTTCGTTCATGAAAACGGCGCCGCCGGGGATAAGCTCCTGCCTGAAAGCATGGGCGGAGGTTGCGCTTTCTTCGATGCCGACGGCGACGGTGACCAGGATCTGCTCTTCGTGAACTCCACGATCTGGCCGGACAACCGCACGGCAGGTGAGGCGCTGCCCACCATGGCGCTGTATCGCAACGACGGCTCGGGCCACTTTGAGAATGCCACGGCGGGCAGCGGGCTTGACGTGAGTTTTTACGGCATGGGCGTGGCGGTCGGGGACGTCGACAACGATGGCGACAGCGACCTGTTCATCACCGCCGTCGGGCCGAATCGATTGTTCCGCAACGACGGCGGTACGTTTACGGACATCACCGAAGAAGCCGGCGTGGCGGGCGGCCCGGATCAGTGGAGCACCAGCACGAGCTTTCTCGACATCGACAACGACGGCCTGCTCGACCTGTTCGTCTGCAATTACATCCGGTGGTCGAAGGAGATCGACTTCCAGGTGGACTTCCGATTCGCCGGTGTGGGACGTGCATACGGCCCGCCGACCAACTTTGAAGGAGCTCACTGCTATCTTTATCACAATCGCGGTGACGGCACCTTCGAGGACATCAGCGCGGCGGCGGGAATGTATGTGGAGAACATGGCCACGGGTCTGCCGGTGGGCAAGGCGCTTGGCGTGTCGCCACTGGACGTGAACGGAGACGGCTGGATCGACATCCTCGTCGCCAATGACACGACGCAGAACTTCCTGTTCGTCAACCAGGGTGATCGCACATTTGTCGAGAGCGGCGTGGAGTACGGCATTGCGTTCGACCGTGAAGGCAAAGCCACCGGGGCGATGGGCATCGACGGCGGACGCTATCGCAACGACGACGATCTCGGATTCTTCATCGGCAACTTCGCCAACGAGATGACCTCGCTCTACATGTCGCAGGGCGATCCGACACTCTATGCCGATGAGGCCATCGGCGAGGGGATCGGTTCCCCGACCCGGTTGATGCTGACTTTCGGACTCTTCCTGTTTGACTACGACCTCGACGGACGCCTCGATCTGTTCCAGGTGAACGGGCATCTCGAGGAGGAGATCAACGTGATCCAGCCGTCGCAGCGGTACGAGCAACCGCCGCAGTTATTCTGGAATGGGGGAGCGCGAACACGCGGATGCTTCGTGGCGGTCGACCCCGAACAGGCGGGCGACTTGAACCGGCCCCTGGTCGGTCGCGGCGCAGCCTATGCGGACATCGACGGCGACGGGGATCTCGATATTCTCATCACGCAACTCGGCCGCGCGCCGCTGTTGGTCCGCAACGAACAGCAGACCGGGCATCGCGCGGTACGGGTACGGCTCATCGGCAAGCAGGCCAATCGTGATGCCATCGGGGCATGGATCCATGCGGAATCCGGCGGGACGGTTCAGCAGCGGCAGGTGATGCCTACGCGCAGCTATCTCTCGCAGGTGGAACTTCCCGTGACGCTGGGGCTGAATGATGCCGCGCAGGTGGATCGGCTGACGGTCGAATGGCCCGGAAGTGATGCCGAGGTGATCGAGAAGCTCACCGCCGGGAAGACGTACACGATCACGCAGGGGGAAGGCGTGACCGGCGAAGTCGCGTTCGGGTCCTGAGAGAAGAGTAGTATCACACCGCGGATCGACGCGTGGCCGAAATCAGTCGAACCACTCGTCCTCGGGGTCGAAGGCGGGGATGGGCACGTTGATGATCTTCATGCGGCCGACGGCGCGATGGCGCGTGCCCGGTTTGATCAGGATGGCCGATCCCGGCTGCACCGGAATTTTCTCGCCGTCGAGTTCCATGAACGCCTCGCCCTCGGTCTCCAGGATGTAATAGATTTCCGTGAGCTTCTTGTGGTAGTGCGTCCTGGCGTCGATGGAGATGTCGACGACGTGGAGGGTGGCGGTCGGGTTGTCCGGGGAAACGAAGGCGCGGCGGGTCATGCCACACGGGCATTCCACGGGATCGATCTCGGAGAGGTGCACCACCTCGTATCCCTCTGTTTTCGTGTTCGAATTCGACATAGCCCAAACCTCCCTTCGCGGAATCGCGTGACCTCGACACACCATCGTATCGCCCCGCCACGGGATTGCCACACCGGCAGGTTGACTGGAAACTCCCCTGCCGCGCGCGTATCATGAGCCCCCAGGGCCCGGAGTGCGAGCCCGGCCACGCGTCGAATCGACACGTATGAACGCGCAACGCCGGGATCCCCGAGCCTGACAATCTCCACCGCTGATATCATGAACAGGAGAAGCAACGCGTGAGCGACGATAACACGAATGCCCCTGCCGAACAGCCCGCAGCCCCCGAACCTCAACCGGCCGCGACGAAAGCGTCCGAGCCGGTCGCCAAGAGCAACCGCGCCGAGCCGCTGGTGATTCGCTCGTGGCCGAAGATTGTCCTGATGTGGCCGACGCTGGTCCTGAGCCTGATCTGCGGCATCACCATGTCGTTTCTGGGGATGCCGGAAGCCGGTGCCGAATTCGGCGGCAGGCACATCATCGGCTTGATCTTCCTGGTCGTTCTGGGCATCAACCTGACGATGATTCTCTATGATCTCAATCTTCGGGGATTCGTGATCGTCGCCCTCCTTCTTGTCACGCTGGTTCTTGGGCTCTTCCTTCTGGACCAGGTCTTCAACGTCTGGGAGTCCCTCGGCACTGCGCTCAGCATCAAGGTGGCGGCCAATGCGGCCTTCTATTTCTTCCTCGCCCTCATTCTCGCGTTCAACCTGGCGATCGCCTGGGTGATCACGCGGTTCAATTACTGGCGGGTGGAACACAACGAGATCATCATTCATCGTGGCTTCATGCACGAGCAGGAGCGGCACCCCACGGCACAGGCGCGATTCAAGCTGGTCATCGAGGACATCGTCGAGTACGGCCTGCTGGGCTGCGGGAAGCTGGTGTTCTACTTCGGCGATGATGACACGGTTCACGAGTTGACCACGGTGCTCTTCGCCCACAACAAGGCGAAGAAGCTCGACGAACTGCTCGGGCGCGTGGCGGTGGTCAGTCACTGATCGCAGGGTGGGGTCGGCGGTCTGCGACGCCTAGAGTTTTTTCACGGGTGAAAGACGTTGTCCGAGGATCAAGAGCCTTCACCGAACGCCGACCCTCCCGGTGAGCCCCCGGCCGAAGAGCATCCGGGCCCCTCGGAACCCGATGACAAGTTCGAAGGCGAATGGCATGGCGACGACGATCGTCTGATCCGCCGGGTCGACGGACCGTGGTGGAGCCGCCGGCCGAAACCCGACTACCCCACGCCGACCGGATGCCAGCGCGTCTGGATCCCCATCTACGGCTACCTCGACGCCGACGACGATCACCGCGCGCGGGTCAACCATTTCTTTCATATTCCGATGCTGATCCTGGCGCTGCTGGTGCTTCCGGTGATCGCCATCGAATATCTGCAAATGGGGGTACGCGAAGAGCGGGCTCTGGAACGGCAAGCCGCGACCGTGGTTGAAACACAGCCCGCCGGTGCGGACTCACCTGAATCTGCGGATGCTCCATTGCAGACTGCTCCCGCCACGGGCCCCTCTGCCACGATCTCCCCTTCCGCCGAGAAAACCTCCGGCGACATCCTCATCGATGAACATCTCGAAGCGCCGGCGGGCGTCCCGTCATGGTTTATCCGGTTTATTCGCCATCCCGTGATGCTGGCCGTCATCGACATCGCCATGCCCTTCATCTGGCTGGCGTTCTTTCTGGAGTTCGTCATCAAGATTGCCATCGCCCCGTCGCGCTTCCAGTACGCCACCAAGAACTGGATCGACATCGTGATCATCCTGCTGCCGATGCTGCGCGTGTTCCGGAGCATGCAGGCGTTCCGCGCCCTTCGCGCCGCCAAGGTCGCTCGGATGACGCAACTCTACCGGCTGCGCGGCATCGCCATGAAGCTGCTGCGGACCGTCGGGGCGCTGGTGCTCGGGCTCGAGGCGGTCCGCAAGCTCCGTTCGCGCTTCGGCAAGGGCGACGATACCCCCGCTCCGCCGGACTACAGCCAGTGGTCGCGCGCGGCGCTCATCTCCGAGATCGAGAAACTCAAGCTCGACCTCGAGGAAATGACCGAGGAACGCAACCTCTGGCAACGCCGCCATCGTCGGGTCAGCGAATCGCGGAAGAGGCAGTGACGCCTCGCTGGCCATTGCTCACTCGTTCACCTTGAAGACCACGAAGATGGAATCGTTCGTCGTGAAGTCGTCTTCGATAAAGAACAGCACGCTGGCGGTGTAAACCTTGCCCTTCTCCAGGGGCGGCGACGGGTCGGGAGTATCCTCGAATGGCTCAGACGGGCTCTTGTATTGGCCGTAGGTCAACGGGGAAGAGACCGAAGACGGCTCGGGCAAGCAGGGTTCGGGGCTGCACTCCTCCTCAAATGTAGTGAATCCCCACAGGAATTCGCCTTCTGTCACGTCCTCCGCGATCCAGGCGGCATGCGCTTCGGCGTAGTTGAAGCTCAGCGTCGGGTATTGCGGATCGCCGCTGATCGTCACCATGGCGGAGAGGGGCGTGTTGCCCGTGGGCTGCATGGCGATGATGGTAAACGTGCCATCGCAGGCATCACCGACGCCGTCGTTGTTGGTGTCTTCCTGATCGGGATTGGCCACCGAATCGCAGTTGTCGCAGGGATTGGCGATGAAGTCGCCATCGGGATCCTCGTTGTCCGGCGAGATGGTATGCGGGCAGAGATCCACGTCATTCGGTACGCCGTCGTTGTCATCGTCGCCGATGTTCTGGACATCGGAGCAGCCCACGTCGTCCACCGTTTCCCCTTCCGGCGTGTCGTCACATTCATCGCAGATGTTGCCGACACCGTCGCCATCGTCGTCGGCGTTCGATTGGTCCTTCAGCGTCGGGCATAGATCGAGGCAATCGACGACGGTATCGTCATCGAAGTCACGCTGACACTCGGAACAGCCGTTCTCATCGGCAGCCTCACCTTTCACCGTATCGGGACAGGGATCTTCGCTGTCATCAATACCGTCCTCGTCGGCGTCCTGGAATTCGTCGCAGATGTTCTGGGCAATGGTCTGACCGCTGCCGACCTGTACCGCCTCTTCCGTGGCATCCATGGCCAGGCAGGCCAACCCCCACGGGTTGAAGACGGAAGCGCCCGCGATGCCGTACTCCATCCCCTTGCACACCATGGTCAGGCTGCCCTTGATGGCGGCAACGACCCGGACTCCGGTCTCGGACTGTCCCTTGGCCAAGTTCAGCCCCTGTTCCGTCCCGGCGCAGATGCCCTGAATCACCTTGAGCGGCAGCTTCTTGGTGGTGATGTCTTTCCAATCGCAGGCGATGTCCGCTACCGCCAGCAGCGATCCGAGCGCCTTGTCGCAAGGATCCTCGGCACCGATAGGCACGGGCGGATTGATCCCCGTCCGTGCGGGCAGGCTCGACTGTTGACGAATTAAGCCTTTCGTGCCGCAGGCCCGGGTCAGATCGATCTTGGACTCGTTGTAATCCTCGTTGACCTCGTCGGCGAAGAAGGAGGCATCCATATCCACGGAGACGTTCTCATCACCATCGACATGGAGCACGACAGTGGAGGGCGGCGTGGTGGCATTGAGCAGCAGCGTGATCTTGGCCCCGTCTCCATCATCCACGAAGTCCACGGCATCGCCGGTCGCGAACGTCAACCGCGAGCCATCTACGTACAGATCCTGCCGGAGAATTATGTTGCCCAGCAGATCGCCGACAAGGACACCGTTGAACTTGACGCCGGGGCCGTCCGGCTCGGCCAGGAGGTACAGTTGCGTCAGATCGTCGAGCACGGGGCCGAACGCCATGCCTTCCGGGCCTTCCAAGTCTTGCGTTAAGTAGCCGGCATCGGGTTTGGGCAAGTCCGACAGAAGTTCCTCGGCATCCTCGGCCGCCTGGCGATCAGGCTCGAAGGTCGCATCGGCGGGCACCTGCAGAATGTTGCCGCCGGGAAACTCAAACTTGTCTCCATCATCCACCACGGGAGTCGGATCATTCCCGGGTGTTGTATCGTCACCCGGGGCCGGATCCATCCCGGGAGGAGTCGTGCCGGACTGCGAGGGGCATCCGCCAAGCAGCAGCGGAACGCAACACACCGCCATAAAAGCAACCAGCCACGTCTTGATTCTGGACCATGATGGAGAATGATACACTTTCACCTTGCGACTCCTGTCAGATTCCCATTTCCTCGACATCGAAGATTGACTGTTGTAACCCATCGCGCCACCGCGAGTCCGCGGGACCGTACAACCTGCGCCGACTCGTGTTCTTAACTCTGCTGGTGATGCCGAGAGCGAATTGGCCCGTACACACAACTAAATTCCTCAATTCTATCCGGCGCGGATGCGCGACTCAACAGGAATCATGTTCCAGCACCGTGGCTAAGTCTTTAGGGCAAAGGGTGTGATCGATTACAGGACGCTGGCGTGTCGAGGCTTCCCGGACAGATATGCCCAACGCGGACGGGTACGAGCAAGATGTGTCTATCGGGACACTACCACATACAACTGCGAAATATGCGGATCCTTTTCATCAAGCACCGAGCTACAACTGATGCGCCGGCTCCGGCAGGTCATCGGCGTTTGACTCTTCCTTCAGCGTCGGCCAGTGGTCTCCCGGTTGAAGGCTTGCTTCATACGACAGATTTAATGAGATCATGCTGGTTGATCGTCGGTGCCCCAACTAAACTGAGGTGCCCGGCATTAACATGAGTCCCAAGACTCGAAAGGTCACCCATTGCCTTCGGGAAGGCCTGTTGACGGGCATGTCGGCGTGAGGAACGTCCATCACATCCGCCTTTGCGTCGCTTCTTGGCCGGACTGAGACGCAAGTCGTCCGGCGAGTTATCTCATCGACCTGTCCCTCTCGATTCCTGCCGTGGATGATTGCTGAAGCGACAAGCGAGAAAACAATAACAAACGGGGTACGCGCGCCCGTCCCGACTGTCGAACGATGCGGGACTATGCTTGTGTTCACACTCCAGAAATCGTGCCGTCTTGCCATCGGAGCGGCCTGATTCAACGAGATCACAACGGCACGATAGTCCAGCAAACCACCACGCGCAACCGGAAAATTGTCATGTATCGAATACAAGGAGGTCAAGTCCATGGAACTGCCGCGTCGAGAGAAACAGGATGTTTATCTACCCGACGGTGCATTGAATCGCGTCATCCAGGATCTACGAGGCATGCACGACGCGCACGAATTGCGAATCGGTATCGGCTATGCATTCGACTTTCGTACTCGAATGTTGCCCTACTGGTATGCCGACAAACGGATGGTGCCCTGCTCCGTCCGCACTCTCGGCGACCTTCTTTCTGCCGCGGACTTCAAGCACATTCGCATCGTGCTTCAACAGTGGACACCCAACTTTCGTCCGAGCGAGGCCCGACTTCACGGCAAGCCTCTGGACCTTCTCCTGATCTCGGCGATGCAGGTGCACGCGGAACCGGCCTATGAGTTGATACGGGATGCTCATCGTCTCGGCGACGCGAGGCCGCTCATTCTGGCAGGCGGCCCGAAAGCCATTTACGAGCCGACGGACTTCCTCGAACTCGGTCCAGAACCCGGCACGGGCGCCGATTGCGTCATGACAGGAGAAGCGTATGTCTTGCTGGATTTCCTGCGGACCCTGCTCCGGCAACGGCGCGAACATGAAACGCTTCGTGCCGCATTCCAGCGAACAGCTTCCGGTGGAGAATTGCGCCACATTCCCGGCTTGGTGTATTCCTCCCCGACACAGGTGAGCGGAACGCCTGTCGCCATCCATACCGGTGTGCAACGTCTCCTGCGCGATCTGGATGAGATGCCCATGCCCGACGCCGGTTATCGAATGCTCGAGCCACCGCATCGCGGCCGAGGCATGAAACCTCAACCACTGGCGGTTCGGAAGATCAGGCGTCTGGCGACCATTGCGTCGATTGTTTCGACCCAGGGATGCAAGTTCAACTGCTCGTACTGCCCTATCCCGGCGGTCAATCAGCGGACCTGGCGGCACAAGAGTCCCCAACGGCTCGCCGACGAGATCAAACACATTCACGAGAAATTCGGAATCACGAATTTCTTCAGCACGGATGACAACTTCTTCAACAATCGCGAAACGGTCGTCAATCTCATGACGGCCATGGCGCAGACACGCACGGGTGAAAAAGCGCTGGGCAACGTGATCGAGTTCTACACCGAAGCGACGCAGTTTGATGTGTACAAGAACCGTGACCTGCTGCCACTCTGTCGACAGGCGGGGATGCGGGGCATCTGGTTCGGAATTGAGGATCTGACCGCCGAACTGGTTAATAAGGGGCAGGATGCCGGCCGTGCGGCGGACCTGTTCGAGTTGCTTTGGGGCAATGGGATCCAGCCGATGGCCATGATGATCCACAGTGACACGCAACCTCGGCGCAGCCCGCGCGGTGACCTGTCAGGCCTGATCAACCAGGCGCGCTACCTGTTTCGGGCCGGCGCGGTGTCGTACCAGTGCACCTACCTCGGGCCCGCTGTCGGTACACGTGATTTTGAGCCCGCCGCCGAGGCACGCACCATCTATCGAACCGTCAATGGCCGACCGATTCCACAGGCCTATCAGGACGGCAATCACGTGGTCGCTTCGGCGCATCCGCGTCCCTGGGAACGCCAAATCAACATTCTGAGAGCCTACGCGAGTTTCTACAATCCGGTGAATACCGCTCGAACACTGCTGGCGATGCGAGGGGACATGGTGTCGACGAAAAGGTTACTCTTCCAGATCATCGGACAAATCGGGCTGCTCATGTCCGTTCCCAAACTGCTGCGCTGGGCCTCGCAACTCAAACGCGGGCCGATCGAAACATGGGACGGCCTGCAACCGGCACCGATACCGATGGTCGATGCGAATACGGGCATGGAGATCAACTGGTCCATCCAACGACCGAAGTCACCCCTGACCTCGCTACCCGACGACACCAAGACCGAAAATGGAGCATCGCTCATTCCGCTGACATGGATACCCACGTCGGAAGTCGCTTTCTCCCGGGAAACCGTTTCCAAGCCCAGGTGAGGTCCATGAGGACGGACTCGCGCCGTTCAAATAGTTGAACGACGTGCGTCTTCCCGCGATCGTCTGAACCTACGACACGTTACAACCGATGCGCCGGCTCCGGCAGGTCATCGGTGATGGTCTGCTGCTGGGATTGCTGCCCGTCGTAGGAGAAGAGGATCATCTCGTCGTCGATGCGAGCCTGAAGATGCACCGGCCGGTTCCAGATGGCCTGCACGTTCTTGAGCGTCTCGATGGCGTACTTGATCTGCAGGTCGACCCCGTTGTGCTTGTGCGCCAAGTAGAGTTCGCCGCGATTGGAATAGTTACCGTCGACGACGTAAATGTACGGGCGGGCGTGATTGCCGAGTGAGAACAGGAGCTGCTGCTTGATCTTGCGGAAGTCGCGGTTGACCACGACCATCCGCCCCGTGCTCGGATCGTAGCGATAGTGATAGAGGCGATGCTTGTCGACGAACTCCGGCGTGAGGAACTCGTCGATGAAGGTCACGTCGTTGTAGATCCGCCGGACCTCGAAGATCTTCTCGCGCCCGGGTGAGCCGAGACCTTTCACACGCTCGGGCCGCTTGCGATCCTTGTTCCAGTTCCGGCGGGCCTCCATGTCCTCGAGATCCTCGTATTCGCGTCCGTGCCGGCCGAGATCCCAGCGTTCCTCGATGTCGCGGAACAATTCGACGCCGATCTTGTACGGGTTTAACCGGCCCGGCGGATTGGCCACCGTCCCCGAGTGATGATCGCAATACGTCACCAGCTCGTCGTCGCGCAGGCAGTAGCGCGTCATGATCGTCGAGTGCCAGTACGTCGCCCAGCCCTCGTTCATGATCTTGGTCTGGCCCTGCGGGGCGTAGTAGTACGCCTCCTCCCGCACGATGGCGAGGATGTCCGCCTGCCAGTCCTCCATGGGGGCATGCTTGATCAGAAAGAGAAGCACGTCACGCAACGGTTTCTGCGGCAGGACCCCCTTGTCCTTCTGACGTCCGGACTGAATCCTCCGGCGCTCCGCGTCGAGGCGTTCCGGCGGATTGATGAAACGGTCCATGTAGCGCTTGGCGGGGTAGCGCACCACCTGGTGCTCGATCTCGCGCTCGTCCTCATCACTCCCGGCAGCCGGGGGCAGACGGCGCATGAACACCGAGTGTGGATCAATCAGGTCGTCCAGCGAAAGGCAGACATCGATGAAGCGTTCCACCTTCTCCAGTCCGTACCGATCAATGTACCGCCGGATGCGCGTGGCGTGGTTGGCCATCTCGTCCATCATCTTGCGGTTGGTGTGCCGGAACCAAATGTTGTTCTTGAAGAAGTCGCAGTGGGCGTAGACGTGGGCCATCACGGTCTTGTGATCGACGAAGGCGTTGTCGTTCAGCAGGTAGGCGTAGCACGGGTCGGTGTTGATCACCATCTCGTAGATGCGCCCGAGCCCGTAGCTGTGCTGCTTGCGGAGCCGCTCGTACTCCATGCCGAACTTCCAGTGCGGGTAGCGCCGCGGGAAACCGCCGTACGCCGCCACCTGGTTCATCTGGTCGAAGTCCAGCAGCTCATAGACGACTTCGTAGAAGTCCAGATCCTCTCCCCGGGCGTAGTCGGCGATGAGGGTCGCCTGTTCGATCAGTTCCGGGGGAAGTGTGGCTTTCATAAAATCGCTCGTTTTAATTCGTTCCTCGAATGGCACATGAAAAAGTCCGCCGTGCGTGCTTATCGTCCCGTCGCAAAGAACTCCTTGATGCTGTCGTAGATATCATCCCGGGCGTTGACGCGCGTGGTGATGACCGCCTCCTCTTCGCTGAGGTGCTCGTGCAGCACGTTGATGAAGTTCCCGCTGCCGTAGGCGCTGGCCACCTGGCAGTAGCCGAACATGTTCACGATCGGCAGCAGATCCTCGCGGAGCAGCCGGCAGCATTCGCGATTGTCCGCTTCGCTGCTGTTGTCGCCGTCACTGAAGTGAAACAGGTAGATGTTCCACTCCTCCGGGCTGTAGTGGGCATCGAGCAGCTCCTTGGCGCAGCGGAACGCGCTGCTGATCTTCGTCCCGCCATCCTCGCGGAGGTGGAAGAAGGTCTCGCGGTCCACCTCGCCGGCGCGCACGTCATGCACGATGTAGCGGCTCTCGATGCCCTCGTAATTCTTGCGGAGCCACGTGTCGATCCAGAAGGCCTCCATGCGGACGAGTTCCTTCTGTTCATCGCCCATCGAGCCTGAGACGTCCATCATGTAGACGATGACGGCGTTGGATTGCGGCTTCTTGACCGTCTTCCAGCTTCGGTAGACCTTGTCGCTGCGCTCGAGAATGACACGCGGGCGATCGGGGTCGTACGTCCCGCTGATGATCTGCCGGCGCAAAGCGCGGCGGAACGTCCGGCGGAAGTGGCGGAGCGATTCCGGGCCGACCTGGCGGATGCCGCTATACTTGTCGCGCTCGCTGGTGATGGCGTGCTTGCCCTTGGGCTCGATGCGCGGCAGCTGGAGTTCCTCGCCGAGGATCTCCGCCAGTTCGTCGAGACTGATGTCGACTTCGAGAATGTGCTGGCCGGGATCCTCGCCACCGGGACCGATGCCCTCGCCCTGGGCGTCCACCTGGTCGCCCGGTTTGCCGTCCCCCTGGCCGACGCCGCCGTCGTTGTTGTCGCCGTACCGGAAGTTGGGGATGTCGATACCGTGGACGGGAATGCTCACCGTGCCCTTGCCGCCCATGCGACCGAAGAGCTCATCGCGCGTCAGGAATCGCCGGAGATCCTCGCGGATCTTCCCCTTGACGATCTGGCGAAAGCGTTGATGGTCGGCATGGATCTTCAATGACATGAAACCTGGCGCATTGAGCCGTCGGCCATCAGACGCGGCGGACGATGCGACCTCCCAACGTATAAGTCGGACTCACGCCCCTCCGCGTGGCCTGGAGGCCGTCACGCTTTGGCGGAGCCGATGGACCTTATTCTTCCTGCTTCGTGTCGCCCCGGGCGAAGATGCTGGCCACGAAGTTCAGCACGTCGGTCGCGCTGGTCTCGTTGTAACCGAAGTACTTGATCAGTCGCTGCTTGACCACGTCGATCTTCGCCTGCGTCTCGTCATCCACGACGCCGCTGACCACGTTCTTCAACTTGATCGTATCGCGCTGATCCTCGAAGAGCTTCAACTCCAGCGCCTTCTGCAACCGGGCGTTGGTGTTGTACTCGAACTTCTTGTTGTCCAGCGCCAGCGCCCCGATGTAGTTCATGATTTCCTGGCGGAAGTCGTCCTTGCGCGATTCGGGGATGTCGATCTTCTCCTCGATCGAGCGCATCAATCGCTCATCCGGCTCCTCGTCCTTGCCGGTATACTTGTTCCGCACCTTTTCATGCTGTGTGTAGGCACGCACGTTCTCGATGTAATTGGCGGCCAGGCGACGCACGGCGTCCTCGTCCGCACTGATGGCCCGCTGGACCTCGCCCTTGACGATATCTTCGTACTCTTCGCGCACCACCCCGAGCAGGTCGCGGTAGTGCTTCTTCATGTCCTCGTCGGAGATCAGGCTGTGGTGGCTGAGGCCGCCTTCCAGCTCGTTGAGCACCATGAAGGGATTGATGCACTTATCCTGCATCGCCTGGTCGGACACGAGACAGTTCGAGATCTTGTCCTGGATATAGCGGGGACTGATGCCCTGCATGCCTTCGCGCGGCGACTCGTCGCGGAGTTCCTTGATCGAATCCTCGGTGAAGCCGGGAATGCTCTTGCCGTTGTAGAGCTTGAGCTTCTGCAGCAGCGTCAACCCGGCCTTCTTGGGCTGCTCGAGGCGCGTGAGCACCGCCCACATGGCCGCCACCTCGATCGTGTGCGGGGCGATATGGACGCCGCGGATGCGCTCCTTCCCGAAATCCTTCTCGTAGATCTTGATCTCGTCCACCAGCCGGATGTTGTACGGCACGTCGATCTTGATCGTACGGTCCCGGAAGGCTTCCATCAGTTCGTTGCTCTGGAGCTTCTTGTATTCCGGCTCGTTGGTGTGGCCGATGATCACCTCGTCAATGTCCGTCTGGGCGAACTTCTTCGGCTTGATCACGTGCTCCTGCGACGCGCCGAGGAGATCGTACAGGAAGGCCACATCCAGCTTGAGCACCTCGATGAATTCGATAATGCCGCGATTGGCGATGTTCAGCTCGCCGTCGAAATTGAATGCCCGTGGATCGCTGTCCGAACCGTATTCGGCGATCTTGCGGTAATTGATGTCGCCAGTCAGTTCGGTGCTGTCCTGGTTCTTCTCGTCCTTCGGCTGGAACGTGCCGATGCCGATGCGATCCTTCTCGGAAAGCATGATGCGGCGGACGACGATGTGATCCATCACCTTACGCCAGTCGCCCTCGTACTTGACCAGCAGATCGTTGTACGTCTTGCGGCAGAAGGGATCGAGGTCGCCGTCGATGTGAATCCGTTTGCCCTCGGGCAGATCGGCGTTCAGTTCGGCCACTACTTTTTCGCGCGCTTCGCGCGGAATCAGCTTGAGCGGCTCCTCGTGCATGGGGCAGGCGTGCAGGTACGTTTCGCCGTTGTCGGCCGTCAGTTTCCAGGCGAAGCTGTATAGCGCGCCCTCGTCGAGCCGCGAATAGTATTCCAGGCCTTTCTTCACCAGGCGGGCAATGGTGCTCTTGCTCGAGCCGACGGGCCCGTGAAGCAACAGGATGCGCCGATCCGTGCCGTAGCCGTGCGCCGCCGACTTCAGAAAGTCCATCAGCTGCATCAGCACGCGATCGAGACCGAAAATGGCGTCGGCCCCCTTGCCCACCGGATCGTCGAAGAAGTTGTAATGGATCAGCGGTTCCTTCAGCGAACTGTACCGCTCGAATCCGAAGTGATGCACCATATCGTAGACGCGCTGAAACGAATTCCGCGCCACCGACGGATTCTCGCTGACCAGTTGAAGGTACTCGTCAAACGATCCTTCCCAGTGCTGGTTGCAGAATTGCTGCTGATCGATGCTTTGTTCAACGATGGAGAGTAGCGTATCTCTGTTCGGCATGCCCACGATCCTCCCTAGAGGGGGTCGCCCGCCCCTGAATGGTCCTTTGTGATGTCACAGGCGGAGGGTCCGCAATCCCGATGGGGAGAGGCTCGTCATGCCCGGAGGTGACGTCATGCCTTCGAACCGAACGTGCGAACCCGGTGATCAGACCGCGGTTCCATACGTCCGCATGAATGCAAAGCTACGCGGCTGGGCGGACGAGCATCTTCGGACCGACCAGATAATCCTAGACTTCGCGCAGAACGAAGTCAACGCGGTTCGCCGCTAACTCATTGACTTGTGTACAGATACGACGGATTGCCATCAGCGGCCGAACACGCCTGCTCATGTCTTATCGGATGAGTCCATCGGGTGACATGAAGTTAAGCAACCGCATCTTCAACACTCGCATGAGCATGAGAATCGTGAATCCGATTCAGGAATCGGGCATCCTGCCGCCTCGATGTCGAGCACCTGCTTCGTTTTCCGATCAGGAAGTGGACTTGGCGCGCTTTTTGCTCGCTTTTTTCTTGGTCTTCTTGGCGGCCTTCTTGCGCGATGCGGTTTTCTTTTCTTTCTTCGCGCGAGGATCCTTGCCCTGCGAGCGCATGCGCTCTTCGCGGGCCTTGATGAGTTCCACCGCCCGAACCGGAGTCAGCGCCTCCGGTTCCAACCCCTTCGGCAGCGACGCATTCACGACCCCGTCGGTCACGTAAGGCCCGAATCGGCCCGATTTCACCGACATCGGCTCGCCGGATTCGGGATGCTTGCCCAGATCCTTGAGCACCTTCGGACTCGCCCGCCCGCGGCCGGACTTCTTCGGCTCGGCCAGAAGCTTCAAGGCCTCGTCCAGCGTGATCGTCGCGAGTTGTTCGTGATTCTCCAGGCTGCGTGTCTCGGTCCCCATTTTCACATAAGGACCGAAGCGGCCGTCCTGAACCGTGACCTCTTCGCTCGTGCCGGGATGCGTTCCCAGGGACTTGGGAAAGGAAAGATATTTCAGCGCGTCGTCGAGTGCGACGTCCTCCATCTCCTTGCCCGGCCAGACGCTCGCCATCTTCGGCTTGCCGCCCTTCTTGAGCGTGCCCTTCTCCGTCCGTTCCGGATCGCCGAGTTGCACGTACGGGCCGAAGCGGCCGCTCTTGAGATAGACGTTCTTGCCGCTGTCCGGATCCACGCCGAGCACCTTGTCGCCCTCGGCGGCCTGCTTGAGGAATTCCTTGGCGGCATCGAGATTCAACTCGTCCGGCGGAATGTCCTCGGGGATGTTTGCCCGCAGATCGCTGTCGCCCACCTGGATGTAGGGGCCGTATCTTCCGATTCGCGCGGCGACCGGACGCCCTTCGTCATCGTTGCCCAGCGGAATCGTGGACACCGCCCGGGCATCGATCTCCTCCCAGCCCGAGCCGATCCGGCGCTTCAGGCCGACGTGAATCAGGTCGTTGGGATCCCCGTTGCCGTTGTTGCCGCCGGCGTCACCGGGCTCATGGCCGAAGTAGAACATCTTCAACCAGGGCTTCGAGGGCAGGCTGCCTGTGGCGATCTGATCAAGATCGCTCTCCATCTTGGCGGTGAACTGGAAATCGACCAGGTCGGGAAAATGCTGTTCCATCAGGTTGATGACCGCGAACGCCGTCAGCGTCGGCACTAGCGCGCCGCCCTTCTTCCAGACGTAGCCGCGATCCTGGATCGTGGAGATAATCGTCGCGTACGTGGAGGGGCGACCGATGCCGCGATCCTCCATCTCGCGAATCAGGCTCGCTTCCGTGAATCGCGCCGGCGGCTGCGTGGTGTGCGAGAGGGCCTGGAGTTCCTGCAGCGTGAGCGTATCGCCCTCACTCATCTTCGGCAGAATTTTCTCCTGATCCTCCAGTTCCGCCTTCGGATCATCCGCCCCTTCGACATAGGCCCGCAGGAACCCGGGGAAGCTGATTACCTTACCGGAGGTCGAGAAGACCGCCTCCCCGTAGGTGGCGGACTCCGCCGAAACACGAACCGTGGTACGCAACCCTTCGGCGTCCTTCATCTGGCACGCCAGTGTGCGCTTCCAGATCAGGTCGTAGAGCTTGAACTCATCCGGGCTGACCTCGTTCTTAATTTCCTTGGGCGTGCGGAACGTCGCTCCTGAGGGCCGAATGGCTTCGTGAGCCTCCTGGGCGCCTTTGGCCTTCTTCTTGTAGACGCGCGGCACGTCGGGAATGCTCTCCTGGCCGTAGAGTTCCGCCGCCTGGTTTCGGGCCGCCTCGATCGCCTGCTGCGACAGGTTGGTCGAGTCGGTACGCATGTAGGTGATGTACCCATTTTCGTACAGCGATTGCGCCAGACGCATCGTGAGCTGAACGTTATAGCGCAGCTTG
This sequence comes from uncultured Planctomycetales bacterium, assembly GCA_964618455.1. Classification (GTDB taxonomy): domain Bacteria; phylum Planctomycetota; class Phycisphaerae; order UBA1845; family PWPN01; genus CAZUAQ01. Next base: position 10,977 of record CAZUAQ010000009.1, on the reverse strand, counting down.
CGCGCCGCCTCCTGCTGAAGCGACGAGGTGATGAACGGGGGATGCGTCTTCTGCCGGAAGGGCTTTTCCGTAACCTTGCTCACGGTGAACGTGGCCGGCTTGATCTCTTCGACCAGCGCCGCTGCCTTCTCTCCACTCAAGAGGACGACCGACTCTTTCTTGAGCTTTCCGGTCTTCGGATCGAAATCCTTGCCACTCGCGATCGGTTTATCGCTCAATTCGACAAGGCGCATGTTGACGTCCTGGTCGGACTGTGTCTTCAGCAGGCTCTCCAGATCCCAGTAGTCGGCGGCGACGAACTCCATACGCTCGCGCTCGCGATCGACGATCAGTCGCGTCGCGACGGACTGGACGCGCCCGGCGGAGAGCTTCGGCGCGATCTTCCGCCACAGCACCGGCGAAACCTCGTAACCGTAAAGCCGGTCGAGAATCCGTCGGGCCTCCTGCGCTTCGACCAGCTGGGCGTCGATATCGCGGGGATTCTGAATGGCGTTCTGGATCGCGGTCTGGGTGATCTCGTCGAAGACCATCCGCTTGACCGGCACCTTCGGATTGAGCACCTCATGGAGATGCCAGGCGATGGCCTCGCCCTCACGATCTTCGTCTGTCGCGAGGTAGAGCTGCGTCGCCTGCTTGAGAAGTTGGCGGAGCTTCGTCACCTGCGACTTTTTCTTGGAGGGCACGATGTAGATCGGTTTGAATTCGTCCTCGACGTTGACGCCGATGCGGGACCAGTCTTCCTCTTTGTACTGGGCGGGAATCTCGGAGGCCGTGGAGGGGAGATCGCGAATGTGGCCGATGGAGGACTCGACGACAAAGCCTTCACCGAGGTATTTTTCGATGGTTCGCGCCTTGGCAGGTGACTCCACAATCACCAGGGCCTTCTCCCCGTCGGTACTGCCTTTCCGCTTGCTGCCTGCCATGACGACTCACTCTCCGCACGAACCCCGCACTGCAACGACGGCCCCGAGGATCATACTAACTTCATGTTGCGACGATATTTACGGCGCTCTACCCGACAGACTTCCTGATTTTCTTCCATCATGAACGCGAGAAGTTCTATCGGCGAGGCGTGGGGAAAGCTCCATTCCGACTTCCACCCGATTTCCATTGGGTGACGGTATTATAGGATTCCGCTGACGGAATCAATCGGTCGTGACGATTTTCCCATCACCGCCATTCCGAGCTATTGGCGACCATCTACGTCGTAAATCATAGCTTTCGCTTCCCGAACCGCGCCTGCGCACGAAACGCGGAGGCGCTTGCTTTTGCATATGATCTCGCTATGTTGAAACGTCTTTTCGGCAGATACAGGAACGCTTCAGCGACAGGACGGTGTTTCAGCCATGATGAAATTTTTCCGCAAGCACATGAAATACTTTCTCGTCTTCGGGACGGTCTTTCTGATGATCGTCTTCGTCGGCGGATCGGCTTTGCAGAGCATGTGCCAGCCTGAGACGGTGGACATGGACCAGGTGGTGGCCGAGGCCTTCGGTGAGGATGTGACCCTGGCGGACATGCTCCCGGCCAACAACAAGCTCGGCATCCTTGAACGCATGGGCGTGAACTGGAACGCGCCATGGATCATTCAACTGCAGGCCATGAACCTGAACAGGCAGCAGCTCTTCAGCATCGCCAGCCGGCTTCCCCAGCAGCCGCTGAGCGAAGACGAGTGGTATATGCTGGTACGGCTGAGCGAGGAGAACGGAACCTACGTCTCCACGCAGGAGCTCGAGAACTTCAAGCAGCTCATCGGGCTGACGCCTGAGGTCATGAACAGGCTTCGCGAGAACCTGCGTGTCTCGATTCACCAGATCGACGATGCCCTGACCGCCTTTATCCGAGTCCTGAACGATGCATCACAGGTCAGCACTTCCGCCGTTGCCAGTGAGGCGGATATCCGTGGGATCCTCCGTGAGGCGGAGGAGAAAATCGCCGTCGATGGTCTGATTGTCGACAGCGGAAACTTCGTGGATCCCGAATACACCCCGACGGACGAAGAAATCACCGCGCATTTCGAGGAGTTCAAGAACGAACCCGCCGCATCGAGTGCCTTCGGGTATCAGATTCCCGAAAAGGCCAAGATCGAATACATCCGCATCGATCCCGAAAAGCTGATTGCGCAGCAGACCGTGTCGGACGATGAGGCGTGGGAGCATTGGGAGGCGAACAAGAGCTCGTTCTTCCAGCCGCAGGAGGAGGTCGCCGAGGGGGAGGATGCCCCCGTGCGCAAGAATTACAAGACGTTCACCGAGGCCAAGAGCGACGTGGTGGAAGCCCTGAAGAAGGAGAAGGCCCGCCAGGAGGCGTTGGGCATCGCCCGGGACCTGATCACCACGCTGTCGATCCCCTGGGCGGAACAACCGGAAAAGGACGGCGTCAAGGAGATCCCGGAATCGCAACGGCCGGGAGAGATCTACCCGAATCTGATCGCTTCTCATCGCGATCAGTACCCCGAGACGATGACCTTCGTCCGCACCGAGTACATGGATGCCGATGCCTTTCGCCAGGATGAAGGGATTGCCGGCGTGACCGCCCCCGGGCAGCGCGGACTTCCCTTGGCGATGGCGGCGTTTTACGTCCCGGGTTCGAGCTACGCGCCGCAGGACGGCTCCGCACAGGATCGCCTCTTCCGCAATCTTTACCAGACCGCCGCCGATCCCTTCGTGGGCCGTACCGGTGAGAACGAGGGGTTTGTCTACGTGATGCGAACCGTCAACTTGATCGAACCGCACGCCCCCGAAGAGATCACTGAGGAGCTTCGCACGCAGATCGTCCAGGATATCCGCCAGAAGAAGGCCTACGACGAGGCGGCTCGCCTGGCCAAAGACCTGGCCTCCACAGTGACGTCGGACAACAGGCTCCGCGAGGCGTTCCTGGCCCATGAGGAACTTCAGGAGAAGTTGCCCAACACCGCCTTCGTCGAGCCCGATCCGTTCAGCCGGAAGCGCATGTTCCCGATGGGAGGCATGGTCCGTGTGCAGCCGGGGTTCATCCCGACCTTCGGGTACGACCCCGCGTTAATGGACGAGATCGGCACGATGGTGGAGAAGCATCGTGCGGATGGCTCGCAGCCGGTGATCACCTACGAACAGGAGTCCAGCGGCCGCTGGCTGGTGATTCAACTGGAACGCGTGCTGCCCATCACCACGGATACGTACGAAGACATGCGCATGGCGGCGATGAACCACGTTCAGGAAGACCGGATCATCAGTCTGATCAACCAGTGGTACGATCCTGAGAACCTCCGTGAGCGTGTCGGCTGGAAGGAACTCCGCGAAGATGCGGACGGCGAGGACGGCGAAGGAACCGAGCAGGCGGATGGGGAAGCGACCGCCTCGCTGTAAGGCGAATCATGACGGGATCCGAGAAACCTGATCCTGTCGACGTCACCGAACTCGACGCCGGGGTCTGACTTGCCGGCGGCACGTTATGCCTTCTGCGTTTCCCGGTACTCGCTCAGCAGTCGATGAGCGACCTCGGGATGGGCGGCGATGAGCGGGGTGGGCTCGTTGTTGTAGTCGGCGAGGTTCATGGGGAAGTAGGAATCGCGATCGAGGTCGAGGGGAATCACCACACGATCCGCCTCCGTGACGATCAGGTCACCGGCGGCCATATCCCACAACCGGCAACGCTTGCAGAAGACGGCGTCGATGGCACCTGAGGCGGCCAGAGCCATGTGCAGCGCCGTCGAGCCGAAGTTCCGCACCACCATGTGATCGATCCAGCCGTGTTCCACGCGTCCGAGTTTCTCGTAGAGGCTGGTCGGAATGGTGAGCGTGAGCGTCGAAGAGCGCTGTGGCGATTCGGCGGCGATGCGTTGCGTTCCGCACCACGCGCCGCCGCCCCTCGTGGCATGGTAGAGCCGATCGGTGACCGGATCGTAGATCAGCCCGACGCATGGGCTTCCCTCAACCAGCAACGCCACCGAGATGGTGAAGATCGGTATAGATCGGGCGTAGTTGCGCGTGCCGTCGATGGGGTCGATGACCCAGCACCGCCGGGCGGACGCAACGGAGGCGTGGATCTCGGGATCGGCCTGGGTCTCCTCGGTGATCACCGCGTCCTCGGGACAATGGTCGCTGATGGCCTGCTGCAGTGCCGCCTGCACGGCATGATCAGCCTCGGTCACGGGCGACTTGTCCGCCTTGCGCGTGACGGTCACGTGGCCGAAGTGCTCCATCGCCACCTTGCCGGCGTCCCGGACCCATTCCGTGGCGTGGGTGCAGATGTCCTTGTAATCACTCATGGGGATCGATCCTCACGTCGGCAGGCGCCAATCTTGATCTCATGCCCGAAATCCGAATGACGAATGCTGAAAACAGCGCGGTACCATAAATTCCTGGATCGCCATTTCCCTTCTCAGTAGTTGATTCGCATCACGTCGGGAATCCAGCTCCAGTCCTTGCGGAACATCAGGTGCGCCCAGGAGTTGGAGAAGGGATGCGATGTGGCGTCATCCACTCTCGGCAGCGCCCAGTACACACTGAAGAGCGAGACCGCCAGCAGCATGTAGCAGACCGCCCTGCCGACCTTGACCCGGCTGAGAATCGATGCGCCGGCGGGGAGCATGAGCAGCCAGAGTGGAATCGTCCAGAACATCCAGCGCATGCCCTGAGCCACGCCGCCGTAGTTGCGGCTCGAAGCCACCAGTCCGAAGAACAGCACGACAGCCGTGGTCAGCCCCAGCGTCACCAGCGCCAGCAACGGTCGCGCACGTTCATCCGACCGTATCAGATTGGCGAAGAGGCCAAGCAGCGCGATCAGGAATACAGGCGTGAGCAGGAAGAAGCCGTGATGGCCGACGAGCATGTGCATGATGTAGACGGACTTTTCCTCGATGATGATGCCATCCTGCTTCGCTCGCTCAGGATCTTCCTCGGCCTGTTCGGGAGTCATCAGCGCGTCGATCCCCCGGGAGCCCCCGGGGTTGTACTTGTTGGGGTGCCAGTAGCTTCCCGGATAGCGATAGATGCCCGGGTCATCCTCGAACTGGGACGGAATCGGTTTGTACTTGCCCGTCACCATATGGGTCGTATGGAAATAGGCCCCGAGAATGATCACGACGGGGAGCACCGCACCGATCAGCATGCGCTTGGGTGAGCGAATGAGCATCGCTCCCATGACGACGGCGAGCACACTCAGGGCGGGGATCTCGCAGATGAATGCCAATGCGCCGAACGTGCCGGCCAGGATGTACCAGATCAAGCTCTGCGCGTTGTCGTACCAGATGCGGATGGCGGCGTAGATCGCCACGGTCACGCTGCACGCGGCGGGGACATGGTTGGTCAGCGGGACCAGGTACGGCGTGAGATAGGTCCCCAGGGCGGCACAGGCGATGCAGAAGTTGCGCACCCAGAGCGAGTCGCTCATGCGCCGGAACTCATGGGCCAGCAGCCAGACGCAGAAGAGAAACGGAAGCACCTGGGCGACCGTCACCGTGGTGCGCATCAGGTAGTAGGCCCCGTCGAACGTCTTGAAGGTCCAGATGTGCTCCTCGATGGAAGAATCATCTTCCGAAGGCTCATCCTCTGCGATGGCATCCTCAGACTCCGACGGTTCATTGGAAAGGGGAGAATCGTCGATGATTTCAATCTGGCGGATCTTTTCCGACGTCCAGACGACACCGGCTTGAGCCTGCTGCACGGTCCAGGTGACGCCGTAATAGATGAGCGTCAGTAACGGGGGTTTGCTGGAGTAATAGTGATACTCGCCCTCCTTCTCGCCCTTGACCGCGATCATGTCGATGGACATGAAGGGGGCGATGTGCCAGAAGCGCAGATCGTGGACGGTGTAGTATTCGTCCCCGACCTTGATGGCATTGTTACGCACGTGCTCAGGGTAGAAATCCAGCGGGTTGCCTCTGCCGCCATCCCACTCGACCTCCCAATCCGGAAGCCACTCCATCGTGCCGTACTCCAGCATGAAGAAGATCGTGTTCCAGCGGGAGGCGTCGTTGGGGCAGTGAGCGAGTTTTTCGCGCGTCCACATGGGAAACAGGACCATGACGGCGGCGATGATCATGAATACCCATCTCAAGTCGCGCCGTAGGGGCACGGGAGTGGACGGCTCACCGCTATCGGCGGGAGTGACCTTCTGCGGCGTCGTGCCCACGCGGATCGGTGATGCCTGCGTCGCCGGAGGCGGAGGCGTGGCTGAGCCGGGGGACGCCGACGGTGGAGCCGCCGAGGGCGGGGAAGATTCCTGCGGAGGCGACGGTTGCTCACTCATGACGATCGCTCGTTTCTATTGCAACGTTGGACCACAACGGACACCCGGAAGACGTTCGCACAGCGTTGCCTACGGCGCGGGCTTTGTTTCCACGCACCATCCAGCGCGTTCGACAATATCGTACTGGTGATCGAGGTTTTGCCGATCGGCCCCGGCGGCGGCCATTAATCCGAGTGCGAGCAGAATGACGCCGGGCGACAGCACGAGCAGCAGCGCGTGCAGCCGGTAAATCGGAGCCAGGTACAGGAAGGGGCCGCCGAGACTGGAGATCATGCCGAGCAGACCGAAGGCCAGGATCAGCATGAACCACACCACCCCCGCCACGCCGAGCACATGTTGCGGACGGTACTTGTAGCGCGTGAGGAACCACACCGCCATCATGTCCATGAACCCTTTGAAGAACCGGGTGAAGCCGTATTTGCTCACGCCGGAGGTCCGCGGCCGATGCAACGTCGGAATCTCGGTGACACGCGCGCCGAGGGCATGGCTCAGCACGCTGACGAAGCGATGCAGCCCGCCGTAGAGGCGCAGTTGCCGGGCGATGTCGCTCTTGAGCAACTTGAACCCGCACACGTGATCGTGCAGCCGGACACCGGTCATGACGCCGATCATGCGGTTGAACACCCGGGACGGATAGACCTTGTGCCACGGATCGTGGCGGATCTTCTTCCAGCCGCTGACCATGTCGTACCCTTCGTCCAGCTTCTGCAGGAAGTGCGGGATCTCGGCGGGCGGATCCTGCAGATCGGCGTCCATCATGAACACCAGGTCGGTACGGACGGTGGAGAAACCTGCCATCAGCGCCGCCGCCTTGCCGGAATTGGTGCGGAAGCGGAGGCCGCCCACGCTCAAACGGGAATCGCCGCCGGGCGGGTGCTGCCGGCAGAGCTCGGTGATCGCCTGCCAGCTCCCGTCGCGGCTCCCGTCGTCGACGAAGACAATCGCGAACCGGAGATCCTCGGCATCGGCGACTTCGCGAATCTCATCGATGAGGGTGGCGAGGGTGTGCTGCTCGTCGAAAACGGGCACCACGATGCTGATGGTTGGCGAATTCACTGAGTTCCCTCGATCTCCGGGCGCCGCCCCCGATGGGCAGGAGCCGCATTGTGTCGCAACTTCAGGTGACATTCAACCGAGGTCCCGCCGGTGACGCCACCTCTGTGTAGAGACACGGCGATCATGGCGAGGTTGGTCTGCAAATCGCGACGTTTGACCGCTTTACGCATGCAGCGCACGGGCGAAGTGATCCATTCTGTTCAGCTTGCACACATCCAAGGGCTTAGGCTACGCTGGCAGCCTTGTGGTGATGTCAACCCACACTTCCGGCGAGATGAACTCATGAGCAGGACCATGATTGGCGGCGCGGTGTTGCTGGCGATGCTGGCCGGATGCGCGCAGGCGCAGGAGCCGGCGAGCCCGTACGACTTCGATCGGCCGCTGATCTACAGCGTGAACCCCGTGGGCAGCGGTTCGTTCGTCGGATCGCGTTCGCGGGGCTCGGACTTCGTGAACCACGAGACGCTGATCTTCCAGAAGTGCCAGGAGATCGGCAGTCGCTCGGCGCGCGTACTGGCGAGCTGGCGGGAGATTGAAGAGGTCAAAGGGCAGTGGGACTGGTCGAGCCTCGACCGGGAGATGGCGCATTGCGAGCGGTTCGGGATCGTGCCGGTGGTGCTGATCGTGAACATTCCCGCGTGGGTCAGCCCGACAGGCGAGCCCGCGCACGATTACCCACCCAAGGAAGAGAACGTCGAGGATTTTAATCACTTCATCACGACGCTGGCCGAGCGCTACAAGGGACGGGCGAAGCACTACGAGTTCTGGAACGAGCAGAACGGCTTTGGCTGGCATGTGGACAAGGTCGACGGACGCTTTCGATACAACCGGGCGGATGAGTACATCCCGTGGCTGTACCGGTGCTACAAGGCGATCAAGGCAGTGGATCCCGAGGCGCTGGTGGCAATGGGTGGATTGGACAATGCCGAGGGGTATTCGCCGACGTTCGTGCGGATGTCGTACGAAATGCGACGCGACATGTATGGCGGAGAGAAGTTCTGGGACGCTATCGGGGATCATCCGTACAACAAAAAGCCGGAGGAGACCGACGATCGTCCGATCGAGAAGCTGGAGGCGATCCGCGCGGTGGCGGCGGAGTTCGGCGACGGGGACATCCCGATCTGGATCACCGAGTATGGGTGGAACGCGCAGGATCGCGGTATCGACGTGGCGCATCACGCCAAATGGACGCGGCGGTTCCTTCAGCGGTTCGCGCGGCCCGAGCACGACTACATTCACATCGCCCAGCAGTTGGCCATGTCGGACTTCGAGCCGGTGCATCAGGGGTTCGGTGTATGCAATCTGAACTTGAAACCGGGGCCGGCATTCTATGCGTTCCAGGAGGAGGCGCGGCCGCTCGAACCGGGGCTGCACGATCTCGTCTATCGCGTGGACGTCGACGGATCGGTTCGCGTGTACGCATGGCTGCGCGGTGATATGAAGCGAGGCAGCAAGCTGGTTGTGGACGTGGTGGATGAGGCGGGAGCGGTGGTCGCAAAGGCACGACCGGTGAAGCTCTCGAAAAAAGAGGGAGACACAGCGGGCAATCGCGTGGAGGCCGCGGTGAAGCTGGAGCGTCTGCCGCGAGGTGCGCCGTTGCTGGCGCGGTTTTCGTATGTGATCGAGGGTGTGACGCAACCGCCGATCGCGCGGTTGCCATTGGCCGTCCCGGCTACGGGAGAGCTGATCGCTCAAGGGGATTTCGACGGGTTGTATCGATCGGGGGTGCCGTGGGGCTGGCGGGTGTTCGGCGACCTGATCGTCCGCAATGGTGGCGTACTCGGCCCGGAGCACGTGAAGGACGGCGAGGAGTCGCTCTTGGTGGTGATGTTCGACAATCACAAGGAATATCGGTTCTCCGAGCGAATCGAGACACCGGTGGCGGCGCGGCGCGGGGAGGCGTTTCACGTACGGGGCTGGGCCCGGTTGCATCGCGATTTTGAGAAGGATCCGCAGGCGCGCATGCACTTTCGCCTCGTCGAGCCGGGTGAGGCGGTGTCCGAGTTCAGCGAAAATGTCGGCACGCTGATCGGCGACGACTGGACGCTTGTCGAGCAAACCATCCGCAGCCCTGTCGACGCGCCGCTGCTGGGGGTGGAACTGCTCAGCCCGCCACTGCCGACCGACCCGGAGAAGCGGCGCAATCCGCAACGGCGATGGTTAGTGGTGATTGATGCGATCTCGATGGAGGGGGCAGAATAGCGCGCGATGCTCGACTCACGCCGGTTGTGTGGCGGCGGCGATCGTCTCCAAACGTTGCTCGCGGACTTCCAACGCTTCGCGGCACTCCTCGGTCAGATCCTCGACATCGCCCTTTTCGAACTGACACTCGCCTTCGCATTCTTCCAGGCACGGGGAATACAGGTACGCGACACGCGCGTTAATCTCATCGCGCGAGTACGTCTCCCGCCGCTGCTCCTTGCCTTCCCCATCGAGATAGGTGACCATGAACACGTCGAAGGTGGGTTGCTCCCGGTCATACCGAATCTCCATCAGTGCCAATCCGTCGTTCACGCGTTTCTCGCTGACCAGATGAAGGCGATCCACGCCCTTATGGTGAAACTGATGGGCGATGAGTACGTCCAGCAGCAGCGTGTGATCCAGTCGATCGTGTGGCTTCATCATGTTGCTCCACGCCGAATCCACTTCCGCCTGCGTTTCCTCGTCCAGACGCTGCACCATGGGAACCGTGAGCGGTCCGCCGCACCCTGAAACCAATACGATGAGAACGAGTGATCCTCTGAGCATGTGATGACCCCTTTGCGATTGTGTACCCCGAGTGATGAATGAAACGACTTCCCAGCAGCCAAGTCGCCCTTCCCCTACGAAGATGCCGCCCGGCGTATGATATGTCGTGCGATGTTCGATCGCAAGAATCTGACCAAGAAAAAACCCCCGTCGCGTTGTAGCGGACGGGGGTGGGTTGGGTTGAATCGCGCGATTCGTACAGCAATGCGGAGGAACCGATCAGGTCTCTTCGTTGACGGGACCGGCGCCGACAGTTTCTTCGGAATCGTCAGGTGTTTCGTCGTGGAAGGCTTCGAAAGCCAGCTTGTCCTCGCCCTCGTCATCTTCCTTCACGGTGACGACGATGCGATTCTTGCCTTTGTATTCGCCGCGAAGAATCGCCTCGGAGAGCGGATCCTCGAGCTTGCCCTCGATGGCTCGGCGGAGCGGACGGGCGCCGAACTTCTCGTCGGTGCCTTCCTCGATGAGGTAGTCCTTGGCCGCCTGGTCGAGTTCGAGCTTGAGCCCCTGCTCGGACACACGCTTGAGCACCTTCTCGACTTCCAGCTCGACGATATGCATCAGATCCTTGTGCGTGAGCTTGTGGAAGACCACCAGCTCATCCACACGGTTGATGAACTCCGGACGGAAGTAGCGCTCCACCTCACCCTGCAGCATCGTCTTCATCTTCTGGTAGGAGACGTCCTCGTCCCGCTTGCCGAATCCGAAGTCCGACTGGTTGGTGATGCGGTCGGCGCCGATGTTGCTGGTCATGATGAGGATCGTGTTCTTGAAGTCCACGTGGCGGCCGAACGAGTCGGTCAGCCGGCCTTCCTCCATGATCTGCAGCAGCATGTTGAAGACGTCGGGATGGGCCTTCTCGATCTCGTCGAGCAGGACCACGGAGTACGGCCGGCGGCGGATGCGCTCGGTGAGCTGACCGCCCTCTTCGTAACCGACGTA
>CAZUAQ010000008.1:0-148581 GCA_964618455.1 uncultured Planctomycetales bacterium | reverse complement strand
ACTCCAAGGGCGCAACCTAACAGGCGCCGAACATCAAGGGTTTTCTACAGAGCCGCCGGGAGTCTTTGTTGCAGATGAGCCCCTTTAAGACTTCCGACATCCCTTTGGCTCCGGCCAAGCGACGACTTCACGCCCATGCTTTGAGGAAGGGCGCGGCAGGTCGCTCGCGCGATCAGGGCGCGGCTTCGGGCTCGGGGGTTTCGAGGGGGGTCGGTCGGATGAGGAGGTTGTCGGCGGCATCGGCCACGTCGTCGAGGCCGAATCGGCCGTCGCCGCCGGCGCTGACGAAGATGGGCTTGCCCCCGTTGGCGGCCACCGCCTGGCGTTCGAGCGTGCGCGGTGAGTTGGCGGTCATGCAGCGCAGCGGTCGGCCCCAGCCGTCCACGACGATCCACACGTCCGGCTCGTACGATTCGCGGCGCAGCACCTCCGGCACGCGCTCCAACACCTGGTCGGACTTCGGGGTCCGCTGCAAGGCGGCGAGGACGATGACGGTGGATTCGCTCGCCCCGCTCGCCGACGACCGTTCCGCCGTCGCGCGGGGATCCACGGGCCACGACCCCGTCGAGCCGTAATAGGCGTTCAGCGCGTCATCCAGCCTGGCGAGCAACTCCCACGTCTGGTGCGTCCGCAGGTCGGTGCGGACGGTGGCGATCCCCAACGCCACCAGCAGCAACGCCGCGCCGACCAGCATCGCCACGATCAACGTCTCACTGAATGTCATCGCCCTGCGGCGCATCGGGCACCTCCACGTTTGCCCTGGATCATGTGTGCGATGCTTTATCAGGGAAAGGGGCGGTCCCTGCGCTTCTTACACACCTGCTCGGCACGTCCCATCATATCGCGCTTTCCCGCATGCTGTCGCATCGACCGCCGCGAGTCGCCCGCTTCCGCGGGTCGGCTCTTCGCACCTTCGGCCGATGGCGCTACAATCGCGTTTGACTCGACTCCCGTCAGGAAAGGCAGGCAGAGCATATGCACGTGATTCGCTTCGTTGACGAGAAGGAACAGGTCCACACCGGAGTTCGGATCGATGCGGGCAACGCGTCCCTGATCGAGGGCTCGCTCTACGGCGCCTTCACGGTGACGGACCGCCAGGCGCTTGTTCAGCGGCTGCTTCCGCCGATCGAACCGGTGAACATCATCGCCATCGGTTTGAACTATCGCCGCCACGCGGCCGAGAGCGGCGCGGACGTGCCGGAGTTTCCCGTGATCTTCTCCAAGCTGACCAGCTCCGTCATTGCCGACGGCGAAACGATCGAGCTGCCCGAGGATGCCCCGGACGAGGTGGACTACGAAGCGGAGCTGGCGGTGGTGATCGGCAAGCGCGCCCGCCACGTCTCCGAAGCCGACGCCCTCGACCATGTGCTGGGGTACACCTGCGCGAACGACGTCTCCGCCCGCGACTGCCAGAAGCGCCGCGACCTGCAATGGACGCGGGCCAAGAGCTTCGACACCTTCTGCCCGCTCGGGCCGTCGCTGATGATCGATCCGGAGTTCGATCCGAACCAGGCGGACATCCGCGGCCGACTCAACGGCGACGTGATGCAGTCCTCGACCACGGCGGACATGATCTTCAACGTGCCGTTCCTGATCAGCTACCTGTCGCAGCATTTCACGCTGCACCCGGGGACGGTCATCCTGACGGGGACGCCCGAGGGGGTCGGCATGGGCCAGGCTCCGGCGCGTTACCTGAGGCCGGGTGACCGGTACACGGTGGAAATCGAAGACATCGGGCCGTTGAGCAATCCCGTATCGAAGGCGGGCGCGGACGGCTGAACAGGGTCGCCGGGTCCGGCGTTCGGATTTGGTCCCGCACGCCGATTTCACTAGAATACAATGTTCGACGCGGGTGCTCAGAATGCACCTGACGGCACTTTCGATACGAACGCCCTGCGAGGTGAGATTTATGGCTTTACCGGATGTGATTACCGCTTATTCCGCCATCGAACAGTCGGATCCGGACGTGTTTCGGATTCTCATGGCCGAGGAAGAGCGGCAGACGAACGTGCTCGAACTGATCGCCTCGGAGAATCACGTCTCCCGGGCGGTGCGTGAGGCGGCCGGGTCGATCATGACCAACAAGTATGCCGAGGGTTATCCCGGCAAAAGGTACTACGGCGGATGCGTGCACGTGGACGAGGTGGAAAACCTCGCCCGGGACCGCGCCAAGCAACTCTTCGGGTGCGATCACGTGAACGTGCAGCCGCACTCCGGCAGCCAGGCGAACATGGCGGTCTACATGTCGGTCCTCGAACCGGGCGACACGATCCTGAGCCTCGATCTCTCGCATGGCGGTCATCTCACGCACGGCATGAAGGTCAACTTCAGCGGTCGGCTGTACAACGTGGTGAGCTACGGCGTGGACAAGACGACCGAGCAGTTCGACTACGAGGTCATCCGTAAGCTGGCGGAGGAGCACAAGCCGAAGATGATCGTGACCGGGGCGTCGGCCTATCCGCGGACGATCGACTTCGAAGCCTTCGCGCGGATCGCCAGGGACGTGGGCGCGTATCTCCTGGCGGACATCGCCCACATCGCGGGTATGGTGGCGGTGGGGCTGCACCCTTCGCCGGTGCCGCACGCCGACTTCGTCACGACGACGACGCACAAGACGCTGCGCGGCCCGCGCGCCGGCATGATCATGTGCAAGGCCGATCACGCCAAGGCGGTCGATTCACGCATCTTCCCGGGCATCCAGGGTGGGCCGCTGATGCACGTCATCGCGGCCAAGGCGGTAGCTTTCGGCGAAGCGCTGCGTCCGGACTTCAAGCAGTATCAGCAGGCAATTCTCGACAATGCCCAGGCGCTGGCCAAGGCGCTGCTCTCGCACGGGTACCGGCTTGTCTCCGGCGGCACGGACAATCACCTGATGTGCGTCGACCTTCGCCCGGCCCACGCGGATGTCAGCGGCAAGCAGGCGGAGAAGTGGCTCGAGGACGCGGGCATCATCGTCAACAAGAACATGATTCCCTTCGACGAGCGCAAGCCGATGGAGACGTCGGGGCTGCGGATCGGAACGCCGGCGGTGACGACGCGCGGGTTCACGCCGGACGAGATGCCCGAAGTGGCGGCGCTGACGCACGAAGTGCTTTTCCATCGCGGAGAGGATGCCGTCGTGCAACGCGTCCGCAACCAGGTGGAAGAACTCTGCCGCCGCTTCCCGCTGCCGCACTGACGGGACCGCCATGCATGATGGAATGCGATGGTGCTTCGCGTGTGTGATCCTGATCGGGCTATGTGGATGCACGGGCTCGGGCACGATCCACACCATGCCGTACCGGCGAAGTGACCTCCCCCCCGATGAGCCACTGATTGAAAAGATCGCCATCGACGAAGCGTACTACTGGCAGGAGGATGGCGGCGCGTTGAATGTCGTCCTTCGCCGCCGGTCGGAGTCGCTTCTGGGGGAGATGTTCTCGAACGAGTTCGCGTTGTCGCTTGTGTTGGACGGACTGCCGGCGGGGAGTGAGCGCCTTTACCACGTCCGCATGCGGGAGGCGCAGTCGGTGTCGCGTTATGGCGCCGATCGGCGCCGCGCCCGGTCGATCACCGGGGTCGTTGTGATCCATGCCCCGAAACACGGCACGCTCGAGGGTCGGTTTCATCTCGTGATGCATCAGCAGCGGTTCACGGCGCTGACCGGATGGACGCCGGCCTCGGTGTTCCGGGGCACGCGGCTGATTCGGGCCGGGCGCTTCGTGGCGGTGCATGATCCCGAGCGCGGCCGACCGATTCGCGACATGACCGAAGAAAACTTCCCGCGCCCCCTTCCGCGAGAGCAGCGGCCGAAAATCGAACGCCTCGAACTTTATCCCTCCACGCAACCCGGCACGCCTTGAGCGTCATGTCCATCAACTGACGGGTCGCGCGAAGCTCAATGGCGCTGGTGCTTGGGGTAGCGCTTCTGGGTTTTCCAGGCGGGTCGGGACTCACGGTAGACCTTGACGATCCAGCCGATGCAGACGGCGGTCATGAGGAAGGAGGCGGTGCTGAACATGAGCAGGATGCCGCTGAGCCCGAAGGAGGCGTCCTGGACCGGGGCATCGGGCTCGGGGTCCGGCGACTCCACCCCGGGGGCGGTGATGGCGGGTGAAGAGTTGGATTGCGTCACGTTCACGACCACCCGGCTGAAGATGAGAAAGAGCGCTCCGGCAAACAGAAAGAGCGCCCCATAACAGACGGGATTCCAGTACCTGGACTTGGTCTTTCGGGTGGTCATGGCATCTCCGTCACGTTCGGGCTCACCGCGTGATGGACCGGCGTGGGCCATCCCACCTGCCGTCGGGGTCGCCTCATCCGGACCGGGCGGCTGATTCCGCCCGAGATTGAACCGCCGTCGACCGAAGCGGGAGCACCATGGCGATCTCGTCGCAGTTCTCCTGCAACGGACATCGGACGCAATCGGTCCACACTTTATGGGGGAGTGAGTCGCGCGGCACCTCGGCGAACCGGAGCTTCTCGAAAAAACGGCGTTCCCGGGTGAGGGCGAAAATCCTTTCGAGGCCGAGTCGTCGCCCCTCCTCGATGGTGGCCTGGACCAGGGCTCCGCCCAGCCCCTGGCCGCGGCACGCCTCGTCCACCGCCAGGCTCTTGATCTCCGCCAGGTCTCGCCAGACCAGTTCCAGCGCGGCGCAGCCGACGACGTGATCGCCTTCCCCGGACTTCTCGCCGGAGTGGATCTCCCGTGTGGCGACGAAGAAATCCCGGAGATGCTCGTACAAATCCGCGTGCGACCGGAAGAGCATGCGGTTCAGTTCGGCATGATGCGTGATGAGCCGATGCATCTCGGGCACGTCGGCCATGGTGGCGGAACGAATCACGTGAATAATGTTCTCCACTGTTCGAGGGTCCGATTCTCGCTGCCTGCGGAATTCTATCATAACCGTGTGACGCCACAGCGACTAAGTGGGTTATTTTATTTCAGTTACGATTGATAATCGAACGGGGAGGTCCGAAATCTTCAGCAGAGTTGAAAGTGTGCGTCAAGATACCGTAATAGTTCGGAGAAAACGTTTTGCGGTGCGTTGGCTTGCGTTATGATAAAAACAGTGGTTCCTTGACGAGCCATTTCGAACCGCCTGCACCGGGTTTGTTCTGTTCTTGCACGCGAGGTCGCCCATGACATCCTCCGTTGTCCGCCGGGCATTCACATTGATCGAGATTCTGGTCGTGGTGGCGATCATCGCCCTGCTGGTCGCGATCCTGCTGCCGTCGCTTCAGAAGGCACGGGAGAGCGCCCGCGCGTCGGTCTGCAGTTCGCGCATGCGCCAGTTGACCACGGCGGGGGTCATGTGGCTCGAGGAAACCAAGAAGAATCGCGTCCCCGCCCACAAGGGCTGGTCGCATCACGTCATGAAGAGCATGAGCGGGGAGACCGAACCGTTCAACTGCCCCTCGGACAAGGATCCGTATCCGATCCCCGCGGCGTGGATCTCGCAGCATCGCACCGGCTTCCGCTATCCGCCGCTGGCCATGGACAGTGCCTACTTCCTTCGGCGACGCCCCACGTCGGGCAATCAGTACTCCATTCGCATGGAGACGGAGGCGGATGTCGGCGGAGGCGATCGTGACTTTGACGACGCCACCGTGGACTACATTCCGGACGGCTTCAAGCAGCCCAAGGGCGAGGTCTGGGTCACGAAGGGCAGCACCGGTCGGCAGCTCTTCCTGCACACCTGGCGCGGCAAGACGCTCACTGAGATCAACGGGACGACGGATCGCTACCAGGTGCCGATGCTCTGGGGCAGTTACGGGATGAATCTCTCGGCGGCGGTGCCCGGCGCGCAGCCCTGGAACCTGCTCTACCTGGATTACAAGGACTGGTCGGCGGTAACCGAGTCGGTATTCAACGTGAAGGACCCCGAAACGAACCGCACGCGGGCGGACGATCCCGACGAGTGGGTGGGGTACCGCCATCTCGGTCGGGCGAATGTCGGCTTCCTGGACACGCACGTGGAGCGCTTGCTGCCGCACAAGCTCGAGCGCCCCAGCAACGAATCGGCGGCATCGCTCTGGCATCCGGAGCGTCCGCCGGGTTGGGAACCGCCCTCGCTGGGAGAGTGATCGGCGATTGAAACCACACGTACGCGGAATCAACATGCACGCCCGGGCCGCTCAGTTCGGGCGTTTTTCATGGGCCCGGTTTTGGGGTATATCCATCGATCATGCATACATCAGACCTGGCGGATGAGTATTTCAATCGTTGCGTGGCCACGGTGCGCGGGCGCGAGGAGGCGGACCGTCTCGTGCGCTACGGCGTGCTCGGCCGCAAGGCCGGGAGGTTGTGCGGGCTCGGCGACGCGCTCGCCCTGGTGCAGTCGCGCTGCGAGGGGCCTGTGCGTGTGAGGGCTTTGCCGGAGGGCGAGCCGCATGCGCCGCGGGAAGTGATCCTGACGCTCGAGGGGCGCTTCATCGACCTCGTGGCGCTGGAGACGGAATACCTGGGCATGCTGTCGCTGTCGGGGGCGGCGGGGACGATGGCGGAGATCGTCGAGGCGGCGGGGGAAGTCCCGGTCATCGATATGTCCGCACGGCACTATCCGCCGGAGTTGATCCCGCGGATCGCGGTGGCGGCGGCGGTGGGCGGCGCGCGGGGCACGAGCACGCGTGCGGGCTACGCCGAAGTGCAGGCGCGGTTCGGCATCGGCGAGGAACGGATCCGCATCGGCACGCGCGACCCGCACGAGTTCAAGGTGTACGGCTCGATACCGCATGCCCTCAACGCCGCGTTCGACGGCAGCAGCATCACCAGCGCCGAGGCGTATCGCGACGCCTGTCCGGACGTGCCGCTGACCGTGCTGACGGATTTCGAGGGGCGCGAGCGTGACGTGGTGGCGGACGCGGTCGAGCGGTTCGGCATCGACCTGCACGCGGTTCGACTGGACACGCCGGGCAATCGCGTCCATCAGGGCGGGCATGAGCAAACGGATCGGGCACTGGAGATGCGCATTCTGTCCGAGGCGCCGGATCGTGAGGCGGCGATGGCGGCGCTGGAGCGGCACGGCTTCGGCACGGGCGTGACGATCGAATCGGCATACATGATGCGCGATCTGCTCGATCGCATGGGGGCACGGTCGACGAAGATCATCGTCAGCAGCGGGTTCAACCTGCAGAAGGTGCGCGACTTCGTGGCGTGCCGCGCGCCGATGGACGCGATCGGCACGGGGTCGTGGGTATCGTTCTCCATGTTCACGAGTGACATCACGCACGTGCACCGCCGCGGGCAGTGGCAGCAGGAGTGCAAAGCGGGGCGGTACGAGGAGCTGGATTTCTCCCGCGACCTGCCGGTGGTGTTCGAAACGGGCGAGGCGGATTGGTTCAAGGGGTAACGTGCGCGTGGCGTTTGCTCGTGAAGGATGGGAAGCAGTAGACCACCAAGGGGGACATGGCGAATGCTGAATCACGAACGACGGAATGCCTGACGACGAGATGTGTGTGATTAGGGCAAGCCAGATTTCGTCATTTGCCCTTCTATTCTTTTGTGACTTCCGTGCTTTCTGTGACTATTCCCCCTGGCCTGAACCCGTGGAAGAATTGGCCACAGAAGGCACTGAAGACACAAAAGGGAAATTGACGGCATGTCAAACGACTTCGTGTGCGTTGTCTGAGCATTCTGATTTCGGGCTTCCCTCGACATACAGGTTTCGTCACTGCTCATTCTTATCCATGGCCACCATCGCGTTGATGAGTTGGATGCCGTGTTGCGGCAGACCTGCTTTACGTTGCCTGGTCTTGAAGCCGATGCGAAAGATGCGCGAGGGATTCCGGAGATGGATCTTTAGGGTATAGTGGCCGAATCCCGGTGAGGCAGCGACGACGCGCTTCCAGGGAATCGCGATTGGTTGACGGTACGGCCGTTCGATCAGTATCTGATCCCTCATCAGCAGTATGCTCCGAAGCCTGGGACTACTAATCAGAATAACGATAAGAAACGGCGTCAGTATCAGCGATGCGCGCCAGAGCCAGATCAATGGGTCGGGTGGAGCATCAAGGAGTGAGAGGATCAACGCCGCTCCGAGCGGAAGCAGGATGATCCGAAGCCTGGGATTAATCAGAATAACGACAAGAACCGGCGTCAGTATCAGCGATGCGCGCCAGAGCCAGGTCAATGGGTCGGGTGGTACGTCAAGAGGTGAGACGATCAACGCCGCTCCGAGCAGAAGCAGGGTGATGCGCACATCGCGTTCCATGCGATGCCGCGTGTCGCCGAGTCGGATGGCGGTGCGATCGACCGTGTTTCCGCATTCCGGGCAGATGTGCTCGGCGGGCAAGCCGGTGAGGTTGTAATCACACCAGGGGCATTGCTTCAGCAGGTCTGTTTCCGCCGGTGTCTCCGTTTCGCTCATGGTATCCCCTGAACAGCGAGTCGATTCTCGCATCTCCCCTTCATCGCCTGACGACAGATGCGAATATGCACATCGGGGTATTGGGTGCAGATTATACCGCCAGCCGGCCGTTATCGGATTGGAATTTTGCGGTCTGATTGTAATGGGCGGGGCAGGTGAACCGATGGTAGGGTAGAGGAGTCCGAGGCCGGGCACATTCACACTTACCCCAAGGAGACCATCGGAATGATCGACCGCATGATGAACGGGATGGACATGGCGCGCTCGAGTTGGCGTGTGCTGATGCTGGACAAGGAATTGCTGGTGTTCCCGTTGATCAGCGGGGTGGCGTGCCTGATGGTGATGGCGGGGTTTGCGTATCCGATTTGGTCGTCGGGGATGTTCGAGCAGGTGGCGGCGCAATCGCAGAACGACCCGGAGGCGGTGAAGGGGTTGATGTCGGATCCGCTGTTATGGGTCGTGACGTTCGCGTATTACTACGTGACGTATTACGTGATCATCTTCTTCAATACCGCCTTGATCTCCTGCGCGATGATCCGCTTCCGCGGAGAGAACCCGACGCTGGGCGACGGATTCCGGGCGGCGATGGAGCGCGTGCCGCAGATTGCCGGGTGGGCGCTGGTGGCGGCGACCGTCGGAGTGCTGCTGAAGATACTCGAATCCCGGTCGCGCGGCGGTGGACGCGTCGCCACGGGGATTCTGGGCATGGCGTGGAGTGCAATCACGTACTTTGTTGTGCCGGTGATCGTGCGGGAGAAGACCGGGCCGATCAAGGCGCTGAACCGGAGCATTGCCGTGTTGAAGAAGACTTGGGGCGAAGCGCTGATCACGAACTTCGGGCTGGAACTGGTGACGGGGCTGGTGCTGCTGGTCGTGTGCGGTGTGCCCATCGGGCTGGGGATCGCGTCGCAGGGCACGGCGGGGCTGCTGGTCGGCCTGGCGGTCGCGCTGCCGCTGGGGGTGATCGTAGTGCTGGCGTCGCAGGCGATGAAGGGGATCATCATTGCGGCGCTGTACGAGTTTGCGGTCGATCGTGTGGTGCCGGAGGGGTTTGAGCAGGAAGCGCTGTCGATGGCGTTCTCGCCCCGCCGCACGCGTTTCTGAGCAAGACGTAACAGACAAGGGGAGAGCATCGACAGGATGGACAAGATGAACTGGATTAGTTTCCTGTGACGCTTGAGTGTGTTCGTGGTTATCCCGATTGCTTGAGTGGGTGGGAGAGTATGGCCACAAAAGGCACAAGAGACACAAAGGGAATTCATCAGAAGAGCGGATTTCAAATAAGGAACGGGGCGGAGCGTGAGCGGCGCGATTTGATAGTCGGCCGACGTCACGATCCAGCCCCGTTGGCGCCGCGCAGGACGACCACGGTTCCGCACGTGCGCGGGTGAACCGTGCGTCGTTATGCGTCTCCCCGGCGAGCCTCTCGTGGTCTCACAGCCAGCGCGCATCCCCCGCCAACATTGCGTTTTCTGCATGAACCCGTAGCATCATCGTCCCGTGAACGCCGTTCACGTGGCGAAAGACATGGTGGAGTCGGTCCGGCATCGCCTGAAGCGAATGGTGGAAGCTGACCTGCTGGAGAAGTGTTCGCGCCACCAGGTGACCGGGCAAGGGGCGGGGACGATCGGATACGGGGCAAGATGGAATCCGCGGCGGCCCTGTCGGGGATGGACTTGCAATCGAGGATGTGTGCGATGGATGTGGAATGGGTGTTCTTTGACTGGGGCGGAACGCTGGCGGACGTGAACAAGCAGGTGGAGGCGTTTGCCCGCGGGGCGACGGAGGCGGGGACGCTCTTCGACGATCATCCCATGGATGGGGACGCCGTCGCGCGGCTGATCGAACGCGTGCAATCGGCGGAGGAGACCGCCGGGCGTGATCCGGATCTGCGCGAGGCCCAGTTGCATGAGGTCGTCGCCGGCTGGCTCGAGGAGATCGGCGCGCCGCACGATGCCGCACGGATCGCCGAGGCGGTAGACCGCATGGGGCACATCTGGGTCGGGGCGCTGGAGGTGTTTCCGTGGTCGGCGGGGACGCTGAACGAGCTGCGCCGTCGCGGCTATCGGCTCGGGCTGGTCAGCAACTGCATGGTGCCGCCAAAGTACGCCCGGATGGAACTCGCGCGGCACGGGCTGGCGGAACATCTGGAGTTCACGATCTTTTCCAGCGGCGTGGGCTACCGAAAACCTTCGCCGCGGATCTATGACGCGGCGCTGCGCGAAGCCTTCGGCGAGGCGGTGCCGGACGATCTGTCGCGTGTGCTGTTCGTGGGGGATGCGCCGGTGATGGACGTGCTCGGCCCGGCGTCGCTGGGCATGCGGACGGCGCTGGTGGCCCGGGCGCCCGGCGCCTGGCCTGAAGCGGATTACGCCCGTGCAGAACCGGACTTTCGCCTCGAACGCAACGCCGATCTGCTCGATCTCCTGCCGCCGCGGATGTGATTTCCATCACTCAGGGGAATCCGGATCCGACAGTTTTGCAAACACTCCTTCGGGAATCAGGCCGCCACACTTCGGGCAGGTGCCGGTAGTGTTGCCACTGAGGTCGAACTGACAGAAACCGCAGACCGGGACCATCGGAGAGGGTTTCACGTCGCGAAGCTTCGCCAGGTAGTCTCGGTCGATGGGATAGCGCACAATCACGAGACACGCCAGGAATGTCAGCAGAGTGCCGCCCAGAAATGCGCCGTACATCATGTAAGTGGCCACCTGCGGCGTTACATTGCCCTCTTCATGCCCGATCAGATCGAGGTAGACACCGCAGAGGAGCATGCCCACGGAGATCGCGAGCTTCAAGACAAAGCTCAGCATTGCCGAGTAACTTCCATCGCGCAAGCGGCCGGTACGGAACCTCGCAATCTCGGAGATGTCCGCCATCATCGAATTAGCGATGGTCGTTGCTGCCGTGGATCCAACGTGATACAGATCGTGGAAAATCAGGAAAATTAAAGTGGCCACGGGGAGGGATGACAATGCATAATCTTTCGGGACGAGCCCCGTCGCGAATAGCACGACAAGCATGATATTCCCGAAGCAAGCAATGCCCAGGAGCATGTAAATAGCCGGCTTCTTGTCGAGTCGATTCACGATTGAGCCCGCCAGCAAGCCGCCGATACCAGCCGCCACCATTGTGCTTCCGTGAACCAGGGCTTTCTCCAAAGGGGCGAAAAGCATGAAATCCACATAGACGAACATCTGCAGACTGGTCACGAAGACTACGCCGACAAACAGTACGGCGATAAAACAGAAGACTGTGCGAGGGTGAGGGTCGAAGAGGACATCCTTGAGGTTCGCGAGAATCTCTTTCAAGCTGATGTCACCGATTTCGTGATTGGCGCGGGAATCGTTCGCATATTTTCGTGTCGCAAAGACGACGAAAATGATGAAGCACAGCGCGGCAATGGAGAAGACCAGTCCAAGGAGTTGGTAGTTCTCGGCCTTGGCGACACCACTTCCCGCCAAGCCGACCTCATCACGCAAGATGACAAGCCAGATGAGAACGGTCGAGCCCAGATTGACAGCCATGTTCACGGCGGTTCGCACACCCTGAAGCGTCGTACGCTGGGTGTAGTGCGTGCAGATCTCAAACCCCAGGGCGATGTAGGGGACCGCGAAGATGGTGCCGCCGGTCCGCATGAGGATGTTCATGGCGACGAGATACCAGAAGATATGTATCTCACTCTGCGTGAACCAGGCGGGTACTGTCCAGACGGCAAAGAAGCCGATCATCGCCACGAAACCGCCCAGCAACATCCAGGGATGGCGTCTTCCAAAAACGGATCTCGTGTTATCGGTGATGTGCCCCATCAAGGGATCAGTGAAGGCGTCCCAGAGAGTAATGATCAGCATGATAATGCCCGCCAGCGTACCACTCAGCCCCAGCGCCTTCGTGTAGTACAGCATGGCGAAGCCGAAGAAGGTGTTCATGATCAGCGAGTTGGCGCCGTCGCCGATCGAGTAGGCCAGGATATCGCGAAAAGGCGTGGATTGAGGTCGGGGTTCTTCACCGGCGTAGGCTGCGGTCGGAGGCGTGGTGCTCATGGGGCTGTCCGTCAGGGTGTCCTGGAAGGTGTCATTCTGCTCCGCTCACGCGCGGGGGCGCGAGCCGCTATTGTGCCGGGGGCGGGCGCGATTCGCAATCCGCGCGGATCGTGCATCGACATAATCGCGCACAGAGTCTTCGGAGAGTGGTGGGATCGGGGCGTTACCGTCAGCGACGCTTCGACAGGATCACGGCAGGTTATAGCGCGAGAGACGGCTCGGACGCGTGTTCAGGATGAGGAGGTCGATGTCGTCGTTCATCATCCGGGCGTTGAGTTCCAGGCCACGCTGAATCGCCTTGAAGCGATCTTCCTTGCTGCGGGCGACGCCATCGCCGCAACCGACCAGCATCAGAGACGACACCGCCATCACTACCAGCACCAGCCAACGTCTCATGGGATCGGTCCTCGCTCAAACGGGAACATCAACAAGGCGGCAGACGGTGTGTCCGGGAGGGTCCGCCGCGCGAATTTCACAACGGCGGTATTGTAAGGTTGCCCCAGATGACCGTCAACGCGGGGCGAAGCGGGTGCGAGGACCGGGGAGTGAGCAGGGAGAGCCTTTGGAGCGCCTCGGGTCGGGGCTGATTCGGCCGGTCACGGGGCGGCCTCGTCGGGGAACACCAGGTACGGGGTCAGCCGCTCCAGCGTCCTGGGGCCGATGCCGCGGACGGCGTCAAGGTCCGCCGGCGTGCGAAAGACGGGGGCGCGGGCCGCGCCGACCGGGTCGGGGGAGTCCTCGTCCGCAGAGCCTGTTCGCGCCGCGTGGGCTTCGCCGCGTCGCGCGTCGCGAAGGGTCTCGCGATATGCCACAATCCGCCGGGCCAGCGTCTCGCCGACCCGCGGCAGCCGGGCCAGTTCCGGCCACGATGCCACGTTTGGGTCGATCCGCTGCTCGACGCGCGCGACAGCCGCCGCGTCCACGTCGATCTCCTCACCGAGCCGCAACGGGTAGGCCCACCGTGCGAGCAGCACACCCACCAGCAACACGCCCAGGCCGACGACCAGCAGGCGGGGGTGCGCATCCGGCGGATGTGCTACGCGGGAATGGTCTACATCCGCAGATTGCGCGGATGACGCAGATGGAACTCCGGAAGAGGCGGAAGATTCGTGGGCGTGCATGCTACTCATCTCCTGCTTTGAGAATGATATGTTACGCACTGCCCTGAACGAAGAAAAGGGAGGTGATCATGAGAACACTGTGTCGCAGGCGAGCCCTTCTCCGATGCACCGATGAGTGTTTTCACATGGCTCAGTAGGCGTGGATTATTTTTCTTTCAAGGCGAGGTTGATGACCTCATTCGTTCCGCTGAGTAGATTCTCCAGATCGTCGGGATCTTCGCCTTCATACGTAATGACGGCATCGAAATCCTTTGCTAAGGCGTAGCAAGCGATCATGACCGATGCACACTCGATCATGCTTCCTCCCCAGCGGAAGACGATGCAGCCGTCACGCCCGTCGGCGAACCTCTTCAACTCCGGTGGATACTCTGAGGTTTCGTCGTAATAGATTTCAAATCCGGCTTCACGGCCATGCAGCGTGCATGGTACGAAACCGGAGTCCTTGAATGGCTTGAGGTCCGGGTCCAACTGAAAGTTGAAACCGCATCGGTCAATGGCTTCCTGCCACGATACGCGTGAAGGAATCTTTGCATTCTCGATAAACGCGTACTGCTCATTCGCCATGGTTGTTCTCCTCCCGCCGGAATGCGTCAGTGATCACCTGTTACTCGTCTCCCGGGTCGAGGACGGCCATGAAGGCTTCCTGCGGGATAGTGACGGAGCCGACCGTCTTCATGCGGCGTTTGCCTTCCTTCTGCTTTTCGAGAAGTTTGCGTTTTCGGCTGACGTCACCGCCGTAGCACTTGGCGGTGACGTTCTTGCGCATGGCCTTGATGGTCTCGCGGGCGACGACCTTTCCGCCGATGGCGGCCTGGAGCGGGATCTCGAACATGTGGCGGTCAATCTCGCCCTTGAGTCGGCGGATGAGCCCCCGGCCACGTTTCTCGGCCTTGTCGCGATGGACGATGATCGAGAGGGCGTCCACCGCCACGCCGTTCACCAGCACGTCCAGCTTTACCAGCCGATCCGCGTGATAGCCGGTGATCTCGTAATCCATGGTGCCGAAGCCCTTCGTGGCGGACTTGAGCTTGTCGTAGAAGTCGTAGATCGTCTCCGACAGCGGGAAGTGGTACGTCAGCATGACGCGGTCGGTCGAGAGGTACTCGGTCTTGCGATATTCGCCGCGGCGTTCGTCAGCGATCTTCATGATCGCGCCGATGCAGTCCGCCGGGACGATCAGGTTGGCGTCGATCATCGGCTCGCGGATCTCCTCGACCACGGACAGGTCCGGCAACTGGCTCGGCGCGTCGATGCGGATGACCTCGCCGTCGGACTTGAGCACCTCGAAGGTCACGGTCGGCGCGGTCTGGACGACATCGATCTCCGCCTCGCGCTCGAGCCGCTCCTGGATGATCTTCATGTGCAACAATCCGAGGAACCCGCAGCGGAATCCGAAGCCGAGCGCCTTGGAGTGGATCGGCTCGAAGGAAAACGAACTGTCGTTCAGCCAGAGCGCTTCGAGGGCATCGCGCAGGTCGGGAGCCTCGGTCATCGGCCCGGGGTAGAAGTCACAGAAGACCATGCGCTGCGGCGGTTGATACCCGGGCAGGGCCTTGGGAGCGCGCTCGGCGTCGAGCGTGATGGTGTCGCCGATGTTCACGTCGTGAATCGTCTTGATCCCCGCCAGCACGTAGCCGACCTCCCCGGCGGCGAGGAAGTCCACCGGCTGAGGGCGCGGGCGGAACTTGCCGACCTCGGTCACGATATATGTCCGCTGCTTGGCCATCAGCAGGATCTTGTCGCCTTTTTTCAGCTGCCCGTTCATCACGCGCACATGGCAGACGACGCCACGGTGGACATCCGGCTTGGCGTCGTAGACCAGGGCCTGGAGCGGGGCGGCGACGTCGCCTGTCGGCGGAGGGATCCGCGCGACGATGGCCTTGAAGAGGTTGTCGATGCCCTGGCCGGTCTTGGCGGAGGTGAAGATCGCCTCCTCGGCGGGAAGGCCGACGATCTGCTCGAGTTCCATGGCGATGTCATCGGGCCGGGCGGTGGGCAGGTCGACCTTGTTGATGACCGGGATGATTTCGAGATTCGCTTCGACGGCCAGGTAGGCGTTGGCGACGGTCTGGGCCTGGACGCCCTGGGCGGCATCGACCAGCAGCAGCACGCCCTCGCACGCCGCCAGGGCGCGGGAGACCTCGTAGTGGAAATCCACGTGGCCCGGGGTATCCAGCAGGTTCAGCATGTAATTCGTGCCATCGACAGTGTGGACGACGCTGGCGCGGTTGGCCTTGATGGTGATGCCCATCTCGCGTTCGAGGTCCATGTCGTCGAGGAACTGGTCGCGCATTTCGCGGACCTGGACGGCGTTGGTGGCCACCAGGATCCGGTCGGCCAGGGTGCTTTTGCCATGGTCGATGTGGGCGATGATGCTGAAATTACGGATGAGGTCGCGTTTGAACATCGGCGTTTCCGGTAGTACGAGGTCCCCTCGGGGCAGACACAATAGTGTAGCCGAGTCGATCTCCCGGAAAAAGGGCGGTTTCGCCGGCTCGCAAGGGGTTCTATAATTCGCCGCGATCAGTCACCTTCACGGACGAGGCGTCATGACGATTCGCAACCGCCTGTTTATCGCGCTGGGCGTGCTGTTCAGCGTCTTCTGGATCGGGGTCGCCGGGTACATGGTGATCCCTCCGCGAATGGCCTTCCATGAGGCGGTGTACATGGTGGCCATCACCCTCTCGACGGTCGGCTACCGCGAGATCGGCGGGGAGCCCTCCGTCACGCAGGAATTCTGGACCATCGGGCTGGTCGTCTTTGGGATCTCGACCGTGGCCATCACGTTCAGCCTCATGACCGGTGTGCTCGTCGAGGGGGAAATCGGTCGCTTGATCGGGAGTCGAAAATTGGAATCGCGCATCAAATCCCTGAGTGAACACGTCATCGTCTGCGGGTACGGGCGGATGGGCCAGATGGTCGTGCAGCATCTGCGCGAAACGAACGTGCCCATCGTGGTGATCGAGCTGGACCCGAGCCCGCTCCGCAAGCTTGATGAATTGCGCGTGCTCTACATCGAGGGCGATGCCACGGATGAGGACATTCTGCACCGCGCGGGGATCGAGCGTGCGCGGGCGCTGGTGGCGGTGCTTCCGAGTGATGCGGATAAAGTCTTCGTGACCCTGACCGCGCGCGAGCTGCGCAGCGACCTGCACATCGTGGCCCGGGCCGAGCAGTTCACCGCCATCCCCAAGTTGCGCCGCGCGGGGGCGAGCCGGGTGATCTCACCGCAGGCGATCGGAGCCGAGCGCATTGCCAACATCATTACGCGGCCGCACGTGGTGGACTTCGTGGAGGTAGCCGCCAAGGGCGTGGACCTGGAACTCGACGAGTTCGTCGTGGGTAAGGATTCGCCGATGGCGAACAAGTCGCTGCGTGACGCGGACATCCGCCGGGCTGCCGACGTGATGGTCGTCGCGATCAAGCGTGCCGACGGCACGACGCAGTTCAGCCCCGGCGCGGACGTCGTCATACAGCCGCAGGACACGCTGATCATGATCGGCCCGAGCGGGGCGTCGAACAAGCTGGAGGAAATGCGCGTCGGCGGCGAAGCGACGTGAGGGAGAAACGAGTACCGAAGCACGAATACGTCAGACTGTGGCATGCCTGATTCACGGTAGCCACAATCGAATTCGCCATCCCGATTTCGCCGTTTTTTCGTTTTGTGTGCTTTGTGCTTCTTGTGGCTATTCTCTCAATAGAGAAGAACGGCCACAGAAAGCACAGAAGACACAAAAAGGAATGGGGAGTCTGATCGAATAGCAGTGGTCTGAATGTCAATCCGGCGGTGCCCGCGCAAGCGCCTGTGTGCCGTTTTCCTTCGACATTCATCATTCGGATTTCGTCCATCACATTTACGGGAAACGCTTCGACGGTCCTGTGAAGACACCCTACTGGAGTACCCTGTGCCCAACTGGTTTAAAAACTACATGTTGCGTCATCAGCATCCGGCGTCGATCGCGCTTCACGTGATCGGCATTCCGATGACGATCGCCGCCGTCGTGCTGGCGGGGGTGCAGTTATCGCATGGGCAGTGGAGTCTCTGGTGGCGACCGACGCTGCTGCTGTTCCTCGGCTTCTTGCTGCAATGGGTCGGCCACAAGATCGAGGGAAACGACATGGGCGAGCTGATCCTCATCAAGAAACTGCGCGGCAAGCCCTACGTGGCCGTCTCGCCGCGGTACCAATCATCAGAGCATTCGCCATAGCACGCGGACTGAGGGAATCTACTTCTCATTGATCGTATCCCCCCTATTCCTTCCACGGCGTTGGCAATCCCGCGTTGAGCCATTACACTCTTGCGCTCCGGTAGTCACATAAGAATTGGATTTACGATCGGTTCGCATGGTCGGCGCACGGAGCGCGGTTGCGAACCTTCAGATGGGAGTCGGCGATGGCTTTGCTCGTGACGGGCAGTATTGGAATTGATGACGTGAAGACACCTCACGGCGAGGTGAAGGGTGTGTACGGCGGATCGGCGGTGTATTTCTCGTACGCCGCCAAGCTCTTCGAGCCGGTGCGGTTCGTGGGTGTCGTGGGCGAGGACTTTCCCGACGATTTCCGCAAGGTCCTCGAGCAGGACGGCATCGACCTGGCGGGGCTCGAAGTCCGCAAGGGCAGCAAGACCTTCCGCTGGTCGGGCGCGTACGACGAGGTCACCAGTGACGCCGAAACGGTCGAGGTGGACCTGAACGTTCTGGCCGAACAGGGGCCGAAGATTCCGGACAGCTTCAAGGATAGCGGCTACGTCTTCCTCGCCGCTACGCATCCGAACCTGCAGCTTGATCTCGTGCAGCAGCTCACCAGCCCGAAGATTATCGTCGCCGATACGCGCGACATGTGGATCACCCAGTTCCGCGACGAGTTGATGAACGTGTTCAAGCACGTGCAGGGCGCGATCATGAACGATGCCGAGGCCCGCATGCTCACCGGCGTGCATAATCTTGTTCTGGCCGGGCGCAAGATCATCGAATCGGGACCGACCTTCGTGGTGATCAAGAAGGGCGAGAACGGCGCCATGTTGATCATGAACGACGGCGTGGCGGTGCTGCCCGCCTTCCCGACAACCGAGGTGAAAGACCCCACCGGGGCGGGCGACAGTTTCGCCGGCGGCATGATGGGTTACCTTGCCGCGCGGGATGACATCAGCCTGCCGACCATGCGCCGCGCCCTGGCTTACGGCATGATCACCGCCTCGTTCACCATTGAGGATTTCTCGCTCGGCAAGATCACGAAAGTCAGCCGCAGCGACGTGGACGCGCGACTCAACGAGTACGCCGCCATCATGAGCATTCAGTAGCGATTCTCTCACGGGTTTCGTACCCGAAACGCGAAAGGAGCATGCCATGCAGCCCGAACAGCCTTCTCATCCGTCGCGACGTGATTTTCTCGGAACGGCCGCGCGTGCCGCCGCGATCGGCGGTCTCGCCTCGTCCGTGAGCCTTGCCGACTCGCACTCGGCCAAGCTGGGGATCGGCAAGGGGCCGGAGCCGCGGAAGATCGGTCCCGAGGGGAAGATTCGCTTCGGGTGCATCGGCATCGGTGGGCGTGGCGGTGGTTTGCTGGACATCCTCCTGAAGCAGCCGAACGTCGAGGTCGTCGCCATTGCCGACCCGGGCGATCACAATCGCAAGCGCGCCGCGGACAAGGTCACCAAGGCCGGCGGCGACAAGCCCGATCTTTATTCCGGCGAGGAGGACTACAAGACGAAGCTGCTCGTCCGTGACGACATCGACGCGATTCTCACCGCCACGCCGTGTTACATGCACGGCCCGGTGTACCTCGCCTGTTTCGCCGCCGGCAAGCACTTCTACGGCGAGAAGCCCATGTGCACGGAAGCGAACGAAGCGGACGCCCTCGTCGAAGCTCAGAAGCGCAATCCCAAGGTCGTCGGCCAGATCGGCTTCCAGCGCCGCGCGAGCATCCGCTACCAGGAGGCGATGCAGCGCATCCGCGACGGGCTGATCGGCGAGCTGATCGACGGACGCGGCGCGTGGAATAATTCGTGGGGGCCGATCGGTCGCCCGGACGAGGGGTCGCGCATCTGGCTCGGACGTCGCAAGTACAGCGGCGACTGGATGCTCGAGCAGGCCTGCCACACGTTCGACGTCTTCTGCTGGGCCGCCGACGCCATGCCCGTCGCCGCCAGCGGCATGGGCCGCCGCGACATCTTCAAGGAGATGGACCCCGAGCGCGACGTCACTGACTTCTACCACGCCCACCTCGAGTTCCCGAACAACTTCCTGGTCGACTTCGAGCACAGTTGGTTCTGCCCGCACCAGGATCAGTTCGCGATGCGCGCCGACGGCCAGTGCCGCGACATCGGCGAAGGGCGCTTCACCGGTGTCTTCGAGCGGGCCGCCGGGCCGAAGGGCGGTATCGATTTCGGCACCGGAATGTTCTTCCCGCGACATCGCAAGGACAAGAAGTTCACCATCCAGCCGAACGAGCCGGGCCACACGGAAGTCGCGCTCCAGGAGTTCCTCAACTCCATCCGCACCGGCTCGCCGTCGGTCAGTGGCGTCGAAACCGGGCGCATGGCCACGTACACCGCACTGCTCGTGCGCAAAGCGGTCGACGAACGCCGCCGCATCACCATGGACGAATTCATGAAGGCGTAAGCCGGAACACGTGACATGGAACAGGCATTGCGGTGCTCCATCCACCGAGGCCCAGCCCGATGAGTGGGGTAGCGATGGCTTGTGATAGAAAGGAAGCGGAGAAGCGACTTCGCACCGCGGCAAGAATCTCAGGGCGATATGAGGCAATTCAGATCGACGGGGACGAGTTCACCGGTCGTACATCGTTGCTGGACTCCATAGTCGTCCATGTCCACGTCGTGGTCTGCATCGAAATCGGCCACGATCACACCTTCAGTGTTAGGAGTTGCCGCGCATCCCGAAGGAAGGTTGAAGGGATCATAGATGATCTCAGGACCGGTCATGCATGAGAGAAAGATCTGGTTATCATGGGTATCCACGTCGCCATCGAGATCGTAATCCGGGAATGGCGTCGGGGGTGCTTCGTAGGGTCCCATATCCACGGTCGGGGACAGACCACCTCCCGTGTCCGTCTTACTCGGATCATTGATGAATCGTGGACCACCCGCTAAGTCGATCGGCGTTCGCTCTGAAAGTTCGCCATCATTGTCGAGGTCAGCAAGATCGGCTGGAACATCGGTATTTCGTGCGGCATCGATGCAGGGTGAGCCCGGCATCAGTCGAAGATCCCCAAAATCGTCGTCCTCCGTTCTCCATTCGCCATCGAGGCCCGGGCTCGGCGTTCGCATGAAGAGCGGATCCGTATTGAGGTTGCCGATTCCTGCAACCGGGGATGGCGTATTGGAGAATGCGACTGCCAGAGTCGTTGAGTCATTGTTCCAAAACCAGTCCGAGGCATCCCAGATGATACTGTTAGCCACATTGATCACACTGGGATCTTGTTGATTCTCGGAGTCGCATGCAATTGCCAATCCGGTCGCGGCGACATTGGCGGTGATGCTCGTATTGCGGATGGTCACTACGGAGTTGACGGAGTAGAGTCCTCCTCCCGCGGTGACGGCTTGATTGCCGACAATGACGCTGTTGGCGAGTGTGGGAGACGCATTCAGGCACATGACTCCTCCACCCTCCTCTTTCGATTCGTTGGCAGTGACGTGGTTGTTCACGAACAATGTCGTGGAGTTGTTGAAGTATACACCTCCGCCATATCGTTCAGTGAAATTGGCGCTGATTACATTACTATGAATTACCCCACCAGACGATCGAACAAAGAGACCTCCTCCTCGGCTATCGAAGATCGTCGCATCGGACGTATGGTTATCCTTGATGACGTTGTGGGCGATGACGGGATTCGAGATACTGATCGAAATACCCCCACCTCTTCCACCGCCCTGGGCCCCGCCCAGAGCTTGATTACCGACAATGGTGTTGTTTACGACAACCGCGTCCGCGTCCACCAGTCGAATTCCGGCACCATAGTTCTCTACCGTACAATGCCGAATGATATTGTTTGCGATAGTCGGCGAGGCGTCAAAAACATAGAAACCACCCCCGGACGTTGAGACACCATTCTGGATCGTGAACCCATCGATGGTGATGCAGCGGATACCGTTTCGGATCAGGACGACGTTTCCTTCTCCCTCGCCGTCTATGATGGTGGCATTGGCATCCCAGTCGCGTGAGAGACGTTCCGACTCGTTCCCCGCGAAACCGCCGAACAGATGAGCGAACGGATCGATGGAAATACGCTCGGGGTACGTGCCTGCCTTCACCCATACATCGCCACCATCTTTTCGCAATGCCGCGATGGCTCCCTGAATGGTCTGTTTTGCCAACTCCCACGTTGAGCCGTCGTGACTGTCGTCGCCGTCGGGCTTGACACGAACAATCCGGCCTGGGCCTTGGGACCAAGCCGTGCCATCCGACTCGTCCGCACCGATATCGACATGAGCTCCCATTAACCGCGGCTGTCCATCCACATCCGACCACGTCGGAAGGGTTGCCGAATCGAGGCCAGTATCTCTACAAGGCGAAGCGGGTTGAATATGAAAATCTCCATATGCGAGATCGACGAGAAGGGGATCTTGAGAGAGATTCCCGTCAATGCCCGTCGGGTCGGAGAGATTCAAGAAGTCATACTCTTCATTGCCGTAAACACAATTGTTCTTGAACGTGGCGACAGTGTTGCCGACGGGATTGCCCACACCTGATGTATTGAAGGCGATGATGTTGTTGGTGAGATCCGTCGTTGAGAAAGGTAGAAGCTCAACTCCACCGGCAATGTGTGCGTAATTGCGCACGATGGTATTATTGACGATGGTGGGGTCGGAATGGCTGACCACGATTCCCCCACCCTGATCGGTCGCAATATTCGCCACGATCCAGTTGTTTGCCACGAGAGGAGAAATCGTATCGTCGAGGACGAGTCCGCCTCCGAGGGCGCCCCGATTCGCCTTCATGGTATTGTTAAGAACGACGGGAGATTCGCAGTCCACCAAGTAGATACCACCGCCTTTGGTTGCGACGTTGTGGGACACAAAGTTTCCTTCAATTTGCGGCGACGACTCCTCGCAGTAGATTCCGCCACCATACTCAGAGAAACCGAGGACGGCGTCGGTCTCATTCACTGAGATTGTGTTGTTTATGATCGTGACGTTCGATTGATAACAGTAGATCCCGCCACCGTACACATTGCTTGATTCATGGCGAGCCTTGTTCTGAGTAATGGTATTGTTAGCAATAGTGGGCGATCCTTGGACGTATAGTCCCCCACCGCGTGTCGCATCGCCGTTGCGGAGGGTGAATCCATCGATAAGCGTATCCGATGTCGCGCTAGCTGGACTGAGTACCACGCTCCCGGATTGATTGCCGTCGATCACGGTCTCGTTCGTCTCAAAATCACGATCTGCCGGATCATAAGTGGAGGGATCCTCACTTCCAGAAAACCCGCCGTAAAGGCCGACACCGACAGTCAGCGTGATGTTCTCCGTGTATATCCCCTTGGCTACCCAGACCTGATCTCCCGATGTTGCCGCAGAGAGTCCAGCTTGCACGGTTTGCTTTGCCAGAGTCCAACTCGAGCCATCTTGGGAATCGTTGCCGGTGGGCGAAACAAAAAGCGTCTCTGCGACAATGTTAGAACACGCCATCCCCAGTAACAGCATCGCCGCTACCGGCCATCTTCCTAATCCACGTGTTTTCACGACTGTATGCCCCTGTGAATTCAATCGTGTCTCGGTCAGAGAGATCGCCATGTCGGCTTCTGGATCCTCGACGCTGGCCAATTGTACCAATTTCCATCCGAGAGGGCTACTCATTTCCAAGCTGGAGCAGTAAATTCTGATAGAGATATCAGAAGCGAGGCTTACCTCTAGGAAGTAATTTGGAAAGCGTTGGGTTACGCAATAAGCGGAACTGACCTGCTCCTGGACTTGGTGCTGTGTTATGGGAGGTGCCCTTCCGGCCATCGGCGCAGAGTATGGTGGGGATCGGGGCTTACTCCGCCGGCGGTGGGGATGGCGTGAGGTCGGGGCGGCGGGCGTGTTCGCTTTGCAGGTGTTCGAGGTTCACGCGGACCGCCTGTGGTGAGTAGCTGACCACCATCCAACGCTCCGACAGCCCGATGGCGGGGCCGACCAGCCCGAGTTGCAGGTACCACAGCCCGTCTTGCGTGCGGTCGATCCGCGGCTGAAGCGTGAAGCGCGACGGCGTCTGCTTGTGCGCCGGGTTCACGTGGTCACGCCACGCACTCATGATGCCGTCGAGCGTCCGCGCCACCTGCTCGCGATGCGCAGGGTCGATCTCGATCCACAGCGACAGCAGCGGCAATCCCAGCGGATGGCGCGGATAGGGTTGAATCACCAGGTGTTCACCGAGGTGGGCCACGATGCCTTCGTTGGCGTTGAAGCCGTACCGGGCCTCCAGCTTCTCCCACGCGCGCACCATCATCTGCCGGCCGTAAGACGACTTGCTCTGCAAGAGGGCGTGACGCCATCGCTCGACGGAGCGCATCAGCGGCATACGGAAGACGGCGTACCCGGGCGAGTCCTCCGGAATGGCGGCCTCGACGGACGGATGCGCGACGCCCGGGCCGGTCAGGCGGACGAATCGATCGCGCCCGTTCTCGCCGCGGATCCACACGTCGCTACGCAACGCGCGGTCCTCCACGCCGAAGACCCACAGGAAGCGCTCCACGTCGTCGAGCTGCATGGCCTCGCGCACGTTGGCAGCGCGCTCATCGACGAATTCACCCAAACGCTTTTCAAGCCGCGCGAGATCGACGTAGATGCCGAGCGTGCATACCGGCAGCCGCAATCGCCGCGCGGCATCACGAAACCAGCCAGTGGCGTCCAGCGTCTCGCCATCGCCGGCGATGGCCCGAACCATGCGCGCATACGCCCCTTGACCTACGGTGACGAGTACACAGCCGTCCAGCTCGCCCCATTCGATCGCTGTCCAGCCGGGCAGCCGCTGGTCGACCAGGCGGTGATGCACGCGACCGTCCCGCTCGATTTTTTCGATGCGGCCGTCGTCGGCGTTGCTGTACGTGCGAAGCAAATCGCGGATGCGGCCATCAATGTCGTGAGTGAGGCCGCCGCTGTCGATGACGAGGGCGGCCTGGAGATCGTTGAGGCGGTAAACTTCCGGCGCCATTTCGCGCGCGGTCACGTCGAGCAGAACGGCGGCGTGGGGATGACGGCTGAGCACGGGCAACGACGTGACGAGGTCCACCCACATTCGTCCGGCCTCGGGGACCATCCCGGCGGACTTCAGCGTCATGAGCATGATCGCGAGCTGGTCCGACTGCGCGGCGGCGCCTGCAGGGTCTCCGTTCTTTGCGGCGGAACGGGAACCGCTGGTTTCACTCTGCGGCATCGGTTGCCCGAAGTACACCGCCATTGCGTCGGCGGGCACGCGCGCCGCCAACCCGGGCGAATCGGGAGCCCCGATCGCGAGCATCGCCGCCATCATCATGCTTTGAATCAGCACAACCCCGCTCCACATGAAAAAGACCACGGGCGAACCTGACCGCTCGCCCATGGTCATTGTACGCGTTTTCAGGCCGCGAGTTTCGCATTTCCGGGATAACCCGGAAACCGATTACCGCTCCTCTGCCTTCGCCTCGGCAAGACGTTGCTCGGTTTCCTCGAGGTATTTCTCGAACCGCTCCATGGACACGAACTCGACGTGACTGTCGAGAAACAGGACATTCACGCCTTCCCAGTCATTCATATCGGGACGCTCGTACATCAGGACGTTCATCTGATGCATGCCGAGGTTCTGCCCTTTCACATAAACATACGAATCTTCCACACCGTCGTCCTGTGGCGCGATGAGGGTTTGCGGCGCGATGCACCCATCCTCCACGAGCACCTGCAGGCTGTCGGGCAGGTCGTCGCCATGCTCGGTTCCATAGATGTAAAGACACGTGCCGATAACCTTCAAGTTCGCCGCGCTGACGGTACGCTTCGAGAGTTCCCGCGCCCGCGCCAGCGACGGCAGCAGGATCGAAACCATCATCGACGTCGTCGAGACATTCGCGCTCATGCCCGATGACGGGGCGAGGCCGGGAACCGGCGTATGCGACAACCAGACATAGCCGTCTTTGGTCATTGTCGACGCGCCGATCGCGCCGAACAGGTGCCGCGTGATCGAGGGCAGCGACGGCATCAGGCTCGCGTCCAGGGGCACGCCCTCCGCCTGCACCATGGAGATCCCCATCTGCGAGAGCGGCAGGATGAACCGGTACATCATCTCGACCCCGCCACGCACATCGCCGTAGCTCAGGGCATCGATGTTCTCCGGCATCAAGGCCCGGGCCCGCTTGAAGTCCGGGTTGTCCGCCAGCGAAGGATGGCCGTCCATCAGGTGATCAATCGCCGCCCGCGCCATCTGCGGATGCAATGTCAGAATCCAGTAGCCCTCCGCCTCCGTCCATGACGGCGCCACCGGCATCGGCACGCCCGGCACGTTCACCGTCGCGATCTTCCGCTGACGATATTCTTCGTTGCGCACGACCACTTCCGACCCGAGCGCCGCCGAGAGCGCCGCCACCGCACGACGAAGCGCGGCGTCGATCTTTGCGCTGTCGTCAGCCTTGGCCATCATGGTCAGCCCGGTGAACCACAACCCGCCGTGATCGGGGGCGTCGTAGGTCACCCATGTATCTCCGAACGCGCCCAGGAGCTCGGGGATGGGCATCTCCAGGACCGATTCCACCTGCTTGATGAACATCCCCGCCATCTCGTCGACCTCCGGATCGATACCCCGAACCAGGCCGAGCAGACTCTCGTAGCCCGTGACCAGGTCACCCCTGCTCACGCCCGCCCACGTCACCTTCTTCGGGATCGCGCGCACGTCGACCGGCTCGACCCAGTTTCCCCCTCGCGCGGCGTCGCCCTCGATCGGCTGATGCAGCAGGATCGTTGTCAGGAAGCCGCCCTTGTGCGGTCGCATCGTCGAAGAGAGCGATCGTATGCCGTTCAGTTCCGCTTTCTCCAGCGTCTCGCGCAGCCCGTTCACTTTCCCGAGAATCGGCACTTCCATCCCCGCCAGCATCGGCTGAAAGCGCTCCAGCGTCTGGATGATGCTCTCGATATTCAGATACATCACCACGGTCTTCGGCGAGCCGCCGGTGATTTCCATCGCCTTTTTGAAGTCGGCACTGTCGCCCAGCGAGGTGGCGTCCGGTGTCTTGCCTGCCATCAGGGCGTGCACCTTCGCCCCGATCGTGAGGATCACGTCATCCTTCAGTTGCCCGTAGCGCACAGGGATCCGCACGTCGGGAATCATGATCTGCTTGAACGTGGCCTCACCGAGCTTCACCTCGCCGATCGCGTCTTCGGGCATATCCTCCAGAACCGGCGCGAGAAGCTTGTCCAGCGTGTTCAGCATCGCTTTGCCTTTGCCGCCCGCGCGGATGACGATCGCCACGTCCACTTGCGGTCCCATCGGCCCCATGGCCACGCCGACCAGTCCCACGCTTGTCGGGTGCATCCACATCGACTCGATCCATTCCTTGATCGGCGGATACAACACCGACTCCCGCCCCATCTCCTCCACCATCAGGTCCTCGATGTCGGGCCAGAGCTGCTCGCTGCATTGCTGACGGAATCGTTTCCACTCCGGCTCGTTCATCATCTTGGCCAGTTCGGTCTCGCTTGCCGTTTCCGACAGCGTTTCGAAGCCGGGCCACTGGACGTAGAGAAGTGTCTCCTCGGGGAGCATCTGCGGGATCGTTTCCCCGGACGCGCGCGACGCGAAGGGCGCGATGGCGGCACAACCGAGCAAAAGACCGAGTACGAGACGCGATTGGCGATGCATGATGGACTCCTTGCTGGAACAAGACGGTCGAAAAGAAAGCACGAACCTGCCGGGATCCCTGGCGATGTGCGTTGGCTATTCCGGCTCGCTCGAAAGATCCCCTGGAGGCGCTACCTGGAGCACGATCATCCCGCGCGATGCCAGCGTTTGCAAATAGGTGAGGACCGAGACCTCCGCCTCGCGCAGATTCAGACGATGCCGCTCGGAAAAGGTCTCGATGAGGTCGCGTACCGTGCGTTTCCCGTCCAGCAGCGACCACAATTCGCTGCCCAGGGCGTCCAGCTCGTAGGCCCGCAGAACCGGTTCCGCGCTGCGCGTCAGCCAGCGGGCGAGGCGGCGCCGGGCCATCGGGATTTCCACGCGTGTGGCGTCCCCGCGCGACGGCGTCTCGCGCGCGCCGGGATGACGCACCGGTTTCGCCGCCAGCAAGGACGCTCGCGGGACCGCCGGTTCAGACTGCTTCGCGCGAAACCATCCCATCTGGAATTACCCGTGGATTGCGAATCATACAAATGGGTGAGGGACTGTCCCTTTCAGCTTAACAATACCGGAGTCACGCACGTGCCGCGCGTTCGATCGCCTTGACCGCGGCGGCGACGACCTGGTCGCGCACGACGTCCAGCGGCTGATCCACGCGCGCCCCCGCCGCGCGGCGATGACCACCCCCGTCAAATGTCTTGGCCAATTCCGCCACGTCCACGTCGATCCCGCACACCTCCGGCGACTTGCTCCGCAGGTTCAGACGGATCGGCCCTTCCTCCTGCTGCGTGATCAGGATCGACACCAGCACGCCCTCGCCCGCCAGGGGCATGTTGACGAACTCCTCCGTGTCGGCCGGAGCCGCGCCGGCGAACTCGATCATCTCCGGCGTCACCCACATGACCGCCATCCGGCCGTCCGCGTGATATTGCAGTGTCGATAGCACTTCCGCCATCAGCGGTATCCGTGCCGGCGATCGCGACTCGTAGATGTAGCTGTACAGCCGATCCGCGCGAACCCCCGCCTCGAGAGCGAGTCCCGCCAGGCGCATCGTCTCGCCGTCGGTATTCGAGAAGCGGAACCAGCCGGTATCGGTGGCCATGCCGACGTACAGCGCCTCGGCGGTGGGGCGATCGACCGGCCATCCCATCACTTCGGCCCAGCGATACACCAGCCCGCACGCCGACGCCGACGTCGGATCGATCAGGTACATCGGCGATGCGCTCGCCCCGGCGATGTCGTCGCGCGTGGCGTGATGATCCACCACCACACGCGGCAGGCGGCTTTGTTTCAGCCACTCCGCCACCGGCTCGAGTTGCGACCAACTGCACGTGTCCACGATGACGATGCCGTCCCACGGTGCGTTCTCGCCGGGCGTGAACTCCGTGAACGCGTGATCTTCGCTGAGGAACGCGTACCGCTTGGGCACCTGGTCGTAAATCGCTGCGTCCGCCTGCTTGCCCGCGGCTTCGAGGACGCGCTTCATCGCCGCCAGCGATCCAAGTGCATCACCGTCGGGCCGGGCGTGCGAGAGCAGCAGAATGCGCGTCCACGGCTCGATCCGCGCCGCCGCTTCACGCCACTGTTGTTCATCGATCCCCTGGTTCATGCATGCTCCTCGATGGCTGGTCGCGTCTCCGAGCACCAATGGCCTCGCTTGCCCGTGCGCCGGGTGCTCCGGTGGATCCGCGCGTCACGTCTCGGCAGGTGATCATCCTAACGGAACTCGGCTCGCGCTGCAGAAGGGATCGACGGTCCCAGGTAAGTCGGCGGGCGCGCGAAGTAACTCGTGACGTGCGGGCGACTTGCGGCCTCCCGGCGGAAGTTCGTCGCCATGCGACAGCCGGCGGGGATTCCTGACCGGGCCCACTGGCATCTGGCGGCGAAACCGGTACCATATTCCTCTCATCGCGCATCCGGCAGGTTCATCGACGCGGAACGGAGGTGTCGGAGGCGCAACCCGACCGGCGGCACGCGCTGCCGGTGATCCACGCTTCACGAACCAAGGATGGAGTGACGGCGGTCCGGATGGTCGAGGCGACCGGGTGTCGCCTCTCGCCACGCATGCCGCGCCCGCCGAGTCTCACTCCCGAGGGAGACCGTGCCTGATGACTGACTCAAATGCACCTGCGGTATCGTACGCACCGAACAATCCTCAGCACTCCGCCAATGACAAGATCCTCTTCTGGGGATGCTTTGCCTCGCTGATCGCCACCGCCTTCGGGTTCGTCATTCGCGGCTTGGTCATCGGGGATATGGCCACCGAGTTCGGGCTTGATGAAACCCAGAAGGGTGAAATCCTCGGTGTGGGCATATGGCCGTTCTCCATCAGCATCATCCTGTTCAGCTTGATCATCGACAGGATCGGCTACGGCAAAGCGATGGTCTTCGCACTTGTTTGCCATGTCGTGTCCGTCATCGTCACCATCTTCGCTACGGGCTACTGGTCACTTTACATCGGTACGTTCATCGTCGCGCTCGGTAACGGCACCGTCGAAGCGGTGATCAACCCCGTCGTCGCCACGATGTTCTCCAAGGAGAAGTCGAAGTGGTTGAACATTCTGCATGCCGGATGGCCCGGGGGACTCGTGCTGGGTGGCATCCTGACCATCTTCCTCGGCGCCGATGTGGACTGGCGCTGGAAGATCGGTTTGATCCTGATCCCCGTGATGTTGTACGCAATCATGCTGATCGGGCGTACGTTTCCACCGAATGAACGCGTCGCCGCCGGCGTGTCCTATCGCGACATGCTGAAGGAAGTCGGTTTCCTCGGCGCCGCGATCGTTGCGGCCTTGATCGTCTGGGAGATCACGCGTGTCCTTGAAGGTCGTGAGATCATCTTCCATGAGATGTCGGCCAACGCGAAGCTGACGGTTCGACTGGTGCTGACCGCCATCCTCTCCATACCCTTCGGCATCTATACGTTCTCCCTGGGGAGGCCGATGTTCATCTTTCTGCTGATCATCATGATGCCCCTGGCGACGACGGAACTCGGGACGGACATCTGGATCTCCGAGCTGATGAAGCCCGCCATGTCCGAGTTCGGTTTGGCGGCCGGATGGGTGCTGGTATACACATCTGCGATTATGATGATTTTGCGGTTTTTCGCGGGACCAATCGTACACAAGCTGTCACCGTTGGGGCTTTTGGCGGTATGCGCGGTCATTGCCGCGGTGGGTCTGCTGTTCTTGTCGAAGGCGACGGGAATTATGATTCTCGCCGCCGCAACCTTGTACGGAATCGGCAAGTCATTCTTCTGGCCGACGATGCTGGGCGTTACGGCTGAGCAGTTCCCCAGAGGCGGCGCGTTGACGCTGAATGTGATTGCCGGGGTTGGCATGCTGGGGGTAGGCGTTGTGGGTACGGTGTTCTTGGGCAATATCCAGGACAAGAACATCGATCACACGCTGGAAGCGCAGAATCCCGAATTGCACGCGGAACTGGTGGGCGAGGAAAAGCCCAGCGTCTTCGGCATGTATCGCCCACTGGATGAAGAGAAAGTCAAAGAGCTCGAGGGCGAGAAGAAAGAGATCGTCGACAAGGTGCAGGCGAAAGCGAAGAAGAACGCCCTGGCCACGGTGGCCGTGTTCCCCGTGTTCATGCTGGTGTGCTACCTGATCCTGATCGGCTACTTCAGGACCAAGGGAGGCTACAAAGCCGAGATGCTCACCGGTCACGCGGCGGAAGATGAGAAATTCACCGGTGGCGTGGAAGGCCCGGCCGATCGCTGACGTCGCCCCGGGACGCACACGAACTCAATCGCTTTTCCAACGCGCGAAGGCGCGAAGCCACGAAGAAGAACGGCAATCATCCGTTGTTCTTCGCGCGCTTCGCGCCTTCGCGTGATTTCTTTCGTATGGAAGGATTGCTTTACCGCAATGCGTCGGCCGCCTGCGCGAACACGAACAGCATTTCCCGTCCAATCTGGGCACACCGCTCGCTGTACTTCGCCTCCTCCTTCGGCGTGCCGTCGAACGCCTTCGGATCGTCGTACATGATCGCGATGCGCTTGGCGGCGCCGTTCACCGCCGGGCAGGCCTTGTCCGCCGACGAGCACACCATGACCGCGCAGAAATCCTTCTTCGGGTTCGGGGCCTGGTCGTACACCTTCGAGAAGCACGTCATCGGATGGGCGTCGTCGCTGAACCGCACGTGGTAGATCGGATTGGTGTCATCGGTCGTCTTGGCCACCTTGAAGCCGGCACGTTCCATCGCCGCCACCGCCCGCGGGTTGAAGGCGGTCGACTCCGTGCCGCCCGAGTACGTGATCACGCGGTCGATCCCGTAATGCGCCGCCGCCGTGCCCGCCCACAACTGCGACATGTGACTGCGGCGCGAGTTGTGCGTGCAGATGAACGTCAGCCGCACCGGCGCATCGGGTGATTCGCGCCGGCACTTGACGACATGCGCGGTCAGGGCGGCCAGTTCTTCCTTTCGCTCCGGCGGGATGTACTCGAACTCCTCGACGCGCTCGGCGATGAACCGGTTCAACTTGGGATACATGGCGGATTTGTCCTTGGAAGTAACGTCGCTGGTGCGATTGGTGGTTTTCCGTGCCTCACTGCTCGACTGCGATACGGCGACCGAAGCCGTCAAAGCGACCATGGCCGTGACAACAAGGCTGCTCAGCGTCAGTCCTATGAATTTCATGATAACTTCCCTTTCGTGAGAATGAAGATGATCCCGTTCATGACAGCGTGGAAAGCAGGTTGTTCAGCAGCAATGGCCCGGCTGCTGCTGGAGACGGCGCAGCGCGTCAAGATCGCGACGCAGCACGTCGATATCGCGCAAGCACGACTTGACGCAGTTCAGCAAACGACGTTGCGCGGCATCGGGGCGGCGAACGGCGCGGTAGTATTTCCACCTGCCGGACTGCCGCACGGAGACGAGGCCCGTGCGGTCGAGATACGCCAAATGCCGCGAGATGCTCGGCTGCAGGACGTTCAGCACCTCGCACATATCGCAAACGCAGACCTCCCGTTCCAACAGAAGGTTCAGCAGGCGCAGGCGCGTCTCGTCGGAAAACGCGCGGAACAGCGTTGCCGCCTCGTGAAGCGAATGCGCGTCGCCTGCGTCGTCGCAGGGAGTCGACCCCGAACTGCTCCGCGAGGGAGCTTGGGGGCGCCGTGCTCGTTCCTGGATGTCAGCGTTAGCGCTCATTACATATTCACCTGGGTGAATATGATAATCCGGCCGCCACGTCCGTCAACTCGGGTTCCGGCCCGGTGACCACATCGTTCATCTCGACCGTCCCATTGACGCCCCACGAGCTTCGGGCTCCAATGACATCCGCATCACTCGTACCGGAGGCTCACGTGATCGACCGACATACCCCGAGTTTCTGCGTGCTGGGCGCCATTCTGCTTCCCCTGGTGACCGGATGCGAGACCGAATCGCGCCGCCCGATGATCGAGTATCCGCCGGGCACATGGCGGGTCCGGTACGAATCCTCCGAGGATTACTCCTCCTGCCTGATTGCCAGCGTGGTCATGGCGGCGAATTACCTCAAGGGCGAGCGTCAATTCAGTGAGGCGGAGGCACGGGCGGCGATGGACGCCATGGGGCTCGACCACACCCGCGTGGGCGACGTGAA
This sequence comes from uncultured Planctomycetales bacterium, assembly GCA_964618455.1. Classification (GTDB taxonomy): domain Bacteria; phylum Planctomycetota; class Phycisphaerae; order UBA1845; family PWPN01; genus CAZUAQ01. The sequence goes on along the minus strand of CAZUAQ010000008.1, from coordinate 115,674 downwards.
AACCTACCTCCAGCGCGTCGGCCTGGACCTGATCACGCTGACCGGTCGATTGGATCCGGATCCACCGACGGGGCTTCACTACTGGTCCAAGTCAAGACGATATCCCGTCATTTGCGTGGTCAACCGGGATGAAAAGGGTGATCCCGGCTTCAATCATGCAGTGATCGTGATCGGAATCACCGATAATCCCGATACGGAAAAGGAGGATCGCATTCATTATTTCGATCCCTCGATGCCGGATGATCCGCTGATGACCGTACCGGCGGCGGAGTTCGATGCCCAGTGGACACGGGGAGAGCGGGCCATGATGATAGTGGTCAATCCGCCATCCTGATCGGTGAGGCATGGCCCCGATTGAGGCACGCGGAGGATCGAAGATATCCAGGGGTGATGGCCACGGGCTCAGATGGACCCGGTGGCGATGCGAGGAGCGAGACCGATGCGAAAGCCGATGATGATGAAGGGAATCGTGCTGGGGATTGTGCTGGCCGGGGCTGCCTTTGCGGCGGACCGCCCGTTGGAGCTCACGCCGGAACAGTACGCCGAACTGCAGCAGATCCAGGCCGAGCCCGAGCACGTGGTGATCGAAGATGTCCACGCCTCCTATTCCTCGGAGCGCGAGGAGCGGATCGAGGCCGACCGGATCGCCAACGACATTTCGACCGGATTCATGCAGGCCACCGGGCCGGTGGCCATCGCGATCATGCTGCTTCTGGCCGCTCCACTCTGAGCCTTGCTACTTCCGGCTTGACGCATCACCTGCGACATTGAGGTGATCGCGCCGGCTTCTCCGCCCTTGCCCGCACGCTCTCCCTGCGTAAGCTGTGAATGGTCACGGTGTCGGCCTTGCCGCCTCCGACGGACTGTCCTCCAACCACGCATGACCGTTCCCGGGGAGTATCCTCATGACCAGAGCCATCCTGGCGAGCTTCGCGTGTCTCATGCTCGTAACTGCCACAAACCCCCTCGCCCAGGCAGCGTCCCGCGATTCCTGGGCGTTACCGACCATCGCTTTGCCGGAGCGCGACGGTCATCCCATGGTGGCGGTCACGCGCGACGAGCGAACGCGGCTCCGTCGCCACCGGGACCGGCAACCGGTCAAGGCGCGCATCGCCCGCGCCGAGGCAGCGCTGGCACGCGAGATCACCTACCCCCCGCGCGGCGGACAGCACAACCAGTGGTACCAGTGCGAGCCGTGCCAGATGGGGCTGGAGACGGTCAGCGACACCAAGCATCGTTGCCCGAAGTGCGGCAAGGTGTATACCGGCGAGCCGTACGACGACGTGATCTACTCGCGTATTCATGGGGCGAATCTGCGTGTGGCGGCGGACTGCGCGTGGGCATACGCGATCACCGGGCAGCGCCGCTTTGCTGAGAAAGCCCGGGCGATCCTCATCGGCTATGCGGACCGCTACCGCAGCTACCCGCGTCACGACGCCCATCGCAACCCGAAGCCCTCGCGCGGCGGCGCGCACATCAAAGAGCAGACGCTCAGCGAGGCGTCGATGATGGTGACGCTGATCGCGCCGGCGGCCGATCTTATCCTCGACAGCGACGTGCTCAGCGACGAGGACCGTCGGCACATCCGGCAGGATCTCATTCTGCCGATCCTGGAGAATCTCAACGGTCACCGCGCGGGCAAGGGCAACTGGCAGACGTGGCACAACGCCGCCATGATCTGGGGTGGCGCGGTGCTGGGCGACCCGACCTGGATCGAGCGGGCACTCACGCAGAAGGGCAACGGATTCCTCTACCAGATGGACGTCTCCGTCACGGACGACGGCATGTGGTACGAAAACAGTTGGGGCTATCACTTCTACACGCTCCATGCCCTGGTCAGTATCGCGGAAGGCAGCCGCCGGTTGGGCATCGACCTCTGGGCACACCCGCGTTTCAAGCGGATGTTCACGCTGCCGATTCGCTATGGCATGCCTGGGGGACTGCTGCCGCGCTTCGGGGACGATGTCAATTCTTCGCTGACGCGCCGGGATGCGTTGTACGAGCCGGCGTATGCCGCCTACAGAGACGAGCGATTGTTGGCAGCTTTGCCGAAACGGGAAACGTGGCTTTCGATTCTGTACGGCCGCGATACGAAGAAGACCGCGAAAACCCCTTCGCTCGGCAGCGAGGTCTTCACCACGGCCGGACACGCCATCCTCCGTACCGAGGGTAGGGCGGGATTGGCGGCGGCGGTCACCTTCGGGCCGTACGGCGGATTTCACGGTCACTTCGACAAGCTGAGCTTCGTCTTCTTCGGGCACGGCCGGGAACTGGGTGTCGACCCGGGCCGGGCGAAGAGCCAGGCCTACCGGCTGCCGATTCACACGCAGTGGTATAAAGCGACGCTGGGCCACAATGCGGTGCTTGTCGACGGCCGATCGCAGCAACCGGCGGAGGGGGCATTGGAAGCGTTCGCTGCGACGCCGCATGCCGCCGTGGCTGTCGTACGCTGCGACGAGGCGTATGAAGGCGTGCGGTATCGGCGCATTCTTGCGATGACGCCGGAGTACCTGCTGGTGGTCGATGATCTCGATTCCGACAACGAGCATGATTACGCATGGGTCTATCACAACCGGGGACAACGCGCGACGTGTGAACAGGTGACCTCTCCGGTGGATCTGTCGGACGCCAAGGATGGCCTCGCGTACCTGCAGGAGACGCGGCGGGATCGCGTGACCTTGCCGGTTGAGGTCGCGTTCAAGGATGAGTCCGTCACGACGCACCTGAGCTTGAACGGCTGGGGCAAAGCGACGCTGCTGACCGGGGATGGTCCGGGGGCGTCGGTGCTCGAGCGCGTGCCGCTGGTGATGCTGGAGACGCGCGGACGCGCGATGCGCTTTGCCGGTGTGCTGGAGCCGGTGCGGTTATCCGACGCCCCGGCAGTAAAGGGGATCGAACTTGCGTCCGCCACCGTTTCGGCGTCGAGCCATTGGCTGACGGTGAAGCGCGAGGGCGGCGAGGACACGCTCACGGTGACGGCGGACGGTGTTCGTCTCGACCGCGACGGCCGGCCCATGATCGAAGCGGCATTCTCGCCGCGTCGTTGAGGCGGGACATGAGCCGAAGGCGTAGTCAGGGGGAGTGGCCGACGTTACCTTATCCGGCGTGAGTACGCACTCGGCATCATTCCCGGGGTTCCGAATCACAAGTCGTCGCGCGACGGTCGGCATGGTGGCGACCTGCGCTGCACTGACGCTCTGCATCGTGGGAGCGGTCTCGATTGTGGCCTTGTCGATCGTTCTGATCGATGGGCTGAAGGCGTGGATTGCCCTGGCGGCGGCCGGGTTGGGTGGTGTGTGGATCTTCCCCCTGCTGGGGATCGCCGATGCGCGACCAGGCGAACGGATGATCCTCGGTGGGCTGTTCGGGATCGGCCTGCTGGCATTGCTGACGCTCGGCCTCGGAGGTTTGGGCCTGCTTTCCGCGCCCTTGCTGATCGTGCTGCTGAGCATGGCGGGCGTGGCAGGGCTCATCCGGCTGCTGTGGGACCTGCGCCGACCCCGCGAACCTGCGGCGCGGGACGGGGAAAGAACCGCCGCCGATCCCTTCGCCCTGCTCTGGCTGCTGGCGGTGCCGTTCTTCGTGCTGATCCTGCTGGCCTGCACGTTGCCTCCCGGTGTGCTGTGGGTGGAAGAGGCGCGGGGGTACGACATTCTCGAGTATCACCTCGGCGTGCCGAAGATCTTTCACCGACAGGGCGCGATCACTTTTCTTCCGGAAAACGTCTACAGCAATTTCCCGCTGAACTACGAGATGCTTGCCTTGGCCATGATGACCCTCGAGGGCGATGCCGTCGAAGCGTCCTTCATGGCCAAGATGGTCAACACAGCCTTGGCGATGCTGTTCGTGGCGGCGAGCTGGCTGGCGGGGCGCATCTGGTCGGCGCGCGCGGGAATCGTTGCCGGTGTCCTGGCAGCCACCACGCCGTGGTTGACTTACCTGTCGGGCATCGCGTACGTCGAGACGGGCATGCTGGCGATGGGCATGGGATCGATCGCCTGTATGCTGCGCGCCTCACGTAAGGATGGTTCACCCTGGCAATGGACGCTGCTCGGCGGACTGCTGGGCGGACTGGCTTGCGGGTTCAAGTATCCCGCGCTGCCGATGGTGGTGATTCCGACGGCATTCCTGCTGCTGACGATCGGGAGGAACGCGCGGGCGCGCTTTGTCTGCGTCGTGACGTTCTTCGTGGGCGTGTTCATTACGTTTGCCCCGTGGTTGATCCGCAATGCGGTGAACACGGGCAACCCCGTCTTCCCGCTGGCGACGTCGGTATTCGGCGTGTCGGACGAAGCGTGGAGTGCCGACCTGGCCGAGCGCTGGCGCGCGGGGCATGCGCGACCGGCCTCCGCCTTCGAGGACGAACCCACCGTCGCGCGGATGCTGTATGGCCTGCAGCGTGTCTGGTTCCTGACGCTCGGCGACTTTCGCATCGGCTACGGGTTGATGGTCTTCGCGCTGCTCGGCGCAGGGATGCACCGCGATCGGCTCACGCTTCTGCTCGTGGCCGTACTTGTACTCCAATTCGTGGTCTGGCTGTTCTTCACGCATCAGTACGCGCGATTTGCATCCGTGATGATGCTGCCGCTCGTGCTGATGGGCGCGCGGAGCCTGTCGCGCTCGATCGCTCCGCTGGCGACCGGTGCGATTACTGTGCTTCTTGTGTTTGGCGCGTTCGGGAACTTGGATCAGATTCGCGATCAGTACGTGAAAGAGGTGAAACCTTTCATTGATATGGACCCCGGACAGGAGGCGCCATACGGGCGTACGCAGGTCTTTTTGAACGGATTCGAGCCGACCGCCACGTTGAACGGCCTCGGCCCGCAGGCGCGGATCCTACTCGTGGGCGAGGCGCGGATCTTCTATCTCCTCCCCGAATTCGATTACGCCGTGGTCTTCAACCGTCACCCGCTCGAGACGATCCTGGCCGACCGGCCCGGCGGCGATGACCCGCGGCAGCCGCTTGACGAGCACGAGGCTGCAGCAGTCCTTCGCGAGTTGCGGGATCGGGGCTTCACGCATATTTTTGTGCACTGGAATGAGGTGCGGAGGTTGAGGAACTCCTACGGCTTCCCGGAGGCGATTCACCGGGGACTGTTCGATCGACTCGAAACTGCCGGGCTGAAGACGTACCACGCGTTTTACGGGGAGGCGTCGCAGCCGTGGGCGGTCGTGTACGAGGTTCCCGGAATCCCGGAGCGTGCCACCGCATCGCGACCCGTGGACTGAACCCGAGCGAGGATGAGATCATGAGCAACATCGTGAACGTCGGCATCTGCACCGTGGACGCCATCGGCCAAACTATCGATGACTATCCCCCGCCGGGCGGGCTGCGCCTGTTTGACAAGCTCACGATGACCACCGGCGGCAACGCCATGAACTGCTCGATCGCGCTGGGCAAGATGGGCGTCGGTTGCGACGTGATCGTCAAGGTCGGTGAGGATGCTTTGGGGGACTTCGTCGTCAGCGAGGCGAAGAAGTACGGCGTCGGCAGCGCGGGCGTGAGCCGCAGCGGCGATGTCCACACACCGTACACCTTCGTGTGTGTGCTCAGTGGCGGCCAGCGCAGTTTCTTTCACACCATGGGCACCAACGGCACGCTCTGTTACGACGACATCGACATGAGCATCGTCAAGAAGGCCAGGTTCTGCTTCGTGACCGGGACGATGGTGATGGCCACGTTCGATGGCGAGCAGACCGGCAAGTGCCTCAAGGAAGCCCAGGCCGCCGGCGTGAAGACGCTGCTCGATACGGTCTACCTCGATTCCGCCCCGGCGGAGACGTGGCATGCCAACATCCACCCCGCCCTGCCCCACCTGGACTACTTCATCCCTTCGCAGCCCGAGGCCAAGGCGATCACCGGGCTCGACGATCCGTCGGCGATCGCCAGGGCGTTTCAGGATCGCGGGTGCAAGAACGTGGTGATCAAGTTGGACCAGGAGGGGGCGTTCTGCCGCGATGCCTCGGGAGCGGAAACGCGCGTGCCGGCCTACCGCGTGGACAATGTGGTGGACACCACGGGCGCGGGCGACAGTTGGTGTGCGGGGTTCATGGCGGGGCTGAACGAAGGGCTCGCGATGCCGGATGCCGCCGCGCTGGGCAACGCCACCGCCGCCCACTGCATCCAGGCCCCGGGCGCCTCGACCGGCATCGTGCCGATGGAACAGATCAAAGACTTCCAAATAAACACGCCGACGCGCTGAGCGCGCCGGCGTGAGGCCTTCCTACTTGATGGGATACGCCCCCGCTCAGAACGGGCCGCAATCAGTGCAGGGTTCATTGGCGTTTCCGTTGATGTCGGTGACGTTGATGTTCAGCGTCGCCCCGGCGGCATCTTCGCCGAGTCCGATCTGCAACTGGAGCGTGGTCCCGTCGTTCTCCAGCTTGAGCCCCGTGGTCGTCACAATATCCAGTGGTTCCCAAGTGTAATTAGCGGGATCCTCCGCCGCGTCGCGATCCATCACTTCGCTGAACGTGATGGTGAACGTCTGTGGATTCAATGCGTCTTGATAATTGACGTCCATGATCGTCGGCGGGTTGGTATCGTCCGGGTTGGGCGCGATGATCGAGACGAACGGCGGGCCCAGCGGATCGTTGACGTACTGCGGAACGGCGTTGCCGTTGAGATCCTTGACCGAGGCGGCCACACTGAAGTCGAAGTAGTCGGTGCCTGCCGAGACCGAGAGCGGCGTGAGGAAATTCAAGGACACCGTGAACCCGTCGACGGAGAGTGCGGGCGGCAACTCGAGGTTGGGATAGAACAACGTCCCATCCACACCGACGCGATAATGTGTACGCGTGGTCGCGCTGGTGATATCGAGGACTTCATCGAAGGGCAGCAGTACCTGATAGCCCGGTCCGGGGAAGTCGACGTCGTACCTGGCGAATCGATTCTCGAACGGATCCGGCGGGGAAACAATCTCGACCGGGATCGGTGATGGCGCCGTGGAATCGAGCGGATTCGGCAGCGTGTCGACGAAGATAATCTCCTCGGGGAGGATCGAGATCGGTTCAGCCAGATTGCCATTCATGTCTGACATCTCGCCGAACGCGACCATGGCATCCGTCGGCAGAGGCTCATCATCAAAGAGGACTTCCAGACGATTGCCGCCGGGCAGCAGGGTCAGATCCCCCTCTTCTCCCAGAATACAAATCGCACAGAGAACCTCCTTGACGATCTGAACAATACCCAGGGTATTCTCATCGAGAGGCTCGCTGAACTCGGCGATCAATCGATACTGCTGCAGACTCGGATCGCCCACCCATCGGGTTGAAAGCAGGCGAGGCGCCACCGTGTCGGTCACGGGATCCTGCGCGATGGACTCACCCGCGGCGGCGGTACCGGCGGACGGGTTGCCGTTGATGTCGAGCACCTGGCCGGCATCGACGATCAGCGTATCGGCCAGTGACGAGAAGAACGCGTTGGCATCCTCGCTGAAGGACAGCGTGACGCTGCGTCCGTCGGCGTTGAGCGTCGGCGCGGTCGGCAGATCGTTGGCATCGGCGGCGACTTCGGTCACGCCCGCCCCGTCGAGGTTGACGCGGTAGTTGGCCGCGTCGGCGGCGGAAGCGGCGTCGAGGGCCTCGTTGAAACGCACGACCACCTGGTAAGGCTGGTTGTTGTTCTGCGTCGACCAGGCGATCGACTCGATCACCGGGCCATTGGTTTCGGCATTCGGGGCGATGGCCTGCGGCTGGACACTCGAGGTCGACTTGCCGTTCATGTCACGGACCTGCGAGGAAATGAGCAGGCGGTCGCGAATGAGCGACGAGGTCACGCCGCGGAACCCACCGGAGGTGCTGGCGAAGGTCATGGTGAGCTTGCGGCCCATGGGATCGACGGTGATCTGCGACGGGCCGCCGAGGCTTCCGAGTGGCTTATGCGGTGTCACCGACGTGTCCACGCGGACCATGGTGTAGTTGGCCAGGTTGCTCACCGACTTGAGGTCCATGGTCTCGCTGAAGGAGAGCGTCAGTCGATAGCCGACCTGCCCGTCCACGGTGCCGTAGTCCGCGACCCATGTCGGGTCGATGACCACCTTCGGCGAGACGGTGTCCGCGGGATTCGAGGACACCGGAAGATCGGCTTCCAGCATGGCATTGCCCGAGGCGTCGCGAATGCGATCGTTGACCGAGACGGTGATGCGGGCATCGCGGCGAACCGGAATATCAAAGGAGATCGTGGCGGTCTTGACGTCGTTGGCCAGCGTGACCTCGGAAGGCTTGACCGTGGTCCCGGCGAGCCGCCAGTTGTTCTCGTCCTCGACAGTGCTCTTGAGCATCGCTTCCGGGAAAACCGCGAGAAGCTGGTAACCGTCGGCCTCACCCCCGATCACCCATTTCAACGCCGGCCCGTTCGGATCGGTCACGTCGCCGGTCTCGACACCGATCTCGGCGTTGATCTGGCTGAAGATGCGGCTGTTGATGTCCTTGACGAGATTGCCGAGGCCGATGCGGACGCGATCGGTCGGAGCGAGGGCGTCGTCAAACACGAGGATGACCGTCCGCCCGTCGTTGGAAAGGCTGGCATCGGTGGGCGTCTGCAGCAACGATCCGGTTCCCTGGTACGCCTGCGTCTTCTCGACATCCTCGCGGCTCATGGCCTCGCTGAATTCGATCGACACTTCGAATCCGTTGTTGCCCTCCCCCAGGCTCAGGACCTCGACGACGTTCGGGGAAGTCGTGTCGGCGCTGTTCACCGCGATGGTCACGCCGAGCCGTTGTGCGGCGGCGTTGCCGTTGATGTCCTTGATGATATTGCCGACGCTGATGTCGATCTTTGCATCCGTACTGAGCGCGACATTGTCGAAGATGACCGAAACCATCTGGCCATCCTCGTCGAGAGTCGCCTCGCTCGCGGTCAGTGAGGTCCCGTTGATGCGATAGGCCGAGAGCGTTTCGGCCGAAGCGCGATCCATCGCTTCGGTGAAGTTGACGAGCAGCTGGTAGCTGCCGGCATAGTCGATGCCCCACTTCACGCCCGCGGCCGCGATTTCCGGTGCGGTCGAGGCCGTGTCCCCGGTATTGACCTGCGGGACGGCCGAGAAGGCAGGCAGTGGATTGCCGATGGCATCCAGCAGGCCGTTGGACATGCTGAAGTCGATGGCGGAACTGGTCGAAAGCGGTGCGAGGAAGTTCAGCGTGAGCGTGCGGTCGTCGGAGGCGAGGACCGCGCTCTCGGGCTCCAGCTCGGTACCGCTGACGCGATAGTTGTTTTCATTCTGCGCCGAGACCCGATCGAGTTCCTGGCTGAACACCGCCACCATCTCGTAACCCCCCTCGTCGAAGTTCGCACTCCACGTCAGCGAGTCGAGCGTGGTTTCCGTGGACGCCGTGATTGTGGCCGTATCCGTGGCCGTGTTGCCATCGTCGTCAGTCACGGTCAGCGTGAACGTGGTCTCGCCGGCGGCGGTGGGCGTGAAGCTCGGCTGGGGAAGGGTCGGGTCACTCAGCCCGTCGGTCGGCGACCAACTGTACGTGTACGGGGACTGGCCGCCGGACGCGGCGCCCTGCAGGACGACCGGTGAGTTCACGACCACGGCAAGCGACGGGCCGGCATCAGCCACCAGCGGCGCGCCCGCGCCGGCGTCGTTATCGTCATCCGTACCGGTGACCTCGACGATCACCGCATCGGACGCCTGGGTGCCGAGGCTGTCGGTCACGGTCAGCAGGAAGGTGGTCGTCCCGGCGGCGGTGGGCGTGAAGATCGGCGTGCTCGAGGTCGCATCGTCGAGATTGGCCGTGGGCGTCCAACTGAATTCGTAAACGCCGCTGCCTCCCGTCGCACTGCCCTGCAGCGTCACCGGGGTGCCCACGGTCGTCGCGGCATCCTCACCCGCCGAGACGGACAGGCCGTCTCCCGTACCTTGCGTGGGCGGGCACCCTTGCCCGAGCATCCACGGCAGCACCGAAACCAGCACGACCATCGGTCCGAACGCCCGACCACATCGATGTATCCGTGTCATGAAAAACACCCTCAGAAGCTAAAAATGGGATGGTTTGAGTACTCCGCCCACGGGTCCGTGCGGGGTATGCCGTCCTTGGCTTGCTCTCAAGAGCCATCTTACGAAGATGGCAGTGTCGCAGCAACCAAAACGTGCCCCCGCCAGAAGTTACGTACATCCATCGCACGCCGGATCCCAACCCGCCGAACGCCGGGCAGCGCACGGGAGTCGCTTCCTTGCCGTGATGCTGACGTCGCAAGAACCGGTGTGCCGTAGAAGACCTCACGGAGGGAACATGCCCTGCACGCCCGATCGCGATAGACCGGACGTACAGGGTCGATAAAAGCTTGTCCGGCAGCCGCTCGTGCCACCGTCCCGCGTGAGCCTATCGGCGGCGACGCTGCACGAACCAGAACGTGCACATTCCCGCGAGCATGGCCATCAGTGCCTGGGGACTGCCCGCACCACAAAGGGCCGGCGCGGCGGTGTCCTCGTCGTCGGTGGTCGGCTGACCGGCGTCATCGTCATCACCGGTGTCAGACGGCTCATCCGTGTCGGTATCGGTGTCGTCATCCGTCGAGTTATCGGGTGAGGACGGCGCATCATCGTCGTCGTCGGATCCCCCCCCGTCGACCGTGGGATCGTCATCGGTCGGGGAGATCACCTTGCCCGCCCAGCCGACCGCGAAGGCGCTCAACCGGTCGCGCTCCACCCAGTACGTGATGGTGTCATCGCCGGTATCGAAGAAGTAACCCGACTCACCGACCACGCCGGTCGGTTCCGACTCGCCGATGTTGGCGCCGGCGGGGATCCAGGTCGCCGGAGTCGCTTCCTCGTTCAGCACGTGCATCTCCAGCACCTCCGGATCCACGTTGACGGCCTCCAACTCCTCCAGCGTGAAGACGATGCTGAGCGTGATCGTGTAGCCGTCCGGAGCATCCGTCGTCACGTTGAGGGTCCGGCCGAGGCCGACACCTCCGACGAAGCCCTGGAATGTCCCCGAACCCGGGCCGGGGGTGGTGTTGTCGGTCATATCGAACTCGAACGAAGAACCCGGCTCCGCGCCGGCAACGATGATCTGTCCGATCACGTTGTCGTCATCGTCGAGGATGCTGCCCTCGAACATGCCATCATCACCGACGGTGCCGTCCGGTTCCTCGGTAACCGGCTGATCGGTGCCGCCGGTCCCGCCCCCGCCGGTTCCGCCACCACCGCCACCGGGCGTATCGCTGTTCGTGTCGCAGACATCCCCGAGGCCGTCTTCGTCGCTGTCGGCCTGATCGGCGTTGGCAACTTCCGTGCAGTTGTCGCAGGCATTACCGATGCCGTCGCCGTCGCTGTCCAACTGCGTGATGTTCGCGAGCGACGGGCAGTTGTCACGGCAGTCCGGTGTCCCGTCCTTGTCGCGGTCGATGTTGGGCGCCATCTGATCGCAGGAGCACCCTTCCACATTGACCGCCGCGCCGTCGACCGTGTTCGGGCACACGTCGAAGCAGTTGAGGATCTCGTCCCCGTCATCGTCGACGTCGGCCACGCCGCAGCCGCACAGGCCGGGCAGCAGTTTCTCGGCATCCTCGGGGCACGCGTCGTCACAATCGATGGTCCCGTCGTCATCGGAGTCTAACTGGGCACAGGTGCAGCCGTCGGCGTCCACCTGTTCCCCGGCGGGCGTACCGAGACAGAGGTCCTCGCAATCCAGAATCTTGTCGGCGTCGGTATCCTCGTCCGTCGCGCCGCAACCGCAGATGCCCGGGGCGGTCTTGTTGGCGTCCTCGGGGCACTCATCGCACTCGTCGCCCGTGCCGTCCCCGTCGGTATCGGTCTGTCCCGGGTTGGGCAGGCCGGGGCAGTTGTCGCAGGCGTTGCCCGCGCCGTCGCCGTCACCGTCGGCCTGGTCCGGGTTGGCATCGGCCGGGCAGTTGTCACAGACATCGCCGAGCCCGTCCTGGTCTTCATCTTCCTGACCCGGGTTCGGATCGACGGGGCAGATGTCCACATCGCCACACACCCCGTCGCCATCTTCGTCGTTGGCCGGGTCGAACGGGCAGGCGTCGCACACGTCGCCGATGCCGTCGAAGTCGGCGTCGGCCTGGTCGGCGTTGGCGTCGTCCGGGCAGTTGTCGCACACGTCACCGAAAAGATCGCCGTCGTTATCCGCCTGGTCTTCGTTGGAGACGTTCGGGCAGTTGTCGCACACATCGCCGTAGCCATCCACGTCGAGATCCGCCTGGTCTTCGTTGGCGTCGTCCGGACAGTTGTCGCAGAGATCACCAACCTCGTCCCCGTCCGAATCCGGATCCTGGCTTGTCGGCAGGCTGAACATCAGTGCGAGCTCATCGTTCTCCGACTGCAGATCGAGTTGGAGATTGATCGGATCGCACGGTTCGTGCTCGTTGGAGACCGTGATCTTGAACGGGGTCACGTTGGTGCCGACCTCACCGATCAGGATGTCGGGGAAGTCCGAGTTCTCGAAACCGGGTTCCACGAGGACCGTGGGAGATGTGGCACTCAGCGTCGAGGTGACGTCGAGCGCGTCTTCGTTGCCGACGTTGGTCAATTCAATGTTCAGTTGCACCGTTTCGCCCGGATCGATGCTGCCGTTCTCCATCGCCTGGCCGGTGTCGTCGGCGACGAACTCGCCGGTGAACTCGTAGACGGGCTGAATGCCGCAATGCTGCACCGACACGGTATCGATGGTCCAGCCGGCGTTCGTTCCGCAGCAGAAGTCTTCGCCGAAGGTGAAGCGAAGCCTGATGGTTTCCCCGCCGCTGACCAGTTCCGAAAGATCCGCCACCGACTCGCCCCATGATCCGGAGTTGCCCGTGAACGCAGGCTGGCCTTCGAGCGGATTCGTGTTGCTGAAGAAGTCCGGGTAAAGGCCGGTGCTGTAACCGTTGTGCAGGAAGGATCGCAATGACTTCCACCCGGCACCGTTGACGGAGATTTCAAAAATGCCTCCGTCCCAGCCGTATTCGACATTGAAGCGATGGCGAACGATCAGGATCGGATCGAGCAGTCCGCCGTCGAGCGTGATCTCCGGGGAGGTCAGCCGATGCGTGCCGGTCACGTCGCCGCTGGTGGCATCCCGGTTCGGGCAGAACCAGGATCCGCCCTGAAACTCCCAGTTCCCCGTCGCGGCCCAGTCGCCCATGTCGTCGAGCGGGTCCTCGTACAGGGGCGTGATGTTGTCGCAAAGTGTCGGCGGTGTGGAAGTGAAGCGTCCGCCGCACGTCCCCGGGCGATCCATCTCCACCGCCAGCAGCGCCAGGCGCACCTGCTCGGCATCAGCGGTCGTGAAGGTCTCCGTGGAGAGCGCGCCGGTGCGCGGGTCCGTCAGCGTCGTGCCGACCAGGTCCGTCGCCGCCTGGGTAAAGGCGTCGAAGGAGTCCACGAAGTCCGAGGTCGGCGTGAGGTAAACACTCAACGCGCGATACCAGACCGCGCCGGCTTTGATCGGGCCGATGCCCTGCACGGTGATGTCGTTGAAGGTCTTGCCGTCGGTCACGATGGCAAAGGCGTGATTCGGAATGCCGCTGCCGATGTGCACGCCGCCGTTGTCGAAGGCCTGGCAGACCTGCAGCGGACTGTCGCTCTCATCAGGATCGCCAAAGCACGTCGGATCCCACATGTCGCGGATTTCACCGCCGAACGCCGTAGCATCCTCCCCAAGCAGCCACCGAACACCGTCGCCGTGGGATGGGTAATAGCTACAATTGGATCGGGCATTGTTCGGCGTATCCTTGCCCGGACCGGTCGGGTGGTCGGGCCATGACGGCCCACCGGGCGTTCCCACGTAGGCGGCGTCGCCATTGAACAGGTCGACAAGTTCTCCGAAGACGTCGGAGAACGACTCGTTCAACTGGCCGGATTGATTCTGGTAGATCAGGTCGGCGGTGTAGTCCGTCACGCCGTGCGTCAATTCGTGCGCCATGATGTCGTCGGTCACGGTGCCGGGGCAGAAGACCATCTGCTCGCCGTTCCAGAACGCATTCGGGCAGAACCCTCCGGAATCGAAATAGACCACGATTTCCAGGTCGATGCCGTTGCCGTTGATGCTGTCACGCCCGTGCCCGTGGAAGAAGTAGTCGTACACGTCTCCGGCATAGTCGTAGGCTCGGTTGACATCCTCCTCGGGATGCGGGGGTTGGCCTTCGGCGCGGGCGACCGGCGCGTTCAGGTTACTCGTGCCATTGGCATCGCGGATCTTGCGGTTCCTGGCGGTATGAATGAGGTCCCAATGGTCGAGGAGTTCTCCGGAAAGGGCATCGACGAAGAAACCGTCCCGCGCGGGAATCTGGTTGTCATAGAGGATGACGTACCACGCGAGGCGTGCGCTTCGTGCCGGGTCGCCGTACCAGCCGGGATCGACGATGACCAGTTCGCTCTTCTGCAGAACCGGAGTGACGGACCCCATGGCGCCGGCGGCGATGGCTTCGGCGTTCTCCTGTCCCACGGCGGGAATCGTCGGCAGCTTGTCGGAGACGGGGAAGAAGTCACCGTTGGCGGCGTAGACGCGGCCCTGCACATCGCGGTGCACGCGCAACTGTCCGCCGAAGACGCGAATGCCCTGATGATACTGATCGTAGACCGTGTGTGTCCGTCCGAGCAGGTCCACGTCCATCTGCATTTCGGCCAGTTCGGTATTCACGTCCTCGACGCCGAACAATGCCGCGTGTTGCTGCAGGAACGCGGTGGGATCCTGCGGCGCGGCGGCGGGGCCCTGGGCGTCGGCTTGCGCGGTCACGCGCACGAACGAAGCGAGTCCCGTCGTCGGCGAACGGCGGACGCTCAAGCCGTCCACCACTTCTTCCTGCCCCCGTGCCGGGAGAACACCGAAGCTTCCGATCAGAATGAGTGCCATACCCCAAGTGGACGCGACCCTGTGACCGTTCATGAATGTACTTCCTTTCCGAACTGATTGAATCCGATGAACCGGATGGAATACCCCGCACTTGAATCGTCATTCACGGGCCCCAAGGACCCGGCGCGTGATCCTTGCCGCCACCTGCATCGAAGATCGGCGCGCGGTCAGGCCTCGCGTTCGCTCACGTGTCTGTGTCGGCCGAGGGCGATGGGAGTTTCGGAGAGGAATCCGTCGAAGTGAACGGCCCGTGCGATTCCCCGATCCATGTCTGTGGACGTTCGGCCACTGCCCGGCAGACGGCATCGGTGGATCTGGTTCACTTCCCACCTCAACGCACTTGGACAGTCGCCATTATACGGGGAAGGGGCCGACCATTAAAAGGAGTTCCTGTCCGACGGGATGGCGGGACAGGGCCATTTCAGGGTTGGCTGCGGTAAGCATCTGCGTCAAAAGGCCTTATGATTCCATATCGAAGTGTTTGGCTCCGAACATTAAGTGGGTCGTGGTTCCTGGTCCTCCGGGACGATGCCCTATCCCCAAACGTGACACGGGTCCGGCGGGGCCGGTATCATCGGCGGCATCATCCTTATCCTGAAAGAGGCACGCATGGACATCACCATCCGTTCCGTTCGCGTCACCCATCACCAACCGCCGCCTTACGACCGCCCGATCCACGATGCCACCTGTGGCCCTTTTCCGACGTTCAATCCCTCGCTGCTCCGCTTGCGCACGGATGACGGCTACGAAGGGCTCAGCCTCACCACCTACATCGAAAGCCGCGTCCTGCGCTCCGTGGTCGCACCGTTGCTGCTCGGCATGCCGCTGGATCGCTGGGCGGAAACGCGCGAGCGCGTGTTCTGGGCACTGCGTTACGTCGGGCACGACGGCCTGGGGATGAATGTCCTGAGCTCCGTGGACGTGGCGGTGCATGACATCCTCGCCAAGTGGGAGCGTCGCCCGATCTGGCAGCGCGAAGACGGCGCGTCGGTGCCGCGTGTCGAAACCTATGCCACCGCCGGCTGGGTCAACGAAAGCGACGATGAGCTGATCGCCTCCATGCTCGCGCTCGTGGATCGCGGATTCACCACGGTCAAGATGAAGGTCGGCGTCGATGGCGGACGCTCACCCGATCGCGATGTCGAGCGCGTCCGCCTGGTACGCGATGCCCTCGGTCCGGACGTGGCATTGGCGGTCGATGCCAACCAGTGCTGGACGGTTGATACGGCGCTCGACGTGGCCCGGCGCATCGCCGAGTACCAGATCGCCTGGTTTGAGGAGCCGGTGTTCGCCTTCGATCGCAAGGCCGCTATCCGCTTCAAAGCCGAATCGTCGATCCCGCTCGCCTCGGGTGAAAGCGAGCATCTACCGGTGGCGTTCGGGGATCTTATCGAACGCGAAGGCGTGGACCTCGTTCAGGTGCAGCCCTTCTGCTGCGGAGGCGTGAGCGGCTTCCATGGAGTGGCAGACATTGCCCAACGTGCGGGGCGGATCTGCATGACCACCGGTCCCAGTTTCTTCACCGCCTCCCTCGCCGCCGCCGCGCGACCGCCGCTGCTCTGCGAATACGTCGTCCCCGCCATGGATACGCTCGCCGACTACTTCGCGCAACGCCCACGCCTCGACAACGGCGTGTTCCATCTCGGCGAGGATCCCGGGTTCGGGCTTACACTGGATGAGGAATACCTGCGGACGCATCCCGGCAACACGGGATGGGAACGCGATGCATGAACGCACTTCACGCGCGTCGCTTCATGGATTCACAATCAAAGAATCAACGTCGGCGCCGACGACGAGGGATCGTGGCGATCCCGATGAGAAGCAGGAGTGCGGTCGCCGGTTCGGGAACGCGGTATGTGCCCTGCAATCGGCCTTCGAAGGTGAGCGTCATGTGGCGCGTCAGCAGCGGTTCGCCCTGTCCGGTGAACAGCGGCTCGCCCGCCGCGGCAGTATCCCCCGCGTTCGAATCGGGAAAAGTCACCTGCATCCCGAAGAGCATCGGAACACGAAGCAGCGCGACGTGATCCCCCTGGAGCAGCGTGCCGGAGTTGCCGTCGATGTTCGGCGCGGTGAGGTCTTTCAAGTCCAGTCGGCCGAAGCCGATCGGGAAGATCGCGAGGTTGTGCTCGCGGTAGTCCGCCACGCCCTCGCGCACACCCACCTCGATCCCCGGTGTGACGAAGTGATTGCCGTTCAGCGCAATCGCATCGCTTGAGAGATTCAGCGACAGGGAGCGCAACGCCATCTCGAACACCGTCGCGAGTCGTTCGCGCACGCGTCCGCCGTAGTTGCCCGTCGCGAAACCGGGTCCGCCGCTCAGACCGGGGTTGTGCAGTCCGTTGAGCAGGGCATCCGCCTGGGCTTCCTTGAACGTGATCGTGTCGTCGCCGAGATCGACCTGGATCGTGCCTTCGTAGTGCGCGAACAGACTGCCGAGGTTCTGCGGCTCGAACGTCATCGTCTCGTCGCAGGTGCAGATTGAGGCGGACAGTTGAAGCCAGGACTCGTCCGGGTCGAGCGTGAACGTCGCCGTGGCGGCGCGGACGTATCCGGTGCCGGCTAGCAGCATCACACCCACCGTTCCGATGATCCGACAGAATTGACGCATGGACTTGAGTTTCCGCTGGGGACGGGCGATCGCTCCGCCGTTCCGATCGAACGAAGCGGGTCAGATCCTGACCGCCATCAACAAAGGTATTGTATCGGATGAACCGGGATATCGATATCAAATACCCGCCGCGGAAAGTCGTTGTCGCTCGCAACGCCCGGCTGGGCAACGATTTACGTGGCGGCCGCAAGAGTCGCCAATCGCGCAATGATTCGCTTCGCCTTAACGAGGTGGATGAAGCCACCTGAGTCTCCGTACACTGGAGTATCCAAGGGAGGTGACGCATGTTCCAGGGGTTGATGCTCACACTCGTGCCATGGTTCGCGGCGGAACCGGCGGACGAGGCGGTTGCGACGTACGCACAAGAACTTGCGCAGGAAATCGGTCTGGAGACATGGCCCGCCGACTGGCCACCGCCACCCGACTTTCATCACGAGGTCGATTACCTGCAGTGGTGGCGCGATCAGCGGCGTGTCGATCCGGAGGACAACGCCGCCCCGCTCTGGAAAGCGATCACGTACCCTAATGACGGCACGGCGGAGGAGCGGGCCGCCAATGATCGACTCTGGGGACGGATCGACGACGATGGCGGCACACCCGGCTTGTTCCTGGATTACGACAACGAGTTCGAAAAGTACGCATGGGACCCGAAGGACCATCCGCGATGGGAGAAGGCCTACCAGCTTCAAATGAAGCACGGCTTGTACGACCGGCTGCACGAGATCGCGGAGAAACCCAGATACTTCGGCAAGATAAGACCCTTCTCGCCCGACTCGACGGTGCCAGGCGGATCGGAAGTCGATTGGGGATTCACCGGCGAGGAACCCATTCTCATCCATTATCCGCTTGATTCACTAGCCACGAATCGTAAAGCCGTGAGAATTCTGCTGAGCAATGCTTGGCGCGCGCCGAAAGGAACGGTGAATCCCGCCGCCATGAGGGAGTCTTTTCGCATGGCGTTGAAGCTAGCTCAGCAGGTCGAGCGAGGTTCGGAAGCCCTTCGGGCACGCGTAGGCATCGCATGTCGACAATCACTGTATGACAGTCTCGTCACAGCAATGGAAGAGGATGTATTGCCGCCCATGGATTTGCTCGCGCTGCAGGTATGGATGCGCGAGGCGGACGGTCAGCCGATGGCCATGCTCGAGAGCCAGGGTCTCGATATGGCCTATTTCTATTCTGTGCTTCAATATGCCTATTCGGATGAAGTCCGCAAGCAACCGGAGCTGGCTTCGAATCGCATCGAGAAACTGGCGAAGTGCATTCGGGCACAATCAGGTCTTTTCCCAACCCTCTATGATGCGCCTCCGCCGGATCTGGAAGAGATTCTCATGGACTACGATGCAGTAGAATCAGTAAGGGCATGGACTCGATGGCAGTCACGTTTGCGCAGAGCGACACTGAATGACTCACCACAAGAGGTCCAAAGACTGCATTATGACTACGAGGAAGTGTGGCGCAAGGATATCCTGGTTGAATTCTCTACGTTTGAGAAAAGCAGACTCTACGAGTTGCTCATCCAGATGGAGACCGAGCGCCGCGCGACGCAGTGCATCCTGGCCATTCACTGCTACCAGGACAAGTGGGGGCGATGGCCGTTGAAGCTGGAGCAGATCGACGACTTTTTGCCGCGTGCGCTGCGGATCGATCCCTTCTCGGGCAAGCCGTTCCTCTACGAATCCAAGAAAGAGAAGTTCCGCCTCTACAGCGTCGGCTGGGATGGCGAGGACCAGAGCGGCAAGCATCACAAACGATGGGGGTATGAGTTCGATCAACAACTCAAGGTCAGCCGCTTCATCGAAAGCGACTACGTCTTCTGGCCGATTCCCACCGAAGAGTAATCCTCGCGCCGAAACGTGATTCCGACGCGGACGTGGCGCCCACGATCACTCACGCGCGCTGGCGAAGCGGCTGCGGCGCGGCTTCCGCCGATGTCTGCGGTTGCCGAATGCGTTTCGTGATCGCCTCGATGCATGGCGCGATGCCTTTGAGGCGCGGGTGGGCGCGCAACGCGGCGTGGTACCACTGCAGCGCCCGCGCGTAACGCCCGGTGCAGGCATAGGCGTGTCCGAGCGTGGTCAAGACGCCGAAGTGATCCGGGTTCAACGCCAGGGCGCGCCGACCGCTGCGGATCGCCCGGTCGTGGTCGCCGTCGGCCAGGCAGGCGATAGCGTGCTGGTGGTGCGCTTCGGCGAATTCGGGCTCTTCCAGCGTCAGCACGGTCAGGAGACGCTTCGCTTCGCCCACACGCTTCTCCGCGAGGCAGTCGACCGCCTCCCGCAACATGCCGACCGACGTCGGCGATCCCGCGCGAAACCAGATGTTCCACAAGGCGTGCTCCGCCAGGCCGGCGGTGTAGTCGTCCGCATCGTGGAGCTGCTGCGCCACCTTCGGCGCCTGGTCACACTCACCCACCAGCGCCAGGCTGACCAGCGCGAGTTTGACCGTCTCCTCGTCGTCCACGTCGAGCATCGCCGCCAGGTGTTCCGGCGGCCATTCCGCGCGGAGGTATTCGACAAGCCTTTCGACGTTCCTGCTTTCCACAAGGGAGCGCGTGTGCTGGACGAAATCCCGACTGGTGAGTGAAGGTGGTTGCATGACGTACTCCCTTACGCTGGTGGCTGGGTCGTTCGGCGGCTCGGCCCGAAAAAGCGACGTGCCCGACATCCCTGACGGCCCATCGCTCGTGCCATGGAATATTAGCAGAGCGTGAAGACCGCGTCCAGGCATATCCCCCATATTAACATCGCCGATTCCACATTTTTCATATTGGGTCAGATATAGAGATTCTTTGTCCTCGACTCGCGGAGCGCGCAATGGCGTCGATCACGGTGAGAACTTCCGTGGCGGTTTGAAGTTGCGCGCGAAAAGCGTTCGCGTCGCTGGCGCGCACGGCGCGTAGAAATGCCACTTCCGCCGATTCGCGCGCCTGCGCAGGTTCGTCGATCGGAATTTCGCGCATGGCTTCCTCGTCGCGGCGCGCGCCTTCGAGGCGCTCGGCGGCGGGATCGATGCTGAAGTCGTACACGAGCGTGCCCTCAGTGCCGTGGATGGAGACGTGATCCGAAGGGCCGTGGGCGCTGACGCCATTGATGGTGAGTTGACCGACGGCGCCGCCCTCGAATTCGAGCAGGATGTTGGCGGACTCGGGCACGTCGACGGGCACGGACTGAGCGGTGTCGAGGTGCAAGCGTTCGCGTGTCCAGAGGCGCGTGAGGGCGAGCACATGGCGGACGGGGCCGATCCAGCGGAGCAGGATGTCGAGGTAGATGGCGAGCGTCAGGACGTTCGCGCCGGCCGATTCCGAAAGCAGCCGCCACTGGGCGGGATACTCCGGGTCGAGCAGGTGACCGGCGACGCTGGTGAGGGCGATCTGCCTCGGCGCGCCGACGAAGCGTTCCTCGTGCAGCAGCTTGCGCATGGCAGCGTCGCCCGCGCGGCCGACCGGTGGCGACGCGAGGCCGACGACGAGGTGCGGATGATCGCGGACCGCCGCCAGAAGTTGTCGCGCGTGGTCGAGCGTGTGGGCCGGGGGCGAGGGGCAGAAGACGTGCTTGCCCTGGCGCAGCGCTTCGCAGGCGATCGGCGTGTGCAGATGCGGCGGCGTGGCGATCCAGACGATGTCGAGTTCGTCGATGCGGGCCAGCTCTTCCCAGTGATACGCGATGCGCTGGATATCGAAGTCGTCGGCGAACTGGCGGGAGGATTCGACGCGCCGGTTGCACACCGCCACAAGTTCGACGTCATCATGATCGCGCAACACCGGCATGTGCCGCTCGCGCATGGCCGTCCCGCCACCGACGATCCCGATGCGAAGCTTCGATTCACTCATGAGAGCGATGATACGTGACGAACACACACCAAGCCATGCCGGGCACGGGGATCCCTTCCTGACGCCGGAGGATACCTCCCGACCAGCGTCAGGCTGCATGGCAGGGCCAGCCTTCCGGGCGTTCGGTCACCAATTCCGGTGATGGCGGCGTCCGAAAATAACTCCTTGATCGCGTCCCGATCCGCCGATGGGAGGCTTGAAAGCGGCTGTCGCTCGAAAAAACGGATAATCGTCAGCGGGAATGCCGATTTTCGGCAATTTCCCGGGCTGGAGGACGTTCAGACCCTATGCCGGCATCCGAGGCACTGGAACTGGAACAGTTGGAAGAGGTGATCCGCCGGGCCCAGCGGCGCGAGCCGGAGGCCTTCGATGCGCTGATCGACGCCTACAGCCGGCGGATCTACGGTTACCTGTACCGGCTGACCGGTCGGCGCAGCGTGGCGGAAGATCTGATGCAGGAGGTGTTCGTCCGCGTGGTGCGGACGATCGACCAGTACACGCACGACGGCCGGTTCGACGGATGGATCTTCCGGATCGCCACGAACCTGGTTCGCGACCGTGTACGAAAGGCGAAGCGGCGCAGTGCCGTGAAGTCGGAGTCGTCGATCCGGGACGAAGCGGGAGAATCGGCGGAGGTGCTCGCCCAGGCGGTGGACGTGAACGGCGAGTTGCCCGACGCCGCGATGGAGCGGGCGGAACAACTCGACCGGATGCAGGAGGCGATCGCGCAACTGCCCGAAGCGGAGCGCGAGGTAATCTGCATGCGGCACTTCTCGCAAATGTCGTTCAAGGAGATCGCCAGGGAAATGGGCACGCCCTTGGGAACGGCACTGGCGAGAGGGCATCGCGGATTGGCGCGATTGCGCGAGTTGATGGAAACGTGAGTCGAGGGGCGAACGGGATGGCATGAACGGCGCCCGGCCCAATTGGCCGGATCCGTTGGGACGCGAGGCTGAAAGGACGACGGACAAGAGCCATGAACGAGCAGCGGGAGAAATTGAAACAGCTCGAGCGCGAGGCGGAGGCCATGCGCGCCGCCCTGTCGGATGACCTGTCGAGGGTGAAGCCGAGTGAGGCGGCGGTGGATCGCGCGAAAGCGGCGGTACGCCACGAACTGAACGAAGCGTGGATGCGCGATCAAGCGCAGCCGGAACCTGCAGCAGAAGCGCTTGATCGGGCACGTTCCGCCATGCACGTCGAACTGGCCGGGAACGTGGCCACGCATCGCGCCGGTTGGGCGAAGGGATGGACCTGGGCCGGGCTGGCCGCCGCCGCGGCGCTGGCGTTGGTGGCGGGCATGTATTTGTGGAACAGCAGGGAGCCCGACACGAATGATCCGATCGCCGATTCCGCGCAGCGGAAAGACAGCGAGTTGGTCGTGAATGCTCAACCTGAAGGCGAGAAACTCGAGCAGGAGATTCTCGCGCTGGTGACTTCCATGGAAGCGTTTTCCAACGATGGCCTCGGCGTGGACGCCTCGTCGGATGACGGGAGCATGGAGGATGAGATCGATACGGTGGAGTCGCAACTGGCGTCGCTGCCCGAGGATCTGGCGGACCCGATGGAGGCGGTCCGTCAGTTGAACGAAATCATGGCAGACATCGACGCGATGCTGGAAGACACAGGCGCGCGGCAGGAAAGCGCGGCGGATACGGTGCGGGAGGCGTTGGGATGACACGACTCGGACGGATGGTCACGGGATCGCTGATCAGCGGGAGCCTCGTGCTGGTGCTCGGGTTCGCGGTGTGGGCGGAAGAGAAGGCCCCGGCAACTCCTGCGGCGGAGGAGGAGGGGCATGCCGTTCCCGCCGGTCCTGAAGAGGACCGACCGCCGCTGGCCGGCCCTCGCCCCTTTTTCCAGCGGCTTCGTGAAGCGCGACAACGTGGGTCGGAGGGGCGTCGCGGCGCTGCCAGTCGGCCCTATCGCCCGATGGATGATCGGGGAAGATTCTCCCGCGATCGCGGGGGACGGGGTCCGATGCGACCTGAGCGGGATCCGGAGATGCTCGAACTGCCTGAACTGACCGAGGAGTCCATTGATGCGTTTCTCGAACGCGTGGAGCAGAACTTCCCCGAGTTGCACGAGAAGCTGATTCGGTTGCGCAGCGAGGACGAGGAAGGCTTCATGCGCATGGCGGAACGGGTGCGCAACTTCATGATCGACCAAATGGGTCCGCGCGGGCGGGGACTTCGGCAAGAACACTTCGAGAAGATGCGCGAGATCCAGCGCAAAGGTCGACAGTATCGGGCTGCCACGACGGACGAGGAGAAGTCACGGCTGAAGTCCGAGATCCGCGCGACCATGGAGGGGCTGTTCGAAGACCGCGTTTCGCATCATCGCCGGGAAATCGAGGAACTGGAAGCGCGTCTGGCGGAGATGAAGCGACGGATCGCGCAGGTCGAAGCGAACAAGGAGACCCTTCTCGACGAGCAGTTGCAGAACGTGCTCGAGGGCAGGGGCATGATGCCGCCGCGCGGGGAGCACGGCCCCGGTCGCCGGGGTTTCCGCGACGGTCCGCCGCACATTGCTCCGGGGCCGCCCCGTGATCCGCGCGGACCGCGTCGTCCTCCGGAATAACACTCGGAGCGAAGGGGAAACGGCCGCGCGGTCCGTTACCGATTCCACTCCGCCAGTTGCTGGGCCATCTCTTCCTTCTTGAACTTGTCGGGCGTCTCGAAATCCTGGTTGGCCAGGAGGTCATCCACGGTCAGCGAATCCGAATGGACGCCCTTCTCCGGCACTTCCGCCTCGGCCACCCATGTAAGTGCGTTGAGCACGAGCTTGCGCATCTGGTCGTGGCCCCAGTTCCAGTGGAAGTGGCCGCCGGTCAGACCGAAGCCGCGCCCGTCGCCGGGTCGCTCGTACGCCCACGCCACACAAGTCGGCTTGCCTTTGAGCTTGCGGACGTGCGGGTTGTTGCTGTGCGGTCCGTCGGGGCGATCGAGCGTGCTCGCCGGCGGGATGGCGGTGAGGATCTCGGTCACGCCTTCCATGTCCCTGGTGAACCGCATGTTGTAGTACCACTCATCGTTGATGGTGAACGGCTTCACGCCGCGCGTAATGGGATGGTCCGGCAGCGTCTTGAACTCCGCCACCCAATGCGGGTTGACCGACCAGTAGGTCTCGAAGTAACCGCCGATCCATTCGAGGAACTTGTCGCCCGACTTGCCCTTGGGCACTTCCACACCATAGTGCAGGCACGCCACGCCGAGGCCCTGCTTGGCGAAGCGATCGACCACATCGAGATGATCGTTGACCATGTGGCCCTGTCCGCCGTCGCAGTACATGACCACGGCGTCGGCGTTGTCGAAGAGCGTCGGGTCGTCGGGCCATCCTCCGGTGTAGACCGTGGCGTGAATGTCCGGGTGGTTCTTGTTGATCAGGTCGGCGAGGAGCATGCAGCCGGCCTTGTGCTCGTGGGCGCCGAAGCCGTGGCTCTCCTTACCGGCAATGAACACGACCTTCTTCTTGTCTCTCATGGGCAGCCTCTTGAGCTTGATATCGCGGACCTGCAGCTTCATCGGCGGTCCGGCATGAAGCTGGAACGCGAGGATCCCGCTGCGGCGTCGCATCTCATGATCCAGGTCGACCGCTTCACACAATACTTCGCCATTGATCTTGTGAACGAAGTGATAGCCCTGGGCGATGATGTGGTAATCGTTCCACTCGCCGGGCTTGACGACGGCGCCGAGTTCGTCGGGATCGCCGAACCTGCTGACGATTTCCGGCTTGTGGTCGTCGCCGATGACGGACATCGCCCCGCGCTCGGCGAGGATGCCGCGGTACTGCTCGCCGTAAAGAATGCCACTCCACTGCTTGCCGAACTCGAAGTCGGCCTGGTAGCCGCCGACCGACCACGGGCCGACCTTGGGCACCTCGAAGCTGCGGTACTGGCAGCCGCTGTTGCCCGAGTGGGTGCGGAACTGGAACTTCAACTCGAAATCATCGATCTCGCCGCCACGCCAGATGATGAAGTGGTTGTACTTGATCGGGGCGTCTTCCTTCGTCTCGCCCGTGATGGCGCCGTCCTCGACGCGCCAGAGCTCGGGATTGCCGTCCCAGTGCTTCAGCGTCTTCCCGTCGAAGATCGAGACGAACCCGTGATCGTCGGCGTGGGCAATCGAGGGGATCGCGAAGCCCAGCGCCAGGCTCGCCAGCAGGATGAATCGTCGTGCATTGCGGACCATGTGAAATCCTCCTTCGCGCTCCAGCGTGTGTGAGGCTCGTTGTTCAATGAGCGAAGCTGTCGACATCACGATGCCGGCTTCGCCTCGGGGGTGTCCCATTATAGACACATCCTCACCGGGTTCGAGGGATCACTGCCCGGGTGAGGCAACGTTGTTCATTTCGGTGATCTCGTAAAGATCGTCGGCGGGGTCGAGCACCACTCGCCACCGGTCGTCAGGCACTCCGGCAGGCCGTTTCAACTCGACCTCGGCGGTAAAGGGGATGTACTCCGTCGGGTGCGAGAGGCGATCCACGAGCACCTCGTCGGCCGTGACCCAGCCATCTTTCTCCAGGACCTGCGTGGCGACGGAGAAATGCTCCGCCGGAGCATTGCCGATGTTATGTATCGTGACCAGAACGTTCTCCCCGTCGACGGCCAGATCCCGCGTGTGAATTGCCAGGTCACAGGCGTAGCGCGGCACGTCGGCGACACGATGCAGCCGGAAATCGACGACCCAGGTTTTCTTGGGCGGCACGACGATCGAAACCGGCTCGGCGCGATGGAGAATGCGCACGAGTGCGGGATCGCTCCAATCGTAGCGGTGCTGGAACGGCCGTTCGCCGTCCATGAGTTCGCCTTGCGTCACGAGGTAATCGCCGGGCGTGAGCCGCCAGAGGTTCAGCGTGATCTCCTGCGGCTCGTCCCAGAAGGTGTAGATCCACAACCGCAACCGGGTCTCGGAGTTCTCGGTGACGATGGCGGCGAAGTTCGCGTCAGGCGTCTCATAGGTCACGCCCATGGTCGGGGCTTCGGCGTCGACGAAGGTGGACACCGCGCCGGAGTACGCCCCCCACACCGCCTCGACCGACGGCAGGTGCAGACGGTCCGTCGAGAGCACCTCCGTCGTGTAATACCAGAGGTTGTGACGCAGGCTCTTCGCGGCCGTCTCGAAACTGTCGAGGTAGGCGGAGAGATCCTGTGAGATCTGGTACTGCTGCGGCGGCGTGCCGAAGCGGCGTGTGTACTCGTCGTAGACGCGCTCGCCGGTCAGCGTGCGGTAGAGACTTGTGACGTTGCTGCTCGCCTGATGGGCGAGACTGGCCAGCGCCCATTCGCGCGATGGCGGTTCATGCCCGTCGACGTATAGCGGACCGCTGGTGGCGAGGTCGAGCATGCGCTGCACGGGATGCAGCAATTCGCGATCGGGCGCGAGCATGTACGCCGCCAGCAGCGACTGGTGGATCATGATGGGCAGGCCCATGACGCCGTAGTAGTTCTCCGCCTTGTCGCTAAACCAGAGTTCACCGTTGGGCGGATAGTACGACCCGCTCGGATACCAGATCGTGCCCGGGGCCACGCCCGCCGGCTTGTTCGGCTCATCGATCAGGATCGTGTGGCCCCAGCCCTTCGCCCAGCGGACGTACCAGTCGAGGGCTTCGTCGTTGCCGTACCAAGCGGCGTAGTAGAAGTGCTTCATGGCCCGGGCGTGATAGCCGGTGTCGCCTCCGCCGCTCATCTGCTTCGTGTTCGCGCCCCGCGCGCCGATCTCGACCGCCTTGGCCCGCGGGTAGCCGTTGGCATCGATGCCCATCATGACATCCTTGATGATCTTGCAGGTCTGCAGATTCATCTCGTAGTAGCGCGGATCGCCGTGGCGCAAGACGAGCATGGTGGGATAGACATCGGCGGTCGGCTCGGCGGAGTGTTCGACATCGGCAATGCCTTCGGAGTAGCCGCGCGGCGCCATGTACTGATGGATGCCCTCGGTCAGATTGTCGATGCCGCGGCGGACTTTCTCGGCGCAGGTGCTGATGGCGGCGATGGGCACCCACTTCCGCATCATTTCCACGTCGTCGCCCCAACCACCGCCGAACTCGCCGTTGGGCGCCTGCCGCGCATCGACGAAACGCTCCATGATGGCCACCTCGCGCGCATACGCCTCGCGGAGATACGCCGCCCAGGCGGGGTGATTTTCGGTATCGGCGTTGAGTTCCTCGCCCCACGGTACTGGCTCACCGACATACTCGTTCAGCACGCGGTTGTCGGGCCAGATGGTGTGGAGCTCACGCATCATGTCGTGCGCCTGGTTCTTGCGTTCGCCGCTCGCGCCTTCCATGCCGTCCCAGAAGATGTAGCGCGCCTTGTAGAGCTTGGCCTTGTGATAGAACGGGTTGCCCTTCTCGCCGAGGCTGAGCAGCATCGTCGCGTCGTTGTGACCGCTGCGACTCATGTGGAGCCGGCCGAAGGCTTCGGCGGCGGGAAGGTATGCCTTCAGCAGGACGTTGTCCGGGTTGGCCTCCGCCGCCTGACGCCACAGGTCCGCGAATGCGCCGAGGTCTCCGAAGTCGCGGAAGTCCCCGCGCTTGCCGTACGAAGGTTTCTCGACGTAATTGACATCACCATAGACATGGGCCAGCCCCGCCATCTTGAGCGTGACGTTGTCGAGCTCCATGAAACGCTGTATGGCCTTCTCGTATTGTCCGGCGTTGAGGGCGTCCAGCGCATTCTTGAGCGTGCCCGTGGCGGTGCCCTCGACGTACATGACCTTGCGTCCCTCGCGTTCGAGGGGCAGGCCCGGCACGGATGTGATGTACTTCCGCGTGTCCGGGTGCGGAGTCTTGCGCTCGTAGACCTTCACGTTATCGACGTACATGCCGCTCCAGGTGATGAAGCCGACGCGATCGAACTCCTGGCCACCCACGAGATTCTCGGAGGTGCCGTCGAGAATGATCTCCCCGTCCACCTGGTAGAACATGCGCCGGCCTTCGCGCTGGGCCACCATGTGGTAGGTGCGGCCCTTCTCGATGAGCATCTCCGGATCAAGATCGACGACGTTCATGCCCGGGCCGAGAAGATGATTGGCGAGGTTGGAACGCGCCCCGAAGCCGAAGAGGTAGACCTCGCTGATCTTGGCGGAAAGATCCACCGGATCGCGCTCGGGCCACGCCTGGCAGTCGAACTCGAGACGGACGTCCGTGGTGAAAGATTTGCCGATCATCGCCGACGCCCCGCTGCCGACGATCAGCAGGCGGCCGTCTTCGATGCTGACGCTCTTGGCGCGATCACCCTTTTCGTAGAGCGGCCCGGGCTCCTCGCGCTCGAACTTGTCCTCGAACGCGAGCGTCCATTGATCGGGATCGAATTCCTGCGCCGGGGCGGGCGCGACGGGGGACAGCATCAGGCCGATCAGGCACAGCGGAGGAAGCAGCTTCCACATCGAGAATACTCCTTCGTGAGGGAGGCTTGGGAACTTCTGGCGGTGTGATTTCAGGCCGATCAAGGTACCGCTTCCGGGCGTGCCGGGCAACTCACAGCCCCTCCCGGCGTGCGTGTACTCGCTAAATGAAAGCCGTCCCCTCACCGCGGAAATGCGGAACCGCCATGGCAGATCGGTTATGTTGAAGGCATGGCTTCTGGATCGACTGATACGCGGACCGCCGACGCGGTAGAGCTTTCCGCTTATGGCGAGCGATCGGGCACGCCGTCGCCGGTGAACCGCATGATGGCGGAGTTCGCCGGCGACTTCCGCGACGGCGTGGACATCAACCTCGGTGTGGGCTACGTCAACGAACGCACCATTCCCAATGCCCAGATCGTCGAGGCGTTGGCGGCGGTGCTGAAGGATCGGCAACGGTACCGCCAGCCGATGAACTACGGCGGACCGGCAGGTTCGGACAACCTGCGGACGTCGCTCTGGCGTTATCTCCTGGAGCAGCGGGTCGGCGGATTGACCGAAGAGCTGCTCGCCGATCGCGAAATCATCGTCGGCCCCAATGGCGCGACGAGCCTGCTCGAATCGCTGGCGTACGTGCTGCCCAAAGGCATCGTCGTCACCACCGACCCGATGTACTACATCTACACGAACTTTCTGGAGCGCGCCGGGTTTGACCTGCTGGCGGTGCCCGAAGATCGCGACGGCATCCGGGTCGATCTCCTGGAATCGAAGCTCGATGAGCTGGGTAAGCGCGCCAGCGCGCTCCGCGCGTTTTACCTCGTCACGGTGGGCAATCCGTCGTGCGCGATCCTCGCCAACGATCGACGGCGGGCGGTTATCGACATGGCGATCCGGCTCTCCGAAAGGTTGGGGCGGAAGGTGCCGGTGATCTTCGACCGGGCGTACGAGGACCTCGTGCACGATCCTGATACCGAAGCGATCCGCTCGGGATTCCACGATGATCCGGCGGGCGTAGTCTACGAGATCGGCACGCTGTCGAAGGTTCTGGCGCCGGCGTTGCGGATCGGGTACATGATCGGCCGCGGCGGTCCGTTCATGGACGCGATGGTACAGCGGACGTCGGATGCGGGTTTCAGCGCGCCACTGATGACGCAGGAAATGGCGAGCTGGCTGCTGGATCACCACATTGCCCGCCAGCTCGACACCGTGCGCCGGGGGTATCGCGAGAAGGCGGTCGCGACGCGCGCATGGATCGACGCTCAACTGGGCGACGAGGTCGAGACGGTCATCGGAGGCCGGGCGGGGTTTTATCTGTACCTGACGTTCAAGCAGGTACGCACCGAAGAGAGCTCGCCGTTCTTCCGCTACCTGACGCGCACCACGGGCAACGCCGCGCACGACGGCCCGCCCGACGCGCGGCACCCGCGCGTGATCTACATACCGGGGACCTATTGCGTGCATCGTGCGGGCGACCTGGCCGAAGTCGGACGGCGGCAGTTGCGCATCTCCTACGGCTTCGAGGAGCGCGACGCCATGGAGCGGGCGATCACGATCATGCGCGACGCCATCGACTACGCTCGCTCGGTGTGAGGATTGGAGAGCTTCTGCAACCAGGGGGACATGATGAGCAACATCGCGGTCGTTGAATACGCCACAGGTACCTCGCAGCGATCAGGACCGTTGCGCGCGATCGTGTACGGGATCATGTCAACGCTTCTCTTCCTACTCTTCGCCCTGATGTGCCTGGCCCCGTTCTACGGGCTGTTGAACTTCTGGATCTTCCCCGTGGCACTCCGATTGGATTCGGCATTGACCAGCGAGGTACCGTGGCTGAGTATCCTGATCTTGTTCATTAGCGCTGCCTTCGGTAGCGCGACGACCGTCGCGCGCTACGGCTCGGACAGGGGCATGCTCGTCGTCTTTTTCCAGGCCTTGGTTCTGGCGGGCTTCCTCTCCGTTCCCTGGCTGCTGGAAAAATCGCCCACCACGTTTCGTATCCTCCTCGCGATACCGATCCCGATCGCGGGATTGCTGGCAGGCAGGATGGCCCTCCTCCAAAGGAGATTCACGATCCCTCGGCGATTCCGGAATTGGGTCTGGCCGATGTTCACGATCTCAGGGATGCTGACGGGAACATGCCTTGTCGTTTTCTCGACGCTCCTGCTCGTGTTTTGGCCGAGGCGCGAGCATATCGATGTCCCCGATCCACCCCTGCTCAGCCACGCCCTCGATGCCGAGGCCTGGCCCGCCCGCGTCCTACTTGCAACAGGATTCACGCTTGTCGTCGCCTCCCTTCTGCGACTGCGGTTCGGGAGAGACGACTTTGCCAAAAAAAGACGGGGGCGACTGCTCCTCCTTTCACTTCTGCTCGGCGCCGGGATCGGGTTCGGATTCATCCGGCGACATCGGGAAAACCATCCCAGCGTATTGGGCTACATCGCCAGCGACACTTTCTTCGTTGATTCAATTGACGAGGAGACGTTCGAGTACATTCCTCGTGAACTGACGCCTCACGTCCATGAATTCCTTGAACTCGCCGGAGCGTTCAGTCCATGGCCTGAGTATGGCGTGGAGACTTCGCTACTTGGCGTCCCGGGGTATACCGCCTCGGAAGATGCGAAAGTGTGGTTTCAGGGCAACGAATCGCAGATTCAAGCTCTCCTTGCTTTCTTGAGTAAGGGGCCGATCGATCTCTCGAAACTTAATCGCGATGATCACGCCTTGGACATTCAGAAAGCGGCCGGGATCCTCTGCATTCATGCTCGAATTTTGGCGCAGAACGGAAGCGTCCCCGCGGCGATGGAAGTCCTGAGTCGGACGCGGCGCCTCGCAGAAAGTGTCGACCCCCGTTCCCTGGGGGGACAATGGATCGCATTGTCGATTGAGCGTGGACTGATTCAATCCACGAAGGAGATTCTCGCCTGGCGTGATCTGTCGTCTGACGAAATCCGGTGCATTTACGAACACCTCATCCACTGGGAGGCCACGCCTCTCCAGGACTTCGAACGGTGGGCGCGTGCATTCGCTGGAGACAAAAACACCATGAAACTTGAGGGGGCTCTACATCAATGGAGATCGAACACAGGCATACTCGACTACGCCTCCAGCCAGTTCTTCAGTCGTGATGCGATCATCGCCATGGGGAAACAAGAGACGGTTGCCTGCACGGATCACAACGACTGGATGATGGCCTCCGAATGCCTGGAGGACTACCGGATGAGCAGCGTGTCGATGGAAACACCGGACTTGTACGAGCATCCCTTGAGCGGAGTTCTGCAACTTCGTTGCGGCAGTATGGCCGCCCGGCTGTTCGGAGATGCCGGTTTGCCGAGAATCGTGCTGAATATCCAGGCACGCCGTCGACTGCTGATCGCGTACACGCTCGCCTATGAACATATTCTCGATGACGAATCGCTTCGGCTGGAGCAACTTGCGGTATGGCTCGAGGAACAGTTGCCGGAGGATCCATATGGCAAGGATACCTTGCAGATGAAAATCGATGCGGGTGAGCTCGTGATCTACTCCCTCGGCGAGAATCTCAGCGATGATGACGGGGAGGGCTTCTTTTCACGGACGGATTCCAACCGCTTCACGGAGCATGGCAACATCGACATCCAGGATTTGGACATCGTTCTTCGAATTCCTTACGCCGACGTGCGAAACGCCGATGCCTCCCCACGCTATGTCAGAAAGACAGAGTGACACGGCAAGACAACAGCTTTGCGCCTCGAATGCGAACGATTCCAGCCGCATCGTTTGATTCACGGCATACATGAACATTGATCACCGGCATCCCGTCGTGCCAGGAGCTTGCGATGAAGATTAGCGTACTTCCCTGCGTCATGATCGCCCTCGTGTGTACTTCCCTGTCTGCCCTTCATGCCGGCGCGGAGGCCGGTCCGACTTACGACCCATCCGTGTCGGAAGCCGACGGGATTCGTGTCGTGCAGGTCAGCGACGGCCCGTCGCATGTCGTCACCGTCAACGAACGCCAAGCGATTCAGAGCCTGCCCGATCACCGGCAGATCTACTTCGCCGTCGACAATGCGCGGACGGTCAACGGCCGGCACCCGGTGGTGACGATCCACGCGACGTACCTGGACGACGGAGAGGGACACCTGATCCTGCAGTACGATTCGACGGATCACGACCTGCCGCACGACGGCAAGTACAAGGCCGCCGGACAACACGCCTTCACCGACACCGGCGAATGGAAAACGCACACCTTCACGATCACCGACGCCTACCTGGGCGATCGCCAGCACCTCGGCGCGGACTTCCGCATCCATCGCACCGGCGACGCCCCGCTGACGATCGCGCGCGTGGCGATGGACCTTGTCGCGCGGTCCGAGCCCATCAAGCATGTGCCGGCGTCCGTGCTCGGGGCAACGCATGCATCCGGCAAGTACTTCTTCGACGGGAAGCGCGACTACCTCAACGAGGGCGCGGTGGACCTGGCGGGCATGGGCCTTCGCGTGATCAAGGTGTGGATGCACCTGGACGATCCGGGAGGTTTCTATCCGTGGAACAGCGACTGGCCGAAGGACTTCGAGTCATGGCGCGCGATCGCGGAGCATCCGCACTATCGCGAACTGTGGCGTCGGCCGTTCGAGACGTATGTGCTGACGATCACCGGCGGACCGTCGTTCCGCGATGGTTTCCCGGACCCCAAGCCGGAGAAGATGGAACGGCAGTTCTACGACCTGGCGTCGTTCTTCCTGACGCAGTACGACGGTACCGGCAAGACATTCATCCTCGGCACGTGGGAGAGCGACTGGCAGCTGCGCGGCAACATGAACACCGACCCGGAAGGCGACCCCAACCAGACCGCCATCGAAGGCATGATCCGCTGGTACGCGGCGCGGCAACGCGGCGTGACGCGAGCCCGGGCCGATCACTCCGGCAGCGACGTGCACGTCTACGCGGCCGCCGAGGTGAATCACGTCGACCTGGCCATGAAGGGGCGCCCGACAGTCACCAACCGTGTACTGCCCAAGCTGAACATGGATCTCGTGTCGATCTCGGCCTGGCGCAACACGCTGCCCATTGCGCACGATGAACGCGCGGGGCGTCGACAATTCCGCGAAGCGTTGGAATATGTCGATCGCATGATGCCGGATACGGACGTGCCCTCACCGTTCGGCTGGCCGCTACGCCATCGCAACATCTTCATCTCCGAGTTCGGCGTCCCCGAGGTCGAACGCGGCGTCACGGGCAGCGCCCAGCTCGAACGGTTGACACGCGGCACGGTGGAGGTGGCCCGACAATGGGGGTGCCTGTGGATCATTTACTGGCAGCTCTACGACAACGAATGCTGTGCCCCGGGCGACGCCCCCTGTGAACCGGTCCCCGGACCCAATCCCGGTGCCGCCCCCGCCTCCACGCGGGAACACTGTCGGGGCTTCTGGCTGCGACGCGTCGACGGGACGACCAGCCTCGCCCTGCAGACGCTGCAGGAGGCCATGGGACCCTTCGTGCCGCCGCCGGAGGACTTTAATGTACGTGCTTCGGAGAATGGCGTCGTGCTGGAGTGGACGCCGGTGAAGGGTGCGCACTGGATGCGCCTGGAGGTGGAACGCGATGGGGTGTTTCAGCCGCTGGCGATCCTCGAGACCGATGACCACGGCAAGCCTCATACGTACACCCATGCCGTCGCCAAAAACGCCTCCGCGCGCTACCGCGTTCGTAGCGAGGCGTGTTACATCCTGCCATCGCCGTGGTTCACGAGTCGATAGTACCGACCTTGATGATGCGGAGAGGAGGCGGTCAATCCGCAGGACGCGTCGTGAGTGAATCGTGCGCTTCGAGCAGCAGGGCCAGGCCCAGCGGATCGGTCGAGGAATTCTTGAACATCCCCCGCTTCATGAACGCGAGCAGTTCGTGACAGGTCTTGCGATCGCCACGGGCGATGCGGCTCCACCGGGGAATCTGCGCGGCGTAGGAAGCCCTCTCCCTCTCCTTCCCACACACATCGCTGGACGTGCCTTCGTGGCGGAGGACATGCAGCAGCAGTGTCTTACGCAGCGCGTCCACGTCGGATTCGTCGAACACGATGCCCTCCCGACTGCAGATCGCGAGAAAGTCCACGTTGATGGCGGCGTGCGAGACATCCTCGCAACCGTTATTGAACGGCGGCTCAACTCCGGGCCAGTACGCCCACGTGAGTGCTCCGTTGTCCTCGGTGCGGATGCGCCGCTTGAAGAACCGGGCGAGCTTTTCGATGCGTTCGCGATACTCGGGCTTGCCGGTCGCGCGATCGATGTACAGCCACGCGCGGGCCAGCGCGTTCTGCTGGTTGAGCGGCAAGTGGCGCTTCAGGTGCAGGCTGAACACGTAGCCCTCATCCTCGCCCGGCCCGTCGCGGAACAGATCGTCGTGGACCGCCACGGCTTCACGGGCAACATCAAGCAATTGCTCCGCCTTCTCGCCGAAGCGCGGCTTGAGTTTCGGATCCTCGCGCACGATGGCGGCAAAGCGCGCCAGCGGCGCGGCGATCATGCCAGTGTGCACTGCCCAGACGTAGTGCCTGCCGTCGGTGTAACGCGTCGTCCCCCAGGCGGGCACGATCCTGTCGCGGTACTCGTCCTTTCGACCGTGGCGATCGTCGCGGCAGGCGGCCACCCACGTCCCGATCCGGGCCAGCGCCTCGGCGTACTTCGGCTCGCGCGTGACCTCCAGCATCTGGGCGAGCCCCGCCATCTGGTAGCTGACGCCCCAGGCGAGTTGCGACGCGTCGGCATCGGGCGTTTTCTTCCATTGCGCCTCAAGCGAGGGGAACAGGCGGGCGTCGAACTGCTCGACGATCCACGCGCGATCGCGCGCGTCGGACTCCGACTGCGCGGAAAGCGCGGGCGTGAACAGCGAGATCGCGATCAAGATGGAGAGGCGCACGTTTCAAACTCCAGGAATGAGCAATACCGAAACCCGGGTTACGGCGATCGCCCGGACCCCTGTGGGATCGCGTTGCCCGCGGGGCGTGGCGGTGCGGGTGAGGGGCGCATGGCCTTGTCGATGAACTGCATGAACCGCGCTTTGGGAACGTAGCCGCGCTGCACCTGATACGCGCCGTTCGGCGCGACGATGATGGCGGCGGGGTACTCGGTCACGCCATACTTGCGCAGGTATTGCTGGTAGGCCTCCCCGTTGATGTCGTCGATCAGGACGTTCACCGTATCCTGGAACCGCGCCATAACGTCCGGATCCGAGAGCACCTCTTCACTGAGCATGCGGTTGGACGCGTTATCAAACACCTGCTTGTAGTAAATGAACAGGTACTTGCTGGACTCGCGGGCCTCGGTCTCGGCCACGTCGTAGTCGACCCGCCAGTTGTAACTCGCACAGCCCGAGGAGAGCAGGAGAAGCGAAGGCAACAGAGCAACAACGAGCCATTGTCTCCGTGCACATAAGCAGCAATTGGGCATGCGGTTTCTCCCCAGGCGGTGTTCGCGGGTGGTATGCGGATCTTCGTAGTCGTGATTCTACCCGGGGACTCAGGCGGCGGCTACTGACGGATCTCGCGAATTCGTGGCTGCGGGCGTGATGAAAACGGTCTGGAAGAGATCGAGCTGTTTCAGCTTGTAGCTGAAGTCCACCTCCAGTCCGGTCTGGTCCATCAGATCCTGCAGGGCCAGGTCGCTGCGCCACCCCAGGTAGCCGCAGA
The DNA here is from genome assembly GCA_964618455.1 of uncultured Planctomycetales bacterium. GTDB lineage: Bacteria > Planctomycetota > Phycisphaerae > UBA1845 > PWPN01 > CAZUAQ01. Next base: position 79,426 of record CAZUAQ010000008.1, on the reverse strand, counting down.
GGGGAGAGAGCCACTGCTCGATCTTGCCGAAGACGCGGTTGCCCGAGCGGAAGTGGTTGATGATGACGATGTGACCGCCGGGATCCAGCACGCGAAGCGTTTCGCGAAGCAGCGCGACTGGGTCGCTCACCACCGTGACCACGTGACTGAGCAGCACGTGATCGAAGCATCGCGAGGGAAAGGGAAGCTCCAGGGCATTGCCCATCACGAGGTCCACGCCGCCGAGTTGCTCCTCGAGGACGCGTTTCCGCGCGCGGCGAAGCATGCCCTCACTCAGATCGATTCCCGTGACAGAAACATGGCTCGGATACGAAGGTAATGCCAGACCGGTACCCACCCCGATGTCCAGCACGCGATCGCCGGGCCGCAGGTGCATCAGGTCGATGGCGCGGGATACGCGCCGGTGAACGATGGACGGCCACACGAGATCGTAGACGTGCGACCAGACGTTGTAGATGTGTCGTGTCGACTTTTCTTTCATGGAGCAACCTGCGGCTACTAAAACTATTCTAGCGTTGAAGTTGCATGCCATCAACCGATTTTGCTTCCTCCCTGGCGACCGGTCGGGACAACCTCGTTTTTCTTGGGGGTGACCCCCGCAATGGGTTACAATAGAGAACAGTCGCGGAAATGGATTGAATCATCGGATAATTTGCAGGAGTCCGCTTATGCCACGCGCCCTCAGCGCGATTGCGTTCAGCGTGTTGTTGATCTCGACCGAAACGGTGTTCGCCAATTGCACCGCCACGGGCAACGAGACGATCGACTGCAGCGGCACGATCTATCGTGCCGTCGATGACGAGTGCGTTCACTACGTCGATCTCAACGCCCATAACGCGAATCATCCCGGCGTTGCTTTGCCCGTACTCGACAAGACCATCGCGGATAACTACGCCGCCGATGCCATTCCGGACCCTGTCGTCGTCGAACTCACCGACTACGTGGACTGCACACTGACCGATCACAACTTCAGCGACGCGAGCATGGTCTCCGGCAGCCGCGCGAACGAACCTTCGCGCCTGATGAACATTTCGGGCAAGACGTTCCGCGTGACCGCCTCACCCGATGACGGGTTCGACACGATGTATTACAGCTACGACGTCCAGTTGAGCGGCACCGCCGGGACGCCCCACCTGCTCGTGGCGGAATCCTCCAATGATCAGGAGCGCTACACGTCACTCCTGATTCACCACCCCGACGCCACGCTCGACGGCTTCGCCAACCCCTTCTGGTCCACGTATGACTGGGCCTCACCGTACGCGGGCGAACCGACTCTCGAACCGTGGCCCGGCGCCTGGTGGCAGGTCAACACGACCTACACGCAGCAAGGCCCCGCCTTCGCTCCCGATGTCGGCGTGACCATCTACACCGGCCGCGAGTGGCCGATCGACAACCAGCCCTTCAATACCGGGTTGATCTTCCATGCCAAGTCCGACGTCACGCGCGTGGTCGTCTCCAGCCTGGGGGCGAATCTGAACCGATCGAGCACGGATGGCGGCGCGGTCTCGCAGATGTGGGTCTTCGCCTTCGTCGATGACATGAACGCGCGGATGCCCGCCCTCGAACTGCCCTCGGAACCCTCCGAGCAGCGGCGCATCGGCGTGCACTATACGCACCCGTGGTACCTCTACATGCACAACGGCACGCCGGTCCGGACACTCGCTCAGCGCCAGGCGGGGCTCCAGCGCATCGTCCGCCATTTCAAGTACCTCGGCATGAACTACATCGTCTTCAACGCCATCAACGGTGCCGACCGCAGCGAGAAGGCGTGGTATCCCGGCAGCAGTTACTTCGACTGGAACGCTGCCGGCGACCTTCTTACCGAGTTACCGCCGATCGCCCAGGCCGAGGGCATGGAACTTGTTCCCCTGATCACGTCGCTCCAGAAGACACCCGGCAACGGGCTGTCCATCACGAGCGAGGCATTCCAGATCGGCAGCGACGGCAACACGGTTCAGGCCTTCGGCAATGCCACGCTCGATCCGCTCCACCCGGCCACGCAGCAGATCGTCTTCGACCTGCTGGACGAAATCGCCTCGCGGTGTGCCTCGAACTCGAGTGTCCGCGGCATCGGGCTCCGCACCAACGGCATGATCGGAACCTGCTACACCTCGCAGCAGGACTCGACGCGCGGGGCGCGGCACTCCGGCTATTCGAGTTGGGACGTGCAACAATTCAATAACGACACCGGCCGTTCCGTCCCGACGTCGCCTCCCTCGACCGCCTACAACTGGCTGACCGGCCATCCCGCCGATTGGGAGGCGTGGATCGACTGGCGGTGCAGCCGCACGCGCGACTTCTGGCTGGCGTGTCGCGACCGGATTCAAACCTATCGGCCCGACCTGATCTTCTACGTGCAGGCGGACCTGCCCTCCGAGATGCCCGGCACGAATATCGAGTGGCCCGGCGAATCGCCGAAGGAACTGCTGCGCCATCACGGGTACGACCCCGACCTGTTCACGAACGACACCGGCATCGTCATCGCGCGCGGCATGATGGTGGCGCGCGAACGGTTCTACCATTCCGGGCGATGGACCGCGCCGTGGGGTGCCGATCACGACAACTACAAGGCGTTTCACTTCGCGCCGGGGCTGGCGGAGATGTACGAAACAGCGGAAGGCCGCGCCGTGGACATGTACCAAAACTACTGGGAAGAGGCGTTCAACCCGTACTACGAGTTCGGATTCACCGGTCAACCGACCTACTTCCGCACCACGACGCCGGCGGCATTCGACCGCTACTTCTTCGAAGGGGCGACCATGTCCGTCCGCCGGCAGGACCCGGATACCCTCACCTGGCTCGGCTGGAACCGCGCGTCGCTCGGTCATGAACAGCGGATGCGCAAGTTTGCCCAGGCGTATCGCGCGCTGCCGGCGGCCGATCCCGTCCCGTTCGACGGCACGATCGATCCCGCCCTGCCGGAGGTCGTCGCCCGCTGGCATGCCAATCGTCTGGCGGTCATCAATGACACGAGTGTTCCGCGAACCATCACGCTCAACTTCGCGCAACCGGTGCCCGCCGGGGATGAACTGCGCAACGTCGTGACCGGCGAGTTGCTTGTCTCCGCCTCGCAGTCCGAGCGGCAGAACGTCTCCTTCGAAGCCGAGGCCTTCAGCCTGAACACCTTCCTCAGCAGTGTCGAGCCGCAGCCGATCATCGCGCTGAGTGAGACCGGCATAGCCCGCACGACCGGGCGCTACGTGAACCCGACCGACGACACCTTCACCGTGCATAACGCCTCGTCGAGCGCCGGAACATTGAATTACACCGTCAGCGTCGACCAGCCCTGGCTCGTGGTCAGTCCAACTTCGGGCGATTCGACCGGCCCCTCGGACATCGACACGATCACCGTCAGCGTCGACGTCGGCACGATGGCGGTCGGCACGTATGCGGCATCGATCACGGTCAGCGACCCCGCCGCCATGAACGATCCGCAGATGATCGCGGTTGACCTCGAGATCATCCCGATCGATATCGACGCCGACCTGGACAACGACAGCGACGTGGACGCGACGGACATGCTGCTGTTCCGCAACTGCCTCACCGGCGCGGGCGTCGGTCCGATCGCCCCCGGCTGCGAACCGATGGACTTCAACCGTGACGACGACATCGATCTGGACGACCTGGGCATGATGCAGTCCTGCCTGTCCGGGAACGGCATACCGGCGGATCCCTTCTGCCGGGAGTGAACCTTCACCTCTGATCTCCACGCATCATCATGGCGCGTTATGGGACGGCGACGTCACGAAATCCCGGGAATTCGAATAACACGATGCCGCCTTCGCGCCGATACCGCTGATGAGTCCCCGTGATCACGGGCAGGCCCTCTACTTGAATGGAGCGGACGAGCATGGAACAGCGAACGGTGAATCCAGGCACGCGGATGTTCTTCGGCGAGCCGGCCGAGCCCCTGCCCGAGGTCCTTTCGCGGGCGATCGGCCAGGCGGTCGCCGAGATCCCCGGCATCGAGGAAGCCTATTTGCCGCAGTGTTACATCGAAGGGGACGACGAAGCGCGGCAGGTGCTCTTCCTGGGCGTCCAGTCGCGGGAAGCCATTCCCGAAATCATGAACGCGCTGAGAGGACGGATCCAGGCCATCATGCCGCCCGGTCAGTTCCTCGACATGTTCCCCTACCCCGGCAGCGAACTGCCCGCCGAATCGAGAGTGGAGGCCTGCTGTATTCTCAGCCCCACCACCCCGCGAGCCGGCAAGTCCTGGTGGAAGTTGTGGTGAGTGGTTTGAACGACTCAACGTTCAAATGACAAAAAACGAGGCGGCGTTCCAACAGGGAAGCCGCCTCGCTTGGTTGGTAGAGTGTTTGCTGCGATCCGCCTCAGCTCCCCGAGCGGGCGTACTTCACGCCGCACCCGTAGGCCTTGGTGCGCGGAGTTTCGACATCCTTGCCGGCGAGGACGGCACCGATCGCGTCGGCGACGTAGTTGGTGGCTTCCTTCTTCGAGCCGCTCGGATCGTCGTCGATCGCGCCCATGTAGACGAGCTTGCCCTTCTTATCGATGACGTAACAGTGCGGCGTGCTTGTCGCACCGTACATCTTGCCGACCTTGCCCTTCGGGTCCATCAGGATCGGGAAGGAGAGGCCGTGCTTGGCGGCATAGACACGGTTGTTCTCCGCCTTCGCGCCGGCGGTGCTGTCGATCGCGACCCAGACCGCACCCTTCTCGGCATACTTGGCGAGCGTGCCCTGCATGATCTCCTGCTTGTCGACCCGCTGGATCACCGGGCAGCCGGGGTTGAACCACTGCAGCACCACTACCTTGTCCTTGAAGTCCGACAGCGAGAACGACTTGCCGTAAATGTCCTCGAGGGTGAAATTCGGCGCCTGCTTCCCGATCTCGGCCTTCGCGCTCCCGGCTTCCGGCGCCGCGGGTGCCTGCGAAGAGGTGTACATCAACGTTCCGGCGGCCATGAGGACCACTGCCATCAGGGCCCAGTTTCGCTTGTTCATCGTCTGCTTCTCCTTTTCGTTTCAGGGTTTATGCCCATTGCACATGAGTGGTGGCTGGGTGAGCGGAAAACGCCGGCCCCGGTCAGGGTCAAACGGATGCCGATTCACCAATGCTTGACGGAAGAGTTTCAAATAACACGGTTTACGTCTCCGGCCTGTCGGAAAACGATCGTGTTCTCACAGGCATAACTCCACCCGGGCCGGAATTCTTCAATCGAATTTCACGTATGATGCCGATTTACCTGCCGAGGGATCCGGGTCTCCTCATCGGAGGCTTCCTTATCCCTCATGAGCTTAGGAAGGCGGGTTTTGGGCGACCAACAAGGTTCACGAATCGCCGTCTGGAACTCTGCGGGCACCTCGGCTATCATTACTGGAGAGGAGGGTGGCACAATGAGCCGTGACCAAGCTCCATCCGACCCTGGACCACGCCGGACACCCAAACCTAAGACAATGCCATCCAAGGACCTGCGACGATTAACGCGAAACTGGCCGTATGTTCCCGGCGAAATCAGCGTGCGGAAGTTCCAAGGCCGTGACGGCCGCATGAAACTTCAAATGCGCGTGGACATGGGCGTGCTCCAGATGGAGACGGAAGGCCGTCCGGATGGAAGCCACCCGCATCATCGGGAGTCGCTTCTCCATTTTCACAAGGAACAGCTCGAAGAGCACCGCCGCAAGAACGGCACTGACCTGGGATTCAGTCTCGGAGAGTCGGAATGTCGCGAGCTGCGCGACGAATCGCTGCAGTACTACCAGCGCTATCTGGCCAACTTCGCCCTGGAAGAGTACGAGCCGGTGGTCCGTGACACGCGCCGGAACCTCGAGGTGCTGGAATTCTGCGTAAAGTACGCCGAGAACGATGACGATCGCTATGCCCTCGAGCAGTACCGTCCCTATATCGTGATGATGCACGGGCGGAGCCAGGCGTTGATGGCGATGGAGCAGGGCGCCTATCGCAGTGCGCTGGCCCACGTGAACCACGCGTTGCGCCAGATCCGTGATTTCTTCCGGAATTACGGCCAGCCGAAAGCGTTCCGCGTCAGCGGCGAGGTGCACATCCTCAAGGAGCTTCGGCGGGAGATTCAGCGTCACCTGCCGGTGGACCCGGTTCGCCGCCTCAAGCGCAAGCTGGATCGCGCCGTGGCGGAGGAGCGCTACGAAGATGCCGCCAGGCTGCGCGACAAGCTCAACGAACTCCACGAGCCGCCCGGACCCCAGGTCTGATCCGGCAATCCCCCACCATTGATCTGAAAAATGTGATGACGCGCTCACACGCGCGTCATCGGCCCGGCGTCACGCTCACTGAGGGTGAGCTTGAGCGCGCCGAAGGCGGATTGCACGCGCTCGGCGAGCAGTGCGAGGACAGGGCGTTCGCTTTCCCAGTGGCCGAGTACGACGGCAGACTTGCCAAGTCGCTGCAGCGTCAGAGCGTCGTGGTGGCGCATCTCGCCGGTGACGATCGTATCGCAATCGGCGGATCGGGCATGCTCGAGCGGCAGTCGCCCTGCGGCGCCGACACACACCGCCACCCGCTGCACCCTGGCCTCTTTGGGCCCCACCTGCATGGCGACCTTCGACCCCGTACTCCGTTTGAGTCTGGCGGCCAGCTTGCCGAGGGTCGTGCCGTTGGGGATGTGCCCGACGCGACCGATGCCGAACGTGGGTGTGCCCGCCAGCGGATAGACGTCGTACGCGGGCTCCTCGTAGGGATGGCTTCGCAGGAGGGCATCGATCACTTCCGGGAGGCGGCGCTTCGGGGCGACCACTTCCATACGCGTCTCCGCCACCTTCTCTAGCCGTCCCTTCTGCCCGACGGTGGGATCGGCGGATTCTGTCCCGAAGAAGGTGCCCTGCCCTTCGAGCCGGTAGCTGCATTGTTCGTAGTCGCCGATGCGCCCCGCCCCCGCGCGGAACATGGCCTGGGCAACCTTGTCGAGATCCTTGGGCGGCACGAAGGTGACGAGCTTCACTTCGCGACCTTCCGGGTGCACGTAATCGAAGGGCTCGATCTCGCGGAGTCCGCACATCGACGCGAGTACATCATTCGTCCCGCCCGGGGCGGCGTCGAGGGCGGTATGCGGAGAGTAGATGGCGATCCCTTTGGCGATCGCCTGGTGCACAAGGCCATCCGTTCCGCCGCTATCGGCGAGCAGTCGGCTGAACGGCTTGAAGATCGGGGGGTGGTAGCTGAGCACCAGGTCGGCCTTCACTCGGATTGCTTCCCTGAGCACCGGCGGCGTCAGGTCGATGCAGAGCAGGATGCGCCGGCACGGCGCGGCGCGATCGCCCGCCAGGAGCCCGACGTTGTCCCACGACTGCGCCATCGCCGGCGGCGCCAGCGCATCGAGCAGGTCGGCGACGTGGCCCACATTGACCATCTTCGACTTCGTCGTCTTCCGTTTCGCCATGGCATTTCCCTTTCCGCGTGCAGAGCCATTCCGTGTCATGAGCGGCGCCTGCGTTGTAACAGGGACGGAACGCGAGGTCCACGCCTTGATGACGGTCAGATGCCGAATCGCTCGCGGAGTTGCTTCGCATGCCGGCGGATCGCCCGCTGTTCGGAATCATCCATGCGGTCGAGGTTCTTGAGAATCATGCTCATGCGTTGGTTCGACGCCAGCTTGCGGCGATGGCGGAGGAGGAAGTCCCAGTAGAACGTGGTGAACGGGCAGGCGTCGTCGCCGTGACGTTTATCGTTGTCGTAGCGACAGCCCTTGCAGTAGTTGCTCATGCGGCCGATGTACTTGCCGCTGGCGGCGTAGGGCTTGGTGCCGACGAGGCCGCCGTCGGCGTGCATGACCATGCCCAGCGTGTTGGGCAGCGTCACCCAGTCCACCGCATCGACATACATGCCGAGGTACCAGTCGCTGATGGCCTGCGGGTTGATCCCGGCGATCAGGGCGAAGTTGCCGGTGACCATCAACCGCTGGATGTGATGGCCATAGGCGTGTTCGAGGACCTGGCCAAGGCACTGCTGCATGCAGGCCATGTCGGTCTCACCGGTCCAGTACATCTCGGGCAGGCTGCCCTTCTCATTGAAGGTATTGCCGTTCCGATAGTCGGGTCCGGCGTGAAGGTAGATGCCGCGGATGAACTCGCGCCATCCGATGATCTGACGGACGAATCCTTCGACCGCGTTGATCGGGGCGTGGCCGTTATCGTATGCCTCCAGCGCTTTGCGGAGGCATTCGCGCGGGTCGAGGAGCTTGAGATTCAGGACCGAGGACAGCACAGCGTGGTAGAGAAACGGCTCATCGGTCCACATCGCATCCTCGTAGTCGCCGAAGAGCGGAAGGCGCGTCTCGATGAAATCGTCGAGGGCGCGGCGGGCCTGGTCGCGCGTGACCGCCCATCGGAATGGCCGGATCTGCCCGGGCAGGTCGGGCAGGCGATCTTCGATGAGATCCAGGACTTCGTCAGTGATCTCGTCGGTACGCGGGGTGTACGTCGCGGGAACATCCGGTGTGCGCTTGAAGGTCTTGCGGTTCTCCTTGTCGAAGTTCCACGCCCCACCGACGGGCTTGCCGTTCTTCTGCATGAGAATGTCGAGTCGCTTGCGCTGCTCGCGGTAGAAGTACTCCATGACGGGTTGCTTGCGGCCTGCCATCCATTCCTCGAACGTGTCGCGCGTGGTCAGAAAGTGTTCATCAGGCAGAATCTCCAGTTCGAGCTTCAGCTTTCCCGCGGCAGCGTCGAGTTCGTCCCGGACGCGCCAGTCGCCCGGCTCAGTGCACCGCAGTTTCTCGGGCTTCAATCGCTTGGCAATGCGTTCCAGTTCACCGTCGAAGGTCTGCGTGTTGCCGCGATCGTCCAGACGCACGTAATGAAGGCGATACCCTTTCTCGTAGAGATCGAGAGCGAAGTGACGCATGGCGGAGAGAAACAAAGCCGTGCGCTGTTTGTGGCTGGGCACGTGCTCGGATTCACCGACGACCTCCATCATGAGAATCGCGTCGCTTTCTTTATCCGTTTCACGGACGAGGCGCGATCCGGAGTCGAGCTGGTCGCCGAGCACGATCGCAAGGTGACGGACTGATCCATCGACACGCAAGGCGGGAAACGTGCTGTGCTTTGACGCGCTCATGAAGGGATCTCGATATTGAGCAGGAGGAGACCTGCGATCACACCGCGCAGCGACCAGGCGGCGGTGCGGATCCAGTTGGTGGTGACCAGGCGGACAATCGTTTCCCGCTGATAACCCTTTTCCAGTTGCTGATGACACGGGACCTGGATCATGGCGGTGGATCCCCAGATGATCGCCAGCAGGCCGGCACCGATCCAGGCCACTGCGCGTGACGAACCCTCGACCGTGACCAGCAGCAGCACCGACGTCAACGCTTCCAGAAGCATGAGCGGCGCGACGATCCAGGTGATGCGGCGCACGTGCACCGACTCGTACGTCGTGAACGCCTGCTCCCCGACATGGAGAAAGAGGGGGTAATGCACGAGTTGCACGAACCAGATGATCGCGGTCATCATCCAGGTACTGACGGCATGCGCGAGGAGCAGCGCAGTCATGGGCAAAGCCCTCCCCATGGAGGCACGAGTCGTGCCCCGGTTCGACTACCCTCCCGGCCAGCCACTCGTTGCCGAAGCACTCGATGGGTCCATACTACTTTCATGGACAATCGTAGGGCAATCGGGCCCTGGGAAACCATGAGTTCGCCTTCGGCTCAACCTGCGTCGGCATTTCACGCTTCGACGGAACATCCGAATACCCATGCGAGGCGACTCCGCATAAGATGTCCAGTCGCGGGCATGTCGGAGGCTCGCGAATCCGATTTCCCGACGCCGTGTTATGCAGGTCGCCTTCTAAGTCGAGCAGTAGTGCAATGCATCAACCCATTGAAGATTACGGAGTGATCGGCGACCTCAACACGGTGGCGCTGGTCGGCATGGACGGCTCGATCGATTTCATGTGCTTCCCGAATTTCGATTCGCCGAGCGTCTTCGCCGCCCTGCTGGACCGTGAGAAAGGCGGCAAATTCCAGATCGCCCCCAACCTGAGCGAGGCGCGGAAGAAGCAGCTTTACCTGCCTGATTCCAATATTCTGCTCACACGTTTTCTGTCGCGCGAGGGCGTCGGCGAGGTGTCCGACTTCATGACCGTGGGCGATGAAACGCCCGGGCACGTGCTGGTGCGGCGCGTCAAGGCGGTCCGCGGCTCCGTACGGTTCGAGATGACACTGGCGCCCCGGTTCAATTACGCGCGTTCGCCACACACGGTCCGGCGCGAAGGCAACGGGCTGATCTTCGAATCGGACGGCGATGACCGCACGGTGTTGCGACTCCAGACCACGGTGCCGCTGGAGATCCGCGAGGGGGATGCGGTGGCGCAGTTCACCCTGGAATCTGATCAGCACGCCTGCTTCGTGCTCGATGCGCCCAAGATGGGATGCGAAGGGGCGGCGGACCTCGAACTGTTCGTGGCCGAGCAGTTCAAGACCACGCTGAACTACTGGCGGTCGTGGATTCACAAGTCGACCTACAAGGGCCGCTGGCGCGAAACGATGAACCGCTCCGCGCTGGTATTGAAGCTGCTGACGTCCGCGCAGCACGGATCGATCGTGGCGGCGCCGACGTTCGGGCTGCCCGAGGAGATCGGCGGCATCCGCAACTGGGACTATCGCTACGTCTGGATTCGCGATGCCTCCTTCACGCTCTACGCGCTGATGCGTCTCGGTTTCGTCGAGGAAGCTCAAAGCTTCATGAACTGGATCGAGCATCGGTGCGAGGAACTCGAACCGGACGGGTCGCTTCAGATCATGTACGCTCTCGACGGGCATCACGATCTGACGGAGGTCGAACTGCCGCATCTCTCCGGTTATCGCGGATCGAAACCCGTACGGATCGGCAACGACGCCTACTCACAACTGCAGCTCGACATCTACGGCGAGTTGATGGACTCGGTCTACATCTTCAACAAGTTCGGCCAGCAGATCTCTTACGACCTCTGGCGGAACCTGGTGCGGCTGGTGAACTGGGTGTGCGATCACTGGCAGTTGGCGGACGAAGGCATCTGGGAGATACGCGGGAAGCGGCGCGAGTTTCTGTTCTCGCGGCTGATGTGCTGGGTGGCGGTCGATCGCGGCCTGCGCCTGGCGGATAAGCGTTCATTCCCCGCGCCGCGCGAACGGTGGACCAAGGTGCGCGATGAAATCTATCACGACATCTTCAACAACTTCTGGAATGCCGATTTGAAGTCCTTCGTGCAGTTCAAGCAGGGCAAGTCGCTGGACGCCTCCTGCCTGCTGATGCCGCTGGTGAAGTTCATCAGCCCTACCGACACGCGCTGGCTGTCCACGATGGATGCCATACAGAGTGAATTGGTCGATGACTCACTCATCTACCGCTACAACGCCCAGCTCTTCGACCTGGACGGGCTTCCGGGCCTCGAAGGCTCGTTCAACATGTGCACCTTCTGGTACATCGAGTGCCTGGCCCGCTCGGGCGATGTGCATCGGTCACGCTTTCTCTTTGACAAGATGCTGGGCTATGCCAATCACCTTGGCCTCTACGCCGAAGAACTGGGCACCAGCGGCGAGCATCTCGGTAACTTTCCACAGGCGTTCACGCACCTCAGCCTGATCAGCGCTGCCTATAACCTCAACCGCGCCCTCGACGCCCACCACGTGGATTGAGTGGTTTCCGGAGTGACGTGATTGATATTCAGGTTATCCACAGGCCTAAATCGCAGGCAGTTGGCGCTGGGTCGCGCATGACCTATACTCGGTGCCGAGCGCAAGATGCGTGGCGCGGCGTGTTTCTCGGCCTCCTCTTCAGCGTCTCACCGCCATGAGTTCCGATATTAACTTTGGGGATTGTTCCATGAACCGAGATACCCGGCAGAAACGCACGAAGCTGGAAACCATCGAGCCTTTGGGCAAGCGCGTCCTGGTCCGCAAGGATGAGGACAAGAAAGAGACCAAGGGCGGCATTGCGTTGCCGGACAACATCGAGATCCCCACCATCACCGGCCGCGTGGTGACCGTGTCGCAGCAGGTCGCCAATGATGACGACATTCCGGTTCGGCAATATGACAAGATCCTGTTCAACCCGAGCAAGTCGATACCGGTGGATTTCGAACCGGGCAACCAGCTTTTCGTGGTGCCCATCGAAGACATCGTGGCCGTGTTCCGGCACCGTCGCTGATCGGCACCGTCGCTGACCGGGCCAAGCGTAGGATACTCGGTGAACCGACGGTTGAACCGCCCCCGAGGGAGGGCTTTCCATCCCGCGCCCTCGACCTGACATGAGCTCCCAAGCTGCTCCCCCACCCCTGAAATCCCTAGCCCTCATCGGGATGGTGCATCTTCCGCCACTGCCCGGCTCTCCGGCGGGAGTCTTGTCCATGACGCGAATCCTCGAGCATGCCCTGGCCGACGCGCGAGTCCTGGCGGAGGCAGGCTTCGACGCGGTGATGATGGAAAACTTCGGCGATGCTCCATTTCATGCCGGACATGTCGCGCCGCATACCGTCGCGGCCATGACCCGAGTCGGCCGGGCACTGCGCAATGAAATCGCTATCCCTTTGGGAATCAACATGTTACGCAACGATTCGCAGTCGGCGATCGCGGTGGCGGCCGCCGTCGGGGCGAGCTTCGTTCGGGTCAACGTCCACTGCGGGGTTTACGCCACGGATCAGGGCATTGTTGAAGGGCGTGCGGACGAGACCTTGCGCTACCGGCGTCGGATTCAGGGCGGTTGCGAGGCGGGCCGTGGCGTGGCAATCTGCGCGGACGTCATGGTCAAGCACGCCCGGCCGCTGTCCACGACATCGATCACCGAGGCGGCGGAGGAGACCGCCTATCGCGGCCGGGCGGACGCGCTGATCGTCAGCGGATCGGCCACGGGGAAGCCAACGGCCATGGAAGATGTGAAGGCGGTCCGTGACGCGGTGCCCGATCGCCCGCTCTGGATCGGCAGCGGCGCGAATGAACAGACCGTCTCCGACCTGCTGAAGGTGGCGGACGGCGCGATCGTCGGAACCGCCATCAAGAGAGACGGCGTCACCACGGCGGCGGTCGATCCGGACCGGGCGCGGAAGCTGGTCGAGCTCTCCCGTTGACGAATCGATTACCTCCATAATCTTTTCGCGCCGGCCCGCGGCGGACTTCCCATCCCGATGATCAGGCGGGATAATACATTCCAACGGGTCACCGACCATTCCGGAGGAAATTTCAGCCCATGCTGTCCACAGTTTTTATCGGTCGAGAGAATGAGTTCAACCGGATCTTCGCCGATTGGTTGGCGACGCAATCGCATCTCCGCGGCGTGGTCTGGGCGGACAAGGATCGTTACTCGAACGCATGGCGCCGAAGGTGGATGAAACGTTCGCTGAAACAGGTCGGCCTCTTTCAGACGCTTGACCGGATCCGTTTCAACCTCTGGGCAAATCGTTCGGATGAAATGAAGATGGGCTGGCGGCGAATGTGCCAGGATGCGAAGGAGGCCTATCCGTGTGAGAACGCCCGGGAAGGGGCCGAAGAGGTGCGAACGGCCAGCATCAAGACCTCCGAGGTCGAGCAGTTTCTGACCCGGATCGCCCCGGACCTCATTATCGTGAACTGCATCTCGCAACTCATCCCCGCCAAGATCTGCGCGTTGCCGCGCTTGGGGCTGTACATCTACCACGAAGGGCTCACCCCCGAGTACAAGGGGATGCACACGCCGTTCTGGGCCATCGCCAACGGTGACGACGACAAGGTCGGGTACACCTTGCTGAAAGCCGACGACACCTTCGATGGAGGAGAGGTCTACGTGCAGGGCGCGACCTCGGTGGATCCGCTGGCGACGTCGCTGGGATACACGGGGCACTGGGCCCTGGCGGAGGGATTCCCGAAAATCGGCGCGTTTCTTCAAGAGCTCGAAGTCGGCAGGGCTCAGCCCATCGATACGACGGGCCGGAGGGACGGGTACTACAGCTACTTTCCGTACAGCCGGTACAAGGCGATCCAGAAGCGGCGAGAAGCCAGGGGCTTACGCGTCGGACCGGATGATGTGATCGCTCGAGACTCCGCCGATTCCTCCAACGTGTGAAAGCCAATTCGCCCATGTCGTCCTACCGCTTCGCAACGTGTTGCTTCTTCCGCCTGGCTATTGCGATCCTGGCCACGACTCCTTCAAGCCGGGCAGGTGAACCTGCTCTGGAATCCGACGCCGGGCAGGCAACGGAGACGGTGCGATCACGGGATGATGGTAACTTCCGGCTGGGCGTTGTCGGTCTGGAGCACGGACACATCTATGGTTTCCTCTACGCCGCCTGCGCGCGGAAGGATGTGCGCGTGGTGGGTCTGGCGGAACCGGCGGAGGAACTGCTTCGGCGTTACGGGGAGCGGCATCAACTGCCCGAATCGGTGCGCTATCGAGAACTGGAACGCATGCTCGACGAGGCCAGGCCGCACGCCGTGGCGGTCTTCACGGATACCAGGGAACACCGCCGCGTGGTCGAGGCATGCGCGCCGCGCGGCATTCACGTCATGATGGAAAAGCCCATGGCGGCCAGCGCCGAGGATGCCCGCGCCATGGCAAAGCTGGCCGAGCAACATGGTGTCCATTTGCTTGTGAACTACGAAACCACGTGGTACCGCAACCGCACGGCGGCGCTCGAGGTCACCCGGGATGAGAAGGCGCTCGGCCCGATCCGTCGCATGGTGGCGTACACGGGACATCGCGGCCCGAAGGAAATCGGCATGCCCGATGAGTTCATGGCCATCCTGACCGATCCCGAGTTGAACGGGGCGGGTGCGCTCTACGACTTTGGGTGTTACGGGGCGGTGAACATGACCTGCTTGATGGGCGGTCAGCGGCCGCTGCGTGTGACGGCCACGGCGCGGCAGTTCAAGAAGGATCCGGTGTACGCGCGGGTTGATGACGCCGCCACGATCATCCTCGATTACCCCGATACCCAGGGCGTCATCCATGCCTCGTGGAACCTGCCGTTCAACCGCAAGGATCTGGAAATCTACGGCGAGCAGGGTCATTGGATCAGCGTCGGCCAGGATCGTTACCGCCTGCGGATCGGCGACGAGGCCGAGAAGGAGATCCAGGCGAAACCGCTCGCATCTCCCAGTCACGATACGATCGCCTACCTGATGGCGGTGGTACGCGGCGAGGTTGAGCCCTCCGGGCCGTCATCGCTGGAAGCCAACGTGATCGTCTCGGAGATTCTCGATGCCGCCCGCGAATCCGCTCGAACGGGCAAGAGCGTCCCCCTGCAGGAACGTTAAGCTCTTCGGGCCACATCTCGGCATATCCCATAGGCGTGTTCGCGGGAAGTCGGGAATTCGCTTTGACAAAACGAGATGACGGCTCCGTGAAGTACCTGCCTCACGCAAGCAACGCCCTGAATCCAGCCTGCTCGAAATGGTGATCGGCAGTCAGCGCATCCGTGATTCCACCTTCTTTCATGAAGGCGAACGAAATGCAGTCCGTCAACGACCAATCCTTGTCCGGTCGTTGACGATACACATCCATGCCCCTACCGAACAATTCAGGACTCGCCCAGGCAACCGAGATGACTGGATCCTCGCGGATTTGGTCCATCAAAATGAGGAATGCTGCGCGATCACCTGAACGAGAGAGCCAATTGCCGAGTTCGACCAGAACGTATTCGGTCGTGACGATTCGACTCCGAATATCCCCAGCCAAGGTGACGGCAGCTCGATGGTTCACGTCGCGCGGATTCGCCAGCGACACATGTAATGAGGTATCCGCGAACGTCGCTCTCATCGCTTGGGATGTCCGTAGAGATAATGGTCGACATTCGTGGACGCATCATCGGGCAGTCCCTTAGCGCTGCCGATGAACGATTTCAGACGATCTTGAAGTGAGCGTTCACGAGATTCATGCTCGGAGGCATCGCCCGGAACGACCGACACATTGACCTTCACCCCCTCGGGAAGAGTGGCATTGTCGTCCAATTCGATCTTTCCGTTGCGGACATGTCCATGATAGACCATGGTGGAATCTCCCGTTTCCTTCTTTGCGTCACGCCTCATTATACCTGGCTCACATCACCGGAACACCACGAATACCCAGGGGGAGGATGTCGAAGGAGAGATCCGATATTATATCGCATTCGACTCATGGGGCGATTCCGTTGAAGTCGCCCTTGATGACCCCGGGATCACACTCGTACCGTGAGTAGACCGCCCATGTTCAAAGACGTACCCGCCCAGTTCGACTTTCCCGCCGCTGAGAAGGAGATGCTGGCCTTCTGGCAGGAACACGGCATTTATGAGAAATCCCTCGAGCAGCGCGAGGGCAGCCCGCCCTTCGTTTTTTACGAAGGGCCCCCGACCGCCAACGGCCTGCCTCACCCGGGCCACTGTCTGACGCGCATCATCAAGGACGTCTTCCCGCGTTACCGCACGATGACCGGGCACTACTGCCATCGCAAGGGCGGCTGGGACACCCATGGCCTGCCCGTCGAGGCCGAAGTGTGCAAGGACCTCGGCATCCACACCAAGGAGGAGATCGAGAACTACGGCATCGAGACGTTCATCAAGCTCTGCCGCGACAGCGTCTTCCGCTACACGCAGCAGTGGGAGGAACTGACGCGGCGGCTCGGCTTCTGGATCAATCTCGACGAGGCCTACGTGACCTACCACCAGTCGTACGTCGAGAGCGTGTGGTGGGCGCTGAAGACGCTCTTCGACCGTGGCCTGTTGTACCAGGGGCACAAGGTGGTGTGGTGGTGGCCGCAGGGAGGCACGGCACTCTCGGCGGGGGAAGTCGGCCAGGGCTATCGCGAGGTGGACGACCCGTCGATCACGGTGCGCTTCCGCGTGAAGGGCGAGGAGAAGCTGAGCTTTCTCGCGTGGACGACGACGCCGTGGACGCTGCCGAGCAACGTGGCGCTGGCCGTCGGCGAGGAGGTCGACTATGCCCGAATCAGGGTGGAAGACGAGGAATTCATTCTCGCCAGGGAATTGATCCCGGCGGTGTTCAAGGGGCTGCCGATCGACGTGGAGAAAGATATCGAGGTCGTCAAGACGGTCAAGGGTCGCGAACTGGTCGGCATGGAGTATGAGCCGATCTTCCGCTACGCCGAGCCGGAAGGCGGTCCGGCGTGGCGCGTCGTCGCCGGGGACTTCGTCACGCTTGACGCGGGGACGGGGCTGGTGCACGTGGCGCCGGCGTTCGGTGAGGATGATTACCGCGTCGCCCGGGAGAACGGCATCGGGTTCCTGCAACTGGTCGCCCCGGACGGCACCTTCGTGCCCGAGGCGACCGACTTCGCAGGCCGGTTCTGCAAGGAAGCCGACAGCGACATCATCCGCTGGCTGAAGGATCACGGCGTGCTGCTGAAGCGCGAGCAGTACCGCCACGACTACCCGTTTTGCTGGCGGGCGGAGGACGATCCGCTCATCCAGTACGCGCGGAAGAGCTGGTTCATCAAGACCACGGACTACCGCGACAAATTCCTCGCCAACAATGCCAAGATCAACTGGCTGCCGGAGCACATCCGCGACGGGCGCTTCGGCAACTTCCTGGAGGGCAACGTCGACTGGGCGCTGTCGCGCGAGCGCTTCTGGGGCACGCCACTGCCGATCTGGGAGTGTGAGAAAACAGGCCGACAGGAAGCGGTGGCGTCGTATGCCGAGCTGCTGGCCAAGCCGGGCGTGGCCGGGACCGACGTGTGGGAGAAGGCCAAGGCGGATGATCCCGACCTCGTCGAGGATCTGAAGGTACACAAGCCCTACATCGACGCAGTGACGTACGACTCGCCGCACGCCGAGGGCGCGCGGATGCGCCGCGTGCCGGAGGTGATCGACTGCTGGTTCGACAGTGGCTGCATGCCCTTTGCCCAGTGGGGCTATCCGCACACACCGGGCAGCGAGAAGCTGTTCACGTCGCGCTTTCCCGCCGACTTCATCAGCGAAGCGATCGACCAGACGCGCGGGTGGTTCTACACGCAGCTGGCCATCAGCACGATGCTGTTCAGCGAGGACTACGAAGGCGACCGCCAGACCTTCGGCCATGACTATCCCCACCCGTTCCGCAACTGCATCGTGCTCGGGTTGATGAACGGCGAGGACGGCAAGAAGCTCTCCAAGAGCAAGCGGAACTACAAGGAGCCGAGTTATATCTTCGACCGCGAAGGTGCCGACGCCATGCGGTGGTCGATGCTCAGCAGCCAGGCGCCGTGGACCGGGGCGCGGTTCAAGGAAGAGACCATCGCCACGGATCAGCGCGAGTTCCTCATCAAGCTGCACAACGTGTACAGCTTCTTCGTGATTTACGCGAACATCGATCATTGGACGCCGGGGGCCTCCGATGCAACCGACTGTGAACTCAGCGAACTCGACCGGTGGCTGCTGGCGGAGCTGAACCAGACCCTCGCCGACGTGCGCGAGAGCATGGACCGTTACGAGAACTATCCCGCCTGCCGGCGGCTGGTGGATTTCGTCGATGCCCTGAGCAACTGGTATGTACGGCGATCGCGCGAGCGCTTCTGGCGGTCGGGCATGGATGGCGACAAGCGCGCCGCCTACCACACCCTCTGGTCGTGCCTGTGCACGACGAGCCGGATGATCGCGCCGTTCGTGCCTTTCTTCGCCGAGACGCTCTACCAGAATCTCGTCCGCACACACGACACCGACGCGCCGGAAAGCGTTCACCTGTGCGACTATCCGGATGTGGATGCATCTCAGCTGGACACGAAGCTGGCACGGGAGATGGCGATCGTGCGCGAGATCGCGTCGCTCGGCCGCGCCGCGCGTGTGGCGGCGAAGATGAAGGTGCGCCAGCCGCTGCCGGTGGTGGAACTTGTGCTGGCGGATCCGTCGCACCAGGCGTGGCTGGAGTCGCACCTGGCACTGATCGCTGACGAACTCAACGTGAAGCGCGTGGAATTCGTGACCGACGCGGATCGCTACGTGACCTACGAGATCAAGCCGAATTTCAAGAGCCTCGGTCCGAAGTTCGGGAAACTCGCCCCGAAGATCAAAGGGGCGCTCGCCCGAGCCGATGCCGCCCGGCTTCGCCGCGAACTCGACGACCACGAGAAGGTGTCCCTGGAAGTCGACGGGCAAACCGTGGAGCTCACACCCGACGACGTGCAGGTCACGCTCCAGGCGAAGGAAGGCTGGGCGGCAGCACAGGGCCGCGCGGTGGTGGTGGTCCTGAGCACGGAGGTCACGCCGGAACTCAAGAGCGAGGGCGTGGCGCGCGACGTGATCCACCTGATCCAGACCGCCCGCAAGAACGCCCGGCTCGACTACCAGGACCGGATCCGCCTTCAGATCTCCGGTGGCGACAGCGTGACGCAGGCGATCGAAGCGCACCGCGACACCATCTGCGACGAGACGCTCTGCAGCCGGCTCGATACGGTCGCCCATCTCAAGGACGCGCAGTCCGTCGAGGAAATCGAGGGCGAAACGGTGTCTCTGGCGTTTACGGTGGACGGCGATTGAACCCCATGCCTGACGCGACCCTTCAACTCGGCGTGCTGATCTCCGGCGGTGGGCGGACGATGCTCAACCTGCTGGAGTGCATCGATCGCGGCGAACTCGATGCCCGTGTGGCAGTGGTCATCTCGTCGCTCTCGCAGGCCAGGGGTGTCGAGCGCGCCCGGAACGCCGGCCTGCCCGTCGAGATCGTCCGGCGGAAGGACTTCGCCGATGTCGCGTCGTTCAGCGCGAGCATCGATGAGACGCTGGCGCGGCATGACGTGGAGCTCGTCGTGCAGGCGGGGTTCACCTGCTTCTGGCAGATCCCCGACCGCTGGGCGAACCGCGTGATGAACATCCACCCGGCGCTGCTGCCCAAGTATGGCGGCAAGGGGTTCTACGGGCATCATGTGCATGAGGCGGTGCTCGCCGCCGGGGAGGCCGAGAGCGGCTGCACCGTTCACTTCGCCAACAACGAGTACGACGCCGGGCCGATCATCCTGCAGCGCCGCTGCCCGGTGCAGCCCGACGACACGCCCGACACGCTGGCAGCCCGCGTCTTCGAGCAGGAGTGCCTCGCCTATCCGGAAGCGATCCGCCTGTTCGCCGCCGGAAAGCTGAGCGTCGAGGGGAACCGGGTGATCGTCCAGGAGTAACGCGACGGGCAACGCGATTGGGTTGAACGGGGTCAGCGACGCCCAACGGGGTTTCCAAGATGTCCGATGCACACCGCCGTCCTGAAAGTGCCGACGCGCAAGCGACGGAAACGCCGGAGCATAGCGTCGTGCCGGACGATCTCGGCCTGCTGTGTCCGAGGTGCGACTACAACCTGACCGGACTGATCGAAGCGCGCTGTCCGGAGTGCGGCACACCGTTTGATCGCCAGGCCATGCTTGAACAGATTGACGGGTTGCTGCCGGGGCCGATTCCCGGGTGGGATGATTCCGCCGACCGGACCACGGACTGGCAGCGCTACTGGTCGACGTTCTTTCGTTCGCTTTTTCATCCGCTCGCCTTCGCCGAGGAATTCCCCATTCTCTGGAGTCGCGAGTCCGTCCGCCGGTACATGCTGTGTTCGACCATCGTGTTGAGTCTTGAGTTACTCGCCATCGCTGTCATTCAGGCCGTGATCGGGTGGTTCCTGGACAGCGAGCTGCTTCTGTTGTCCAGCCCACTCCTCATCCTCGCGATCCCACCGATTCTGCTGGCCGGCTTGCTCAGCAAGGCACTCGTGGCGGCGCTCTTCGAAACTCTGGCCGAGCCCAGGATCCTTCCGCGTAAGAGCAACAATCAGCGCATCACGTCGGCATGGATGGACTTCCTGCCCTTTTACGACTCGCTCTATATTGCATCCCTGCCCGTATTGGCAGTGACGTTATGGTTTGTTTGGGGAATAGGGGGCCTTAAACCAGACCTACCGATCGTGTGCCTGGGATTGTTTATGCTCTGGTGTGGTGTCGTCTTCCTGGCATTCATGGTGCGGGCTGAATCGACGCCGCGCAGGTGGGTCGCCTTCTTCCTGATTCTGCCGGTCGCGGGATTCGGCGTCTTTGCGGGTGTGATACTCGGAATGGCCGTCAGCCTGACGTTTTCCATCCCCTTTATCGCCACATGCAATGCATACCACAAATGAGAGAATGATTGGACATACAGCCCGCTTCAGGACCGGCAGAATGATTCAATTCGAGAGCGCGATCAGAAGCTCTCATCCGATGAGACGGTCGCCACGACCTCATCGAAAACATCGAGCCCGACTTCCAGTTGCACCCGGTTGATGCACAGGGGCGGGATGAACTTCAGCCCCGCCTCGCCGTGACCGGTCAGCAGCAGGCCGCGCGTAAACGCCTCGTCGAGGATCCGATCGCGCATCGCGCCGTCCGGTTCGCCCGTGTCCGTTTCGCGAACGACGTCGACCGTCAGCAGCAGGCCGCGCCCGCGTTCGCCGTTCACGCAGCGATACTTGTCACAGATGCGCTCGAGCTTGTTCAACGCGACCGGCCCGAGACGAACGGCATTCTCCAGGTACTGTTTTTCGAGCAGTTCGAGCGCCGCCAACGCGGCGGCACAGCACACGGGGTTGCCTCCGACGTCGAAATCATCGGCATCCGCGGCAGAATTCATCACGTCCTGCCGACCGATCACCGCACCGAGAGGCATCCCGCTGCCCAGCCCATCCGCCGGCAGCAGCAGGTCCGGCACCACGCCTTCGTGCTCGCACGCGAACAACTTGCCCGTGCGCCCCATGCCGATGGACGTTTCATCGATGATGAGCAGGATCCCGTGCGCCTCGCAGACCCGTCGGAGCTCGTGAAGCTTTTCTGCCGAGTCTGCATCGTCATCGAGCAGA
The DNA here is from genome assembly GCA_964618455.1 of uncultured Planctomycetales bacterium. GTDB lineage: Bacteria > Planctomycetota > Phycisphaerae > UBA1845 > PWPN01 > CAZUAQ01. The sequence continues at coordinate 57,713 of CAZUAQ010000008.1, read as the reverse complement.
CGCAGCTCCACCAGGACGGCGGCCACCTGCTCGGGCGGCGTCGCCGACGCGAAGATGTCTCCGCCCTCCCGGGTGAGATTCTCTTCGCCGAGAGTCACGATGCCGTCTCGACCGGTGAACCGGCGGGCCAGCTTCGATGCCGCCTCTCGCGCTTCGGCGGCTCCATGCGTCAGCAGCACACGCTTGGGATCATCGCCCGGCGACAGCGCCGCCAGTTTCTCCGCCAGCGCGATGGCCGGGGCCTCGCGATAGCCGTGGCTGAACGGGTGTATCGACTGGCGGGACTGCGCCTCGACCGCGCCGGCGACATGCGGATGGCAGTGCCCGACATTGCAGCCGGTAGCGCCCGACGTGAAATCGAGATAGCGGTTGCCATCGACATCTTCCACGATGGAACCCTGCGCCCGTTGAACGACAAGGGGATAATGACGCGTGAACGTGGAAGCCAGGGCGTGCCGGTCACGCGAGGCCATCTGCAGGGCGCGTGGCCCCGGTGGCGGTGTCACGATCCAGGGGGCCGGACCGATCCAGCGCTCTCCCGACGCATCGCACGTCGCCCGGTTCGGTGGGTTACGAAGACTCAGCATGATCTCATACCCTCTCGCGGTGCCTATATAACTCTAGGCATCGACCGATGCTCGTTTCTACTCCTGGGTGAGTTCATGCACCGGATTGTCAGAAGCGAACTGCCGTTTTAACGGCGAACGCCTGAACTCCAACTCGACCTTTTCAAGCCACGACTTGAAATCCCATTCGACTTCAGGGGAACAGGCGATCACGAAGCTTCCGTTTGAGTCGCCGTGCGGCTTGGCCTATCATCGCGTGGGTTGTTCGACGGCCTCAGGTAGACACCCCATTTCCCGGAAGGATCGCTCGTGCTGGATGAACTTTTTCAACGTCAGGCTGAACTGAACCGCCGCATCGGGTTCGATCCGCAGGTGCTGCGGGAGGATTTCGATCCGAAGCTCGCCGGGGAGTGGCTGAACAATTACCTGATGGCGATGAGCAATGAGCTGGAGGAACTTCGCGACTGCATCTACTGGAAACACTGGTGCGCCGAAGCGAAGGAGGGCCGCCGGTTTGAGATCCATGATCTGCAGAACGCCCGCGTCGAGGTCATCGACCTGCTCTTCTTCTGGATCAGCATCGCCCAGTGCCTCGGGCTCAACGCCGAGGACGTGATGGAGCTCTACCGGCAGAAGCTGGCGGTCAATCACAAGCGTCAGGAAACGGGCTATTCCATGACCGGCAAAGATGAGTCCGATAACAAATCGATCCAGCTCCCCTCTGAAAAACCTCCGCAAAGTTAGATTCTCCCCGATCACCTTCTCTCGATGGGAATGATCGGACCCTGCCCCTGGAGCCTCGGCCGGTTTCTCGGATGTTACGGATCCTGAATCCCCAACCGCCCTGAATGCATTTATCATCCGGATTGAGCTATATTTCGATGCAAAAGTCGGGTATGATAGTCCATGGAGTCGCTCTTTGTTTTTCTTTATTGGCCTTGCGGCCCGCGAGCGCGCCGATGAACTGTCGCGCATTGCCGGGTCGCCACTTCCTTGAACGCCCGGAGGAACGGGTCCCATGAAACGTACCACAATGCTGATGCTCGGTTTGTCCGCGGGTTTGCTGAGTTCCGGGGCGGCACGCGCCGCCCACCTGTATCCCTGGCCGGCCGAGCCGACGGTGGCCGATCCGCGCGGCGACGCCATCTCCCCGGGTGGCGGCACGCAGGACATCCTGGGCGTCTGGTTCGCCACGGATCTCAACTTCCATTACTTCCGGCTCGACCTGGCCGCCGCTCCGGTCTCGACGGCCGCCGGCGGCGCCGAGATTTACGGTGTCTACATCGACTCGCATCCAAGGGACAGCGGCGGGAGCAATGCGTCGTTCGACTACATTCCGAATCCCCTCACCCAGATCAGCCACATCGTCGATTACCATCTGAGCGATACCGGCGGCTGGGAGTACATTCACTACCACATCTGGTCCCCGTACGCCGGACCGTTCAGCTTCTTCACGCCGAACGCGAGCCAGGCTTCCGAGAATGGCGGCACAACGCTGGAGTGGAAGTTCGACAAGAGCGAACTCGGCGACGCGTTCACGTTCTGGGGCGCGTCCATCACGCAGGGCATGCCTTCGACGACGCATGACATCACGGACGGCTACGTCGTGCCCGAGCCGGGGGCGTCGATGCTCATGATCGCCGCCATGGGAACGGCGATCGTGGCGACGCGGCGGCGACGGCGTTGACGGCGTGATCCTTTTGTTTTCAAGCGTGCCCCGGACCCTCTGAGGCTCGCGCGAAGGCCGCAATCCACCAGTAGGCCCCGACCGGCATCCCCGGCTTGACGGACCGTGGCCAGCGCGTTACACATACCGGTCTGCGAATTTCCCGGGGCGTGTGCCCGAGTGGCCAAAGGGAGCGGGCTGTAAACCCGTTGGCGAAAGCCTTCGCAGGTTCGAATCCTGCCGCGCCCATCCTTCTTTTTTGCACCCTTCCCCATTCTTATGCAAGGATGCCCGGCGAAGCGGTCCGTCTTCGGAAACGCTCACGGCCAAGTGAGTGACGCGCGACCGGGGATCCCCGTCTTCGGGTGACGCTCTGTTGTTTGCGGGCAGCCGGTGCAGCCCTTACTCGCCGAGGCGTTTGCGGAGGCTAAGGATCTCGTCGAGACCGAGGAGAGCTTTGATCTCGGCGAAGGTCATCATGTCGGGTTGCAGGTGATCGATGCGGCCTTCATGTTGAAGGGCGTGCACGAGGCGGCGGAGGGCGTGACCGGTGGCGAGCAGGCTCGCGATGGGGCAGACGGTGATCTTGTAGCCGAGACGATCGAGTTCGTCGACGGCAAGGATCGGCGTCACACCCCCGGTGAGCATGTTGACCAGCAGAGGCGCGTTCACCTCGCGCGGGATGCGTTCGAGTTCCTCGCGCGATTGCGGGGCTTCGATGAAGCAGAGGTCGACACCGGCCTCGGCGTAGCGGTTGGCGCGGGCGATGGCGGCGTCGAGCCCTTCGACGGCGCGGGCGTCGGTCCGGGCGATGATGATGAAGTCGGAGTCGTCGCGCGTGTCGAGCGCCGCCTCGAGTTTCGTGACCATCTCGTCGGCGGGAATGAGCGTCTTGCCTTCGAAGTGGCCGCACCGCTTGGGGAAGGCCTGGTCCTCGAGCAGGATCCCGGCGGCCCCCGCACGTTCAAACTCGCGCACCGTGCGGGCGACGTTGTGCACATCGCCGTGGCCGGTATCGCCATCGGCGACCACGGGAATCTTCAACCGCCCCGCCATGCGGCGTACCGCCTCGGTCATCTCCGTGAGCGTCAGCAACCCGACGTCCGGCAGGCCAAGCATGCTGGCGGAAGTGCCGAACCCCCCGATGAACACGGTCTCGATGCCGGCGTCTTCGATCAGGCGGGCGGTGAATACGTCGTGGGCGCCGAAGCTGCGGATGATTCCAGGGCGTTCCAGCAGGCGGCGAAGTTGCGCGGTCGTCTTCATGCGTCGCATTATAACGGGTAGAATCGCTCTCGACAGAAGCACGTCCTTCCACACGCATGGGAGCATCATGAACACCATTGTTGACCTGAGAGCGTACGTCGTCGGGGGCGAGGACCAGGGCGCAGACTATCACGCGCAGTCGAGCGGGCACTGGATCACGAGCACGACCATCGCCACGCCGATGAGCAAGTATCCCGAGTATCAGCAGACGCGCGAGTCGTTCGGGATCGGCGTACTCGGCACGGCGGTTGTCGAGGTCGAAGCCGATGACGGCACGGTAGGCTTCGCGGTCACGACGGGCGGTGTGCCGGCGGCGTACCTGGTCGAGCACCACTTCAAGCGATTCATCGTCGGTCAGTCGGTGAACAACCACGCGTTGATGTTCGATCAGATGTACAACGCGTCGATGTTCTACGGGCGCAAAGGACTGACGCTGAACGCCATCTCGGCGGTGGATCTTGCGGTGTGGGACCTCGAAGGCCGGCTCCGGCAGGCGCCGGTGTGGGCGATGATCGGCGGGAAGGTGCGCGAACGGCAGCCGATGTACGCCACCACGCCGCGACCGGACCTCGCGAAGGAGATGGGCTTCGTGGCGGGGAAGCTGCCGCTGCCCTACGGACCGGCGCATCGCGAGGAAGGGCTGGCCCGTAACATCGAGCTCGCCTCGCGGATGCGCCAGGCGTGCGGGGACGACTTTCCGTTGGCGTTCGACTGCTGGATGGCGCTGGACGCGGGTTATGCGTTGAAGCTGATCGACGAGTTGCGTCCCTACCGTTTCAAGTGGATCGAGGAGTGCCTGCCGCCGGACGACTTCGACGGCTATCGCCGCCTCGTCGAGCAGCGCAGCCATCCCATCTGGATCACGACCGGTGAGCACGAGTACACGCGATGGGGATTCGCGAACCTGCTGAAGACGGGCGTGGACGTGATTCAGCCGGACGTGAACTGGTGCGGCGGGCTGACGGAACTGCTGAAGATCTCCGCGCTGGCGTCGGCGGCGGGGAAGCTGGTTATTCCGCACGGCTCCTCGGTCTACAGCTACCACTATGCCATCACGAGTCACGAGACGCCCTTCGCCGAGTTTCTGATGATGGCGCCGCAGGCGGATGAGATCGTGCCGATGTTCACGCCATTGTTCGCCGACGAGCCGGTGCCCGTGAACGGCATGATGGATGTGCCGGATCGGCCGGGATTCGGCGTCGACCTGAATCCGGGGCTGACGCTGGAGCGGCCGTTCGAGGTCGCGCCCCGAATGAACGATCAATGATTGGCCACAGAAAGTACAGATGTCACCCACAGGAGAAATGACGAAATCCGAATGACGAAGCATAGATGCATGCTTGCATGTCGAAACTCTCTCATGCATGGTGATTGGGTATGGAGAGTTCGGAATTCGTTCGATCAGGTGGCGATCCGCACACTCAGCGTCTGACCTTTCTGAAGCACGATCGGGTGCTTCATCGTCAATCTCAACTCCCCTGCATCGGTCCAGTCCGCCGTGAAGTCGTCGAACGGTTCGTTATCGAGGCTCAGGGATGGGGCCTTGCCGGCGAGCTTCTTCGGCGCGAGCAGTGTCATCGCATTCACCAGCAGCGTGCCGTAACGCAACGTGAGTTGGTTGGACTGCGCGGTGGCCTGGCGTTGCTGCGCGAATGTGCCCCAGCCCTGGCTTGCGGTGAACACGCAGCGGAAGTCCTCGGGGGTCATGCGCGGAGCGAAGCCGATGCGGCCGGCCGGGCCGTCGTACGTGAACCCGCTCAACGCCGTCAGGCAACCCCAGCTCGCCAGTGACCGCGCGTAGTGGTCGCCGCATTCGACTTCGTTCCACGGGTTGTTCCGGGCAGGGTCATAACGATCGTGGATGGCGCGGATGATCGTCAGCGCTTCGGTCAGCAGGCCTTCCCAGATCATCCCCGCCGCCACCTGGTACTCGATGCCGGTCCACACTTCGTTCTGATAACGCACGCCCTCGGCGAGATGCTTGCTTCTCGGCCAGGTGCAGGTGAACAGCCCCGCCTGCCCCGGGCTGATGAACCAGCGCTCGGGCTTATGGGCCTTGTTGTGAGCGGTGACGTCCGGCGCCCAGTTGTACGTCCAGACGCTCTCGAGCGCCTGTTTCACGCGATCCGGGCGGTAGATGTGACCGAGGCCGAGCTGGTGCGCCCAGTTCTGGCCGAAGACCTGGTCCGACAGGCAGCCCTCGCCGTACTGGTGCTTCGGATGCTGCGCGAGGTCGACGCGCTGGACGTAGTAGTCGTCCTGCCAGAGCTTCTCGTCGGACAGCTTGCTGCCCGAGGTGAAGATGGCGTTCAGCCGATCGGCATAGGCCGTATCGCCGACACGCCGCGCCATCTCCTCCGCCGCGCGCAACGCCGCCAGGTAGAGTGAGCCGACGAACGTGTTCGGGCCGAAGAAATTGATGTCGAAGGTGTTGTGCTGGCTGTTGGTGATGAGCCCGTCGTCGTCCCCGTCCTGGCCGATGGAGTAGCCGATCACCTTGCGGATGTTGGGCCAGTTGCGCTTCAGGAAGGCGTCGTCGGGCGAGCAGAGATGCTCGCGGTAGCACTTGAGCACCGTGCCCGCCTGCCCATCGGCGGCGTAGTGGCCGTTCCGCTCACCACGAAAACCAACAAGCCCGTCGCCGTGCAGTGCCACGTCGAGATCCTGCATCTCGCGCGCGCTGCGTTCGAGGTCGGGAAAGAGCCGGGCCAGGGCATGCGCGTAGTTCCACACGTGCGTGCAGGTGCCGTGGCAGCAGCCCACACCCTCCCATGCCCAGAACCGCCCGTTGGCCCACCACTGTACCGTGTTCGTCGCGAGGTTGGCGACGGTCGAGCCGATGCGGTTGAGCAGGTAATACGGCAGCGTGCTGTCGTAAAAGGCGTCGTGCCAGTCGCGCGTCTCGCGCGTCAGCCGGTCGATGTCGTCGAGCACGAAGTCGGCCACCTCGGCGGCACTCGTGAACCAGTTGTTGTAGGCATGACCGTTGGCATGATTCGGGAAATACCAGGCGAGCACGAACGTGAAGGTGTTCTTCTGACCGGGCGCGATCCTGACCGGCTCGGTGTGCATGTACGCGGTGCGCCGGTTTTCCAGCGGGAAGCGCTCGTCGCGCTCGTCCGACGTCGTCGCGCCATCATGCGCCAGAACCATCGAGCCGAAGTCGAACAGGTCGACCAGCGACGTGGGCGCGCCGGTCGCGGGTTCGTCCGCCATCTCGATGTGGTCGACGTTGATGTGGCCCCAGCCGCCCGAGGTCTTGTCGATGATGCGCAAGCGCGCGGCCCGACCTTCGTACTTTTTCACGCGCCACGCGTGCGGTTTGAGCTGCTCCTCGTTGCGCCCCGTGGCGGTACGTACCACCTCACCGTCGATCAGCAGTTCGATGGCGGTCTCGCCGGCGTGCTTGCCACCTCCGATGAGGAAGTTGAGGTATTCACGTTCGAGGGTGAACTCCGGCGAGGTGAGCGCGCCGGTCGGGTCGTCGCCGCCGAGGAACGAGTTGACCAGCCCCTTGCCTTTGTAGCCCGATACCGGGTTCTGCGTTGGGAGCGTCCCTTTCGCCGGCCCGCTGCCGAAGGCCTTGCCTTCCGTTTTCCAGTTGCCGTAATCGTCGCCTTCGAAATCGGCAATGAGGATGGGGGGACGTGGCGGCCTGGGCGGTCCGGCCGGCGCATCCTCCGCCGTGTGCACGATCATGCCGCGCGAATCCCCCTTGACGATACGCGTGCGGCGCAGGCCATCGGCGTTGAGGGCATTGTGGAAACAGACGGGGTTCTCCAACGCACCGCTCATGTGAACATCGATCGTCTCGTCCGAGGTGTTTTCCACGGTGAAGTGAAAAACCGTCGCCGGTGTGGCGGACTCACGCGTGTTGAGCGGAATGAACGGTGAGAACGCTTCGAGCTGGACCTCGACCGGGAAACCTCCGGCGGGATAGGTCACGTAGCCGATAGGATATTCCCCGCGGAACTCGACATCCGGGACATCTTCAATGTTGAGTTGATGATCATGCTGCTTGCCGCCCTGCTTCACATGGACCGTGAACCCGTGATCGACCGGCCGCGTGGGCTCTTCGTATTCCCAACTGTCGCTGCCGAATCCGGTGAAACGATGCTGGTTGAAGATGTCCCACAGTCCGAGCGTGCCATCACCGAGAAGATAGATCTGCCCGCAGGTAATGCCGCCGATGGGCATGCCGACGGTGGCGAGTTGTCGGCCTCGATAGATTTCGGGCTCACCCCGGGTGAACAGCGAACGGACCCACGCCTCGTCCAGCTTCTTGTCGGCGGGGACGAAGTGCTGGACGTCACCACTCGCCTCGGAGAACGGTCCGGCCATCACACGCATGGGCGCGGCGAGTATCGGCGCGGCGGCCCCTGCGATTTTCAGAAGCTCGCGCCGGGCCAGCGGAGCCGGGTCGCAGCAGCTTTCCTGGGGATCGTTCGCCACCTTCAGGCTCAGGTCCATCGCCTGCCCTTTGTGGAACCGGGATTGCTCGGCCATCGGTCATTCTCCTCCGCATTGGCGTGATGTGAGTTGCGGGTCGTTTCGGTGTTGAAGGAATTCCTGCACGGCGCGCTCTTCCTCGATCGGCGCCAGTGACGTCGGGATGGCATTGGTGCCGAGCGTATTGAGCTTGAGGATCCAGCCGTTGACCTCGCGGACGATCCGCCGGACGTCGCTCTCGGTCGAAGCGGACTGGAGGGACTCTCGAACTCGGTCGATTTCCCTCCGATAGCGAATCTCATCCGTCGTCACGTTGGCCTGCTTCAACATGCGCAGCGCCCACCAGACATCCTCGTGGCCCGGCGTGGGCGTTTCGAGCTTGAGCGGCTTGCCGCTGCCCGGCAGGTTCTCGAACTGCCCCTCGGCCATGGCATCGAGAATACGGCGCTCGACCAGGCGGCGCCGCGCCGCTTCGGCGAGTTGCGCCTCGTCACGCATACGCCGTTGTGAACGCGGTTGCGCTTCGGCCGAGTTGTGGGATTCCTCCGCCATCGTTTACCATTGTGTTCCGACGCTGCAGCGAATGCAAAAGCTTCCGAGTCTTTGGACGACATCGAGGTCAATAGTGATGGCGGAATCCCTGGCATGGGGTATTGTGGGCACGGGCATGATCGCCCGGCAATTCGCGAAAGGTGTCCAACATTCGCGCACCGGGCGACTCGTGGCGGTGGGCAGCCGCCGGTCGGCCTCGGCCGACACGTTTGGTGAGGAATACGACATTCCGAATCGTCACGGCAGCTATGAATCCCTGCTGGCGGACGACACCGTCGAGGCGGTGTACATTTCCACACCCCATCCGATGCACGCCGAATGGGCAGTCAAGGCCGCCGAGGCCGGCAAGCACATCCTCTGCGAAAAACCGCTCACGCTGAATCATGCCGAAGCCATGGCGGTGGTCGAAGCCGCGCGACAGCATGACGTGTTCCTGATGGAAGCGTTCATGTACCGCTGCCATCCGCAGACGGCCCGCATGCTGGAGTTGCTCCGTGAAGGCGTGATCGGCGAGGTGCGTGTTATTCAGGCCTGCTTCAGCTTCAACGCGCAGGTGGAACCTTCGCATCGCCTGCTGTCCAATGAACTGGGAGGGGGCGGCATCCTCGACGTCGGCTGTTACGCCGTTTCCTTCGCACGGATGGTGGCGGGCGTGGCGACGGACAAGGCTTTCGTCGAACCCGTGGACGTGAAGGGGGTCGCTCGCCTGGGGGAGACGGGCGTGGACGCGTACGCCCTGGCGGTGCTGAAGTTTCCCGGCGACGTCATCGCGAACGTGGCAACCGGCGTGCAGGTGCATCAGGAAAACGTCGCCCGCATCTTCGGCAGCGAGGGACACATGTTCATTCCCGAACCGTGGACACCTTATCGTGAAGGGGGCACGGGAAAACTGATCATCAAGCGCGACGACGCCGAGCAGTCGAGAGTCGAGGAGATCACCGATGCGCGCTGGCTCTATGCCATCGAAGCCGACACCGTCGCCGAGCATCTCGACGCGCGGCAGGCCGCGTCACCCGCGATGACCTGGGACGACACGCTCGGCAACATGAAGACGCTGGATCGCTGGCGGGAGTCCATCGGACTCATTTACAGCGCCGAGCGCAACGACAGCAACATCACCACGATCACGCGACGTCCCCTCACGTTCCGCGAATCGCCGCCGATGAGCTACCTCACGCTGCCCGGTATCGATCGCCCCGCCAGCCGGATTGTGATGGGTGTGGACAACCAGTTCAGCCTGGCGCATGCGTCAGTGATGTTCGACGATTACGTCGCGCGCGGCGGCAACGTCTTCGATACCGCGCGCATCTACGGTCCGTGCGAAGACGTTCTCGGCCAGTGGATCCGCAACCGGTCGATCCGCGAGGAGATCGTGCTGATCACCAAGGGCGCCCACACGCCCTACTGCACGCCGGAGGACATGAATCGGGAGCTGCGGGCAAGCCTCGAGCATCTCGGCGTGGACTCGATCGATCTCTACCTGCTCCATCGCGACAACCCGGACGTTCCGGTGGGCGAGTTCGTGGAATCGCTGAACGCGCATCTCCGCGCGGGCCGGATTCGCGGCTATGGCGGATCGAACTGGTCTCTGGATCGCGTTCGGGAAGCCCAGCTCTACGCGCAGGCCAACAAGCTCGTGCCGATGCAGGTGGTGAGCAACCAGTTCAGCCTGGCGCGCATGGTCGAACCGCCGTGGCCGGGATGTCTTTCGGCGGGAACGCCCGAGTTTCGCGCGTGGCTCGAGGAGTCGCAGACACCCCTGCTGGCCTGGTCGAGCCAGGCACGCGGATTCTTCGCAGGCGACTCGTCCCCCCAGGATCGCAGCGATGCTGAACGCGTGCGTTGCTGGTATGCGGATGACAACTTCGCCCGCCTCGATCGCGCCCGGTTCCTTGCGCAACGAAAGAACGTCTTACCGATCAACGTTGCACTCGCTTACGTCCTGCGCCAATCGTTCCCCACGCTCGCACTCATCGGCCCGCGCACGCTCGAGGAGACGCGCATCGCCTGGAAGGCGGTGGATGTGGTGTTGACCGAGGAGGAATTGCTCTGGCTGGAGAGCGGAAAAGGCGCTGTGTAGCCGGTGAGCTCGCCTGGACCACTTCCCGTTCGGAATGCTCAAGCCGGCGACGTTTCGATTCGCCGCAGGCCGACCAGTTTGGCGAGAACGTCCGCCGCCTGTCCCCAGGAAGGCCTTGGTGGATTGGTCGCATTGTGATGCAGCAGGATGGCCGTCTCATCATCAGCCCGTTGAACATCACCTCTCCATGCGTCCAGTCGGGCGAATAACTCATTCACCATTTCCTGCGGCGCCGTCATATCCAGATCCCGCACCATCTCCAGTAGTCCCTCGTTCTCCAGGAAATCGCCCCGGGTGTTCTGCGCTTCGATGAAGGCGTCGGAATAGAGCAGCACCAGGTCACCGGGCTGGAGATGTATCGCGAACTGGTGGTACTCGGTCGGCTCGATGACGCCCAGCGGCAGGTTGGAGACGCGGCGGAGACGGTAGCGTTCGCGCGACTCGCGAATCGACTTGCCGGTATCCGCCAGACCTGTGTGCAGCGGCTGCCACTTTTTCAGCCGCGTGCTGTACCACAGCGGCGCGGGATGGCCGCCATTGCACACGATGAGATGATCCGTCGGCGCGAAATAAGTCAGCAGCAGTATAGTGGCGAAGTGCTCCGCTTCATCCTTCCGGATGAACTCCCGATTCAACTCGTAGGCGAAATGGGTCTGATCGAGCAGATTAATGTACTTGCGCATCATCCGGCGCAGCTGGTTGGCGACGTGATCGACCGCCATGCCATGGCCGGATACGTCGCCGATGGCAAGACGCGTCACGCGTCCGGACCCGCATACGGAAAAGTAGTAAACGTCCCCGCCGGCGGCACTCTCGAACGGCTGCGACCGGATCCACACGTCCAGGCCGGGCGAGTTGAGCGACTCGTTGATGGTCCGGTTGCCGCCCATCATCTCCATGCAGCGGAGTTCGCGCGCTCCGTCGGTCAGGATCGGCAGGCTCTTCAGATGTCCCGTGACCGGCTGCTCCATGGAAAATGCACACGCCTGGGCGGCGTCCTCAGCGTCGAGTTGGGTCGTGATTCATACGTGTCGAGATTCTACACGTCCATCGTGGGTCCGGTTCGCGGAACCGGCTCTACCGCCGGGGTGGTTCGCCACCGACGCGGAAACGCGTACTCGAGCATGTGCGGCACCAGCATACCCACGCACATCCCGATCATCATCAACACGTAATCCAGAACCAGTATTCCGTCAATCGGCAAACCGGCTCCGAAATGGTGGGCCAGCCGCGATCCGGTGACCATGCCGATCACCATGCCCGGGATGCCCAACACGATCATACCGCTGCAGCACCAGCGCCGCAGATCGAACGGCTCGCGGATACGGCGTACGAGATACATTGCCGGGACACCGAACAGCAGCATGCCGGCGTTCATCCAGTTGATGAACACATGTGCGGTATCATTCCCGGCCTGGCAGGGACACATGAATGCCGAAGTGGCAGGTCCGAAATCCAGGTCGGCCCACCATCCCAGGTTCATGCCCAGCCCGCCGAGGGTCACCATGGCGTAGGTCATGTCGGCCCAGGCAGGCAGGTGCGGCCAGGCGAGCAGGGTCAGCGACGCCAGCGCCATGAACACGCCCACGGCGATCAACACGTATCCCAGCGACCAGCCTCCGATGAGCGCGAGCACCAAGCCCTGTCCGACGATCCCGACCGTGTGCAGGGCCATCAGGCGGGCCAGCTTGCGCGGGTTCTCCTCGACGATCAACGCCGAAGCTGCCGAGGAAAGTCTCTTCTCGGGCAGCGGCTCGGGGGCGTCGCTGAGTTTCTCGGTCAGTCGGAAAGAGCGCCAGCTCACGAGCAGGCTCGAACACGCCATCAGCAGCGCGGCGAGCACGGGGTGAAGGTAACCCATGGCGGCGGCGACCATGCCGACGAGGTTGTACATTACCGCCCAGTGCAGGTGCGAGCGCACCAGGCGTACGGCGCGACGTGCGAGCGCGATGGATCGGGGAATGAGATCCAGGTCCGGCTGGTGCAGCGTGGCCGAGGCGGTCTCGACGGTCAGCGGCGCGCCGCGGGCCAGCGCCATGCCCACGTACGATGCCGACATGGCCGGGGCATCGTTGAGTCCGTCGCCGACGAAGAGCGGGCGGCTGAATCCAGATGTCTCGTGGCGTAGCGATTCGATGGTCTTCTGCTTGGCTTCCGGCGTCATCGCTGCGTCGGTGGCGGCAAGCGACTCGACACTCGCGGCGCCGGCTTCGGTATCGCCGGTCATGATCCGGACGTTCAATCCGAACTGCTTTACCGCCGCGATGCACCCGGCGGCCTGGTCGCGAAGCCGCTCGCGCAGAATGACTGTAGCGGTATCACGCCCGTCGATACGAACGGTCAACGCGCGGCGGTTCGCACGCGTTTCGCCGGACGATTGCAGAATGCTGACGACATGCGTGGCGGAATCCATCTCGTTCGCGAGTTTGACCTCGCCCTCGATCCCCCGGCCGGGCAGGATGCGTGTGTGCACGAGTTCCCACGCACGCGCTTTCGCCGGGACTTCGAGCATGCGAAGCGCTTCGGCCACCGGGTGATGGGCGTGCGCTTCCACCGTGCGGATCATCGCGAGTACGTCAGCCAATGGAAACAGTGTCGATCCCGACATCATCTCCACGTTCTCGACGACAAGTGCGTCCTCGCCGAGCGTGCCGGTCTTGTCGAAGATTACCGAGTCGATGCGGGCCATGCGCTCGAGCACGTCACCGCCACGCAGGAGCAGTCCCTGCCGCGCGAGTCGTCCGATCACGGTCCAGAGCACAAGCGGCGTCGCCAACCCGGCGGCGCACGGGCAGGCTACGAGCAGCACCGCCAACGCGTTGAACAAGGCGGTGTCCAGGTCCACCGCCTGCCACCAGTAGGTGAACGTGCCGGCGGCGGTCAGACAGACCAGCGGCAGAAACCACTGCACAAAGCGATCGGCCTGGCGCTGGAGCGACGTGGGGCGCAGACGCGCCTCTTCGATGCGCGACGCCATCCGATCGATGCGCCGATCGCGCCCGGCGGAGGTGGCTTCAACCTCGATCGGCCCGTCGAGGCAGGCGGTCCCCGCCAAGACCTCGTCGCCTTCGGACCGGGTGGTGGACGACCATTCGCCGGTGAAGGCCGACTCCTGCACGAACGCCGAACCTTTCACGATGCGGCCATCGACAGGGATCAGTTCCCCGGCGGTCACGAGTACGCGCTGCTTCGGCATTAACGTGTCCACTGGAACAAGAGAGGTTGCTCGGGTGCGCGGATCGATCACGCGCGCCTCGTCCAGCGCATCGAACAATTCGGCGGCCGCTTCGAGTGCCTTGCGACGGCTCGACAGGCTGATCGACCGCCCGAGGGAGTAGACGATCAGCAGTACCGCCACGACTTCGAAATAGACCGGCCCGGTGCCGCGCAGCATCGACTGGCACGAGATGGAGAACGCCCCGCCGAGGCAGATCAGAAAGAGCAGTTCCATCGTCAGCCGCCGGTGCCGCAACGCGCGAAGCGACTCGACGAGTAGCGGTCCGCCCAGCAAGCCCATGATCGCCAGCGTCGCCAGCAGCATGGTCCACTGGAGAACGATGCGCACGGTGTCGGACTCGGGCGGGGTGATGTTGATCGCCAGTCCGAGCACCATGGTTTGCCCGGCGACGAAGAGCCCGAGGATCAGCCGGAGCCACGGCACCGCCTGGGCGGGTCGACACGTGGCATCATCGGTCGGGCAGCACAGCGCCCCGAGTTGGCGGGGAAGGGATGGCGTCGACGGATGACGGAATGGATCGGCAAGCGTGCTCATGGCATAACGCGTCTATTCTGCCGGCGAGGTCTCGGCGTTCGCGGGCGCGGTCTGCGTCGCCGGCTGCGTTGTGGTCTCCGCGGGCTCGACGTAATCCGGCTCCGTCAGGGCGATCAGTTCTTCGGCGCTCCAGGGGGCAGTGCGATCCTGCGTGGCGGTGCGCGTGGCGGCGACACTCTCCGGTGAGATGGCTGACGCCTCGTTCTCCCACGCCTGGCGAATGTAGGTGAGCACGGCACCGATGTTCTCGTCGTCGAGCCGCTGACCAAACGCGGGCATGTTGCCGTTGTAGCTGTTGCCCATCACCACGATGGGCCCTTCGAGCCCCTGCAGCAGGATGCGCTTGAGCCGTTGCGGATGCTCGAGCACCCACTCGGATCCGGCCAGCGGCGGGTACTGGTTGGCCACGCCCTGCCCCTGCGCCTGATGACACGAAACGCAGTTGGCCTTGTAGAGCTTTTCGCCGAGGACGAACGGGTCGACCTGCTCGGGCTCACCACCGCCGGCGAGATGGGCGAAGCGCGCCTCCGGATGCGGGTCGAGAATGTCCGCCCGCCAGCCCCCGCTGTACTGGGCCAGGTACCACCCGCCCCAGAAGAGCAGGATCCCAAACATCGCCACCAGCCAGAGCGGGATCGGCTCGTGCCCGTCACGCGGTTCAATCTTCTCGCGCATGATCGGGGCGTGCATCGAGTGGATGTCCGACGTCTCCGGATCCGAGTCCGCTTGGCCGAAGTCCATGGACGCGACGCGTTGAGGGCGCCGCCGCCTCAACGGGCTATCTTCACTCGGGCTGGGTGTTGGCGTGTCTTGATCGGCCATGGGCTGTCACTTGTTCTCGGGGATCTCGTAGCTCTGATCCAAACTTAACAAATAGGCCACCAGCGCGCGGGCGTCGTCGTTCGGAAGAATCTCGTAACCTTCCTCCGGCGCCCACTCGCCTTCCAGCGGCAGCGCCTCGTCGGAGCGCTCGCCGACGATCTCGTGCTTCTCGAACAGGAACGGATACGGCGGCATGATCGAGCCCGGCGACGTGATCTCCGGATTGTACAGGTGCAGGTAATGCCATTCGACGCTCGGCTGTCGCACGCCGATGTTGGCGAGATCCGGCCCGGTGCGCATCGTGCCCAGCAACTGCGGGTCGTCGTAGATGTAATCCAGCGGATGGCTTCGGCGACTACCCCAGCCGCGCTCGAGATCGGCGTTGTAATCGCCGCCGCGCACCTGTTGCGTGTGGCAGTACGTGCAGCCCTGCTGCATGTAGACGTTGCGGCCGATCTGGGCCAGGCCGCTGATCGGCGCCGGATTGACCTCGCCGGTCGTGTCGTCCACGTACGCCTGCATGTCCTTGAGCTGGAGATCCGGAAAGAAGACCAGCCCGAGCCAACTGCTGACGAAGGTCAGGAACACACCGACAAAGATCCAGGTGGCGTAGTTCATGAACCGCCCTCCGGAGTCATCTGGGATCGCGCCGGCGGCAACTCGCCGACGAGCTTTTCATAATCTTCCGTATCATCCGTAAAGAGCGTCGGCTTGCCGAAACGTCGCTTGCCCCAGGCGTGAACGTTCATGACCACGAGGATCATGAAGGCCACGTGCCCGATGAGCAGCAGGATGCCCGTCACCGAACGCAACTGGAGCCAGGGAATGGTGCCCTTCATGGTCTCCATGAACGGAACCGCGCCGTTCTTGGCCTCGAACCCGGCGAAGAATGCCTTGGTGCCGCTCCACAGCCCCTGCTCCTTCACCAGCGCACCGAGCGACGCCGACGCCTGGTTCAATTCGAAACCCTGGATCATGCCGCCGACCGTGAGCACACCGAACATGCCCAAAATGCCGAGGCTGGTGGACCAGAAATGCACGCGGATCAGACCGTTCGAGGCCCACTCGCGGCCCGTCAGGCGCGGCAGGATGTAGTACATCGCCCCGAACATCACCATGGTGAAGAACGCGTAGAGTCCCAGGTGGGCGTGGGCGATGGTGTGGTGCGTGAAGTGGAAGGGCTCGTTGTAGAACCGAAGCGACATCAGCGATCCCTGGAAACTTACGACCGTGTACGACATCGCTCCGAACACCACGAAACGCAGCGTCGGGCTGTATTTCAACAGGCGGAACCGACCGCGCATGGTCATGTGGTGATTGACCGCCACGGTGGTCACCGGGATGAACATCATCATGCTCGCCACGGCGGACACGGTCACCAGCCACGCCGGCACCGGCCCGGAAACGAGATGGTGCGCGCCGGCCCAGTTGTAGAACAGGGCCAGCGTCCAGAAGCCCATGATCGACAGGTAATACGAGTGCACCGGGCGGCCGATGACCTTGGGAATCAGGTAGTAGGCCGTTGCCAGACCGATCGGTGTGAACCACAGCCCCAGCACATTGTGCCCGAACCACCAGGTGATCGACGCCTGCGTCACGCCCTTGACCGGGAAGAGAATCAGGAAGATCTGCACCGTCGCGTACAGCCAAGGGAACCAGAAGAGCGCCCCGAACATGTACCATTGCGAGACGTAGACATGCTCGCTCTTGCGCGCGGCGAAGGTGGTGATCGCCCAGATGCTGATGATGGCGAAGGCCACGAAGAGGATGAAAGCGGCGTAGGTGGGGAACTCGAGCCACTCGATGCTCGTGCTCTGGTCGGCGAAGATCGCCACGACGCCGACGGCCACACCGATGTTCCAGATCCCTCCCGCCACGACGAGCATGCCCGGCAGCCGCAACGGAACCAGACAGAGGCGGCACATCAGCCAGAGCAGAACGCCGATCGCGGACATCGACGACCAGCCGAACGCCACGACATTCAGGTGCGCGGGGCGGACCTTCCCGAACGTCAGCGCGGCAATATCGCCCAGCAACCAGGGATGGTGCATTTTCAGCGAGGCAAGCAAGCCGAGCAGCGTGCCCACCATCAACCAGAACAGGCTGCTGGCAAAGAAGAAGATGCAGGGTATGGCGCAGGAGCGGTCGATCTCCGAGCGGATCGGCGCCATCTTCGCCGCCACCTCCAGGTCGGAGCCTTCACGCTCCTGCATATCCGTTCTCAATGTCGTCTGTGACATGCCTTCACGACTCACGTTGTGCCGGAGTGTCCGGCCTTGTCGGAACGCGACGCGTCCCCGCCGGCATCCGGCTCCACTTCACGCTCGAGTTCTTCACGACGATCCGAAAAGACGTCCGTGACCTCGCCGATGGGTTCGTCCTCATCGAAGATCGAAGCCGCGCCCTTTTCAAAGTCGGAATACTGTCCGCCGCGAATCGCCCACCATAACGCCCAGATGACCGTTCCCGCAAACAGGAGCAGAATGCCGAACACGAGGATGTAGTAATACGTCATCAGCTTCATCCTAACCCGGGTTTCCCCGGCCGGATTTCACAACGGGAACGCGAGGCTCACGCGTCCGTTCACGAACCATCGGCCTCGGCGCGGCGCTCACCGTTCTGACCGGCGGGCTGAGTTGCGCGATAGCGATCCACGATATCGATCATCGCCTCTTCAATCGGGATGCGCACGATGCCTTTCTCCTGATCGACCCAGCCGTATTCGGTCAATGCCTGCTCTTCCTCCGCTCGAAGCGTATCGAGCCGCTCCCGAGGGGTCGGCGCTTCCGGATCGACGGGGATCGGATCCGCCGGTTTGTTCACGATAAACATCATCACCAGCACCGCGAACCCGAGCGAGAGTCCCGCCAGCGTGCCGAGGGCGGCGATGATGGCATTATTGCGCCCGAAGTGCTTCGGTCCGGCGTTGCTGTTCTTTTCATCCTGCATTCCGCTCATCCCGATACCGCCGGTGACGCGCCGGCTTCATGCACGTCATGCCCGGCCTCGTGTTCGACGGCGTGCCGCACTTCCTTCAATCGCGGATCGTTCACCGGGATCCACGAATCCGCGAGCAACGCCGCGCGAATGACAGCGCCCAGCACGCCCGTGACCAACAGCCACGCAGAGAGATCGATCCACACCGTTCCCGGGCTCCAGCCCTCTTTGTGAAGCGTCGGCATCACCAGCCACATCATCTCGACCTGGTGCGCGAAGAGGATCACCGCCCCGACCGAAATCAGCCACACCGGCTGGGTTTTCACACCGGCCGGCATCAACGCCATGAAGGGCACGGCAAACATTCCCGCCGCCATCAGAATCGTGAAGACCTTCCAGCTTCCCGCCCATCGCGTCAGCAGCCAGCCCGTCTCCTCGGGAATGTTGGCGTACCAGATCAGGAACCACTGGCTGAACGCGATGTACGCCCAGAAGACGGCGAAGGCGAAGATCAACTTGCCGAGATCGTGAAGATGATCCCTGGCCACGTACCCCTCCAGTGGCCCCTTCGCCAGCAGGGGCACCATGATCGACAACAGCGCCAGCGCGGTCAGCGTTCCGCCGGAATAGATTAGCACGCCGTAAATCGTTGAATACCAGTGATGATCCAAGGCCATCAGCCAGTCGAACGCGGCGAACGTGAAGGTCAGGGCGTAGAGAATCAGCAGCAGCGGTGTCCAGCGCCGCATGGCCAGGCTCAGCTTCGGATCGCCCGTCCGGTCCTGTTTCAGAGACATCCCGCGCAACACCCGCGCGATCAGCCACCAGGCGGCAAAGTAGATTACCGCGCGGAGGATGAAGAACGGCACGTTGAGAAACGGCGACTTCACCGCCATCAGGGGGTCCTTCTCGACAGTCGCCCCGGTCCACTTGTAGAGCCATCCCATGCCCAGCAGGATCGGCAGGAACAGGATCGCCAGCGCGGGGAGGGCGGCAAGAAACTGTTCGGCGATCCGGCGCACCACCGTCGACCAGCCCGCGTCGGTCACGTGGTGCAGCAGGACCAGGAACATCATGCCCATGACCACGGTCCAGCCGAACGCATACGCCGCGAGGTAGGCAAAAAGGAAATGCTTACCGGCGACGATGAGCCCGATGATCGACCCGATCAAACCCATCCCCGCCATCAGCAGGAACGGTCTGGCCAGCGGACCACCGGTGAAGCGTTGCCGCAGCGCGTCGGGAGAGAACATGGCTTTGGGGGAGGTCGTCATGATCCACCAGCCTCCATCTCCAACCGGGACCGCTCCGCCTCGGGCACTTCGTCCAGCGTCGCCTGCTGCGCGAGCTGCAACGCGCGAACGTACGCGACGATGGCCCATCGGTCCCGCCGCTCGATCTTGTCCGCATAGCTGCCCATCTGCCCCTTGCCCATCGTAATCACCTGGTAAATCTCTCCGTCGGGGACCTCGCGAAGACGATCCGTATGGTACGACGACGGATTGAGCATGCCGTATTGCGTGGTGATGCCGTTGCCGGAACCTGTCCGATCGTGGCAGACCGCGCAGTAAGTGTCGTACTGCCGCCGGCCTCGTGCGACGAGCTGCTTGTCCACCGGCACCGGGATACGCTCCAGGCCGAACAGCCATGCATCGTCGGTGACGAACTCCTCGTCGGGCGTGCCGGTAGATCGCCCCCAGGCGACCGCGTGCTCGACCGGCGGACGTTGCGAACGGCCGTCCGCGAAAAGTTCACTCCGCATCTGGGCGTTGTAGCGCGGCTGATTCGTCATGTCGTGAAAGGGCTGCAGCGGGGGCAACGTGCTGGTCGTCCCGCGAAAGCCCAGGATCGCTACGGTCAGAATCGTCATGCCGGCCAGGATGGCAAACATAATACGCCACACGTGTTGTCGTACTCCTCTTTGCGTTTACGGTTCCAGCGGATCCACGTTGCGACCACCGAGGCGCTCCAGCAGGATGGCGGCCCGATCCGCGTCGTACTGCCGATCCTTCGCGTCGATGGCCAGGAAGAAACTGTCGTCACTCGCCCGGACGAAACGATCGTATTTCAACAGCGGGTGGTACCAGCGCGGCAACCCGTTGATCGCCAGCATGCCGAACACCGCGCCGAAGGCCGCCAGCAGCACGCCCAGTTCGAAGATGATGGGCACGAACGCCGGCCAGCTGAAGTAAGGCTTCCCGGCGGTGATGAGCGGATAATCCACCACGCTCGTGTACCATTGCAGTCCCAGCGCGGCGAGGGCGCCGGCGATGCCGCCCATGAGCACGATCCAGCCGAGCCTGGATCGGCGCAGGCCCATGGCCTCGTCCATGCCGTGAATCGGGAACGGCGAATACACGTCGAACTTCGAGTAACCGGCGTCGCGCACCTGCCGCGCGGCGCGCAGCAGGGCATCGGGGTTCTCGAACTCGGCGATCACCCCGGCGGTCTCGGCCGGCATGACCGAAGCTGACGCCGACGAAGCGTCCAGATCGACCTGACCCGCCTGGGCGGCGACGACCTGCGGCTCACGGTCGTGATCGTCGCTGGGCACCTGGTCCTTCGGCTCCATCACGCCCTTCACCTCGCTCATGGCGATCATGGGCAGGAACCTGATGAACAGCAGGAAGAGCGTCAGGAAGATGCCGAAGGTCCCCGCGAAGGTCAGCACCTCGACCCAGGTCGGCGAGAAGTAGCCCCAGCTCGAGGGCAGCGCGTCGCGGTGCAGCGAGGTCACGATGATGACGAACCGCTCGAACCACATGCCGATGTTCACGAAGATCGAAATCACGAACATGGCGAGCATGTTCCGCCGGATCGCCTTGAACCAGAACAGTTGCGGCGCGAGGACGTTGCACGTGACCATCGTCCAGTATGCCCAGGCATACGGCCCGAAGGCCCGGCTGTTGAAGAAGACGAAGGACTCGAACGGATTGCCCGAGTACCACGCGATGAAAAACTCGGTCGCGTAGGCATAGCCCACCATCATGCCGGTCGCCAGGAGCACCTTGCAGATGTTTTCGAGGTGCCGCGTCGTGATCAGGTCCTGCAGGCCGAACGCCGCCCGCGCCGGCACCAGGAGCGTGATTACCATGGCGAACCCGCTGAAGATCGCCCCCGCCACGAAGTACGGCGGAAAAATCGTCGTGTGCCAGCCGGGTACCTGCGACACGGCGAAGTCGAAGCTGACGATGGTGTGCACACTCAGCACCAACGGTGTCGACAGCCCCGCCAGCAGCAGGTAGGCCATCTCGTAGTGCCGCCAGTGCCGCTGACCGCCACGCCACCCCAGGGCCAACAGCCCGTACACGATGTGCTTGACCTTCGAGGTCGCCCGGTCGCGCAGCGTCGCCAGGTCCGGAATCAGCCCGACGTACCAGAACAACATGGATACCGTCGCGTAGGCGCTGACTGCGAACACGTCCCACAGCAACGGGCTGCGGAAGTTCGGCCAGAGTTCCAGGTGATTCGGGAACGGAAAGACGAAGTAGATGCGCCAGATGCGTCCCACGTGAATGGCGGGAAAAATCCCCGCGCACATCACCGCGAAGATGGTCATCGCCTCGGCGGCGCGGTTGATGCTCGTCCGCCACCGCTGACGAAACAGGAACAGGATGGCGGAGATGAGCGTCCCCGCGTGACCGATACCGACCCAGAAGACGAAATTGGTGATGTCCCACGCCCAGCCGACCGGCTGATTCAGACCCCACACGCCGACACCGGTCACGATGAGGTAAATGATCATCACGCCGCCGACCGTTGCCAGCGATGCCGACGCAAGGAACATGATCCACCACAGCAGATGGGCCCGCCGCTCATTGATGCCGACCACCATCTTCGTGACGTCGTGCAGCTTGAGCCCGCCCAGGACCAGTGGCGCGCGCGCGCCGGGATCCACGTCCGTCACATGGGACGGCGATACCGAGGGCGTCTCGTTCGTGGTGGACGGCACCGAACTCATCCGTGCACCTCCCCGGCGGCATGTTCAGGCGTATCGGGGTGTTCCTTGTCCGGCGAACCGTGCTTGCCCTTGCCGTTCCCGTGGCCGTGATGCGGAATCTCGACATTCAGCCACGCCGGCCTGGGCATGGCGGGGTTCAGGTTCCGTACCCGGGCAAGGTACGTCGTGCGCGGCCGGACATTCAAATGCTCGAGCACCTCGTAGTTCCGGCTGTTCTTCTGTGCCTTCGCTACGGCGCTGTCGGGATCGCTCTGATTGCCGAAGACGATGGCCTGGCTCGGGCACGCCTGCTGGCAGGAGGTCTGCAGCATGTCGTCGGGCACGAGGTCCGCCTTCTGCTGCCCCGCCTGCACCTTCATGTCGATCTTCGCCCGCTGGATCCGCTGCACACAGAACGTGCACTTTTCCATCACGCCGCGCATCCGCACCGTCACGTCCGGGTTCTTCTGCATCTTGGCAAGCTCTTCGATCGGCGGATGCGCCACCACCGGCAGGCTGAGGCCTTCGGTCGGGTTCGGCGAATTCTCACCGTCAAAAGGCGCATCGCTTTCGCCGAGGACACCGGAGTTGTATTCGTAGAAGTTGAACCGTCGCACCTTGTACGGGCAGTTGTTCGAGCAGTAGCGCGTTCCGATGCAGCGGTTATAGACCATGACGTTCAGGCCGTCATGGTCGTGCACCGTGGCATTCACCGGACAGACCGGCTCGCACGGGGCGTTCTCGCAATGCTGACAGAGCATCGGCTGCGTCGTCACGCCGACATCGCCGCTCGGGTCGTCGCCGCGGAAATAGCGATCCACGCGCATCCAGTTCATCTCGCGCCCCATCATCACTTCGTCCTTGCCGACGACGGGAATGTTGTTCTCCGCCTGGCACGCCACCGCGCACGCGTTGCACCCGATGCACTTGGTCAGGTCGATGACCATGGCCCACTGGTGCTCGCCGGTCATCTCCGGCGCTTGGGAAATATTGTCGTGGTGCGGCAGGTGCATGCCCATGTGCTGGGCGAACTCGGGATCCTCGCGCCAGGTCTCCAGGTCCGCCTCGCGCACGATCGCGCGCTCCTCGAGCACGTCGTCGACGATCTCGTGCAGATCGATCGACCAGTGGTCCTGCGTCGTCGCCAGGGCAGTGGTGCCTTCCGAACGCTTCACGCTGTCGGCCACGGTGAAGCCCATGCGGGTACTCGTGCGAAGCGGATAGACATCGAATCCCGCCTGCTGGGCGAGATGACCGCCTGCGCGCCGGCCGTAACCCAGCGGCAACAGGATGGAGTCGTCCGCCGAACCCGGCATGATGAGCACCGGCAGCGTCACACGCGCATCGCCGACGGTGATGGTGACGTGGTCGCCTGTCCTGGCGTCCAGCTTTTTCGCAGTGTTCGGGGAGCAGATGGCGGCGTTGTCCCACGTGAGCTTGGTCACCGGGTCGGGGCATTCCTGAAGCCAGCCGTTGTTGGCGAAGCGGCCATCGTAAACGCTGGCATCGATCCCGAAGACGATTTCGATGCCCTCGGCGGAGAGTGGGTCTTCCGCACTTACCCAGCGGATGCGAGTTTCATTGTCGGTTGTCTCGAGATTTTCCCACGGTTGTGAATCCGCCGGTCGCAGCGCTTTGAGTTTCGTGAAACCCTCGTGCAGGTGTTTGCGCCAGCGCTGCTCGAAATTCACATCGCCGGTGATCCGCCGGAAACTGTCGCGTGCGATCTGGTACGGATCGTAATTTCCATAGCCGCCGACGCGGGCGAGGATCTCCGTCGGCGTCTTGCCACCGTACAACGGATCGATCATCGGCTGCTGCGACGACAATACTTCGCCATCCCATCCGTTTCCCCAACTCTCGAGTGCATGCGCGGCGGGGATGTGCCACGACACGGCCGCCGACGTCTCGTTGGCGTCATGGCTGAGGTGGATTGATTCGTTGACCTTCTCGATCAGTGAGCCCATGCCGAGATCCGCCGGGGCATCGTAGGCCGGATTGCCGCCGAGGATAAGCAGCGTCTCCACGTCACCGGCCTCCATGCGCGAGGCGAGTTCCGCGATGTGCACACGCTGATCAAGGCAGGGAATCTCGGCCTGCGCCTGGGTCATCTCCATCCAGGGATGCCGGCTCCGATCGTTGAGTGTGCCCTTTAAAGCGCGATTCAACTGATCAACGGCAATTCGCAATTCTCGCGGCTGTCGTTTGCTCGCGATGACCGCCGCCTCATGCCGGTGCGCGACCAGATCATCCGCCACGGCATCGATCCATGCCGCGTCGATTGAATCCAACTGTTTCTCAAGAGGATTCTTGTGCAGCAGGATGTTTTCATCGATCCGCTCCGCCACGGCGCGGGCCAGCCGAGAAACGTACGCCGTCATCAGGCTCGCCTTCAACCGAAGCCGATGGTCGGCGGCCAGGCCCGTCACCGTCAGATGCGGTTCGACCACGTAGAGCCGGTTCATCGCATCGTCCGGTGATTCCATCGATCGCCCGGCGGCGAACGCGCGTTGATGACGCGTGCCCTGTTCCTCGGTGTTCAGGAAATCCGCATCGAGCGCAAGTATCACTTTCGCCCGGCTCAGATCCACGCGCGACGCGTTGAGATTTGCATTGGCAACGACACCATCCGACGGCTCGAATTCGCAGATGACCGCGTCCGGCATCCCCTGCACGAGATGCTCGAGCACATGATCCACCGCCGGGGAGGCGTAGCGCTCCATGAGGATCGCCAACCCCTGACCCTTCTTTTCACGGTACCGCCGCCCGAGCTCATCGAGCATCGGAACGACATCATCCTTCCAGCGAACCGGCTTGCCGTCGTGCAGATTCACACGCGAGCGATCGGGATCGTACAGATCGAGAATGCTCGCCTGTGCCCATGACGGCAGGCTGCCTCTGCTGGCGGGGTGCTTCGGATTGCCTTCGAGCTTGGTCGGTCGGCCCTCATGCGTTTCGGCCAGGACACCGATCGGTTGCCCGGCCAGCGTGACCGTCGTGGCGTAGTAAAGCGCCTTGCCCGGCACGATCTCCGGCGGCTTGACCTGGTACGGCAGGATGTTCTTCTGCTGCCGGCGGCATCCGCTCATCGTGCCCAGCCCGGCCAGCCCCAGCGACGCTCCCATGTACGTCAACAGGCGGCGCCGGCTGAAGCCTCCGCCGGCGCGGTCGAGTTCCGCCGCCATGGCGGGAAATTCACTCTCGACCCATGCGCGGAACGCGGGCGTGTCCGCGTATTCGTCCAGCGACCGCCACATGCCCTTCACCTGTTTCTGCTCGTCACTCATGCGATTCGTCAGTTCTCCTGCCAGTTTACCGGTGGCATGCCGAACAGTCCTCGGGCGGGTTGATGCCGACCGTATCTCTCAGGTGCGCGATCAGGGCATCCTGCTTGCCTTCTTCATAAAGCGGATCCGACTCCGGCCATTCCAGGTTGGTGACCTGCTCCGCCGGGCGCATGTTCGGTTCCCAGTTGCGGTGGCATTCCAGACACCAGCCCATGGACAGCGACTCGACATGCGAGACCACTTCCATCTCGTTGATCTGCCCGTGACAGCTCACGCAACTGACGCCGCGGGCCACGTGAACGGCATGATTGAAATAGGCGTAATCGGGAACCTGGTGAATCCGAATCCATTCCAGGGGCTTTCCGGTCTCCCACGACTCCCGCAACGGCGCCAACGAGGGACTCGCCGACTTGATGTTGCCGCGATCGCTGCCATGACAGTTCCAGCAGGTGTGCAGCGACGGCACGTTGGCATGGGATGATTCGTCCACGTGATTGTGGCAATAGGTGCAGTCAAGTCCGAGTTGGCCGACGTGGATCTTGTGGCTGAACTTGATCGGCTGCACCGGAGCGTAGCCGACCCGAGAATACTTGGGCGTCGCGTAATAGGTCACGCCCGCGACGACCATGGCACTGAAAATAAGAACCCCCGTCATTCCGATCAGGAAGTAGGTTCGAGAACGAGGCGGGAACACTCGGGACACCGGGTCACTCCAAGTTGCAGGCCGGATCATGCTGAAGTTGTTGGCGGTACCGTCAGACGGCTCGTCGAGGCACCGTGCAGCACTCAGAGATTCGGCAAGGCAGGCTTTGTGTCTATCACGATCGTAAGGGGACACGCGTTACTGACAGCTGGTGACAGGTGCCGATGCATCCGCCCCCGGAAGGTCGATCACGATGAGATAATAGTCGGCGCGTGCCCTTCCATCAACACTTCGAAGTGCAATGAACGCGCGAAACCTGAGTTTCACGTTCTTTCAAAACAAACCATGACACGACACGAATGGAAAGACAAACGAAGTCTCTTTGGAGAACTTGGATGTGTTGGTTCATGTCATCTTCAGGTGTCAAGGCTTGCTACAATGAAAGTCATGAATACCGGGCGCCGGGCCGAATGGGGATGCATTCTCGAATGGCCCGTTCAGGACTCCTCTTTCTTTTCCGCAAAGGCGCCGGTTTCGGCATTGACGACGAACCGTTCGCTCACACGCTTGAGCGTCTCCCAATGGCGACGAATACGCGCGGCCTCGGAAGGTTCGATCAATCCGTCATCGGCGATCGAGCGGCTGACTTCCTCAAGCATGTCGCTGAACTCTTTGACGAGCTGCTGCGTGCCCATGAGCAGTTCGGTGCCTGGATCGCCGTCCCCCGATCCAGGGTTGGGGCAATAGAAGCCGCCCGCCTCGTGGCAGATCCAGTTGACCAGGTCGATGTCTTCAGTGAGGTGGTAGATCTGGGCGAGGCGATCGAGCGGATTGCGGGCTCCGCTCGAATCCGGGTCGGAGGTGTCATGATCCTGGCACCACTTGTAAACCAGGGCCTGCGACAGCCTCAGTTCTGCCGCCAGCGCCTTCACGCCGACTTTGTCGGCCGCCTTCTTCAGCACTTCGTGTGAACGCCGCATGGCCTGTTCCTCATGATTGCGGGGGAGGAAAAAGGTTACTTCCGGGAATGAACTCACCCATGCGAGTATCAGTGTCCCTGAACGAGCGTTCAGTGTAAACCCCACCGGCCGAACCGAAGCAGTGCCGTCGCAGCCGCCGCCATGCCTCGCCTGTAGGCACGGGGAACAATCCTGCTTGTTGTGCGCGCACCCCCCCGTGTCAATTACCCCGGCTTATCGGCGAAAAAGCGGTATCTGTTGCATGGCGACCGGCTGTTTCGGACATCAGGCATGCCTATTGCCAGCCATCTTTTGGACTCATGCACCCGCCGCAACTCTGCGCGGGTTTCGCTTGGGATCGATGCAAGGCTGCCTGTACCTTGAAGTCGGTCACCCGTGAAGACATTCACATTTTGAACCACTTCAACCGAAGGCCTCCTTGCGCCTGAAAACGTTCCGCCGATCGATCCTCGGCCGCGTGTCGCCGGGACCCGGGCGGATTCGAAAAGCATGCTGCGCGTTCTCTTGCGCAGTGGGATTCTCTATGGAAAGGAAGGGTGTGGTCATGGATCGCAGGCGACGGTGGATCCCGTGGTGGCTGGCGGGCGTGTTGCTCGTCACCGCGGCGGGGGTCCTGCACGCGCAGGACGGTAATGGATCAGCGGAACCGGATCTCACGGAGGGCGTTCTCCAGGCCGCCGAGGACGTGGTCGAAGCGGCGACGGCGCCTGAAGTGGATTCGGGATCCACGGCGTGGATGCTGACCTCGACGGCGCTGGTGCTGCTCATGATTCCCGGTCTCGCCATGTTCTACGGCGGACTGGTGCGGACCAAGAACGTCATGGGCACGATGATGCACAGCTTCGCGGCCATGGGCATTATGACCGTGCTCTGGGTGATCTGCGGATTCGCGATGGCCTTTGGAGAAACGCAAATCCTGGGCGGCTGGTGCGGCTGGGACAGCGGACTTGTCCTCTTGCGTAGCATTGATGACGTCATCCGCGCTGACGGCGTACCCGAGTACGTCTTCTGCATGTTCCAGGGCAAGTTTGCCATCATCACGCCCGCGCTCATCGCCGGCGCCTTCGCCGAGCGTGTACGCTTTCGCGGGTACTGTGTCTTCATCGCGATCTGGGGTCTTCTGGTTTACAACCCCCTCTGCCATTGGGTCTGGCAGGAAAATGGTTTCCTTTACAAGATGGGCGCGATCGATTTCGCCGGCGGAACCGTCGTCCATATCTCTTCGGGCATCAGCGGTCTGGTCATTGCGTTGTATCTCGGCGCGCGGCGCGGCTACCCCGTGACCGCCATGCGGCCGAGCAACCTGGTCATGACCATGATCGGGGCAGGGTTGCTCTGGGTCGGTTGGTTCGGCTTTAACGCCGGCAGTGCCGTTCATAGCGGGCTGGCCACCGCACAGGCATTGACCGCGACGCAAACGGCCGCCGCGGCCGGGGCGCTGACCTGGATGCTGATCGAAGGTCTGCACCAGGGCAAAGCCACGGGACTCGGCTTCGCGTCGGGCATTCTTGCCGGACTGGTCGCCGTGACGCCCGCCGCCGGTGTCGTTCAACCGGGAGGCGCCCTCGTGCTTGGTATTGTTGCCGCGTTTATCTGCTACGGGGCTATTCTTCTGAAGAACAAGCTCGGTTACGACGACAGTCTCGATGCGTTCGGGATTCACGGCGTCGGCGGAACGGTCGGCGCCATCCTGCTGACGTTCTTCATCCGGGAATCGATGGCACCCGACAGCGTGATGGGACAGCTCTGGATCCAGGTCCTGGCCGTCCTGATCGCCATGGCTTATGCGGCCGTGCTGGCGTTGATCATCGCGGTTCTCGTGGACAAGACCATCGGGCTTCGCGCCCCGGCGGAGGATGAAATGGCCGGTCTGGATCATGCGTTCCACGGCGAGCACGGGTACGGCATGCTGACGGCGGCGAGCTGAGAAAGGAGGCACCGATGAAAATGGTCACCGCGATCATTCAGGAAAGTAAACTCGATGCGGTTCGCGAGGCCCTCGTGAAGGCGGACGTGTCGCGTATCACCGTGTCGCGCGTCTCGGGCCACGGGCGCTCGATGGAGCAGGACATCTATCGCGGCACGGCGTACACGCCGAACCTGATCCCCAAGGTCCGCGTGGAAATCGCCTGCAATGATGAATTCGTCGAGCCGGCGATCGAGGCGATCCGCAGTGCCGCCAACAGCGGCGCGGTGGGAGACGGCAAGATCTTCATCACCCCTCTCGATGAGATCATCCGGATCCGCACCGGTGAGCGCGGTCGCGAAGCGATCTGACGACGGGCGCATTGCTTATGAAACAACCCCCGTTCGCGTCATGTGGCGTGAACGGGGGTTTGTCTTGCGCATTCGCTTTAATGGCGCTTGGCCGTTCCATGCGACTCGTCAGTCATCACAGGTGCGCTCCGCGGGCACATTCTGTCCACTCAAGCATTCCATGAAAGCTGCCAGGTCCAGAACGTCTACCTGCGTGTCCGGCGTAAGCAGCGTATCCGCGCACGCGGGGTCCTCCTGGGCAGCCGCGCCGGAGAAGCACTCCTGCAGATGTGCGAAGTCGTCCAGGTCGACGTCACTGTCGCCGTCGAAATCCGGAGCTACCGATTCGACCCGCACGGTGACCAGGAGCGTCCGCGGGCTGTTCGCGGCGTCGGGCGAGGTGACAGTGATCGTGGCCATATATTCGCCGACGGGCAGCGCCGCCACATCGGTATAGAGCACATCAATGGGATCGCTCTCGCCGGTGGACTCGCCCGACGTCGGCGACACATCCAGCCAACCGACGTTGTCGTTGATCGTGTAGTTCAGCGTCTCCGGGCCGCCGTTGGTGACGGTGAAGACATCGTTCGGCAGTCCGTCGCCGAGAAAGACTGTTCGCGTGATCGACTCCGGCGACAGATCGATGCGCGGCCCGGGCATCTGGATGCGAAACTCGTCGCGCACACTTCCGTCGGAGGCGAAGATGAACTTCACGTGCAACTCGTCCGGCTTGACCTCGACCAGCAAGGGACCGACTTCGCCGCCGTTGGTACCTGAGAAATACGACCTCAGCCAGGTGGCGGCGCTGTCCGGTGTCCCACCGCGAATGTCACGCCCGCCGGTCCCCGCGACCACTTCGATGACCTGGTCTCCCTTCTCATAGACGTCGCTCGCGTCGAGCGTGAACTGCGCCCCGCCGGAGTATCCGGTGAGCGGATAACTTCGCTGGTAGTTGTGGGCATGCCCCACGAGCAGGAGATCCACATCGTTGCTCACGAGAATGGGAATGAGCATCGTCGCCATGGTGGTCTGGTCGCTCTTGTCCAGCGTGGCCACCGGCGGATGGTGTGTGCACACGATGGTCCATTGCGCATCCGATGCCTGGAGATCCGCTTCCAGCCACGCGGCGATCGCCGACTGGCGTTGCGGAGTCACCCACGGAATCACGCCGTCATCGTTGTTGACACCGCCCCACGCCGTCGAATCGATCACAACGATGTGCGCCAGCCCGTAATCGAACGAGTAGTTGAATTCCGCCGTCTCGTTGGCCGGTCCGGCAATCGGGCTCGTCACGCCCTGCACCGGGACGGGGCAGTAGTAGTTGTCGAGCGAGGGAACACCGTGCGTGGTTCCCCCGGAGTCGTGGTTGCCGTTGCAGTAGTATTCAATGTGATTGCGAATGAACGCCGACTGGATCGGGGCCACCGTCGGATCGAGTCGGGCATCCAGTTCCGGGTGCGTCCCGTTGTCATAGATGTTGTCGCCCAACAAAGAGACGAACGCCGGATCGAGCAGCGTGATCCGGGACATCACACTTTCGAATCGCGCCATGGTGGCCGAATCGTTGATCGAAGCGGAGTCGCCGTAGGCCGCGAGTGTAAAGGAGGTGCTGTCACCGGGAGCGAGCCGTGTCTGGAACTGCCCGGTGTACGTCGCGACGGTGACGGGCGTGGCGGGCTGACGCTTGTGAATCACGCGGTACTCGTAGTCGGCATGGTAATTCAACCCGGTGATCGTCACCGCATGGTTGATCCGTGTTTGCGTTCCCGTATCCAGCGTCTCCACCGGCCCGGCGGGAAGATACGAACCCGCGCCGACCGGGCGGTATTCGACTTCGAAGAAATCGTCGGGCTCGCCGATCCCTCCGCCTTCCACCGTCTGCCAGACGATCGTGAT
Organism: uncultured Planctomycetales bacterium; assembly: GCA_964618455.1. Classification (GTDB taxonomy): domain Bacteria; phylum Planctomycetota; class Phycisphaerae; order UBA1845; family PWPN01; genus CAZUAQ01. The sequence goes on along the minus strand of CAZUAQ010000008.1, from coordinate 26,601 downwards.
CTGATCGGTGTCGCCGATGCCCGGACCGGTGCTCGCCAGGGGAGCGTCACCGAGTTGCAGGTAGGGGGTATGCTTGACCTCGAGCACTTTCGATTGGGGCGGGCCTTCGTTCACGACCACGTCAAGGCGAACGCGAAAGCCCGTGGACGGCTCTTCGGAACTGAAGAACTGGACACCGTTGCTGCCGGTTGGCACGAAGATCCATCCCTTGTTCGCCGAAGGATCCTGTTCCCACCCGATCAGACTCAGTGTCACATCGACGGTGTTCGTGGAAAAGGTCCCATTCGCTGATCTGATCAACGCACCGTATTCATCCGACTGAACGCCGCTGTCGCCACCGAAATTGTTGTAGGTCACCGTGCCCGGATCCCAGTCCACCGTCACCTCATGCAGTCCGGCGGCGTCGCCCGCGTCATCCACGACATACACCAGCTCAGCGGAGGTGATCTGGTCACCGGGTTGAATCTGATCGGCCCCACCGCCGAATAGGTTTTCGAAACGCACCAGGGCGTAGTCCATACCCCCCGCATCCTCGCCATCCCACTCGCAACGGCTGGATCCGCCGAAGTTGGTAGTGGGCTGACTTCCCTTGATGAACGTATCACGCGCACCCGTGTAGCCGTTCACGTTCTGAGCGAAGCTGAGCGTTTCCCCCACCGCGCGGTTGCCCGGCAGCGCCAGGCCCCCAAGCAAGATGAAACAGATTGTCCGGCGTGTGCACGACCGCAGGCGCGTCGCTGAATTGAAGAGGCGCTCCGGCATGGATGGCGTCCGTTCTCCTAGAGCAGATTGACATGAAGGGCGGAATTCCCGACAGGCCCGAATCGGACCCACGGGATCTGGCCGCCGTCCGTATATTAAGATCATGTTAAGGAGTGGCGGGAGGCGATGCAAGGGTGGTGTGTGTTATACGCCAATGACTTATGGCGATAACTGCCGCGAAGCTGGATTATCCATTAGACCGTCAAGATTAAGGTTGAACTCCTTGAAACCGTCTTTAAGGATAGTTCATAGCGGATGAATTCTGCGATTTCGACCGTCCGATTCGGATGACGCCTGTTACAATTTCATACTTTGACGGTCATTGATCGGGTCGCGGAAAAATTCTGCCTTTCACGTGATGAGGATCAGCATGCATGTGGTACCGCAACGACGTTGCGCGAGTCGACAGCGGTTCGGGTGGACTCTGGGCATGGCACTCCTGGGTCTCACCCCTGCCGGAGTTCATGCGCAAACGGCATCCGTCGTCGCGTCATCTTCCGCCCCGGCACGGGCCGAATCGCCGGGGCTCAGGACGTTGCTGATTTCACCGCAGGAGCACCCGGGACTCTGGAGGATCGGCGAGGAGATGGAGTGGTCGCTGCTCGATCAGGCCTCGCTGCAGGCGGAGGATGCGTTGCTCGATACCCAGCCCGGCGTCCCCATGCGCGTCGGCATCCATCGCCCCTGCCCCGGCGGGACGATCACGCCGGAAACGCACGGGACTTGGGTACAGGTGGGCGAGCAGAAGGTCTGGCGGATGATGTTGATCGCGCGGGGAGCCGAGGCGGTCCGCGTGCATTTTGAAGCCTTCGATCTTCCGGCAGGGTGCGTTCTGGTCATGGCGGACCGGCGCCAGACGCTGACGGAAAACTACCGGGGACGCGGCCCGGGCGATCGCGGCGCATTCTGGTCGGCTCCGATACCCGGCGCGCGCGTTTACCTGGAATTGCACTGTGCTGCCGAAGGGGATGTTCCGACACTTTCCATCGATGAAATTTCGCACCTGTACCGGCTTCCGTTCGACGACGATGGCGCGACGGCGACGACGAACCCGCTCACGCCCGCCCTTCTGAGCTGCCATGAGGATGTGAACTGTCACACGGTCGACACGAATGCGAAGAATTCGGTGGGCCGCATGATTTTCTCGGTGCCCGGATCCGGTTCATTTCTCTGCACCGGCGCCCTGCTGAACGATACCGACCCGAACACCACCGCCGGCTACTTTCTCACCGCCAACCACTGCTTCGATACGCAGGCATCGGCCGACAGCTTGACCGTGTACTGGTTCTACGAGACCGACACCTGCAACGGCTCGGCACCGTCGCTCTCGTCGTTGCCGCGATCGCTGGGTGCGACCCTGCTGGACACGTCGAGCGATACCGACTTCACGTTCCTGCGTCTCGACGATGATCCCGCCGACGGCCAGGGCCTGGCGGCGTGGACGACACTGCCTCCACAGGGCACAGTCAAGAGTATCCATCATCCCAGCGGGCAGTACAAACGCTACAGCGAAGGAACGCTCACGACGGCCGCTCCCTTCTGCAGCGGCTTTTCCCTCCTCGACTTCCACTACCTCGACTGGACGCTGGGCACCACCGAGGGCGGTTCCAGCGGTTCCCCGCTGTTCAACAGCAACTGGGAAGTCGTGGGCCAGCTCTTCGGTGTGTGCCGCTTCAACGGCACGACGGCCGGGTGCAACAACCCGGAGGATTTCAACGTCATGTACGGCAAGTTCGCCAATACGTACACGTTCTCCACCGTGAGCACCTACCTCAATCTCTTCACACCGGATGACAACTATGAGGATAACGATTCGCCGGCCGAGGCCGCCCTGCTTGCCCCGGGAAGCTATAACCTGGAACTCGTCGACTTCGACGATTACTTCCGTGTGCATCTTCCCACGCGATCTCAGATCGATGTCACCGCCACGTTCCTGACGGCCCAGCTCGATCTCGACCTGGAACTCCTGACCATGGCCGGTGGCGTGATCGATACCTCCGCCACGTCGAACAGCCAGGAGAGCGTCTCGGCCACGCTGGAGCGCGGGTCCTATCTCGTACGCGCGATCAAGGCTCACAAGTGGGGAGACAGCTACACGCTGGACATTCAATTGACTCCTTTGGAACCCATGGCGGACTTTGACGAGGATGGCGATGTGGATGGCATTGACTTTGCATTTCTTCAGCGCTGCATAACCGGACCGGGCATCCCGGTGGGCGGACCTCCGTGCGACGCCGCCCTGCTCGATGCCGATGACGATGTTGATGGCGATGATCAGGATCTCTTCCATCTCTGTGCCACCGGGCCGACGATTGCGGCCGCCAATGACTGCGGGTTCTGATCGCCGCGAAGGATGGGATACGACGCCGATGAACCGGGGGGCATCAATCAGTCAAAGTAAGAATGTGTGTGAGCGACGCATTCGCCGTGCGTGGTTGATGGCCTTCGCGGGACTTCTGTGCTTGTCCGCCTCGGCCCCGGCGGAGGATGGCCACCGCGCGCCTTCCGGCCGCGCGCCGATACGTGCAAGCTTCGGCCGCGCGCTTCAGGGACTGCAACGGAGTTCACTGATCCATCCGGAAACGTGGGAGGTCGAACGCCGCGCGGTCTGGCCCCGTCTGGACCTGGCCGACATTCATGCCGAGGACGCCTTCCTCGATCAAGCCGCAGGGGTGCCCATGCGCATCGGCGTGAACCGCCTTGCGCCGGAGGGCATCATCTCGACAAGAACCCACGGCACATGGACGGTCGCAGAGAGGGGAGATCGCGTCTGGCGGATGGTGCTGCATGCGCGGGGGGCCGAGGCCGTACGCGTTCACTTCGCGCAGTTCGACCTGCCCCGGAACAGTCTGCTCGTCGTTTCCGATCTTCGCGGAGAGGTTGTGCTCAACTACGGAGAGCTGGGTCTGAACCGCCTGGATGAATTCTGGTCGGCAGCGCTACCCGGGCCGCGTGTCTTCCTCGAACTGCACTGCCCGCCAGGCGCTCCGGAACCGACACTCTTCATCGACAGGATCTCCCACATCTATCGGCAGGGACGATCGGATGCAGATCTCCGTGACGCCTTCGGCAACGTCCTGATTCCCAGGCTCCTGGGCTGCCAGCAGGATGTGAACTGCCATGCCGTGGATGAGAACGCGAAGGATGCCGTCGGACGGATGGTCTTCACGAAAACGGACGGCGAGACTTACTTGTGCTCAGGAGTGCTTCTGAACGACAACGATCCCGGATCCTCCGCAGGATACTTCCTGACCGCCAACCACTGCATCAATACGCAGTCGCAATTGGACACGCTCAGCGTGTACTGGTTCTACGAAACCGACACCTGCAACGGGAGCGCTCCATCGCCCATCTCCCTGCCACGCTCCGATGGGGGTACGCTGCTGGCCACCTCCTCACAGACCGACTTCACGCTCTGCCGGCTTGCCGAGGATCCCAGCGACGGCCAGGGACTCGCTGCCTGGACCACTCTGCCACCGACCCCGGCGGTCCACAGCATTCATCACCCGGGAGGATCCTCCAAGCGCTACAGCTTCGGAGCGTTGACGACACAGGCTCCCATCTGCGGATCCCTCCCGACCAGTCGATACATCTACAACGACTGGTCGGTGGGCATTACCGAAGACGGATCGAGCGGTGCGCCGCTGTTCAATACGAATTGGGAGGTCGTCGGCCAGCTCTACGGCATCTGCTTCTTCGAGCAGCCCGGATGCTCCAACCCGGAGGACTTCAATACGGTGTACGGCCGCTTCGCGAATTCCTATTTCGGCTTTGGATTGTCGTCCTATCTGAATGACATCACACCCGACGACAGCTATGAGGAGAACGATGATATCAACTCGGCCCCGTTCCTGACGACGGGCGAACATGCCCTGCATCTGGTGGATCTCGATGATTACTTCAGTCTCGAAGTTCCGATCACTACGAGCGTCTCCGCCATCGCGGGCTTCGACAGTTCGCTCATCAATCTCGATCTGCGATTGCTGACGACGACCGGGAGCGTGATCGACGCATCGCTGGGCTTCGGCGACGCCGAATCGGTCTCCGCCGTCCTGTCACCCGGCACATACATTCTGCATGCATATAAGGACACCGGCTGGTCCGGGAGTTACTCCCTCAGGGTGGACATCGGACCGCTCAACGCGCCCGCAGATTACGACAATGACGGCGACGTCGACATGAATGATTACGCGGTTATCCAGAAGTGCTTCAGCGGCTTCGGCCTGCCGGTGGCGAGTCCAGACTGCGACGACGCCCCCCTTGACGGTGATCCCGACGTGGACATCTTCGACATGAACCTGATGCTCAACTGCCTGAGCGGCGCAAACGTGCCCGCCGACAGCACCTGCCTCCAGAATCCATGATGCCGCGCGACACGGCCGGGCCTCGTGGAATCGCTGCGGACACACTATGCTGTCGCGAGCCATGAGCGACCACGACCCCATACTGCGATTCGTGAAGGTCGGGAAACGCTTCCCCGGCGTGGTGGCGTTGGACGGTGTCTCGTTTGACATCCTGCCGGGGCACTGCCACGCGCTCGTGGGTGAGAACGGCGCGGGCAAGTCGACGCTCGGCAAGATGGTGGCGGGGATTCATGCGCCCGATGCCGGCGACATCCTGCTGCACGGCAAGGCTGTCCGCTTCGGTTCGCCGCTCGACGCCACCCGCGCCGGCGTCGGCATGGTCCACCAGGAGCTCGCCTTCTGCCCCAACCTCACCGTGGCGGAGAATCTCTGCCTCGGACAGATGCCCACGCGTTACGGATTTCTTCGCAAGCCGGAGATGCATCGCCGCGCGCGGGTGATGCTCGACGAGATCGAAGCCCCCATCGACATCACACTGCCGATGACCGCGTTGTCCACCGCGCAGGAGCAGATGGTGCAGATCGCGGCCGCCGTCGGCACCGGGGCGCGCATCATCGTCATGGACGAACCGACAAGTTCACTGGCGGCGGCGGAGTCCCTTCGGCTGTTCGATCTGATCGACCGGCTGAAAGCTCAGGGGGTGACACTCATTTACGTTTCTCACCGGCTCGAAGAGATCTTTCGCCTCTGCGATCGCATCACCGTGCTGCGCGACGGCAAACACATCGAGACCACCGACGTGGCGGACATGACGCCCGATCTCGTCGTGCAGCGCATGATCGGCCGCGCCGTAGAGGATTACTTCCCGCAACACCTCGACGCCCGGCCCGGCGAGGTGCGACTGCAGGTTGATCGGCTTGGTTCGCCGGGCAAGTTCCACGACATCTCCTTCAGCGTGCGCAGCGGAGAGGTCGTCGGCCTGGCCGGGCTCGTCGGCGCCGGCCGCAGCGAGATCGCTCAGGCCATCTTCGGGCTCGACCCGCAGGCGGAAGGCACCGTTACCGTGCAGGGCACGTCGGTGCGCATCCGGTCGCCGCGCCACGCCATGCGCCTCGGCATCGGCTATCTCCCGGAGGACCGCAAGCGCCAGGGACTCGTCCTCGCCATGGGTGGACGTCATAACCTGTCCCTGCCCATTCTGCCGCGGCTGTCCCGCGCGGGCTTCGTTCGCACGTCACACGAGTCGCGCCTGGCGGACGAGTACTTTGCCCGGCTGCGCGTGCGTACGCCGCACATGGATGCACCGACGTGGTCGCTGTCCGGCGGGAATCAGCAGAAGATCGCCCTGGCCAAGTGGCTGGCGGGCAAGTGCGGCATTCTGCTCATCGATGAACCGACGCGCGGCGTCGACGTCGGCGCGAAGGCGGAGATCCACGCACTGATCGACCAGCTCGCGCATGAAGGCGCGGCCATCGTGCTCATCTCGTCGGAACTGCCGGAAGTGCTCAACCTCAGCACGCGCATCCTGGTCCTGCGGCAGGGTCGGCTCGTCGGCGAACTGCCGCGCGGCGATGCCGACCAGGAAGCGCTCATGCGTATGATGGCGGGGATGGATGTCGCCGCTTCCACCGATCCCGCCTGATCGCCCCGCTTGTTTCAATGCGTCCCATCGGCTAACGTGCGTTTGGCGGAAACCGTTCCTTTTCCGGGAAAACCGGCATGCGGCCGACACGGTGTACACCTCTTCTTTGCAGCGGAACTCTGGGCATCCTGATGGCGGTGATGGTCGGATGTTCGACTGCATCGCGACCCGCGCGAGGCCCTGAAGATGAGCCGGTGCCGCTGGCCTCCGAGTTACCTCCCCCACCGGCGGTCACTCCGATCGTGACGGACACGCCCGCTCCGGCGTCGGATTCACCCTCCGAGAACGGAGAACCCGCCGCTTCGCATGGGCAGGACGCCCCGCCCCCTGTCGCATCGAAGCAGCCCGCCGCCACACAACCGGTCGCGGAACGCGCGGACCGCGATGCCGAGGACGCGACGCCTCGCATCCCCGCCATGCCACAGTTCACGCTGGCGATCCGCAATCGGCCCCTGCTGCATTTCAACGATATCCGCGTGATGCTCGATGCGCAGGCCGAAGCGTATCAGTTCGTGCCGACCGAAAGCACCGAGACGGTGTGGGAGAATATTCTGCACGTCGGTTTTCTCAGACCCATGCGCGAGGATGACCGTCTGCCCGTCATGAAGTGCTGGATTCTGCGTGACGCGGACGCCGGGCGATCGGAGTTCATATTGACGCGCGACAAGCCGCTGCCTCCGGTGCGGGTGCGAATCGAGCCGGCGGACGGGTTGATCCCCGTGCGGCTGAGGACCGACCCGGATCGCCCCTCTCTACAGTCGGTGGCCTCACCCTCCGCGAACGATATGCACGATGCGTATCTCGATCCGGCGACAGGCGTGGTCTATGAAGTCGATGGGACACTGCATCGACAGATCGAGGCGCGCTCGTCCGGTTCGCCCGACATCCTTAACCATCTGCATCTCGATCTGCCCGAATCCACGGAGCGGCGGCAGACTCTTGTCGCGATCGTGACGCGCGACGATCTTGCCGCCACTGCCGCAGGCAACGATGCCGTTGACGTCACGGTGGCTGCCGGAACCGACCCGCCGAAGCTTCCCGGTCTGAAGGAGGTCGCACTCGGCTGGAGCGACGCCTTGCTTCGCGGGGGAAGTCGCACGCAACGACTCGAACGCACGATTCCCTTCCTGGCCACCGCGTTTCCCGCGAAGCCGACCCCGGCGATCTGGTCGCGCTCACTACGCGGACGAATGGCCTCCACGCTCGAGGACTACGGCCTTCGAGACGGGGAGGAAGTCCTGCCGCTCAATCGCGATCGGGAATGGAACGCGCGGATGCGCGAAGCGGGCTCGGCGTGGCAGCGCGTTGCCGAGCACGCCCCGGACTACAACTGGCAGCATGTCCGTGAAGTTGCTGAAGCGATGCTGGCGTCACTGCCCGGTTACGGCATCACGCACACGGACGCCCCGCCGCCCTTGCGCATTGCCGACCCGCTGACAATCGAACATGCGCGGATGCTCGTGACCGTGGCGGCGCTCTCCGGCCGACCGGTGATCCTCGGCGACGATCTGCTCGAACTCGATCCGCAACGGATGGCGATGCTTCGCAAACTTGGCTCGCCGCCGCGGCTGCGCTGCCCCGATCTCTTCGACGCCGAACTTCCCGAGACATGGCACGTCAAGATGGATTCCAGCGACAATCGCCGGCTGCTCGGTGTCTTCAACTGGACGCCGCGACGCGCGACACGCACCGTCACATTGAGATCCCTGGGTCTTCCCATCCACCCGGGCTCGACCTGGGTCGTGTACGACGTCTGGCAGGAGCGTGTGATCTCGTTCGTGGACCGGCAGATTTCCATCCCGCTTGAACCGACCACGTGCCGGCTGCTCCTGCTTGCACCAGTGGCCGACCGCCCGACCCTCCTCGGTGATCCCTCGCGCCTGACGCTCGGCATCGGCAACGCGGAGATCACGTCGAACGACCAGGGTTCCACCTGGACGGGCACGATTCCCAGCCACGAAGATGCTCCATCGTCGCTGATCTGGATTGTCCCTCCCGGCGAAACGAGCTTCGAGGTGACTGCCCACGAGGGCACGGGACCGGTGCACGTGCTTGCCGACGGCCCAATGCGACGCCTGGTGTTTGACGGACACTTCGAAGCTCCGGCGACGTGGCAACTCGCCTTCACACCGGCGACGGCGGCCCCCACTGCGCCGACGCCGATCACCCAACTGACCACCCGGCAGAACACGCGCGGCGTCCTGTTGACCTGGACGGACATCGACGAAGACGCCACGCTCTATCGCGTCTATCGCGACGGTGTGCCCATCGCCGATGTGCCCGGCCATGTGCGGCACTACCAGGACAGCGACACCATCTATAACCACGCGTATTACTACGTTGTCTCATCCATCGACTGGGTCGGCCGTGAATCGCGCTCCGCGCATTCCATCCTGCACCGGACCCCCATCCCGATCAGCACCAACCTCTCTGAACTGGTCCCGCTCTGGTCGGAGCAGAATCACCTGGTCCTGCGCGAGGATCGAAGTGTCGGGGGCAACGGGCTGCGCATGGCGGGACGGCGCTACTACCACGGGCTCGGGACACACGCCACGTCACGCGTCGCGTACTTCCTCGGCCAGGGTTATCACCGGTTCACGGGCCACGTCGGTATCGACGACGAAACCCGCGGCAAGGGTTCGGCGGTGTTCGAGATCGTGCTCGATGGAGAGAAAGTGTTCACGAGCCGGCTGCTTCGCGGAAACGACATTCCCGAGGCCTTCTCCCTGGAGATCAGCGGCGGATCGCAACTCGAACTGATCACCTTGCCCACCGACGACGGCGAGGACCACGATCACGCCGACTGGGGCAATCTCTATCTCTACGTTGATGCCGAGGCCGAGCCTGAAGCGCAGGAAACCCCGCGACGCCCCGCGCCCCGGGGCAGCTTCACGTACCCGCCCTCCAGCGTCGACTGAATCATCGACGGCTTCACTCGCGGAGAGTTCTTTTCCTGGAAGTATCAGTAAACACGATGGGTTGCCTTGTCGTAGCGGTGCGCCTTCGGGACCGCCGGTGCGTGGGGAGAGGCCTGCCGTTCCGAAGTGACGAGCAACCGGTCCAGGTCGCCCGGCGCGATGCGCACCTGGTACAAAGGCGACAGCATGCCCGTCAGGCGATCGCCCTGGCGCGACAGCGGCCGGTAGTGGTTCTTCCAATAGTCGCGTGTCTCGGGCGCGCGGTTCTTGCGGAGATCCTGCCCGAGCCGTGCCAGCGTCGTGTCGTACTTCTTCTGCGCATAGGCGCAGCGCTGCGCCTCGCGCACCGTGAGACCGCTGATCGACGAATCGTACCGGGCAAGGCCCATATGAATGAGCGTCTCGTTCAACAGGCCACGCTCGTACCGCGGCGTCGCGCGAAACCATGACGAAAGGTTCACCGCGCCCTCGTTCTCTTTGCAGAAGTTCACGCGCAGGCGCTTGTAGTACGCCGCGACGCCCGACGCCTTTCGCGTGTGCTCGAGCTCCACTTGCGAGCCGACCATCCGAAGCACCTGCCCCAGCGCGTCGGGCTCGCCGGTCTCCGCCACCGGGCGCATGCGAATCCCCGCCAGCCTCACCCGATGTCCCCCGGCCAGTTCAATCGATCCATCGGCATGAATCCGCGTGAGGCCCCGCGGTCGATCGAGCGGCTCATGGTCTTGTCGCACTTGCTTCTGCACACGCGCCGGCTTGCTCGCCATGCGCGCGGGCCTGCTCTCGACACGCGCCGGCCCATGCGCGCAACCGGATACCGCCACCACGACCCCGACCGCCATCCCGAATCCTGACCATCGCATCCTGAATGTCCTTCCTTGAACTGAGGGCGCCGCTTGTCCCTGCGTGAACCAGCATGATGTGCCGCAAACGCATTTGTGGGGCGGCCCAATTCGCGCTTTGAGCCGCCTGTAGCTCGTCGGGAACTCTTTTCCCGCAGCTTGAGAAAAAATGAAAGATTGTGATATCAGACGATGACTTCATGCCCCGGACCGGGTAACATGGATTGAAGATTCATTTTCCGGGGGGATTTTGATCTGATGTACGAACGTTTGAGGCATTTCTATCGGTATCTCATGATTCCGGCCCTGCTGTTGGCCGGCTGCGGATCGGGTGCGACTTTTCCGTTACCGGTCGTCGAGGATGGCTCGAGCCTCTCCAGTGGCTCACTGGTCGACGGCCTGACCGTACTCGCCGATGACGATGCCGAGACCCCGGTGCCCTGCATCGGCTCCGATCGGCCTTCCACGCTCGAACAGCAGACAATGTTCGACGCCTTGAACCTCTACCGCGTGCAGAACGGGCTCGCCCCGCTTCAGTACTCGCGCGTGCTCGAGTCCACGATCGAACAACACTGCATCGACCTGTTCGATCGCGACTACTTCGACCACGTCAATCCGGAAGGCCTGCGCCCTTCGGACCGTGCCATGGACAACGGCTTCTGCCATCGCTTCGTCGGTGAGAATCTTGCCGCCGGACAATCCGACGTTTTGCGCGTCATGACCGCCTGGGAAGAGAGCCCGTCGCACAACGCCAACATGCTCGAGCCTGAATACGTTTACGTCGGCATGGCCAAGTACACTGCCCCCTCCGGCCGCATCTTCTGGGGACAGCTCTTCGCGTATCACGTCGAATAGCGCACCGCCGCTCCTGTTCACCATTGTTTTTTTGAATGCCCCATAACGCGAGAGTGATCTCGGTACCCTTGTCGCCTGCACGTGAATTCTCGGTCACTGCGAATTCGGCGACACGGGATGTGTTCTTATCGGATTCGCGCCGAATCCGTCGTCGCCCCACTTTTTCAGGAATTTGCTGAACCCTGCTTTACTTCCGCGGGGCACCGGGGAAGGATTTCCTACATGACCAGGGGAACCACGGGGGATGTGGTAGGGTCATGAACGGGGGCCAGATCGGGGTGTGGAACGTCGTCTCTAATCCACGCTGTTTTCCCTGAACCAACGACAGCTTCCGCGTCGGCACGGGACCGATGCGAGGCCGGAGATCGATTCGATCCTTCGCTCTCGGAAGCGTGAAGGATGGCGGGAAGTCAATACAAGCGGAGAGACCGGATGAAGAAGCAAATCAAACGCAACGCGAATCGTCGGGGATCGTGGCGGAAACGTCGCGGTACGGTTATCGCGCAGGTGGCGGTGAGTTGTTCCGTGCTGGCGGGGTTTGCCGCATTGGCCGTGGATACGGGTTACATGTACAACACGAAAGCCCAGCTCCAGCGCACGGCGGATGCCGCCGCACTGGCCGCCGCCGCTTCGCTTTCGGACTGGAGTTCAGGGGATCCGCGTACGGCGGCGATCAGCACCGCCCAGTCCTTCGCCGGCTACAATGCCGTCCTTGGTGAAGCGATCACGCTGGAAACCGCCAAGGGGCAATCCGGAAAGTACGAGGGCGATGTGACCTTCGGCGCCGCCACGATGGAAAATGACGGCACGTGGTCCATCGACTGGACCGAAACGAATCCGGCGCTGATCAACGCCGTCCGCGTCGATGCTCGACGGACTGAAGACTCCGTCAACGGCCCCGTGCCGCTCTTCTTCGCCAACATCTTCGGTAAGAGCCAGGCGAACATCTCCGCCCAGGCGACGGCGGTATTGACGCCGCGCGATATGGTTTTCGTCCTGGACCTCTCCAAGTCGCTGAACTACGACAGCTCGCTCCGCTCCTTCAAGAATCCGAACCTGGACGAGGTCGGAAACAAGCCGATCTACGACTACCTGTACGATCAGGAGAATGCCCTCGCCCCGCAGGTGGACAGCCTGGGATTCCTTTCTCAGATCGAAATCGTCGACAACGGCGACGGCAGCACCACCATCACCGTCGACCTCACCAGTGACGACAGCGAGAACACGAGTGCCCTGAGCCATGCCACCTTCGGCCTGCCCGTCGGCGTCACGCCGGTCGCCATGACGGAAACCGCGGGCTACACGACTCCGGTCGTGGGCGTCGATCCGACCACCGGCCTCTACGGCGTGAAGTTCGATGCCGCCGGCGACGGCCTCGGTGAGAACGGCGTTGTGGAAACGCACAGCTTCTCGTTCACACTCAAGAGCAGCGACGTATCGGGCATGACCCTCATCACCGGAACCAAGGCAGGCAAGTCGTACGACACCTCCGTCGAGTACAACCTGGACGGGAAGGTGACCCTCGGCAACATGGCCGAATGGGGAACGGAAGTAACGGACAATTCCTGGGACTTTGCCAACGATCCCGGCCTCGTTCGCCTCGCGAAGAATGAATCCTGGTCACTGACCGCCGACCAGATCAGCGAGGCGCTCGTGAGCCGCGGTTACGATCCGTACACCACGGAGCAGGCGGAGGTGATCAACGCCCCCGATGGAAGCTCCGAAAGCTGGGACGAGTATGAAGAGCGCTTGAAGCTGGCACTCGGCATCGATTTCTGGGACGACGTGGACGGCGACCTGAACATCGATTCCGGCGAGGTGGGCGAGCTGGTGCCCTATCCCGATCAGGACGTGAATCCCGAAACGCTCAGCAAAAAGGTCGGCGGCGACTGGGACTCCTACCTCCGCTATGTGTCGGGGCGCGATTACACCGCCAGCATGCGGCGGTACAACCCGGGCAAGAACCTGTATGGCGACGGGGACCTGCGCTACCGGTACGGTCTCAAGACCTGGGTGGATTTCCTGCAGGATCGCGTCAAGCAGCACAAGTCGGAAGGATTCGGAGGCGCCCCGGCGCAGCCGATGGGCGCGGTCGCCGAAGCAAGCAAGTACCTGCTTGACATCATCGATGAATTGAATACGCAGGACTACGTCGCCCTGAGCAGCTACGCCGAAGTGGCCTATGGCCCGGCGGACAAGCCGGACGATATGTCCTGGCTGACCGCGGACCTGGACGCCCTCAAGGCGAACATCGAAGGATTGTATCCGGGCATCTGGACGATGACGACGAACGTGGCGGATGGCATCGAAACGGGCCGCGAGACGCTTTTCAAGAGTGCCAACGCCCGCTCCAACGCCAAGAAGGTCATGATTCTGCTGACGGACGGCATCGCCAATGAAGAGCGGTCCGGATCTTCATTGTCGCCTGCCGAGGATGCCCTCAAGGCCGCCACGGAAGCGGCGGAAAACACCGACCCGAAGTACGACAGCCCGATCATCATCCATACCGTCAGCGTGGGCGCGAATGCCGACAAGGACCTGATGGAGAAGATCGCGGCCATCGGCAACGGCGAGTGGTTCCATGCGGAAGGCTCGATCGATGAGTACGAAACGCAGCTCAAGGCCATCTTCGGCGAGTTGGGCACCAAGCGCCCGGTCGTCCTGATCGAGTAGTCCCAAGACTCATACAGCATCTTCATCCCGAGGTCGTGCCGGAGTCCCCGCTCCGGCATGACCTCACTTTTTTTGAAAGCCTCCCTTCTTCCCTCGACGCCGATGTCGCTACACTTCCTTAAGCGTGCTGAATCGAGGGACGGCATGGATATTCCGAATATATTGACTCAACACGATCATCGTCCTTGGCCGGTGCCGCCGGGTCCGTGGCGGATGGCGATGGTATGGCACGACCTGCTCTTCGCTCACTGGCCGATCGACACGGCCGCCATGCGTCCGTTGATCCCACCCGGATTGAACATCGATACCTTCGACGGGCAGGCATGGATCGGCGTCGTCCCCTTCACCATGAGCGGCATCCGCCCGCGCGGCCTGCCCGCCCTGCCGGGGCTGTCGGCGTTTCCCGAAATCAACGTGCGCACCTATGTCCGCGCGCAGAACAAGCCGGGCGTCTACTTTTTCAGCCTCGATGCCGCGCACCTGCCGGCGGTGCTGACCGCGCGAACGGTTTACAAGCTGCCGTACTTCTGGGCGCGGATGAAAGCGACACGGGAAGAGGGCGACGTGCATTACCGCAGCGCGCGGCGATTCGCGACCGATGGTGACGCCATCTTCGATGGAAGTTACCGCCCCCTTCGCGACGGCGAAGCGAACACCGCCGGGACGTCAGCAGGCAATGACCACGCCCGCTGGCTGACCGAACGCTACTGCCTGTACACCGCCGGACGACGTGAACGCATTCTCCGCGCGGAAATCCATCACGCCCCGTGGCCGCTCGATCGCGCGGAAGCGGAAATCCACGTCAACACCATGACGCGTCCGCTGGGGATCACACTTCCCGACACTCAACCTCTGCTTCATTTCGCGAAGCGACTCGACGTGGTAGCTTGGGGCTTGACGCCGGTTGACACATGATTCTCGGTGAAATACCGAAGGGAAACGCAATGCGCTTCTCAGGAAATACAATTCTCCCATGCATTTTGGTCACGAGCTTGAGCTTGGGATCCTCCTGTGTGCCGCTCGAGGAGATCGTTCTGGAAACGCCCTGGCGCATGCACGTCATCGATGACGGAACCACCTTCGGCAGCGATGCGGCGCGCGGCGCGGACGGTGTGCGCGTGGCCGACATGAACGGCGACGGGCTCCTCGACGTGGTGACCGGCTGGGAGCAGAGCGGGCACATCCGCGTCGCCTTCCATCCCGGCGTTGAGGCGGTGCGCGGGCCCTGGCCGGTGGTGACCGTCGGCCGAGTCGGGTCGCCGGAGGATGCCGTGCCGGTCGATCTCGATGGCGACGGGGCGAAGGACATCGTCAGTTGCACCGAAGGCAGTACACGCTCGGTCTTCGTGCATTGGGCCCCCGCGGATCCGGCACGCATCGATGTAGCGTCGGCATGGCGGACGGAGCCGATTCCCGAGCTGGAGAACACCGCTCGCTGGATGTTCAGCTTGCCGATGGATATTGACGGTGACGGGGCGACCGATCTGGTCGTCGGGGCCAAGGACGATGGCGCCCAGGTCGGGTGGCTGCGGGCCCCGGCGAACCCGAGCTCGCTCTCGCTGTGGTCCTGGCATCCATTGAAAGATGTCGGCTGGGTCATGTCGCTGCGGGCCGAGGACATGGACGGCGACGGCGATGACGACATCGTGCTGAGCGATCGCAAGGGAGACCGCCGCGGCTGCTACTGGCTGGAGAATCCGGGAACCGGCTTCGCCCGGACGCTGCCCTGGACCGCCCATCGCCTCGGTTCGCTCGACCGCGAGTTCATGTTCCTCGACATCGGCGATCTCGACGGGGATGGACTGCGCGACGTGGCGGTGGCGACGTTCGGTCGCGAGTTGATCTGGTATCAGCGGCTGGACGCCTCCGGCCTGCGCTGGCGTGAGCACGTGATCGACCTGCCCGAGCGAGCCGGCATCGGCAAGGGCGTAGCCATTGGCGACATCGACGGCGACGGAGCGAATGATCTCGTCGTCACCAGCGAGCGCGCCGGCGATGGACGCATCGGCGTGTACGTGATGTCCGCTCTGCTGTCCGCGGAGAACGCCCTCTGGCGGGAACGCGACATCAGCGGACCGGCGGGCGCGAAGTTCGACCGCGTCGAGTTGATCGACCTGGATGAGGATGGCGACCTGGACGTGCTGACGTGTGAAGAGTCCGCCAATCTCGGTGTGGTGTGGTATGAGAACCCGCAACGACCGGAGTGACGCATGAGCCCTGAGCCGGAGATCATCTTCCAGGAGTACGGCATCCAGCTTCGCCGCGAAATTGGCGGCGAACTGCACCTCTCCGTACTTTGCGGCCGGATACTGGAGTACGAGGTCAGCTTCGATCTGAACGAGACGGAACGGGACGCCTACGAGCGCGACGGTGCGGAGGCGCTTCGCGCGCTGGCGAAGTTGGTCATGGACGATCCGGTCGCCTACAGCAATCGCGGAAGCAACCCTGCCTGAAACACATCGAACCTCGGTGTTCGCTCAGGATGAGATTCCGCGAAAGACCATCTTGCTGCCGTCAGCCTGGCGGGCGAATCCGAGCGTCTTGTCCGGCGCCGCCATCACGATGACCGTGTCCCCCTCCTTCAGACGCGCGTCGGAAGGCGGTGTTTTCAATACCGCGCCGTCCTTGCTGCGAATGGCGATGACGATGTGCGATTCGCTTCCCTCGATCCGGGCATCCTGCAGTGTCTTGCCGACCAGGTGGGAATGGGCCGGCACCTCCAGCTCGTACAGTTCGACACCAATCTTGGTCAATTCCTCGCCGAGATCCACGCCATCGGAAAGTTCTTCGATGTACCGCGATGCGCCGGGACGCGTGATGATCTGGGCCATGCGCATGCCGCCGATCGCCGCCGGGAGCACGACGCGATTCGCGCCGGCCTGCACCAGCTTGACCTCCGTGCTCGGCGCCTCGCCCCGGGCGATGATCTCCAGGTCGGCATTCAGATTGCGGGCGCTCAGCGTGATGAACACGTTGGCGGCGTCGTTGGGCAGGACGGTTGCCAGTACACGCGCGCGTTCGACGCCGGCTTCGATGAGCGTGTTCTCTTCCGTGGCATCGCCGATCAGGATCAAAGCGCCGTACTTGTCTTCAGCCTCGTGGAGGCGCTCCTCGTTCCGGTCAATGATGACGAACGGCTGTCCCGTGCCCTTCAGCCGCTCGACGATGACCGCGCCGATGCGCCCGAAGCCGCAGATGATGACGTGGTTTTCCAGCTTTTCGATGCCGCGGGTCATGCGTCTCGCTCCTAACGCCCGATTGATCTCGCCTTCGGTGAGCATCTGCAGGAAGGCGCCAAGGATGTAGATCAACGCCGAACAGCCGGCGATGATGACGAAGATGGTGAACACGCGCATCCCCGGCGATTCCATGGGCCGGACCTCACCGTAGCCCACACCGAAGATGGTGATGATGACCATGTAGACCGCTTCGAGCGGCGACCAGCCACCGACCATGTAGCCGATGACCGCCACCACGAAGACGAAGAGGAAAAAACCGGTCCCCTTGAGGATGGTCCTGCTGGACTGGCTCATGTCCGACGGGGCTCCGCAGCCGAAAGGTACGCGCGTGCGCGATCTCGAGATCCGCAGTCGGAATCCAGCAAGATCGATGCCGGACAAGCGCTCTCGTAAACGTGCGGAAGATGGATATGCGGTAAAACCGATTGACCAGATGCGAGGCAGAGCGGGACGAAGCCTGCTCCCGAACGAGGCAGATCTCCGCATTACCATCTTGCCTCCCTCGAGAAGGCAGAGTATACCTTTTGCCGCGTGAAGCAACCCGTATCCTCATCTCAAAGGAGACCGTATATGCTGGGGTGGATTGTGCTCGGGGCGTCGGTCATCATCATGTTTCGTGTAGCGGAAATGGAAGAGCGGAGCGGCTTTCTCTGGGCCGGGCTGACCTTCGCCACCTGCTATGCCTGCGCCATATTCATCGACCTGCCGATCATCAAAATCATCATCGGACTGGTCATTGTGTTCGGGGCCATGTTCGTTCTGAAATTGATCGACAAGTGACGGCATTCGAATCCGCCACCCGGTGAAGACGGGCAGGGTCTCCAACCCCGGCACCCCCTGAAACTGCTTGGTGATCTCTCCGGCCATCCGCTTCCAACTGATGAAGTTTCGAATCCATCTTCCGCCCATGGCGTCGGTCCGGCCTCGGAAAGCCAATTCGAAAACTCGGCAGTCGAGTCTTGCAATTTGGAATTCGGTGGTATATATTACACGGAGAGATTGAGACCCAGTCTCAATTGGAAATTGTGTCAACAAGAGGGGCGGTCAGAGTCCTCGCAAAAGTCTCCTGACCGCCCCGGTCTGCAGCCACCGGTGAAGGGGCCACGTTTGGATTATCCCACCTTCCTCAGGGGTCTTCAAGCGAAACCTGCCTCACCGGACCGGCGCTCATGATTGGCTGAGCGGCGGATGCCCGGCTTCTTCGCCTCGGGTGAGTCGGGTGTGTGGAGTCCTCGTGCACCCTTATGTCTCCCACCCGTCGCTCAGCCTGTTGAGGCTCTTGAGGGTGACGCGCGCGTGTCCGCGGGGATGCGACGGCGTGAATGTATACATGGTTCGGATGTGTTCCTGAGGCCAATCGGCCAATGAGAGGGGCCGAGAAGGAGAGTTGAGTATGTTTCGACAGATGATTTCGGGTTGCTTCGCCTTGCTGGTCGCGGCAACTCCGGCATGGTCAGTGATCGTGCCGTACACCGAGGATTTCTCCAGCGATGCCGCCGACTGGCGCGACGGCGGCGGTGTGAATCTTTCCACGTGGGAAGCCGCGGGAGGTGTCGGCGGGGGAAGCTATGTCTCCGAGAGTTGGGATTTCGGCAACAACCTCGAAGACGATGCCGTAGTACTGTTCCGCGGGCACGCTGCGTTCAATTCCAGCGGCAGCGCCTTTGTCGGCGACTGGGTCGGCAGCGGCGTGGATGCGTTCAGCATGTGGGTGCACCATGATGCCGGTGTGCCCCTGGAGATGTATGCCCGGTTCGCGACGCCGTTCAATTTTCCCGGAGCGGTCGGAGTGCCGTTCGGGTTCGTCCCGTCGGGCGTGTGGACGGAGATCACCATCCCGATCACGCCGACCTCCCCCAACATCATTTACGAAGGCGCGTTCGGCCTGAACGAAGTCTTCGGCAATCTCGGCAACATTCAGGTGGCGATGAACGTCCCCGCCTCGCTGGCCGGATCGAGCACGGTTGTTCAGTTCGGCCTGGATCAGCCCACGATCACGCCGGAACCGGCGGCGATCCTGACGCTGGGCATGGGCGCGCTGGCGATCGGACGCCGGCGACGCGCGCACTGACGCTGAATGCCTGAGTCCGGCACGACGTACTTCCCGGTGCGCCGTGCCGGCCACTTTTCTTTCGATAGATGATGAGGCGAAAAGGTAGAGCGCGAACGACATGAACAACGAGGGCCATTCATGCGATATGCAATCACAGTCCTGCTCCTGCTGATGCCGACGACGGCACGGACCGAGGAGCACTTCTTTGATACACCCAGCCACGACCGGTGGCATTATCCGTTCAACGGAACGAACGGTTTCCGCGCGGTCAGCTCGATATTCGGCGCCGTCGGCAATCCGGGCTTCAACGATCGTGATGCCATGTTCTACGCGGCATGGGATACCGACACTCTGATTCCCACCGGTCAGGGGGCCGATGCTTACAACATTTTCTCGGTGCAATTGAATTACTCGAACATCGAGAACGCCGGCTGGTGCGTGGATACGACGGTGGACGAGTGGTACACGTACGACATCAATGGCGACGGGCTTCTCAATGACGACGGCATCCCGCGCGGCGAACCCGGCGACATCGACGGTGAAAGCGACGATCCCGATCCCGGCTGCAGGCCGATCGAACTGTTCGGATTGGGGTTCACGACCTACACGCCGACGACCTGGAACGAGTCTTCCCCCTTTACCGGGGGCAGCGGCGAAAGCGACGTTCCGCGCGATCCCTATCCGCTAACGTTCGACGTGGACACCGGCGATCCGCTGCACGTGGAGGACAGCGCCAAGGGTCTTCATAACGGCGCGTCGCCCATGCCGTTTACACCCGAGCCCTGGGCCATCGGCCAGCCGCAGAATTACACGCCCGTGACGCAGACCGTGCCCTTCGATGTCACGTTCGACGTCAACCTCGACCTCGCCGACGGCGCGGTGCGGCGCTACGTGCAGGAGCAACTGGACGCGGGACGCGTCTTCTTCGCCGCAACCTCGCTGCTCGAAGTGGACTTCATGGGCTCGAACACCAACTACCCGGTTTTCTTTACCAAGGAAGGCTATGTACTGAATCCACTGGCCCACGCTCCGGAACTTCGCATCGTGACTTGCGGGGAGTTTCTCGGCGACTTCGACAGCGACTGCGACGTGGACGCGGACGATGCCGCCATCATGCGCAACTGCCGCACCGGGCCGATGGTGGTTCCGCCGGCCGAGGGTTGCGACTTCACCGATCTCGACGGAGACCAGGACGTGGACCAGCGCGATTTTGCCGCATGGCAGCGGTGTTATTCCGGAGAGGGAATCATGGCGGACGCCGCCTGTCTGCTGCCGTAAGTGTGCCGGATCGATTCTCGCCGAAGTGAAAGGATGCTTTATGACGGTTGAGCCTCGTCGCCCCAAGGGATTCACGCTCATCGAAGTGCTCGTGGTTGTGGCGGTGATCGCCCTGCTGATGGCGATTCTTCTGCCGTCGCTTCGCAACGCGCGCGAGCAGGCCCGGCGCCTGGTGTGCCGGAACAACATGCGCGCGATCTTCACCGGCATCTATGCGTACTCGCTCGAGCAGCGGGACCGCCTGCCGATGGTGTACGATGTCAACAGCGCGGATCCCAACGCCGACCCGTTTGATGCAAAGTACAGGCGCTCGGCGGTCAACGTGCTGCGGCGTCATGTCGAGCAGGACAGCTGGGTCTGCCCTTCGGCGGTGCGCGGCTATCCGTTCGAGGCCGGTCGCGGCGGATGGAAAGTGACGTATGTCCTGTCCGGGCTGCCGTACGAGGAGGATCCCGCGAACTACAGCTCCAGCGGCTTCAACAATCGCGCGTACTACACCGAGGGCTATGACGCGCACAAGGCGGCCTACCAGTTCAACGCGCTCGATCCCGCTTTTCGCAATTACACCATCTTCGACGGCCGCCCCTATCGCCTGCTCGACGGGCGGCGCTATGATTCCTCAGGCTACGCTTTCAACAAGAACGCCAAGGGCGCGTGGAACATCCGCTTCCCCATCATTCGTGAGACGTTCATCCCGCAGAAGGACGATCCCTCCGTCATGGGGCTGAGCGACGGCGCGGGGGCAACGGTCGACCCCGTGTATCCGCACTGGGGCAAGCTCGATTCCCGCGTCGACCTGTCGCGCAATCGCGCGAACTGGGAAACGCTGACCGGCGCGAAAGTCGGCGCGAATACCGGCTATCATGAATTTCACGCGGACGGAACGCCGCAACGCCAGGAAACGTACTTCACGCGCTACTGGGCCCAGCACGTGGATTAATTCATCAGACCCCCGAAGATCCGCCTCGTGAGGCGCGGATCACCTTCAACACGATTTTCAGATTGTCAGGAGACGACACATGATTCATTGGTCAGGGTGCACGTATCATAGGAAGCCCGCGTGGGCGGCAGTGCTGCTGCTCGCCGGAGGTTTGGGACTGACATGGAGTGTGGAACAAGCCATGGGCGAACCGAAAGCAACACGCGCGGAAACCCAGCGCACGAGCATGCTTCCCGAAGGCATCGCGAGTTTCGGCGCCGCCGTGGACGGCCAGTGGCTTTATGTCACCGGCGGACACACGGGCAAGGCGCATCAGCATTCGCGCGACAACCTCTCCTCCGATTTCCGACGCCTCAATCTGCTGGACGGTGTGACCTGGGAGAAACTCCCCGGCGGCGAGGCGCGGCAGTCGGTGGCGCTGGTGGCCTGGGAGGGCAAGCTGTATCGCATCGGCGGCATGTACGCCACCAATGCGAGTGACGAGGCGGAAAGCCTCCACTCGGTCACCGATGTCGACACGTTCGACCCCGTCACGCGAACCTGGAGCGAACTGCCGGATCTGCCGGAGCCGCGCTCCTCGCATGACGTCGTCGCCTACGACGGTAAGCTCTACGTGGCCGGCGGATGGACGCTGGAAGATGACCCGACGTTCGGCACCTGGCTGGATCATGGCTATGTGATGGATCTCGGCAGCGAAACCCCGTCGTGGGAGAAGCTGCCCAAGCAGCCGTTCCGGCGTCGCGCCGTGGCCGTGGCGGCGGCGAAGGGCAAGCTCTTCGTCATGGGCGGCATCACGCCTGAAGGCAAACCGACGGCCCGCGTGGATGTGCTCGATCTCGAATCGCAGGAGTGGAAAGAGGGCCCGGAGTTTCCCCAGAGCGGCTTCGGCATGTCGGCCTTCGCGGTTCAGGGCGACATCTACGCCTCGGGCATGGGCGGCACGCTGTACAAGCTCGATGTGGATGCGATGGAGTGGGCCTCGGTCACGTCGTTGACCTTCCCACGTTTCTTCCATCGCCTGCTGCCGGTCAACGACGGGATGCTGGTGGCGGTGGCTGGCGCCGCCATGGGCGGACACTACCGCCAGATCGAGTACGTGCCGACCACCTCGCCGGAGCCGAACGTCCCCCGCGTGTGGACCTGGGAGCTGCCGTACCCCAGCCAGGCCAAGAACCGCCAGGGCGTCATCCTCGCCGAGCAGACACTGCACTTCTGGGGCGGCAACAACAGCCTCGGCCAGCACGACTTCGAGGAGTACCACTTCCTCAACGAAGGCTGGTCGCTTAGCCTCAACTCCATGAAGTTCCATCGGTTGCCGGATCTTCCGGTGGCGCGGCAGTCGATGATCACCGTCCGCGGCGATGAGGACCACGCCTGGATGATCGGTGGTTTCGGCCACAACGGCGAGGCGGCGGTCACGCACCCGGACGTCTTCGCGTACAACAGCTCGGACGAAGTGTGGGAGAAGATCTCCGCCGCGTTACCGGGTCGCGGGCGAACGCAGTTCGGCGCGGTCTATCGCAAGGGCGTGGTCTGGATCTTCGGCGGGCTGGATTACGATCCACGGCGCGAGCGCAAGGATCAGTTCCGCCACGTGACCGACGTGCTCAAGTGGGACACGACCGACGAAGACGGCACCTTCGAGCCGGCAGGCTTCGACATTCCGCAGCCGCGCCGCGCATTCGGGGAAGCTTATCTCGACGGGCGCTATTACATGATCAGTGGCATGCGCGAGGGCTTCAAGCTGATTGACGATTGCGACGTGTACGACTTCGAAAGCGAAAAGTGGTCGTCGATGCCGTGCCCGTCCAAGACGCGATTGTCGCCGGAGATGGCGGTACTGAACGGCAGGATCTACATGGCCGGCGGCTCGTCACAGGACGATCTGGGCGACATCGTGCCGAACGCGTCGATGGAGGTGTTTGACCCGGAAACGCAGAAGTGGTCGCTGGTGATGGAGAAGCTGCCGATCCCGACGCGCCACATGCGGATGTTCACGTTCAACGATCGGCTGCTGTTCGTGAGCACGCACTTCGAGGACCCGTCGAAGATCATGCTGGCCCTGGTCGATCCCGCCATACCGGCCGGCGACAAGGACGACGCGACGCTCCAGGCCAAGAGTGACAGCCCGCACGGCCACTGAGCCGCCGCTTCGCTGACGTCACCACAATCCGGAAGCCATCCACGGATGGGCGCGGCGAACAACAGCCGTGCCCATCCGTTTACTTTGGAGACCATAATGCTGCACGGATTCCGCATCGCGAGCGCGCAGCGGCCACCTAGGGAGGCAGGCCGATCTGCAATTATTCACGGGGGAAAAACGAGGCCGACGGGAATCGAACCCGCAACCTTCGGATCGACAGTCCCCCTCTGGGGCAAAATGCTGCCTAACCCAAGCACCTACAATTACAGGATTTATAGCACATAAATGCATGTCAGTCAAGGGACTTGCGCATCCGGGAGGTATGTGTGCTTGGATAGCGTCGGCCACATAGGCCCGCAACCTGCCACAGTGTAAAACCAGTGTAAATGACAACGGCTCAAGTCAGCCCGATCGTGATTTACGCTACGCTTGATTCGTATCGGCGCCTCTTCCAATCGCCCCATCCCCGAACCGTTCCCGGATTGCATCAATCGTCAGGTCCAGTTGGCGATGGTGCCGATGACTTTTTACTGACATGCGGTGATCATGCAGGAGGCTCTGGCACTGGCTCATGGGCCTTGCGTCGATAAACTCGCTCATAGGCTCTGCAGAATGGACAGATCCTGCTCTCCACCGTTTTCACCAACCAGAAGGCCACACCTCGTTGCTTTCGTCGGGCATGTTTGCAGGCAGGACACGACAGGCAGCATCGAGCCAGCTTACGGTCTTTGTTGCTTGCGGAAGTCTCCATGATCTCACCTGTGCTAAAGGAAGGTGCCACTGACACCAGCAGTTATCAAGCTGGCCGGGCCGAAAAGCAAAGAGTTTATCCGTGTTGGCAACACCACGCAGCCCTTGACCCAGAACAGAAGATCATAAGATGACTGGAACGGATTGGCTCGACCCGATGGCGAAGTTCGTTTCTTGCGGTGGTGGTCGGGGCGGCAGTTGCAGACGCGACTCACAGCCCGTCCATCCCAGTCACCAGCATCAGCACACGACAGTCTCATTGAGGACAGCAAGACCTTCTGGCGTTTTCGTGACGCTGAGGAACAAGGACGTGGTAATCATCATCTCGCCGTCCACTTGGCGAAACCAATGTGCCCGATATTGGGAGGTTGCTTCTTTGGACCACAGATGACGAACTCGGAGATCCCCTTCGTATGAGAATGCCTTGAGGATGGCCTGCTGGGCTTCCTGAGCGGGTACGGCACAGAAGGGAGCATGCGGATGGGTATCCCCCCGTGGTTCCGTGTTCTCAGCGATAATGTTTGACATAGACAACTCCTGGCCGCGCGATCAAACCATGATGGGTTTGCAGCAAACGACAAGCACAATGTCCTTAGTGTATGGTTTGTGAACAACTCCCCATAACCAGCGCCATCGTAAGCTATACACGACCTGCCTATATCATGGCGTGATCTCCAGGCTCATATCCGTTTCGTTGTCGCTCTCATGGTTGTCTCCGCCAAGAAACAACTCGTAAGCAACCTCGTTCGCCCCAAAGGCCGAACCACACCACAAAATGAGAACAACTCCGATTTATCGTGATGATCGAATGTCGCATAACACTGTTTCTCCCAAGGATTCACTTTATACATTCCATTGATGCTCTGTTTTTCATCGTTCTATGTTTAGAACTAATACTACAGCGGAAGGTAACTGATTTCGGCCTCCTGGCCCGCGTTTCGGGGGCAGAAACAGGCTTGGCGGCCCCGATATCGCCCCGATTTGGACGACTTTGCGCTGCAGTGCTAACAGCGTCCCCGTTTCGATACGCTGGCACAACTGCGCTCCCGCTTCAAATAAAGCATGGCATCGAATCACTTATCCGATGACCACCGATGCATATTCGCCATTAGTGGTTCCACAGCATTCCAGTTAAGATCCCCGGGCCAAGATTCACCTGAACGGTGATTCCAGAAAAACACAAAACCTGCGGGTTCTCCCTCACACCACACAGCGAAAGCATTTCCATTTTTGTCTGAGAAAAGAACAAACTTAGGCTCAGGACTGTCTGGAGAATGAGTATAGACCGCAATAGGGGCTACGATCTCGTCCTCGCCTCTCCGGACCTCGCAGTAATAGGGTATGCTTATTTCATAGTGATTTGACCTCGTAGTAATAATTGAATACCCGTTGCCAAGTTCAAACTCGTCAACTTCGATGTACTTCGCCAGGAATGTCCGATGAAAAAGAAACGCGATACTTGCCAACACCACAAGAAACAAGATCGCCACAACGAAGTAATTAACTCTTAACCGCATGATCATGTCAAATCTGCAACTGGCAGTCACACTGCGTGCTTCGCGACCTCTGCATACACAAGTCCCAGCGCAGCCAGCTCCTTGGGGTCGTTTCTAGGTTGAAGTCATTTTGCCATACTATACAATAGCACGAAACAAACAACGCTCGAACATGCCACCATAGCAAACACATTTAATCTAAGTTCGACTTTCGCACTTTTTGAGGGCCTTGGGATGGCCTCGTTTCAATAAAAAAGAGCCTCCTGTCCGATGCGTAGGGTAGTTGGACCAACGCGTAGAGCAGGGAGGCTCGTATGACTCTTGTATCGTCCTTCGTGGACCTTGTACAGCAGACTTCTTTCGTGATGATACGTCTCGGCCGCCGACTCGCTTTTAGTACGGGCGGATTCATCGATCGCCTGACCGCTCAACCAGTAACGTACATACCAGTAACCGTTGGATCTTTTCAGTTTGCTCACGCGGATCATCACAATACCTCCCAAACCACAGTGTAAAACCAGTGTAAATGGGCTTGAGTTGGGCGTGATGACGCCAGCGTGCCGGACAGATGACCGCGCAGAACGAACCACCTAAGTGGTGGCCCGATCAGCACTTGCTTTTCAGGGGGGAATAACGAGGCCGACGGGAATCGAACCCGCAACCTTCGGATCGACAGTCCGATGCTCTAACCAATTGAGCTACGGCCCCT
>CAZUAQ010000007.1:718-150536 GCA_964618455.1 uncultured Planctomycetales bacterium | reverse complement strand
GCCAAGAGATCCCCATCTATCGGCAAAAAGAGACCTTCTCACACACGTTCTTACACCGCCACCTGCGACGGAGACTTGGTCACGATACAACTGGATGGAACCGGTTCTTTTTCAGGTGATGACAATCCCCTCACGTACGAGTGGACCACCGATTGTCCGGGGGCGGTCTTCAACGACAACACCATCGCATCCCCGGAACTGACGATCGACACATCCGCCGGATGCCCCGTTGATTGCACGGTGACCCTCACGGTCGACGAAATCATCTCGGACCCCGTATCGTGCACCAGCTCCGTAAGCCTCCTCGGTGGACCTCTTCAGTGCAATGCCGGCGGACCGTACGAGGAGGAATGTCAAGGAACAACCACGGAAATCGCTCTGGACGGATCACAGTCGATGACGACCGAGGAAGGTGCCCAACTGACGTATGAATGGTCGAGTGATTGTCCAGGCGCTGCGTTCGATGACAACACCAGTGCGACACCGATCCTGACGGTGGATTCGTCTCAGGAATGTACAACCGAGTGCACTGCCACATTGATCGTGGACGATGGTATCAATGAACCACAGTCCTGCCTGACGGATGTGGTGGTGGATGATCGCGCGGGACCAGTCCTCGAAGGCCTTCCCGAGATGGAGGAAATCGCGCTCTCGTGCGATGAAGAGATCCCGGCTCCCCCGGAAGTGACGGCAAGCGACGACTGCGATGGTGGCGATATTATCGTCAGCTTCGAGCAATCTGAAGAGGGAGATGATTGCGCTCGCACCATCACGCGGAGCTGGTCCGCCACGGATGCATGCGGCAACACCACGACAGCGTCCCAGACGATTCTGATTGAGGACGCCTCTGCGCCGCTGATTGAGTTGGACCAGGAGTTGGAACTTTCAGTGGAATGCGACGCCATCCCGGAAGCCGCCGAGGCCACGGTCACGGACAACTGCGAAGAAGGCGTGGAAGCGGTTTTCGAGGAAACTGATGACGGGGCGACCTGTCCGACCACGCTCACACGCACCTGGACGGCGACCGACGCCTGTGGCAACAGTTCGTCCGTGACGCAGACGATCACGGTCGATGACACCACCGGGCCGGTGATCGAAATCGACCAGGAGACGGAACTGGTCCTTCAGTGCGATGATGAAATCCCGGATCCTGCCCAGGCCACTGTCAGCGACAACTGCGACAGTGATCTCGAGGTGACCTTTGAAGAAACGGACGACGGGCAGACGTGCCCCCGCACGATCGCGCGTACCTGGACGGCGATCGATTCGTGCGGGAATCCCTCCTCCCTGACGCAGACGATCGTGGTCGACGATACGATCGCTCCGACGATCGAACTCAACGGCGATGCCGTCGTGACGCTCGAGTGCAGTCTTGATGAATACGTCGAGATGGGCGCGGCGGTCACGGACAACTGCGACGCGCCGAGCGAGGCGACCGTCGGCGGTGACAGCGTGGATGTGAGCACACCAGGGACCTACGTGGTGACTTATGACGCGGAGGACGCCTGTGGAAATGCCGCAGATCAGGTCACGCGAATCGTGGAGGTCGTGGATACGACACCTCCGGAGATCATCATGGGTGCGATGCTGCAGATATGGCCCGCCAATCACAGGTATGTGACCCTCGATCTCTCTGATCTGGATATCACAATCGAGGATGAATGTGCGGGCCAGCTGCCGATCGGCGACGTGGCGACCATCCTCAGCATTTACAGCGACGAATCCGAAAACGCCCAAGGGAACGGAGACGGGAACACCGATGACGATATCCTGATCGGCGGGTCCACGGGCTTCCAGGTTCGCGCCGAACGTGCCGGTGGCGGTAACGGCAGGGTCTACGGGATCACGTTCATGGTTTCAGATCCCGCCGGAAACACGGCGGAAGCCACTGCCTCTATCGGTGTTCCCCATGATCAATCCGGAAACGCCCCGATCGACGATGGACCGGAAGCGGGATACACCGTCCAGTCAACTTCGGAATAATGGACTGACGACAGTGCACGTGTCACAAACCTCGCCGGGAATCGAGAAACTCTCGATTCCCGGCTTTCTTATGCGCAAGAAAACACCGGGGACCCGTGAGGGCCGCCCGGTGCTTTCCGGAGGGGAAAAGGGCAAACAAAAAATCGATGACCGCGGTGATCCCTCTGCGGCTTCGGCGCCCCTGAGCTCCGAGCGAAGAGCGCCCACTCGTCATCCGGGTCGAGGCTTTCGTGTTTGTGCTGTGATCCCCGGCGAGACGGCGTCACTCCTGTGCGCCCCGCACTTGCGCTCGCTTCCATGAGCACACACGGTGGGTCAGACTCATATAAGCTACCAGGTTATCGATTGGGATTCAAGCACGCCGGAGTCGTCTCCTCTTCGGCCCAGGCAAAGGAACGACCTCGAATATCTCCATGAGCACAGCACAGGGCGACCGCCCCGACGGGAAGTCGATTCTCTACACGATTATCGGTCCGAAGACCAAGCCCTCATTCAGACAGGCCTCGCCGATTGCCGATATTTCCATCAGTTTTCGGACCCGAATCAGCCGGACGCTCGGAGCGACCCCTTTACGGAGCCCCATCTCACTGATGAGCAAAGTCCTCCCCCAATCCAGGCTGCTCGAGGCCGCTCGCCAGGCGAAGGCCCGGGGGCAGACCGTCGTACACTGCCACGGCTGCTTCGACATCGTGCACCCCGGCCACATTCGTTACCTGGAGTTCGCCAAGCGGCAGGGGCAGGTGCTCGTTGTCTCGCTGACGGGCGATTCCCAGATCGACAAGGGCACACATCGCCCGTACATCCCCGAGGAGATGCGCGCCGAGAATCTGGCGGCGCTGGAGTGCGTGGACTACGTCTATATCGATCCGAACCCCACGGCCCGCCAATTGCTCCTGGATCTGCAACCGGACATCTACATCAAGGGGCGCGAATACGAGCACAGCCACAACCCGGATTTCCTTGCCGAGCAGGAGGCGGTGGAAAGCTACGGCGGCCGCGTCCTGTTCAGCAGTGGAGATGTCGTATTCAGCTCGAGCCGGTTGATCGAGACGATGGACAACGACGGTTACCTGGACAACCATCGCTTGGCGTTGATCTGCAAGCGCCACACGATTCACCACCCCTCGATGCAGAATCTGGTGCGTCGATTTCACGGCATGAACGTGCTCGTCGTCGGGGATGTCCTTCTGGATCGTTACACGCTGTGTGACACCACCGAAGGCGCGGGGGATACGGCGATGATGGCGCTTCGGCGGCTCGAAGACCACGATCGCCGATTCGTCGGCGGCGCCGGGGCCGTGGCCAGGCATCTGGCAGCGCTTGGCGCTCAGTGTCGCCTGCTCGGCACGGGAGCCGATGACGACAACACCCGATACGCGTGTGACGTATTGACCGACGATGGCATCGATGCCTGTGTGCTGCCGACACGCTCCCACCTTCCGGAAAAACATCGCTTCGTCGTCGAGACGCAGACCGCCCTGCAGGTGGAGCGCGGTGAAGCCCAGCCGCTCGATTCCATGGCCGAGCAGAAGGCGGGGCACTGGATACGGGATCGACTTGATGAGATCCAGGCCATCATTTACGTCGATCACGGGTTCGGCACGTTGACACGCGGGCTGCTCGAACGAATTCGCTCCGGTATTGAGGCATCGGCCATGACCGAGTCCGCGTACGCCGGCGGGCCGCGTGGACGGCTGCTGCACTTCAAGGGAGTCGATCTGCTCTGTCCCAGTGAACGTGACCTGCGTGCATCGCTGCACGATTTTGATCGTGGACTGTCCAGTGTGGCCTGGAACGCGATGGATCAGACCCAGTCCCGGCGGATGCTGGTGACCATGGGCAAACGCGGCCTGGTGGCCTTCGACCGTGAAAGCCAGGACCGCCATTCGCCGGAGTGGAGCGGCCGGTTGCGAAGCGAATACCTGCCGATGCTCGACAAACATGTGATCGATCCGCTGGGTATCGAGTCGGCGACACTGGCGGTGGCGACGCTGGCACTGGCGAGCGAAGCGAACCTCATGCAGGCGGGCTACCTCGGCCAGTTGGCGGCAGCTCTAGAATCCCGGCAACTGGGCCATGTGCCGATTTCCTCGCCCATGCTGATGCGCGGCCTCGATGCCCGCCGGGAACTGACCTCCGCCGCTCAGGACCAACCGCAACGCCCGCTGCGTTACAAAGTGAATCCCGCCACGGGTGGATCTCTTCCCTCCGATCGCGAACGCGCGGCAATGCACGGGGACGTACTCTCACAAGTCGCGGGGTCGCATGGGCACGCGTGATCCCATTTCGATGTATGTTCCGGCACGCAACGCCGAGGCAACGCTCGCCGACTGCATCGCCTCCATCCGCGAACAGACGCGTGCTCCCGATGAACTCTTTATCCTGGCGGATCCGCGCAGCGGCGACCGGACCATGGAGGTCGCGCGCGAGACGGGGCTTCCGGTCATCGTGCAACAGGGCGATACGCTCGGCGCGGCCCGCAACGAAGCCATCCTTCACGCCCGGCACCGGTGGCTGGCGAGCTGCGACAGTGATGTCGTGCTCGAACCGGAGTGGCTGGAACGCTTGGCGGCAAGGCGCGAGGAGCAGGTGGCGGGAATCCAGGGTTGTACGCGGGAGCGCGTGCTCTCCCCCGCCGATGCCTGGCGGGCCTTGCACATGCCGCACCACTGGGGCGATGCGCCGTTGCGTAATCCGTTCATGCTTGTCAGCGAAGTGATCTTCGATCGCAACGCGCTGTTGGCGGTGGGCGGCTATCGCGATGACCTGAACTACTACGAGGACAGCGATCTTTGCCAGCGTCTCCGCGACGCCGGTTTCGACCTGTTCTACGAGCCCGCCGCCGCTGCCACGCATTACCGAAGTGACGACACACTCAGTCTGCTCAACCTGCGGTGGAAGTACTCCGAGTACCGCCAGAAGCAGCATATGGATCGCTACGCGGGCTTGATTCGCAAGCTCGACATCAACCGCGAATACGCACTGACAACACTCGCGAGGAGTCTCGCACGCGGCTGTGAAGAACTGATTTACCTCTCCTTACTCCTCTATTTCCATCACCTGGTGATGGACCTGAAATCACTTCATTCTCGACGCCCCCTGCTTTCGCCCGAGGATCGACGACGTCACGAAGTTCAGATATTGAATGCGGCGATCGGTGTGCTTGACGAAACTCATGGGATATTGGGACAGGCGGTGCGCCGTGATCTCGCCCAATGGTCTGGTGATCCGGGCCCATCAGAGGCTGGGACCGTCCCCGTGTGGTCGGACCATGTGGACGCCACGTTAGCCAAGGTTTGCGCGTTCTGTCGCGAACTCTCACGCGACCTTCTCGACCTCCTGGCATGCTCCGCGCAACACGTCCACGGGGCCTGCAATGCGGTCGATGTACCCCGATGGACCAGACCTGACACGCGCGACCTGCAAAGGAGGATCGATGCGCTGCCCACCAGCGAGATCGTGAACCCCCGCATGCTCCGTGACATCGAACAGATCTGGCCCGAAACGGGTAAGATTCAACCACTGACCCATCTGACAGGCGCGGAACGCAACGCCTTGTCTTCACACGACCACATAACCGGCAGGCCCGTCGCCCTCGCCGCCCATCTGGAAAAACTGGCCGATCCGCGTTCGATCTTCCGCGAAGCACGAGATGGCGAACCATCGGCGGCACGCTACCATCACCTCGTCGTGTGTTATCAACCCCCGTCGCGCTTCTTACCCGGCGCGGACGTCCTCAGCGCCGCCGATCTCGCATCCTCAGCCGCGTCCGCCGGATGGACCATTGATCGATTCGATACATTCGTGGGCAGCACGCGACTCATGTTGCGGCGAACTCCCGGAGTATGAACCATGGCCACGCTGTTGATGTGCCCACCGAAGTACTACGGCATCGAGTATGAAATCAATCCCTGGATGTCGCGTCTGCACGGGGCGGATCCGTCGCTGGCCATGGCACAATGGGAACATCTGACTCGCGTCATTACCGACGAGTGTGGCGCGAAGATCGAGTGTGTCGATCCCGAACCGCACCTGCCCGACCTCGTCTTCACCGCCAACGCCGGACTCATGCATGGACGCGACGTTATCCTCTCGCGATTCAAGTTCCCGGTGCGCAGCGGCGAAGAGCCCGTTTTCAAGACATGGTTCACAGCTCACGGGTATCGCGTGACGGAATTGCCGGAGGAGATTCATTTCGAAGGCGCCGGCGACGCCCTGTGGTGCGGCGACCATCTCTTCGCCGGGTATCACTTTCGCAGCGAGATCGCCTCGCACAACGCCGTGGCCGGGATCGTCGACCATCGCGTGCTCTCGCTGCAACTGGTCGATCCGCGCTTCTACCACCTCGACACCTGCTTCTGCCCGTTGAGCGACGGACGTCTGATCTACTATCCCGGAGCTTTCGACGAGTATGCCCGTCGAGTCATCGAGCAGAACGTACCCGAGCGAATCGAGGTCGCCGAAGCCGACGCCGCCCGCTTCGGATGCAACGCGGTCTGCATCGACCGGCACGTGGTCGTCCCGGCTGGATGCACGCGGTTGAGCCACGACCTCAGCGGGTGGGGTTTCCAGGTCCATTCCGTCAATCTCACCGAGTACATCAAGAGTGGCGGCGCCGCCAAATGCCTGACCCTTCGCCTGGATTAGATCCAAATCTGGACCTTCCCCCGACGATATGGATCGCTTTTCCAGGCCCGCCATTTCCGCATGGCCGACTCTAAAGCATTGCTAAAAAATGACTTACGACACCCTCTCCTCGGCAACCCATGTCAGTTTGGCAGATCTCCGAATCGACACCATTACGCAAATATCCACGTAAACCATTTCCCAAAAGTGACTTACAAATCAGGCAGCGCTCTGGCACGGCGTTTGCTTTAAGTATTGGCGAGCGGCAGAAGCTATCGAGAACTGCCGGAAAAGGACAATTAGCAGGAATCAAGATAAAAAGGAGGTCACTGCGATGTTGCCAGTACGATTTGCCCGAGCCACGAATCCCTTGCGTGCGATCGACGAGATGTTTGACAACTTCGACCGGTGGGCAACCCACAACGGCGGCCCGAAAGCGGCGCTGTTCCGTGCCGATGTTCGCGAAGATGACGGCGGTTTCGTCATCGAGGCCGAACTGCCCGGCATGAGCAAGGACGGCATCGACATCACCGTCGAGAACAATGTGCTCACCATCACGGCGGAGCACAAGTCGGAAAACGAAGAAACGCAGGAAAACTACCACGTCCGCGAGCGTTATGTCGGCAAGCTCGAACGATCGTTCCGGCTGCCCCAGACCGCGGACGGCGAGAAGGTCACTGCCGAGTTGAAGGACGGCCTGCTCAGACTTCGCGTTCCGACCCGCGAGGAAGCCAAGCCGCGAAAGGTCGCGGTGCAGTAAAACCTGGCCGTCGCATCGGCGATCATCGATGCGACGGATCCCACCCGATAGGCGGATGATTCGAATGGAGCGTGAATTTCTGGAGTCTTGGGAGTAATCCGCCTTCGGGTGCACGAATCATGTGAGCGCTGTGCGTAACAGTGCGGCGGAGTGATGGGCGAAGGTGTCCGGCCCCTCACTCCGCCTTTTTTTTGCTTCCACCGACCGGTTCCACGCGCACGAGCATCAGGCACCACCATGAGGTTGTCGATATAATGGACAGGACAGCGTAGCGTTTCCCTCTGCTCGCGGATATGCTCATCCTCCAGTACCCAACCGCGACCACGCTGCGTGATACCGTGACGACACGGAGGAGTGACCGGTATGCCGCCTGTATCACCACTGAACCTCAAGAAGATCGCCGTCATCGGAACTTACCTGCCGCGTCGCTGCGGCATCGCCACTTTCACCAGTGACCTGGCCGAAGCGCTCGCCGAGGAGATCGGCAGCGGAGATGTCTACGCCGTCGCGATGGACGACGTTCCCGAGGGCTATCGCTATCCCGACCGAGTCCAGTTCCAGATACGCGCGCAGGTGCAGAGCGAGTATCGCCTCGCCGCCGATTTCATCATCGGCAGCCAGGCCAATGCCGTGGTCCTGCAGCACGAGTTCGGTATCTTCGGCGGGCCGGCCGGGGCGCACATTCTGCGGCTGCTTCGCGAATTGCACGTACCGATTCTCACGACGCTGCACACCGTCCTGCGCCAGCCGAACGAAGAGCAGCGCCGCGTCATGGATGAGTTGTGGAAACTGTCCGACTACCTCGTGGTCATGAGTCACCGCGGCAAGCGCATGCTGCAGGAGATCTACGGTGTCCCGGAGGAACGCATCGCCTTCATTCCTCACGGTATCCCCGATGTCCCGTTCGTCGACTCCAATTACTACAAGGACCAGTTCAAGGCGGAAGGCCGCCGCATCATCCTGACCTTCGGCCTCCTCTCGCCGAACAAGGGTGTCGAGTTCATGATCGAGGCGATGCCCGCCATCGTGGAGAAGTACCCGGACACGCTCTACATCGTGCTCGGCGCGACGCACCCCCATCTCAAGAAGCAGTTCGGCGAAGCTTATCGCACGAGTCTTCAACGCCGCGTCGCAGATCTCGGCATCACCGATAACGTCCGGTTCCGCAACCAGTTTGTCGAATTGAATGAACTGGTCGAGTATATCGGCGCCGCCGACCTCTACGTGACGCCTTACCTCAACGAGGAGCAGATCACCTCCGGCACACTGGCCTACGCCGCCGGGGCAGGCAAGTCCATCGTGTCGACCCCCTACTGGCATGCCCAGGAGCTGCTTGACGATGGTCGCGGCGTGCTCGTCCCGTTTCAGGACGCCCAGGCCCTCGCCGACGGCGTGATCCAACTCTTCGACAACGACACGGAGCGCCACCAGATCCGCAAGCGGGCGTACACGTTCTGCCGCGACATGGTCTGGAAGCAGGTGGCGCGGAACTACCTCCTCCTGGCCCAGGAGGCCCTTCAGCAACGATCCCATCGTCCGAAGGTCACCGGCAAGCGGAAGCGCGTCGCACGGGCGGAGGAGCTTCCCGAGGTCGACCTGCGTCACCTGCGAACCATGACGGACGACACGGGATTGATTCAACACGCCATCTACTCCACGGCAGACCGCCTTCATGGTTACTGTGTGGACGACAACGGTCGCGCGTTGGTCGTGTGCGCTCTGTATCAGCAGCTCTTCGAATCCAGCGAAGTGGACGACCTCGCATCGGTGTATCTGGCGTATCTCCAGCACGCCCTCGACCCGAAGACCGGTCGGTTCCGCAATTTCATGGCCTACGACCGCCGATGGCTCGATGAGATCGGCAGCGAAGACAGCCACAGCCGCGCCCTCTGGGGCCTCGGCGTGATGGCCTCGCATTCGGCCAACAAGGCTCAGACCGCGCACTCCATCCGGTTGTTCCAGCAGGCCATCGGGGCCGTCGAGCAGTTCGAGCATCCCCGCGCGATCGCCTACGCCCTGCTGGGCATTCATGCCTATCTCGAAAAACTCGGAGGCGATGCCGGCGTTCGCCGATTGCGTGAAGTCCTGGCGGAGCGTCTCTACGAACGCTTCCTCGCCAACGTCCGCGACGACTGGCCCTGGTGTGATGACACCCTGACCTATTCCAACGCGACGCTCGCCCACGCGCTCATTCTCTCGGGCACGTGGATTCCACATGGCGACATGCGCGAACTCGGCCTGCGCAGTTTGCGCTGGCTTTCGGACGTGCAGCGCCACGAGCGCGGCCACTATTCCTTCGTGGGCAATGGCGGATGGTTCCCGGCGGGCGGGCAGAGAGCCCTTTTCGATCAGCAGCCCATCGAAGCCTCCCAGATGACTTACGCCTGTGCCGAGGCCTACCGTGCGACGAACGACGAGTTCTGGCTGATCGAGTCCCGCCGGGCGCTCGAGTGGTTCCTCGGGCGCAACGATCTGGACGTGGCGGTATATGACTTCGCCACCGGCGGATGTCGCGACGGGCTCATGGCCGAGGGGGCGAACCAGAACGAAGGCGCCGAGTCCACGCTGGCCTGGCTGATCAGCCTGCTGACCTTCCTGATCCAGGCGAGTCACCAGACCTTGCGCATCAAGGAGGAGGATGCGCTGCCCGATGGCTCCTCTTCCGCGGGCACCAAGTCCGCCGGGGGGACCATGTCCACCGCCACCTGAAGGCTCCCCGCCCGATCCGGAGGGCTGGACAGAACCGCAGGAACATCTATCATCCCTGCGTTCGAGCTGTCATCTTTTTGTGGGAGACCGTTTATGTCGGCACCGATCGTGATGATATCCAGCTATCCGCCGCGACTTTGCGGAATCGGTACGTTCTGCGAGGAGGCGCGCGAGTTCATCCAGAAGCACAACCCGGACCGCGACGTGCTCGTCATCAGCCACACCGACGGCGGCGGCGAAGGCGTCTTCCCGCTGATCGACATGAAAGACCGCAAGTGGTGGCGGCCCGTCGCGAACAAGCTCAGTGAACTCAAGCCCTATGCCGTCCACATTCAGCACGAGTACGGTCTCTACGAGTATCATGACGCGCGCGGCCAGGGCGACAACAATGAAGGCTTCATCGACCTGCTCGATGCCATCAGCGACTTTCCCACCATTGTCGAGCCGCACACCGTCCACGGCCGCATGCGCGACTCCGAAGCCGACTTCGTCTACAAGATGTGCGAGGCGGCGGACGTCGTGCTCTTCAAGTGCGCGTACCAGAAGTGGCGGCTCGACTGGAACTTTCCCGGCCGCGGTTGGAAGACGCCGACGAACATCATGATCATCCCCCACGGGGCGCGTTCCGACCGGCGGTTCAGTGTCGACGAAGTGCCGCAGTTGCGTATAGACCTCGGTCTCGACAAGGTCAGGCACCTGTCCAAACACCTCGTCGGGCTGATCGGCTGGATTCAGTCCAACAAGCGCTGGGATATCCTGACCAGCATGTGGGAAGAGATTGAGCACGAAATTCACGAGCGCACCGGGCAGGACTGGGACCTGCTCGCCGCCGGGGCCATGCGCGATCCGAACGACAAGGCGAACTACGAGAAGTACAAGGCCGAGGTGCAGCTTCTCGAATCGAAGGAGATGGCCCACTACTACGAGTTCATCCCGCGCGGCGAGAACTACTACAAGATGATGGCGGTGTGCGACTTCATCGTGCTGCCCAGCACCGACGAAACGCAGTCCGGCACGCTCGCCCGCATCATCGCCCTGAACAAGCCGTACGTGACCACCGCCCCGGTGGAAGGCCTGACCGCCCAGACGCTGGAGAGCGGCGGCGGCCTGCTGTTCACGAACAAGAAGATGCTCAAGGACGCCGTGGTCCAGCTCGCCTGCAACGAAGGGCTCCGCATGGACCTCGGCAGCCGCCTCGAACGCTACCTCGACGAGGTCGTGTGCTGGGACGTCGTCGCCGGACAGTACAACGAAGCCTACGACCACGCCCGCAAGGCCAAGCTAACCGGCACGAAAGTCGACTTCCCCAAGGAATTCTGATCGGGGGGCCACCATTAGCGACCACGTTTACTCGGCAGCCTGCCTGAAGCTGGGAAGCTGCTGGTCGATCGGGCTTATGGAATGGGTCTGATGGCGCCCGACAAGCTGGCCATGGAAGCGATGGAGGAGAAGTTGGGAACTAACCGTTCGACCTAAGCATGGGTGCTGTAGAAGATCGACAAAATGCCTAGAATCGATTTCTCACGGCGACGCGTTGACACAGTAAGGGACTCCCTGCAAACCACATCGCTGATGACAGCGGGGAAGGCGTCTATGAAGGCCGCGGCGAATGAGAATCCTCCTTAATACGAATAACCTTTGTCGAGCCGCTCACGATGTCCGTCTCGTCACAGCCATGAAGATGCATGGAGTCACAGCGATACTCACTCACAATCAATTCATCTTAGTTTTATTAAAAGTAATTTAAACTTTTGTAAAGTATAATAGAGTAAAGGTTAATTGATGATTGAGAAGGATAAAGTAAGACTTCTCAAAACGCGGTCCCGATCTCATCGTACGATCATGATGCAATCATTATACAATGGATCAAAATCTTCACTCGGCGATCGTCCGGGACATGAAAGCTGGGCCACGCAATTTCGAATCTGGAT
Source organism: uncultured Planctomycetales bacterium (assembly GCA_964618455.1). Lineage (GTDB taxonomy): Bacteria > Planctomycetota > Phycisphaerae > UBA1845 > PWPN01 > CAZUAQ01. Next base: position 138,527 of record CAZUAQ010000007.1, on the reverse strand, counting down.
GAAGCGACTTTACTGGTTCGCTTACGCCATCTGCCTGTTGATCATAGCTTGTTTCGCACTGTTTGTTGTACTGACACTATTGCCGCCCAAAGTCTCGATTCACGCGAGTTCAGAGTCTCCAGATGGAAAGTACCGTTGCGTGGTCATGGAATCCAAGCCCCGATTCTTTAGAGCTTCTCCTCATATCTACACATTCAACATCTATGAAGCTGACAGCGAAGAGCCTCTTCCGGGGGAACCTTATCTCATCAACAATGACAGCGCGTCAATGAACAACTTTCGAATGGAATGGGCTGGCGGGAAACTTATCGTGCGAGAATTGTCCTACCGTGGCTCCTTGCCGAACTACCATCCCACCGCCGTGGCTGACTTTTCCGAGGGACGACAGGAGTGGCAGTTTGCGGACCTTATTCCGCAGGATCAGGCTGGGAACCGCCCCTAGGATCTTCTACATGATATTCAACCAAACGGTTGACAATTAAATTTCGGCACTTTATCTTTCAACCAGATGGTTGATAGTCAAACTAAGACGCTGGATCGGGTCTTTCACGCCTTGTCGGACGAGACGCGGCGGGAGATCCTCCGCCGGATCGCGCGACGTGAATGCACGGTCGGTGAGTTGGCGGCCCCGTTCAAGATGAGCTTGTCCGCCGTATCTAAGCACATCAAGGTGTTGGAAAATGCGCGTCTCCTGAAGCGTACGCGTGATGGGCGCGTCCACCGATGCATGATGGACCCCAGGCCTTTGAAGCAGGCATCCGACGTCATCTCATACTATCAGCAGTTCTGGGACAACCACTTCGACCAGATGGAGCGCTATTTCGAGAAATCGGGAAGGCGGAAAAGCAACCACGCGGTACCGGAGGAGCGGTCTCATGACGGGTAGCAATGATAAACGGGTACACATCACCAGGGACTTCAACGTCCCCGTCGAGACGCTCTTCGACGTCTGCGGCAGTCCGAGGTTCTTCGCCTGGTGCACGGCGATCCTTGACGAGGGCCATATGGACTTCCGCGTGGGCGGCACGTACGACTACCCCTCGCTGAGTTGCCAGGACATCGAAGGTGATTTCCTCAAGGGTGAATTCAAGGAGATCGTGCCTCACCGCAAGATCGTCTTCACGTGGAACTCGATGAGCCCTGCCGGCCCCACCGGCGAAACGCTTGTTACGCTTACGTTCACCTCGCTGGGCGACAGCACATCCCGACTGGAACTCGTCCATACCGGCTTCCCCAGCGTCGAGGGCGCCAAGGAGCATCACGGCGGTTGGACCGAGGTCTGCAACGCCATGGCCCGCGAAATCGAAGCGTGAATCATCACATGAGGTGCGCCCCATGTGCCTGGGAACCGCGTTGCCTCGATGCCCCGGTCACGACTCTTTCAAGAGCGTCTTCATCCCGGACATGAGAACCCCCTCCACCGGCGGCGCGACGCGCGACACGATCCCTACCTCGTAGCCCCCCTCCGCGTACGCCGCCTCGTACCCGATGTAACCCGGACCGTAATCCCCATACGCCGCCATCATGACGAACAGGTCCGGACGCATTTTCTGCGCGACAAGCTGATAGCGCACGAACAACTCGCCCGGCATGTGCACCATCCGGGCACTGCCCAACGTCAAACAGGTCAGCTTGATACGCTCCCCGGCCTTGCATCGCCGCAGCCATACCAGGTCGCGCGCCGCGCGGATGCGCTGCTTCTCCGGCAACGCATCGTCACGAAGCTGAGCGAGAAGTTCTCCCTCGTTCAGCGACGCTCTCGGCGGCAATGCCACCGCCACCGTCGTCCAGTCGAGATCGGCCGCGGTGATCGGCTGCTTGCGGGTGCTCCGCCAGGCGCGTTCCATTCCGTCCGCCAGGCGATCCGCGAGCACCTGCCGCATCTTCGGTGAGCCATCGTTGTACTTGCCCGCCGCCACATCCCCGGCCGCGCCGGTAAAATGCACGTGCAGCACGCCCGGTAGCGCTTCCTGGCGCATCCGCCGGGCAATCCCCGGAAAGTCCGGATTTACCCCGCCCGTACGGTAGTAACTCTGCGGATGCGTGGCGTAGCTGCTGAGCACCGCCACCGGGCGATCCCCCCGCCAGAAGCTGATCAGTCGCACGTCGGGATCGATCTCGCCTACGCGCAAGGCGCGGAGTTCGGGATCGCGCGTCGAACTCCAGCGCGTGGCGGTCAGTTCACCCTCCGCATTGACGAGACGCCGATTCGACGCCACTTTTTCCACCTCGGCTTTGCCCAGCCCGAGATGGGTGATGCGAGCCGGCTCACGCATCGACCGCGCCATGGCTTCGGCCGCACGCTCGATCGTCTTTCGCGCGAAGGCGGGATCGAACATCGCCCCGCTCAGACCGTGTTCGGTTAGCAGCTTCTCGACGGAGAAATCGCAGGCGGGTGCATCGTGCTGATGCAGCGCGTGCACGGCGACACGATCAACCGATGTCCCCGCCGCCTCGGCCAAGGCCTCACGGAAGAAGGAGTAGCCCCCGTTGCCGATCCCCACCCAGTCGACGGCGCACAGGACGATCGGCTCGCCCTCGCCCAGCAGTACGACGCCCCGGCAACTGAGCGGCTCAACGATTTTCTCCGCCGGTGGCACGTTACCGTTGCACAGCGCCGATCCCAGCGGCGGTGTCGCGTCGACGGCAAACGTCGCGACGCGCAGCGGCTCCGCCGCGCACCATCCGGCGCTGAACACCACGAGCATCAATGCTCCGATCGCCGATCGCATGACGCGCTCCTCAATTCGTTCACATCGCTGTCAACGCCGATGCGTCATCAGACGTGCTGCCAATCGCTTCAACCCCCCGCCGTATGCGACGGGTGCTTGCTGTAACGGCGGGCGGTCTCAGAGGAGATCTTCTGCTCGAAGAACAACCGCTGCAAATCGTCATCCAGCGTGTGCATGCCGAACCGCTTGCCGGTCTGAATCGCGTTGTCGATCGACTCGATCTTGTTCAGCCGGATGGCCGAGCGGATCGAATCCGACGCGATCAACACCTCCGTGGCCAGCACGCGCTTGGCGTCCGTTTCCATGGCGGGCAGCAGGTGCTGGCTGACGATCATCTGCAATGACAGCGCCAGTTGCGCCCGGATGTCGTCCTGTCGATGGCTTGGAAAAATGTCCACCATGCGCGTCACCGCCCCGCGAGCGTCACGCGTGTGCACGGTGGTCAGGACGAGATGACCCGTCTCGGCGGCGCTGATCACCATCCGCGCCGTGTCGCTGTCACGGACTTCGCCCACCAGGATCACGTCCGGATCCTGGCGCAGGCCATACTTCAACCCGTCGGCGAAGCTCGGCACGTCGACGCCCACCTCCCGCTGCGACACGATCGAATGCTGACGCGGCGTGAACAGGTACTCGATCGGCTGCTCGACCGTAATCACACGCCGGTGCCCCAGCTCGATGATCATGTCGACCAGCTTGGCCAGCGTGGTGGTTTTGCCTGACCCGGTGACGCCGGTAATCAGCACGAGACCGCCGGGCAGATCCACGATCGTCCGGGCCAGCGCTTCAGGAAACTGCATCCATTCCAGCGAAGGGATGCGTCCGGGGATGTAGCGAAAGGCGGCCCCCAGCGCCCCCTGATTCCGAAAGACGTTCACGCGAAAGCGGTGCAACTCCCCACCTTCCTGGATCGCGTACGAAAAATCGAAGTCGTGCCGGTCGCCCAACTCCGCCCGCAGGGGATCCGGCATGATCGTCGCGATCATCCGCTCGGTGGCCGTGGCGGTCAGAGCCTCGGGTTCGGCCTCGACCAGTCGCCCGTGGACGCGGTGCGTCGGCGGATGCCCCGTCACGAGGTGCAGGTCGGATGCTTCCCGTTCCAGCCCCAGCCGCAACCAGTTCAGCAGCGTCGGGTCCGTCTCACGAGTCGTGGGCTGTCCGCTTGTGGAATCCATGCATGCTCCGCGATGAGTCTTCTCGCCATCTCTCACATGGTCAGGCGTTGTGCGTCATGATACACCTTCGGCGATGGACGGGCGCGGCGGCGTGACCGCTTGACACCTAAGCCTTGTGTTTCCTACAATTTGCGACACTTATGAACACGAATCCGCGAGCAACGTTTCTCTTTCTGATCGCCGCCACCGCACTGAGCACCCTCGCGTGCCAATCGACGGGTCCGGACACGCTGCCCAGCGATATGGAACGCGTCGAGATGCTCTCGCTCATGCTGCCCGAGCGTATCGAGGTCCAGCCGTTCACCAAGATCACCAGCTTCAACGAGGATGAAATCCCCGACGGCATCCTGGTGGTGCTGCGGCCGCTCGATCGCTTCGGGGATCCCGTGAAGGCGGTCGGTCGCTTCTACTTTGAACTCTGGACCTACGTGGATGCCTCCGCGCAGCGTAAAGGTGAGCGTCTGGCCTACTGGGAACGGACGATCGCCTCGGAAGAGGAAGTTCGCCTGTACTGGAACCGGGCTCAGATGTACGAGTTCCAACTGGCCTGGATGCAGGGAGCGCAGCAGCTTCGGCCAGGCCGCAAGTTCATCCTGGCGGTCACCTACCGGACCCCGTGGGACAAGGGCATCGAGCATGAGTACACCTTCGAGTTCTACGCCTCGCCCAGCGAATTGCGCGAGGCCGTGCCCGGCGCATCCGAATGAGGTGCCCTCACACACGGATCCCCGCCAGGTTCTCGTTCACCTCTCTCCCGGTTTCGACGAATGCAAGGAGATGAATCATGGATACAAAACGCGCGATCATGGGATTGGCGTTGGGTGGGATGATTCTGGGCGTGGTCGGCTGCGGACAGAAGCTGACCTACGAACGATGGCGAACGGTCTCCATCGGCGCACCGACCGACGCGGTGGAAGAAGCGCTGGGCCAACCCTGGGAGCGTGAGGGCAACACCTGGATCTATCACGACAAGAGTCGCCAGGTCACCTCCACGGCGATCTTCACGGCCGATGGCCGGCTGATGAAGGCCACCTGGATCAGCCCAGACATCCAGGACACGAAAATGGACAACGCGATGCTGATGAGTGAAGCCCACGGCGACCTTCTGCCGGAAAACGGCAGCGAACCATAACGCCGCGCATCCAGAAGGCCGGGCTTACCTGTGACTCAATCGCCGCGCAACCACGCCGCCAGCAGATCCACAGCCGCCTGCACATCCTTTTTATGTACGGCTTCCGTCACGGTGTGGATGTACCGCGTGGGAATCGAAAGCCCCATCGCCCGGCGCCCCTTGCCCGTCATCTGAAGCGGGGCCGTATCCGTCCCGCCCAGCGGCAGGATCTCGAGCTGGTATTTGATCTTCTTCTTCTCCGCCAGGGCGATGAACTCGTCCAGCAGTTCGCGGCTCGTGATCGCGCGACCGTCCATCACCTTCAGCCCCACGCCGTCACCCAGCCGCGTCACCGCCTCGCTCTTGTCCACGCCCGGCGTGTCGCAACTCAGTGTCGTATCCAGGCACAGCCCGATGTCCGGCTCGATCCCGAACGCTGACGGCCCGGCCCCGCGCAGACCGACTTCCTCCTGAACGGTGGCGGCGTAGTAGATGTCGTACGCCCCCTCGTCGCCCACTTTCATCAACGCCTCGATCGCCACGTACGACGCGATGCGATTGTCAAGGCTCTTCCCGGTGTAGACCTCGCCCATCTCCTCGAGCGACTGCACGAGCGTCACCGGGTCGCCGATGCGCACCTGCTTGTCGACCTCCTTCTTCGGCAGGAACAGGTCCACGTAGAAATCCGTCACCTTCGGCACCTGCTTGCGATCCTCCTCGCTGGCGATATGTACCGGCTTGATGCCCGGATTCATCACCCCGGGCAGATCCTTCCTGCCCTGCACCAGCACGCGCCGCGCGAACAGGTTCCGCGGATCGAATCCGCCGACCGGCTGCACGCGCAGGCGACCCTCGTCGTCGATGTGCCGCACGTAGAATCCGATCTCGTCGATATGGCAGGCGATCAGAACCTTCTTTGCGGTCTTCGCCCCCTTGCCCGTCGGCTTCTTGCGGGCGATCAGGTTGCCCATGCCGTCGGTATGTACTTCGTCAAAGAGCCCCTTGGTTTCCTTGAGGATCAGGTCGCGCACCCGTTCCTCACGACCGGGCACCCCCGGCGTCTCCGTCAGCAGCTTCAGCAGTTTCATGGCAGTTCCTTCAGATGAACAGGGAGAGTTTGTGGCAAGAATCGACCGACTCCGGCGGGCTCAGGCCTGTTCCGCTTCGAACTTGACCAGTTGGCGGAAGTCGGCAATGAGTTCGCGCGTGATCGGTCCCGGCTCCGGCGTCCCCACCGGGCGACCATCGATCTGTGTGACCGCAATGACCTCGGCGGCCGTCCCCGTCAGGAAGCACTCCTGGGCGACGTAGAGATCGCTACGCGTGAGATCCTGCTCGATCAGCTTCAGACCGCGCTTGTGCACGAGTTCGATCACGGCATTACGGGTGACGCCCTCGAGCACGCCGGAATGCACCGGTGTCGTCAGCACGAGCCCTTCGCGCACCAGGAACAGGTTATCCCCCGTGCACTCCGATACGAAGCCGAGATGGTTGTACATGATCGCCTCGTACACCCCCGCATCCAGCGCCTCGATCTTCGCGAGAATGTTGTTCAGGTAATTGAGGCTCTTGATGCGCGGCGAAACGGCATTCGGGTGGTTGCGAATCACGCTCGAGCTCACCACCGCCATTCCCTTCTCGTACAACTCCTTCGGATAGAGCTCGATCTGATCGGCGATCACGAAGACCGACGGATTGGCGGTACGCCTCGGGCTGAGCCCCAGCGTGCCCACGCCGCGCGTCGCCACGAGGCGGATGTAGCAGTCCTTCAGGCCGTTTGCCTCCATCGCCTCATAACAGGCCTGCCCTAACTCGTCTCGCGACATGGGAAGTTCCAGCCGGATCATTCGCGCGGAATCCTCGAGCCGGCGCAGGTGCTCGTCCATGCGGAAAACCCTGCCGTGGTACGCGCGAAGACCCTCGAACACGCCGTCGCCATACAGGAGACCGTGGTCGAATACGCTGATGGCCGCCTCAGCCTGGGGAACGATCCTGCCGTTCAGCCAGATCTTGAGATCGGTGCGAGGGGCATGGGGATTGGGCTGGTCGAAAGTCATCTTCTCACCGTCAATTCCGCAGAGCGTCGGTTCGCCCGCCTCGCCGAGGAGTCACCTCCACCCCGCCGTCAAGTGCTCATCGAGGTCGAGCGCTAGGCGGATCGCGAGGCGATACGGCCGTCCGTCAGAGTCACGAGGCGATGGGCTGATGCCGCCACGTCAGGGTCGTGCGTGACCATCACAATGGTCTGGCCTTCCTCATTGAGCTTCGCAAGAATGCTCATGATGTCACGGCCTGTGGCAGCATCCAGATTACCGGTAGGTTCATCGGCTAGCAAGATTTTCGGTTGGTTGGCGAGCGCCCGGGCGATCGCGACGCGCTGCCGCTCGCCCCCGGAAAGTTCGTTCGGCCGATGCTTCAGGCGGTGACTCATCCCCATGCGATCCAGCATGTCGCGGCAGACCTGGCGGTGCCCCGCTTTCGCGCTCGACCACCCCGCCACGGAACGCTGCACCATGCACGGAAGCAGCACGTTTTCCAGGACATCCAGTTCTGGCAAAAGGTGGTAGAACTGGAACACGAACCCGAAGACGTGATTACGCAAGCGGTCGCGTCGGTACTGCGACCCGGCGAACACGTCCTGCCCCTCGAAAATCACGGTTCCGCTGTCCGGCACGTCCAACGCCCCGAGCAGGTGCAACAGCGTGCTCTTGCCGCTCCCGGAACTGCCCATGATCGCCACGAACTCCCCCCGCGCGATCGACAGGGACACTCCCCGCAGCACCAGCAGCGACGTTCTGCCAAGCTGGTAGGACTTCTTGAGATTCTGTGACCGGAGGATCGTCTCATTCATAACGCAGCGCCTCCACCGGCCAGACCATCGCCGCCCGCGTCGCCGCGATCAACGAGCCGATCACCGAGGCCACGATCGCCGTGACGTAGATCACCGACGCCTCAAACGGATCCACCTTGTTCGGAATCTTATCGAAGAGGTAGACCGATGGGTCCCAGACGACGATGCCGAGATAGCCCAGCAGATCATGAATTTCATTGATGTAGACGCAGAACAGCGTGCCCACGACGGTCCCGATCGCCCCGCCGACGAAACCGACCGCCGCCCCGTATGCCAGGAAAATCTGGGCCACGCCGAAGGAAGTCGCCCCGACGCTCTTGATGATGCCGATGTCGCGCGTCTTCTGCTGGACGATCATGTAGAAGATGCACCCCACCAGGAACACCGCCACCACGCTGATCACGCCGAACAGCGTCGTCACCAGTGTCTTTTCGTTGCGGACGGCGTTGATGTACTTGGCCTGCTTCTCCTCCCACGTCTTGATGTTCACGCGATCCAGAAGCACCGGCGACTCGAAGGACCCGATGTGCATGACCTTGATCCGATCCCATACCGCCATCAACTTCTTCTTGGTGTCCTCGACCTGATGCGTGCGTGTGAACTCCGGTTTGAGCTTGATCTGGATCTGGGTCGTTCGCCCCGGCTGAACCTTCAGAACCCACGTGCCGTCGTCATTCTGGATTTCGTACTCATCCTGGTGCATATCCAGGATTTCCTGAAGCAGGTCGAAATCGACGTACACGCTCATGGAATCCACGTCGAACACGCCCGTCCGGCAGTCATCCACGTACCGGAACATCGGCCGCGGCGCTCCCGTCGAGGCATCCAGATCTCCCTCCTGCGTGATCGGAACCATCGTCAGTTCGACACGCTCGCCCCGGGGATAGTACCGTTCATATTCCCCCTTCTCGTTGCGTTTGGCGCAGAGATCCGTGCCGAGAATCACCCCCGGCAACTCATCGCCCAGCCACCCCGGCGGTGGATCCGGATCGTCCAGGAAATCCTTCGGAACGGGAAAAAAGATGCCCGGACGCTCGATCGGAAGGTCCGGGATCATCGCGTCCTGCACCTCGCTGGCGCTCACCTCGTCTTTCGCTTTCGCCCACGCGGCTTCAAATTCTTCCGGCAGGCGCCACTTTCCCCCGACCTTGCCGAAGCGCGGCCAGCCGCGCGGCTCGAACGACGTCATCCCGGGATAGAACTTCTCGTAGTACAACCCCAACTCGAAATCGTTGACCCGGTACGTCTCTTCCAGGTATATCCCGACGATCTGCACCGGGTTGGTCACGCCGTCCACCGGGGTCCGCATGACGCCGTACGTGATGATGACCGGCGTGATCTCGTGGATGCGCTTCGACATCTCCGCATCCGCCTCGACCGTGGCGATGAACTCGTCGTAGTAAGGGAATCCCTGCAACGCCCGGTTTTCCATCACCAGGTCGCCCAGCATGCCCCGCGAACGATCTTTGACCATCTCCAGGAAGCCGCCCATCACGCTCACGACGATCAGCACCATCGCCACGCACAGGCACACCGCCGCCACCGCGAAGAACGCGATCCGACGCTTGAGCAGATACCGGAGACACAGAAAAAGCTTATACATGCAGCGTGTTTCCGCCGGGTGAGAGAGTCCGTTCCTGTCGTGGCGCGATCGATCCGCCGGTCTGGTCGCATCGATGCGAAATCCATCGAACCTTCGACCTCATGAGGCCTCCGCCGAAGCCCCATTCCCCTCCTCGACCTCACCGTCAGACTCCGCGCCTTCCTTCAACGGCCGCTGCAGCGGAAACAGGATAACGTCGCGAATGCTCGTCGAGTTCGTCAGCAGCATCACCAGCCGATCCACACCGACCCCCAGCCCGCCTGCCGGCGGCATGCCATGCTGCAACGCGCGGAGAAAATCTTCATCCATGACCGCCATCGTTTCGTCGCGGCGTTCGCCCTCCAGGGACTGCAAGAAGTTCGCTTCCTGCACCGCCGGATCGTTCAGTTCCGTATAGGCGTTCCCCAGTTCCATCCCCGCCACAAACGCCTCGAAACGCAGGGCGATGCTCGGATCATCCGCCTTGCGCCGGGTCAGCGGGCAGATCGGCGCGGGGTAATCCAGCACGAATGTCGGCTGAATCAATGCCCCTTCGACCGTGGCTTCGAACACTTCGTTTACTACAAGGGCGTCGTCCATCTTCGCGTGATCGATCTCCAGCGCCGTGGCCTTGTCGCGCACGGCGGCGATGTCCTCCATGCGCACGCCGGCGTGCTCCTCCAGCAATTCGGCGTAGGTCCGCCGCGGCCAGGGCGGCGTGTAATCGATTTCCAGATCACCGTACGGCCGCTTGAATCCGCCACCGATCGCCTCGATCGCCGACGCCACCAGCGCCTCGGTGATGTCCATCATGTCGTGATAATCCCCATACGCCTGGTACAACTCCAGCAGCGTGAATTCGGGGTTGTGCTGCGTGTCGATCCCTTCATTCCGGAAGTTCCGCGAGAATTCGAACACGCGTTCCATGCCGCCGACCAGCAACCGCTTGAGGTACAGTTCCGGGCTGATCCGCATGAAGAGTTGCAGGTCCAGCGTGTTGTGGTGCGTGGTGAACGGACGCGCCGCCGCCCCACCATAAATCGGCTGCAGCACCGGTGTCTCGACCTCGAAGAAGCTGCGCTCCACGAGACACCGCCGCATGGCATCGATGATCCGGCTCCGCTGCTTGAATGTCTCGCGCACCTCCGGATTCGTGAACAGGTCCACGTAGCGCCGGCGGTAGCGGAGATCGATGTCCTTCAGCCCGTGCCACTTGCCGGGCGGCGGTTGAATCGCCTTCGAGAGGAACGTCACCGATTTTGCCCAGACCGTCAGCTCGCCCGTCTTCGTCTTGCCCACCGTGCCGTCCACCCCGACGATGTCGCCGAGGTGAAGCAGCTTCGCCACAACCTTGAAATCCCGCTCCGGCACGTCGGCTTTGCTGACGCCGATCTGCATGTCGCCGGTACCATCGCGCAGCGTCATGAAGATCAGCTTGCCCCGGCCCCGGTGCAGCATGACCCGCCCCGCCACGCGAACCGTCATCCCATCGGCATGTTGACCGGCCTCCAGGTTCAGCGGCTCGGCCTTGGCCCGGACAGACGCGAAGTCCTCGACATTCTCGAAGCGCTGCCCGTACGGATCGATCCCCAACGCGCGAAGCTGGTCCAGCCGCGCCTTGCGATCCTCAACCTGTTGTTGTCCCTCACTCATGATTTATGACATCCGGATTTTGGACAATTCTCAACCGCAGGGCACGTCACGCGTACCGGTCACGCGATCGGAGTCATCCTGGGAATAGACGAGGATGGTACGGGGGCAGCGCGATGGATGCAACGGCGGTCCCCTTACGAGGGCTGTGTATCGCTCGAAGTGTCGGTGACGCGCTGGATGAGAATGACATCGAGCCAGTTGACGCGATCCTGGATCTGTCCCAACTCGCCGGCGTCGACGATCAACTCCAGCGTCATCGATTCGCCGAGCGGCACATCGAAGACCTGCGGCTTCATACCCGCCGTGAGATGCTCGACGGCGAAACGGGTCTCGCCGTCGACACGGATCTCCACGTTGACGCGGCCGTACGGTCTGGCGGAATCGTCCAGCACCACCGCACCGCGGAATCGCGCGTACGGCTTGCTAAGCCTCCACGTTGCCCGCGATCCGCCATGCATGCCCAGACCGCGCGTGAATACATGACCACCGACGATCATCGGATCCCCCATGACGTTCCGGTCGCTCACCACCGGCCATGTCCCACCCGACACGGAACGCCCCTCGACACCGGCGGGCTCCACATCACCGAGCCACGTCCAGTCCGGGCTTGCGTACCAGACCGCGCGGATTCGCGTCGCGTCGATCTCGATTGTTTCCTCAGAATCGAGCTGCGCGCGGAACGTGCCGGCGGGCGGGCGATACTCCAACGCATCGAACGAGACTCGTGAACCGTCCGCAAAATCGACCTGCACGGGTCCGGGCTGCGTGCGGCGATGCAATGCCAGACCTGCTGCCGAGTTCCGCTCGACGAGTGTGATCTGTGCGACCCGGGCCACCGGAAGCCGCAGTGGCCCTGATTTGCTGTCGATCTCGACGACCTCGTCGTTCAGCAGGGACACCATCCCCTCTATCCGCTGCCCGTCCGCCATGAGCACGCGATCCCACTCCTCGGAGGAACGCGGCGGAAACGTCGCGCCCTCGTCTGTGTATCCGATCCACCCCGGCTTGCCGAGGCTGACAGAAGCCACGTCGCTCATCGACCACGACCGCTCACCGATCATGGAATGATCCAGGTGCAACCGTTCGCTCTTGATCCGCACGCGCTCCGCCCGGTACAGATCGCGATTGCGCAGCCGCACCCAGACGGCCCGAGGATCCAGATCGATCGCATCCTGAACCGGCGCGGTGATTCGAAAGCCGACGTATGGCTCTCGGGTAAGAAGCTGGGACCCGCCGGAGGACGCCGGCATGGTGGCGCCGTCATGGCCATAGCTGCGGAGATCTTCCAATGGTGACCACTGGCCGTCACGACAGATGAACACGGAGAGACGGGGATCAAAGGAATCTGTGGCGTCGCCGCAACGCCCTTGGGCCGGTGGCATAAAGAGAATCGTCACCAGCGGGAAAATGAAAGCTCGGACCAGGTTCATGTCACGATTATAGCGGCAGCCGCGCGGAATGAATCCGGCTGGAGATGAATGAAGTGCGGCGAATGGGGATGGGCAGCGGTCACATCGCCAGATGGATGATCGTTCCGCGTGTGCCCGGCGACGTCTCGACCACGAGGCAATCGTCGCGGAACGTACTGTCACCGAACTGCACCTCGATCTCCGCCAGGTCGCCCAGCTCCGGAACGAAACCGTCTCTGGCACAGACTTTCACCCCACCGAAGCTGACATTCAGGCAGGTGATCGGATGCTCGCTGTCCTCGAGCCGCAGGATGCCTTCCGTACGCCGCTCGTAGCGCAGCGCGTTTCGCCGGTCTCCCTGCTCGCGATCGGCGTCGATGGGCTCTTCGATCTCGGGTTGAATCATGTCGCGCAGGCCGAGTTCGGTCATGGTCGTGCTCCCTGAAGGCGAGTGTTCAGATTCTTGCGCATCGACCGGAACGGACCGGGAGATTCAACAAAATCTCATACGGGAGCTGAAGCGACAGGAAGAGCGCGCGGGCGGGGTTTTATCAGACGAAACCACGGTCCAACGCAGGGTTCGTGAACGCTACGGATCAGAGGACGCGGGGGCCGCCTGCTCCAGCGGAAGCGTCAGGTCGACTACCTTCTGAGCCGTGATCCGCTGGCCGGTCAGGGCATGCGTGAACGCGATCTTGGCGGTCAATTGCTTCCCCGCCGGCGTACCGCTGGGCGGCCATCCACATTTCAGCGTGTAATGGTACGTCCAGAGCTTGCCGTACCAATGCTCATCCATCAGGTCGGCAGTCTCGTACGAACACGTCTGGAAGAGCGCCTCTTCAGGCCGACTCAGGTCGAACAACTGCAGCTCGATCCGTCCGGGGGCCTTCACCACGTCCCCGAACCGGTCCACCGGCTGCACGTACAGCACGATCACGTCGTCCCCGGTTTGATCATCCGTATCCAGCCCGCCCGACATGCCCTCGATCCTCAGTTCGCTCAGCCCGAGCAATTGCTCGAATTCACCGGGATCGATCCCGGATCCCTCCGCCAATTGTGCCCGAAGCGTGCGGACCGTCTCCTGCTGGCTCGCGAGTTCCTCCTCGAGATCGCGAATCCGTTCCTGCTGATCCTGCACCTTGCGCTGCAGTTCGGGGTACTTCTTGTCCTGCTCACAGCCGGTCACCCACGAAACGCTCAGCACCAGGATCGCCGCCAGGACTGGTCTCATGTCGGTATTCATCGCGGGAGTCTCTCGAAAGGGACGAGGGTCTGAAGATGGGACTTGGGAATGCCCGGGAGAGGGCTCGAACCTCCACTCCCTTAACGGGAACATGGCCCTCAACCATGCGCGTCTGCCAATTCCGCCACCCGGGCTTGCTCGCGTCGACAGGCAGTAGAAGGTTGGGGGCCTGCCGAAGCGGGTAGGTTAAACTCGAGCGCAGAGAGCGTCAAGGGACTCCACCGCCCTTGCCGCCGCCGCCTCGCGTCGTGAGCACGGCGTACCGGGACCGCCGGGAACCCATCCGTCCCGTGTGCCGAATGTTCCCCAAGGAGTCTCGAGAAGAGAGGAGGACTTCTGAAGCCGTCCTCAGGCGGCGTTCGTCTTCGAGGTTTCGTCGTAGTGAACCTTGAGAGGTTTCGCGCTCGGGTGAGATTTCGGCCGGGCGGTGATCGCGTCGACCTTCACCACCGAGTTGAGCCCCAGCGGGCCCGGATTCAAGCCGAAGGCGGCATAGTCCAGGTAACGCTCCCGATCCGCCAGGTACTGGAATTCGTAAAACCCCGGGGCGAGCATCAGGTTGCAGGCCCACCAGCCGTCGCCCTGGGCGCGCATCGGCCAACCCTTTTCATTCCAGCCGTTGAACTCCCCCGTGATGGCGACGTGCGTCGCACCCGGACGATAAAACCGAAATTCGACGGTGCCGTCTGAAGACTGCTCAACCATAGGTGAACTCCCCTGTCCTACCGTGTAACCCGTAGAATCTGTATCGGTCAAGGAACGCATGCGACGCAACGAGAAAAGCCCCGGCACGGCGGGTTTTCAAGATTTCGGCCGAAATCGCGGAGCGCATCTCGGCGGCATGCTCAGCCCCACTTCCCCACATTGAAGATTACCGGATGCATTACAAGTGTAGACGACGATAAACTTCGCGAGTTCGCTGGAATGCTTGGATGTGACGCACTTTTCATGGATCGCCAGGAAACGCCACGAGAGTCACTCTGTAGTTCGGACAGGGAGAGGCCGTGGTTAACGGTGGGCATGGAATTTGTACCCGACTTATCTACAATACCAGCCTTGGAAATCATCCAACCAGCGGAATCCGCGACACTTGACTCCGGAAGGAAAACGCTTGTCCACGATCATGAATCCCACTCCATCGGCCGGTTGCAGGTGTGCTCGTATCACGCATGCTGTTGTGTTATCGACCACATTGTTGCTCTCGAGCGGCTGCAGCGAAATGAACATCGGACCGGGTGGCGCGACGCTGTTCTGGGCGGGCCCGCAAGGCCAGATGATTCACCGCCAGACCCCTCTCGAAAACGAGACCGCGATCTTCAGTCGCAGCGAAGGCGTGATTCGTCTTGAAGCATCCGTGAATGAAACGGCCGCCTGCCAGATCGTGATGAGAGCGGAGACCGGCCATGCACGCGTCAACGCCGTGGAGGTCGATCCGCTGCAGAGTGATTCAGGACAGACCATCCCATCTGAAAGCATTCAGGTTTACCGGGCCGACTGGATTGCCACCGGTGAAGCGCCGTCCTGGCATCTGCGGTTGACCGATGAGCTTCGTCAGCCTTCCGACATCGCCGACCCGCTCGTGCCGCTGGACGCTCCATCGGGAGGAATGCCGATCCGCCTCTCGAGCGATCAGAATGAAATCCTCTGGCTGGACATCCACGTCCCTCCGGGGGCCTCCCCCGGACGCTATACCTCCCGATTGCGGCTGAACGGCGGAGGTGGCGAACCGGCGACGGCGATGCTCCAACTCGACGTCCACGAATCGTCGCTTCCGGCGGCCCACAACCTGCCTGCCATCGCGGAGGTGAACACGCAACGACTCTTCCGCCAACACCTTCGTGCCGGCGGACGGCCTTTTGCCCCGATCCGCCTCCTGCGTACCGATCCGCGGTATGACGAAGCGATCCAGTTGATTGACGCGACGGCCCGAATGCTCCGCGCCCATCGTTGCGATCCGGTCCTGACCGACGTGGTGCCGATCCGGCGAATTGGTCCGCGGGGAAGTTTGAGCCTCGACTGGGAGGACTACGACCGCATCGTCACCGGGATGATCGAGGGCGAGATCTACGACTCCAAGGAGCCCTCTCCCCTCTGGCCGCTCCCGATCAACCGCGACGAACCTCCCGCCGAACGCTACGGTGGGCTCCGCTCGCCGGAGTTCCAGACCATGCTTGCCGAATACCTCGCCCGCTGCATGGAGCACTTCCGCGAGCGCGGCTGGGCAAACCGGCAATATGCCATGCTCCCGGCGCCAAGCGGATCCATGACCCGGCCGTATGCGCTGGTCGAACAATGGGCGTCGGCCATCCGCGATCGTGACGCGTCGATCCGCCTGGCCTGCACACTGACTCCGTATTCCATGGAGCGCTTCGGCTGGCGGAACGACGGCTATCAGCCCATCGGCTCCCTGGTTTCGATATGGCTGCCCCCCGCACGCTACACGGACGCCGGAGCCCTCCTTGCCCAGGCGGAGGGCGGTGCGCTCTGGCTGAATCCGAGCGAACCTCCTTACTCGGGTTGCCTCTCGACGTTCGCCTCCCCGCAGGACATTCGCAGCCTGGCGTGGATGGCGTATCGCTGGGGCGCGGAAGCGGTCGCCCTCGGCGAGGTGAACCCGGATGTCCCCGAACGTGCGTCGGACCACGGCTCCGCCCCGCTCATCTGGCCGGGAAGGCCTTATGGATTGACCGCCCCGGTGCCGTCCATGCGCCTCAAGCGTCTGCGGCAGGGCTTGCAGGATTACGAGCACCTGTGGGCGCTCGAGGCGAACGGACGCCCGGCGGTCGCGCGGCAGTTGGCGACGAATCTCTGCCCGGGCGGCGGATCCGCGAGCTACGGCGAGCATTACCTCGATGGAGTGGCGGGCGGATGGATGCAGGAGCGTGAAGCCTGGCAACTGGCAGAGCGCCTGCTTCGCCGGGAGGTCGTCTCCGCCCTGCATCCCGAGGTCGCCACGCCGCCCTCCGCGGATGAGGTCCTGCAGGATCGCCTCGAGTGGACGCGCCTTATGGATACCGCCCGGCGCGTGCGAACGCAGATCGAAGGTGTTCGCTGGCGGATCGACGAATCAGACCCGGAGGCACCGGCCGGGATCGAGGTCATCACCACCCTGATGAACGGAACGGGCCGCGCCGTGAACGGACGGCTCTCTCTTGACGGACTGACGGAAAACGCCGGTGCCTCGAAGAGCATCCAAGGTTTCCCACCGGGACAGACGCGACGCGAAGTCCTGCAAACACAGATGACCGGGCTGCCCGGCGCACTGCATGGCGCGACCCCGTTTGAACTCTTGCTCACGGGCGACGGTTTTCGGAGCGAAGCCGTTCCCGGTCGGCTGTGCGTCATCGTGCCGCAACAGTTGGAGCGCGAACTCTCCTTTGACGGAGCCCTGGACGATTGGCCGCTCGGGGTGAACAACGTCGCCGGAGACTTTCTGCTGGTCGGTGCGCAGAGTTCGCCGAAGCGCGACCTGCCCGACCCGCGACGCCCAACGCTCCCGACGACCATGTTCATCGCGCGGGATGCCACCCATCTCTACTTGGGCTTCCGGTGCACGGACGATGAATCAGGCAAGCGGGTGATCTCGCGCAGCAACACCGTTCAGTACGACGGCTTATGGCCGACCGGCGAGGATCTGCTCGAAGTGATCCTGGATCCGACCGGGGGGGCGCTGTCTCCGGGGGATCTCTACCACATCGTGCTCAAAGCCAACGGTGCGGTCGTGACGGAGAAGGGCTTCCCCTGTCTGGCGACGGTGGCTCCGCGGTCCGATTGGCCGGTCCGTGTGGAAGCCCGGGTCGACGATCGCGGCGAGTCGAACGCGTGGACGGCGGAGATGCGGATTCCGCTGAGCGCATTCGAGGAGCCCGCTGCGGTGTGGGGGTTGAACGTCGGCCGGTACCAGGCGCGACTCGGGGAGTATTCCTCGTGGTCCGGCGCGCCGCGGCATCTCTACAGCCCCTCGTCGCTGGGCAACATGCGATTCGATCCCTGAGCCGCCCGCGGATAAGCTCAGTGCATGCCGTCTCCCGATCCCTCATCACAGAGCACGGAGATCGCCGCCTCGGTCGAGGCGTTGGCCTCCTGCCCCGCGCAACGCGGCTGGATGCGTTCGCTCATGCCGGGCACGGGTGAGGCCTGGCCCTGCCATTCGATCCATCGGCTGTTCCTGGTGATCTTGCTGATCTGGCTGATCGGTACTGCATTGTTGGCATTGCCGGTCGCTTGGGACGGTTACCACCCGTACGAGGCGGATCTTCCCCTTTCGCAACAAAAGGCGTACCCGCTCTCCACGCATGTTCTGAACGTCGGCGTGATGAGCATGGGCGCGCTGACGGGGACGGGTCTGCCATTGCTGAATGTCGGGCACGACTTCAGTTTGTTCGGGCGCTGGGTACTGCTTGCGATGATGGAATTGGGCGGACTCGTGTGGCTGACGTTGAGCACCGCCGCGGGTTGGCGGTTGCGCGCGGCCATGGGTTGGGGCCACGCCGATGATGAACCGTCGCATGCGGGCATGCGACGCGTGGTGATGGTGACGCTGGGACTGGCCGTGCTGCTGCAGGCGGTCGGTGCCCTGGTCTTGAGATCCGCCACACTCAATGGGACGCTGCTACCGGAAGGTCTGGACGGCAATGACGCGACTTCGTGGGCGGCGGCGATCTTCACCAGCGTCAGCGCGTTCACGAACACGGGTTTCCTGTGGCGGCGCGGCAGCCTGATCGGCAGCGATGTCGGGGTGTGGGTGTACGTCACGCTGGGCGCGCTGATGTGGCTCGGCGCCCTGGGCGGCCCGGTGCTCTATGAGATCGTGTCGCGACTCTTTCACCGCGCGGGGGCGCCGCGCCGGGGATGGTCAACATTCTTCAAGCTCACGGTGTTGGGATCCGTCGGCCTGGTGATCACCGGCGGGCTGCTGGTGTTCATCGTCGAGAGTACCCGGAACGCGCAGTGGCAGTTGCGGTACGAGTCCGAGGGCCGGCCGGGCCATTTGAACACCTCGAGTTCCGGCGGCTCGGCATCCGAGTCGCCGACCACCGCGAGTGATGCGCTCATCGGTGGTGGCTTTGATTTCGGCAACGGCGATGAGCCGCTCTCTCTCAGTGAGCCCCCTTCGCGCGCGGAACGGGAGCGTCTGCAAACGATGTCCGCCGGTCAGCGGCTGGGGCACGCCTTGTTCCTGGCGCTGCAGACCGGCTCGGGCGGCATGCATGGTGTGCGGCTCGACGACGCGTCGATCGCCCCCGCCTCGCGATGGGTGCTGACCGGCATGATGCTGATCGGTGGACCGCTGGGAGGGACGAGCGGCGGCGTGCGCTTCGTGACGCTGATCGTCCTGGCGGTAGCGTTGCGTCGGGCGATCCGCAGCGAGATCGACGGGCGCGAACTTTTTCGCGCCAAGGCCGTGTCCGCCTGCGGTGTGGGGCTGGTAAACATGCTCGGGCTTGTGGCGGTGGTGACATTCGTGCTGGTCTACCGGCGGCCGGATGCGCTGGAGCGCTGCCTCTTCGACGCCGTCAGCGTCTGCAGCAACGTCGGCCTCTCCACCGGCCTGACCGCCGGGCTCCCCCTCGAAGACCATACCCCCGGCCCGCTGATCCTCCGCTTCCTCAGCCGCCTGACGCTCATCGGCGGCATGCTCCTGGGCAAGCTTATCCCGCTGTTCGTGATGCTGAGGATGGTGCCGGCGAGCACTTCGCAGCCGAACGGCAATCATGATGGTTCGGCCATGTAAATGCCCTTCTTGCTATCCTTTCCCTTCCCTTGTTTCCGTGTCTTCCGTGCTTTCCGTGGACAGATCTTCCATTTCCGCACTCTCCGTGGACGGCATGGTCCCGCCGATGCCCTCCGCGGACTCTTCCTGCGTGATCTCGAACATGGCCTTCAGTGTCTCGGCGTAGACCTGGGCGGCGCCGTTGGCCGCCTTGTCGCCCATCATGCGGATCGGGCCGTTGAGCAGCTTCTGAATGACGCGATGCAGCAGTTGCTCGATAAGCTGCCGGTCGTGCGGGCTGGCGGAGTCGAGCTTCGGCAGGATCCAGTCCAGTTCGCGCTGGCCGATCGCGCGGAAGTGCTGCTGCAGCTCGCGCACAAGCGGGCCGATGTCGCGCTTGGAACGCTTCTCGATGAAGTCGATGACGTGCTGCTCGATGATGTCGTGGCAGCGGCCGATGGCGTCGCGGCGCTGGGCGAGGTTGGTCTCGACGACGAGTTGCAGGTCGTCGATGTTGTAGAGGTAAACACTCTCATCCACGTCGGCCACCGCCGGCTCGATGTCGCGCGGAACGGCGATGTCAATCAGCAGCAGCGGGCGGTACTTGCGCTTCTTCGGGATCGGCTTGAAGTCTTTCGCCGTCAGAATCGGCTCGCGCGCCCCGGTGGAGCTGATCACGATGTCCACTTCCGCCAGTTGATCGTGCCACTGCGCGTAGGGCACCGGCGTCGCCTCGATCGCGTAGCGCTCGCGGAAACGACGGGCAAGGTCCGCCGCGCGCTCGGCGGTGCGATTGGTCACGCGCAGTTCGCGGGGACGCGTCTCCATCACGTGAGTCAGGGCGAGTTCGCCCATCTCCCCCGCGCCGACCATCATGACGGTTTTGTCATCGAACCGGGAGAAAATCTGCCGGGCGAGGTCCACGGCGGTACTCGCTACGCTCACGCGTCCCGTGGCCAGGCTGGTCTGCGTGTGGATCTCCTTCGCCACGGCGAAGGCCCGCTGGAACAATCCCTCCAACTCCGGGCCGACCGTGCCCACCCGCCGCGCGATATCGAAGGCGGACTTGGCTTGGGCAAGGATCTGCGACTCCCCGAGCACCATGGAATCCAGCGAACTGACCACGCGGAAGAGATGGCGGACGGCTTCCGTGTCCTCGTGGCTGTACAGGTTGGCGGCGAAGGTGTCGGGGCGCAGCCCCTGCACCTCGGAGAGAAACGCCACCACGTCATCGAAGCGCGGGTGCCCCGCCACCGGCCGCGCGATGTACATTTCCATCCGGTTGCAGGTCGAGATGAGCACGGCCTCGGCGCAGAGATGCCGCTCGCGCAAGGCGCGCAGGGCGTTCGGCAGCGCGTCGGGGCTCCAGGCGAGCCGCTCGCGCAACGCCACCGGGGCGGAGCGATGATTACATCCGACTACCAGCGTTCTCATCGGTGCACGGGCGAAAAATGTTCCGCAAAGAGATAAACCATGGCGACCATCACCATGCCGACCGTGGTCAGCCGCGCGGCGCGGACCCCGCGGATCGACACCCGGAACAGCAGGGACACACACAGATAGGCATACAACAACCAGGTCAGCAACGACACAATCACGAACGGATCGCTCAACCACTCCGCCGGACTCGGGTCACCCGGGGTCGGGTCGTGAAACATGCCGCAGAAGCCGGTCAGTACGCCGTACGTGAACAAGGGAAATCCAACGACAAGCATGACCTTCCAGAAGCGCTCAAGCGCTTCGAGCGGGGCAAACTCGGCGATGAACTGGGTCATCTGCTTCTTGCGAAGCGATCGATTGATCCAGATATAGGCAACCCCCGCCGCCCCACCGGCGACAAACGCGACGCCGCTGACGGCGAACGCGAGCGAATGACTCAGGAACCACGGAGCATCCTCGATCACGTCGGAATTCACGTTGCGCAGTCCCAGCGCACTGAGCTGCACCACTCCGGCCAGCAGGAACAGAAAAATGTCCAAGCCGCGCAGCCACTTCGAGAAATGCACGCCCAGGCCGACCAGCGCCATCAGCAGCGCCATCAGCATGGTGGATTCCACGTTCTGGCGAAGCGTGGCCACCCACCCCTGACGGCTCACGGCGGTGAACAGCAGCAGGACGTTGTCCACGATGGCCACGACGGCCAGCACACGCAGCGCATAGGGTGCCCAGACCACACGGCTGCTCAGCGTCAGTGCCGCGCTTGCCCCGGCAAGGATCAGTCCCACGCCGCCCACGATAATCGACCATTCTTCCATGCTCATGATGCCTCGGGCGCCTCGAACTTCCGGGAGCGGACGCCTCGCAGTGCACTTCCCGGGAGACTCATTAGAATAACGCGAAGCCGTTTCCGAGACGACCCATCCGCCGGTTGGGCATGTTCGCCTGTTAAGCGACGTTGGACGTCCTCAACGGTTTGTCTCGATGGCCGCGAGTCGTCCGAACGACGTTATCCTGGAGTCTACGGAAGGAGTACGACATGTCCTTCACGCATCATCGTCTTTTCGTCATCGGATTATGCCTTACCAGTCTGAGCGTCAGGACGCCGGTTGCGGCTGAGGAGGCTCGAGTGGACAACGGAAGCCGGCCCGCTCGAAGCCCGGCCACCGCACCGGCGACACCTCAGGACCATCCCAAGACTCGCCCCGCCATTCAACCACCAACCCGAGCGGAAATCCGCAGGATGATCGACCAGCTCAGCCACCCCCTGCCCGCCAAGCGGTCCGACGCGATACGACAGCTTGCGGATTGGGGTCCCTTCGCCTTTCCGGAACTCCGCAAGGCTGCCAGGGATGCGGATCTCGAGACCGCCCTCTCGGCGCGGGATCTGCTCGGCGAATTGGAGAACGCCGTCCTGATCGGGGCGCGCGTGAGGTTGCATGTCGAGCCTGGGCGTGCCGCGTGGGATGAGCCGGTGTCGCTGGTCATCCAGGTGCACAACCCGACCGAAGATCCGATCAAGCTTCCGTGGTCGGCTGAATCCGCGACGACCAGCCGCCCGGCCGACCTACCCGCACCTCTCCCGGACCACCAGCAGGTGGCGGCGCTGCTCGATGCGGCGGAGTACCTGGAAGTGTTTGAGGCGAAGGACGAACCTCTCATGCTGCGCGTCGATCCCCTGGAGCGCGACCCGCGTGTCCTGGATGCCGTGCAGACCCGGGCCGGGGATGACGCGCCGACCCACATGCTGCCGCCCGGAAAGCAGTCATTCCTGATCATTCCGAACATCAATCGGGGTTGGGCGCGGTACCCGCTGCTCAAGCCCGGGACGTACAGAATTCAATTCGGCTACCAGCCGCAATGGAAGGATGAGACGTGGACCCGGCAGAAGTACGGCCTCGTCCGCGCCGAACCGGTGACGATCATGATCACCGGTCAACCCCCGGAGGCGATTCTGCAGGGCGAAACGCCGATGATAATGACACTCAAACCCGAAGGGGACGAACTCCGCGCGGTAGTGCAGAATCTCTGGGATCGGCCGCAATGGGTTAATCTCAATTTCAACGGCGACCTGTTTACCCACGGCAAACTGGAATGGACGCTGGAGCGGAACACCTACTCGCACGAAGAATCGATGGAATCGCCGCGGGACAAGTTCATCCGGCCGGAAGAGCGGACAGGCGCCAAGTTCGACGGCAAGCGTGTGCACAAACTCGAGCCCGGCGAATCCATGGTTCTCGCGAGGATGGACAAGCAGGACATCCTGGACCGCGCCGAAGCCATCGACCTCAGCCGCGATGTCACCTGGCGGCTGAGCGTGAGTTATATCCACATCCCCGCTGCGCCGGTGATCCGCATGAATCTCGGAACACAGGAGAAAGCCGCACAAGAGGCGGTGCCCGTCCATCTGTACACCGGTCACCTGCGGGACGATTTCCACTTCGATCCGGCGGAACCGGGTTGGCATGCCGTGAAACAGGGACTCTCGACCACGCGGGATGAATAACGCTCCTCTTCTGACATACGCCATAATTCCACCCCATCATTTCCTTCACTCAAATAAGCATAGGTTCTGATGGATCACATCATTGATAAAACCTATCTATTGCATCTGCACATAGGCGTTGCCCGAACTATCACATGGCCGTGGCGGAACTTCGGCAATCTGCCAAATTCATATCCTTCTGCCAGTTTTCGTACCGCAATGCTGTGGCCAACAGATCGTCAGCGCGCTATATTTTCCCCACATGAGTTTATGTTGGAGTTAATTGATTCGGGTCAGCGACAAACGTGCAACGGAGATTCATCATGAGAGCTTCTAGAGTTACTGCGATTGTTCCATTTGCTGCTTGCGCCACTTTCCTGTTACTGGGAACCGGATGCAGCACACCCGGCTCCATCTCGCAGCAGCAGGTCGAGCGTGCTCAGCAGACCTGGGGAGAAGGCGTCGTCGCCATTGGCAAGGCCCACACCGCCGGCCAGGATTATCGAGCCGTCGCCACCGATCACGTGGATACCCTCTATGCTTTCGACAAGGGCGAAGTGCTCTTCAAACCGACCAAGGCAGCCGACCAGCAGTTTCGCCTGACGCGTCAGTCGGCCATTTCCTACTTCGTGGGCGGTGATTCCGATTTCTCCGAAGATACCGGTTTTGCCCTTCAGCCATGGACGAATGTTCGGTTCGACAATGCCGCCATCTACCTGCAGGATAATTATGCGGTAGCGATGGGGAACTACTTCTTCAAGACCACGGCCGGTGACGAAGTCAAGGTCGAATATACCTTCGGCTATCTCCTCGACGAGAAGGGACAACTTCGCATCAATCTGCATCATTCATCGCTCCCGTTCGCGAAACCCTGATCCGGTTCTGACGAACAACTTCATGCAAGGCTTCTGACGGGAGTTGTCTTCGCCTGCCCGATCGTTGCGCGACTCTTGATAATCGGCGCATCGATCGGCAGGTTGTCGTCTTGCCCTCTCTCGACGCGATCGCTGATTTTTCATACACTTCAGTCATATCCAGATCACATTGTTGAGGGCTGTAGATGCGATCATTGAACTTATACGCGCAATCATGGCTGGCATTTGCGAACTCCAGAAAGTCGGCTCCGGCGATGACTTTCCTGGCCGTGCTGCTGGGCATGGCCACAACTGCTCTGCCCGATTCGGGAATGGTGACCGATACCAATTCCGATTCCGACTCCCCCTTCGTCGAAGATCAGGATCTGTCCTCGTCAGAGAACGATATGAACACTCCTGATCTGGTGACCTCGACCGATTCGGCCCGCTCCAGCGGCAAGAAGCATTTCCGCAGCAAAGCCGCCGGCGTCAGCAACGAGACCGAACCCCCGCGGTACGCCAAGCCGCTCAGCGAGTTGGGCCTGGACTCCACCGAGGATCTCGATTGGCTGATCTTCGGGCTGAAGCATCGCACGAGGTTTGAAATGCGTGACGACTTCACGCGTCGCAGCTTCGAAGACGATCGCAAATTCCTACTCCGGAGCCAGGGCTATCTTGGCATTCAGAATATTCTCGATCCCTTCCGCTTCGGCATCGAGTTCATGGACTCCCGGAGTTTCAACAGCCCCCTCCCTGATCTGAGCCGGGACACGAACGAGAACGACTTTCTGCAGGCGTTCGCGGAACTCCATTTCGCCGACGCCCTCGGGCCGGACGATCCCATCCGGGTTCAGGCGGGTCGCTTCTCCATCGACTTCGTCGACCGCAAGTACATTGGCCGCAATCGCTGGCGAAACACGCTCAACGCCTTCGATGGCCTGCGCACCGTCCTGGGCGGCGAGCAGTCGGACTGGCAATTCGAGGCCTGGGCCGCCCGTCCGGTGGAGATTCGGTTGCGACGCATGGATGGTTCGGATGACGAGCGCGTCGTCTACGCCATGTCCGGCCAGTGGCGCAAGTGGTCCGACCTGGTCACGGTCGAGCCCTGGTATGTCGTCGTGGACGATGATCTCAAACCTCGATCGGACGAAGACGCCACCGTTCATACACTCGGGCTGAGGCTCTTCGGCCCCATCGGCGACAGCGGTTTCGATTATGACACCGATACGGCCTTCCAGTTCGGCGACGTCGGCGACCGTCAGCACCGCGCGTTCGCCACATACGCGGAACTCGGTTACACCTTCGAGCACGACTGGTCGCCGAGACTCAGCGCCTCCATCCGCTACGGCAGCGGTGATCATGATCCGGCCGACGACTCCAGTGGACGATGGTTCCGTGCCGCGGACCCGACGAGCCCGGTCTCTGTCAGTGTGCAATACAACTGGCAGAACATCATCAAGCCGGGTATCGGCCTGCAGTTCGAGCCCATCGAGAATCTCGAGTTCTCCTTCGGGCATGGCCTGTACTGGCTGGCCAGCGATAACGATCGCTGGCCCACGCCGCGCCTCAGCGATCCCACCGGCGAAAGCGGCAGATTCATCGGCCAGGAAAGTGAAGTCTCCGCCGAATGGCAAGTCAGCGACCGGATCGAGCTGGAGGTCGGCTACGTTCACTTCTATCCCGGTTCATTCGCCCGGCGCGTCGGTATCGACGATGACGGCGATCTCTTCTTTGTTCAAACCACCATCAGTCTTCATTAGCACGCACATATTGCTTGTGCGATCTCCGGCTTGAACACGCTGCCCCCTTTCTCACGGTCGGTGGAGCGTTTATCATTGACGCATCTCAAAGATCGGCTTCCCAAGGTCTTCTTCGGAAAGGGTCGTTCATGTCCAATGGTCGATTCACGCGTCGCCAGGTCCTTCGACGCGCTGCCGCCGCGGTGGCCGCGCCGACCATCGTCTCCTCATCCTCCCTCGGGCTGGCAGGCGCCGTCGCCCCGAGCAACCGCATCACCCTCGGTCTGATCGGATGTGGCGGCCACGGCATCGGCTGGAACATGAAGCAGATCTTCCGCTACCCCGAGGCGCAGCTCATCGCCGTGGCGGACGTGGATGCCGCCCATCTCCGCAAGGGCAGGAAGTTCGTCGATGATCATTACCGTCAGAAGCTGGGCAAGAACTATTCGGCCTGCCAATCCTATACCGATTTCCGTGACCTGATCGTCCGCAAGGATCTCGATGCCATTGCCAACTGTACGCCGGACCACTGGCACGTCATTCCGGCCGTGATGGCTGCGAAATGCGGCAAGGACGTGATCTGCGAGAAGCCCCTGACGCTGACGGTGGCCGAGGGGCGCGAGCTGTGCGACACGATGGCCAAGACCGGGCGTATTTTTCAGACCGCCTCCGAAAACCGATCCATCGATTCCTATATTCGCATCTGCGAGCTGGTGCGCAACGGGCGGATCGGCACGCTGAAGCACATCCGCGTCACGCTGCCCGGCGGTAATGAATCACGCGGCGCCAATTTCCACCAGCGCGAGATCATGCCTGTGCCGGACGGATTCGACTACGACATGTGGCTCGGCCAGGCACCGGAAGCCCCCTACTGCCCGGCGCGCTGCCATGGCAGCTTCCGCTGGTTTCGGGATTATTCAGGAGGTCGTCTCACGGACTGGGGCGCCCACCTGATCGACCTCGCCCAGTGGGCCAACGATTCCGAAACCACCGGACCGGTCGAGGTCGAGGGCAAGGGCCGGTTCCCTGCCAAGGACGACTTCTTCAGCACGGCTTATGCTTTCGATCTTCACTATAAGTATGCCAACGGGGTGACCCTTCACGTCAAGAGCGATGAAGCGTGCATCCGCTTCGAGGGCACCGAGGGCTGGATCGGATTCAACGGCTGGCGAAGCCCGCTGGAGGCAAGTGATCCGAGGATCCTGAAATCCGAGATCGGGCCCGAGGATGTGAAACTTTACCGCCCCACCGAGATTATCGGTCGCACGGAGAGCAAGGGCGGCGAATACGGCAATTTCCTCGAATGCGTGCGGACGCGCAAACCCTGCTACGCCCCGGCGGAAACCGGCCATCGCACAACCACGATCTCGCACATCGGCAACATCGCCATGCTGCTCAACCGTCCCCTCCGCTGGGACCCGGCGAAGGAACGCTTCCACGACGATCCCCAGGCCGACGCCCTGCTCTCGCGAAAACAGCGGGACCCCTGGACCCTCGGGAATATCGATCGCTGGATCGCCGAGCGGTCCTGAGCTGCCCCGCCACTCGTGGGGGAATCACCCGATCCGGGTCACTCGGAGAGCCCGGCAAATGTCGCGTGAATTATCTGGCGGAGAGCCGGCATTCCGCTTAATATGATGGATTCCAACCGGGTCGGCACCCCAGATGGTTGGAGAGAGGTACACGCCTGTAAGTACGCCTGACTCCGGAGAACAGATTCACAATGAGCAATGCTGCACGTCTTGCGGCGATCGAATCCGTCGCAACAGCGGAACCCGTGCTGGGTACGTTTGACTACAAGAAGGAGCCCACGCACACGGTGTGGGCGGACAACGTCTTCACCCTCGCCCAGATGGCAGAGCGGTTGCCCAAGGCGGTCTACAAGTCCCTCAAGAGCACGATTGAGAACGGAGGCCAGCTCGATTCGAACGTGGCCGACGCCGTTGCCGAAGCGATGAAGACCTGGGCCCTCGACCGTGGCGCGACGCACTACGCCCACATCTTCTATCCGCTCACCGGTCTGACCGCCGAGAAGCATGACAGCTTCTTCGACCCGACACCCGTCGGCGGAACGATCTCGCAGTTCGAAGGCAAGATGCTGATCCAGGGGGAGCCCGACGGATCGTCGTTCCCGTCCGGCGGCATTCGCCAGACCTTCGAGGCGCGCGGCTACACCATCTGGGATGTCACCAGCCCCGCGTACGTCATGGAGAATCCCAACGGCGCGACGCTGTGTATTCCGACGGCGTTCGTCTCCTGGACCGGGGAAGCCCTCGACAAGAAGACACCCGTGCTTCGTTCGATGCAGGCCCTGAACAAGCAGGCCCAGCGCGTCCTCAAGTTCTTCGGTAAGGACGGCGCGTTCGTGAGTTCGACTGCCGGCGCGGAGCAGGAGTACTTCCTGATCGACAAGACGTTTTTCTTTGCCCGTCCCGATCTGCTGGCCTGCGGCCGTACGCTGTTCGGCTGCCCGCCGCCCAAGGGCCAGGAGTTCGACGATCACTACTTCGGCGACATTCCCGAACGCGTTCTGGCGTGCATGTTTGAAGCCGAGCGCGAGATGTTCAAGCTGGGCATCCCCGTCAAGACGCGTCACAACGAAGTGGCTCCCGGCCAGTACGAGCTGGCCCCGGTCTTCGAGTTCGCCAACCTCGCCACCGACCACCAGCAGCTGATCATGACGACGCTGAAGAAGGTGGCCCAGAAGTACGGCATGGTGGCCCTGCTGCACGAGAAGCCCTTTGCCGGCGTTAACGGCAGCGGCAAGCACCTGAACTACTCGATGGGCTCGTCCGATGCGGGCAACCTGTTCGATCCCGGCGATACGCCTTCGGAGAACGCCCAGTTCCTGCTGTTCTGCGCGGCGGTGATCCAGTCGGTGCATCGCTGGTCGAAGCTGATGCGTGCCTCTGTGGCGTGTGCCTCCAATGACCATCGCCTCGGGGCAAACGAAGCGCCGCCGGCGATTCTCTCGATCTTCCTCGGCGACGAGCTGACGCAGACACTGGATGCCATCGCCAAGGGGACCCCGGTCACCGCCAAGAAGGATCTGCTCACCGTGGGTGTGGATATCCTGCCCCCGATTCCGAAGCACTCGGGCGACCGCAATCGCACCAGCCCGATGGCATTCACCGGCAACCGCTTCGAGTTCCGAGCCGTCGGCTCGAGCATGTCGATCGCCGGCCCGCTGGTGGTGCTCAACACCATCTTCGCCGAGTCGCTGGATGAATTCGCGACGAAGCTGGAATCCTCCGGCGCCAAGACCACGGCGGAAGTCGGCAAGGTGGTCGAGGAGATCATCAAGGACGTCTGGTCGACGTGCTCCAAGGTGGTCTTCAACGGCGACGGCTATTCCGAGGAATGGCACAGCGAGGCCGAGAAACGCGGCCTGCCCAATCTGAAGACATCGGCCGATGCGCTGCCCGTCATCAAGAGTTCCGAAGTCAAGAGCCTGTTCAGCAAGTACAACGTGCTGACCGACCGCGAGGTGGAGTCGCGTTACGAGGTGTACTCCGAGCAGTACATCGCGAGCGTGAACGTCGAGTCGAACCTCGTGGTCGAGGTCGTTCGGACGATGGTGTTCCCCGCGGCGGTGCGTTACCAGAGCGAACTGGCGACCAGCCTCGCGAATCTCAAGTCCGTCGGCATCGAGCCGGACCACAAGACCATCGACACGCTGACGAAGCTCATCAAAGACCTTCAGGATTCGACGTCGATACTCGTGGACTTGAAGGCCAAGGAAGGCGACATGGGCGACGTCGAGAAGCACTGCAACTTCGTCCGCGACGAGATCCTGCCGCAGATGCTGAAGATTCGCGGTTACGTCGACGAGCTCGAGGGCTATATCCCCGACGACCTCTGGCCGCTGCCGACGTACCAGGAAATGCTGTTCATGAAGTAAGCGGCGACAGCTTTGCTAGGGTCACACCGATGGTGACCCGCCAACGACCTCTTCGGGGGCGGTGCGATTCATAATCGTGCCGCCCCCGTTCTATTCGCCCCCCTTCCATGCGCCTTCAGCCATACCCCGCCCGCACCCGATGGGAGCCGGGATCGGAAGGCAACCCGTACCTGAAGAAAACTTGAATTCAAAGAACATCCGTATCCAAAGCGACCTGTACCCAAGGAGAGAAGAAAACACAATCTCTCTTCAAGGGTCTCGGCCAGAAAAGAGCCTCTGAAAGGGGTGGAGGATTGTAGCCCCGGGTGAAGTCGGTTCGCCGACGGCGAACGACGGAACCCGGGGTCATGACGGACGAGAACAGCCGAAGCTCCCGAAGGGAGCGACGGAAACCCATTCAGCATCTTTGCATAATCTCTCGTGCGAATTCCAGTTCCCCCTCAACCTTGCGGCGAAGCTCGTGTATCATTGAATGCACATCAACAGGACATGGACGATTCACAGACGGATTCACGGATGAAACTCGATCGCTTCCCCGAGAGACTACTGATCCTTGCACTGGTGCTGACGTCCTGCGCCTGCGATCATGATGAATCACCGGACGCCGCCGAACTCAAGGACTCCACGCTTACGGGGGCCTCCCGAACCATGGCTGACATCGACAACTTCGAACCGGATCCCTTCATGCTCCCCACCTTCACCGCTCAGGAGGTGCCTGCCAGCGATCGTTCGCGGCGCGTCATCGCCGAGACCTACCCCCGCCTCGCCCCGGCACTCAAGGCCAAAGGCCTCGAGTACGGGCAGCCGATCTTCATCCGCATCTTCAAACAGGAGGAGCAGCTCGAACTCTGGATCGAGCGAGATGGACGTTTTCACCTCTTTCGCACGTGGCCGATCGCCAGATACTCCGGCGAACTGGGGCCGAAACTGGCCGAGGGCGATCACCAGGCCCCCGAGGGCTTCTATTACGTGCCTCCCGGCAACATGAACCCGATGAGCAATCACCTGCTCGCCTTCAACCTCGGCTTCCCGAACACCTACGACGAGGCCCATGGTCGCACCGGAAGCTACCTCATGGTCCACGGAGGACGCTCCTCCGTCGGCTGCTACGCCATGACCGACCCCGCCATCGCCGAGATCTACACCCTCGCCGACGCCGCCCTGCGCAACGGCCAGCCCTTTTTCCGCGTCCACTGCTTTCCCTTCCGCATGACCGAGGCCCACATGCGCCGGTACGCGCAGAATGAATGGCATGACTTCTGGATAAATCTCAAAGAAGGATACGACTTCTTCGCGCAAACGCACCGTCCGCCGAATACGCGTGTCGTGGAAGGGCGGTACGTCTTCGAGCCCGAGAGTGATTGATGGCGTGTGCGTAGTTTATCTTTGTAATGCTTCGTCAGTAGTGCGCGCTTCGCGGTTGAATCCCGTACGGCCCGGCCTGACGGGAGACCCTCGCTCGAGAATTGGCTGAATCCCGAATTCCTGCCTATCATGATGTTGATAATCCCTGAAACGACGCGCCTATAGATAGCGATACATGGAGTAACCATGCTGCGTCATGCATTGATGATCACGCTGAGCTTATTGTTCCTCACACCGGCCTACGCGCAGGAGACGCCTCCAACACAGGAGGACAAACCGGCCCCTGAAAAGAAAACGACCCTCTCGAAAACCGGTACGGAAGGCCAAGGGAGCCCCGGTGCAAAGGCTCCTGCAACGGCGACACCTCCCAAGGAACTCAGCGAAGCGGAACGCATCACGCGCCTGGAGCGCACCATCGCCGAGGGCAAGAAACGCCTGGCGGAGTTGAACACGAAGCTGGACAAGCAGAAGAACGACCCCGAGTCGGAATTTTCCCAGGCTCAGAAGGAGTTCGAGAAGCTGGATCAGCAACTCAAGGAGGCCAGGGAGAAACTTCCCACGCTGGAGGGAGAACAGGCCAAAGAGGCGCAGACGGCGCTGGACAACCTGACCAAGCAGTGGCAACTCGCGCGGGACCGCTTCGATCTTGCCATCCAGGATCGCAAAGCGATCGAAGAACAGAAGGCTGCCCAGGAACTGGCGCTTCAGCAGGACACGGCGGCGCTGGAGAAACTGCTCGCCCCCCCCGCCACGCAGCCTGCGCCGACTACGCAAGCGCCCCAAGGCAACGAGCCCGCCCCATCCACTTCCCCTGAAACTCCGGCTCCCGCACCGGCCCCGGCTCCCGCGGTCGGCACGCCTGCCGCACCGGCTGCCCCTCCCACGGAGGCCACCCCGGCTGCCGCGGAAACGAAAACCCCAACCAAGGAAGAGATCAAAGCGACCGAGGATCTTAAAGAAAAGGAAGTCCAGGCCCAGCAGGCCGAGGAGGAAGTCAAGTCGCTCGACGATCGCATCGCTTCACTCTCCAAGTCCATCGACGCCCAGGCCAAGCAGGTCGAGACTGCCAAGAAGCGCGTGGACGTGGCCCGCCAGACGGAAACGGTCCTGAAGGAGCAACTCCAGCAGCTTGACTCCAACGGCGGCAGCGACGCCGAAAAACGCGAACTTCGCGCCAAGATTGAAGACGCCCGCCAGCGTTTCCGAAAGGCCCAGCAGGAAGCCAGTGATCTCGCGGACGGACTCAATGCACTCCGCGCCCAGATGAGCGACCTTCAGGAAGAGAAGATCGCCGCCCTGGCCAAAGCGGAGCAGGCCCGCATGGAAGAGGAGCAGGCCAAGGAAGATCTGGCCAAGATCCAGAACCCCTTTTCCATTCAGAACATGACACTCTGGATCACCACCCACGGTCCCTCTTTGTTGGCGATCGTGATCGGTGTGTTCATTGCCTTGTGGCTGGTGCGATTCGCCGACAAGCGCATCGTTGTGATCCTGGCAGGCAAGAGCGATATCGGCTCACGAATCGAGCGCGAAAATCGCGCCAAGACCATCGTCGGCGTGTTCCATAATTTCTCGACGCTCGCCATCTACGCCGGCGGACTCATCATGATCCTGGACGAGATCGGCATCCCCATCGCACCGCTCATGGGTGGTGTGGCGGTCTTCGGCCTGGCCATTGCCTTCGGCGCCCAGAACCTCGTGCGTGACTACTTCTACGGAATCATGATCCTGCTCGAGAACCAGTACGGCATCAACGACGTCGTCAAGATCGCCGGCATCGGCGGCCTCGTGGAAAAGGTCACCTTGCGCGTGACCGTACTGCGCGACCTGGAAGGCATCGCCCACTTCATTCCGAACGGCGAGATCAAGACCGTCAGCAACATGACCCACGGATGGTCGCGGGCGCTCTTCGACATTGGTGTGGCGTACAAGGAAGACGTGGACCAGGTGATGCAACTTCTCGTCGAGCTTGGCAAGGAGATGCGAAAGGAATCGAAATACAGCGGGCTGATCCTGGACGATCCCGAAATGCTCGGCGTGGATGCCTTCGCCGATTCCGCCATCGTCATCAAGTTCTTCATCAAGACCAAGCCGCTGCAGCAGTGGACCGTCAAGCGCGAGATGCTTCGCCGCATCAAGAAACGCTTCGACGAACTCAGGATTGAGATCCCCTTCCCCCATCGCACGGTGTACCACCGCACGGAAGACGACTTCAAGCCGCGTGTCTATTTCGAGCAGGATACCCCCGCGCGAATTGGCAATGGTGATGGAAACGAAGGATAACAAGACACCGTCATCGAATTTCAACAGCGGCGCGGATCAGAACCGCGGATCGTACATGGCGGGCCCGCGATAAAAAACGGTGAACTCCTCCAGGTCCGCGCTCCAACGGTCGCCGGTTCGCGCCATCTCCGCCTGAAGCAACCGATCCAGCCGCGCTTCGATCGCCGCATGCTCCGGCTTGTCGATCAGGTTGTGCTGCTGATACGGATCGGCTTCCAGGTCGTACAACACCCAGGGCTTGTCCACGAATCGTGCGTAGACGTGCCGCTTCGTCCGCACGCCCCGCCAACTGTCGGGAACACTGAGGTGCGGACGGGGCTCATTGATCTGCAGGTACACCGCCTCCACATCGTCCGGTGCATCCCCGCTCAGGATGAGCGACAGATCCCGGCCGTGAACGTACGGCTTCGCCGGCACACCGCAGTACGCCAGTACGGTGGGCAGGATGTCCGCGTGCGAGAAGAGCAGGTCGCGTTTCTGCCCGGCCTCGATCTGCCGCGGGTAACGCACGATGCCCGGCACGCGAATCGACTCCTCCCATGGCTTCGTCTTCATGTGCATGCCGTGTGAACCCAGCATGTCACCGTGATCCGAAGTGAAAATCACCAGCGTATCCCGCGCGAGATCGAGAGTTTCGACTTCATCCAGGATACGGCCGATGGCGTCGTCAATGGCCGTGACCATGCCGTAGTAATGCGCGATGTCTTCGCGCGTGCCGCGATTGTCCACCGGCTCCCAGTTCGGGCGAAGGGTAAGCTCTTCCGCATCGTACATGGCCCGGTACTTCTCGGGCGCCTTGTAAGGGTTGTGCGGCGGTCCGCATGTCCAGTGCAGGAAGAAGGGGCGATCCTTGTTCGCGCGGATGAACCGCAACGCCTCCTCCGCCCAGACCTCCGTCTCGAAGCGCTCCGGCTGGATCGGCTCGGGCGTATCGTGGAAATAGACCGGATCGAAATGCTTATGGCTGCACTGGTTCGCCGCCCAGAATTGAAATCCCTGCCGGCGCGGCCCCGGCGGCACAAACCCCGGCAGACGCACACCGCCATCGAGATGCCACTTACCGATGAAGCCGGTGGCATAGCCGTGATCGCCGAGAATCTCCGCCAGTGTCACGCGCGACTCACGCAGCCGCAAATCGTTGCTGATCATGCCATGGCCGTGCGGATACAGTCCGGTCAGGATGGTCGCCCGCGCCGGGCAGCACACCGGACTGTTCGCGATCGTGTTCGGCAGGTACACGCCTTCGGCCGCCAGGCGATCCATGCGCGGTGAGATGACGTCCGGATTTCCCGCCACGCCCATCGCATGCCCCGCCATCTGATCCGGCATCAGGATGATGACGTTCGGCGGGCGATGCGCTGACGTCGACGTCTCCTGCGCTGCGGCATGTGCGGCAACGGCGAAGATCACTATGAGCATGATGGCGTAGCGTCGTTGCATGGCGTCCTCCACGTGCTGAAACGTTCCGAGACGGTTGATGATCAAACACGTCGCCCATCGGGTCAAGCCGAGTACCTCTCTGCATCAGCACTACCGCATCCGTCGCCTGTCTTTCGCGTGCTCATGGGTTCACCAGATTCGCTTGATCGCCCCGATGAAACCGGGCGTCCGAGAATCCCTTCGGAATGGGCCAGTGACATCGACCACGTTGACTTCAGGCTACCCCAATGCTACCGTCATATGGAGTTACAGAGAGCGCGCCTCGCGGCGTGGCTCAATTCAAGCTTATATTTGACAAGGACTTGGGAAATGAGGCGTGGCTGTGAACTGCGCACGGTATTGATCGCGTCGCACCGTGTCGGGATCGCGACCTTCGGCATGCACGTGCTGCTGGCCGCGATGCCTGTGATCGCCGTGCCACGCGTCTGGATCGCCGACCAGGGCAACAACCAGCAGGCCCCCGCCAACCCCAACAACCGCATTCTCGAGATCGACCCGATCAACCTCAAGACGCCGCCGGATCCCGACGGCACCAACGTCATCATCCTCAACACCGTGCCCAGCCCTGCCGG
This sequence comes from uncultured Planctomycetales bacterium, assembly GCA_964618455.1. Taxonomy (GTDB): domain Bacteria; phylum Planctomycetota; class Phycisphaerae; order UBA1845; family PWPN01; genus CAZUAQ01. The sequence continues at coordinate 102,982 of CAZUAQ010000007.1, read as the reverse complement.
TGCTTTTCTTGACGAGCTCACGTTCGACAATCAGGAACGGCTCTGGACCGTCGTCAAGGAACAGAGTGACCAGGAGCCGGACGGCATCAAGCGCATCGATCGCGACACCGGGGCGATTCAGGTCACGTATAACCCCCAGTTCCCCTTTGAGGGGTTGGGCAATCTCGTTTACCTGGAGGGGCTCGCCTGGGACGTGTCCTCGACGCTCTGGCTCAGCGGCGTGCGGCAGACCGGCCAGCCGAACGTCCTGACCCGTATCGACCCGGACACCGGTAACGCAGTCGCCCCTTTCGACACCGGTGCCGGCTACGTCGAGATCCCCGGCAACGTCTGCCAGGGCCTGCTCTTCGAGGATAGTGGCGGCGGTTTCCTCTGGCACTCTGACGTTGTCCAGCAGAAGATCTACAAGCTGGACATCGCGAACAGTTTCGCCGTGGTCAAGACGTTCAACGTGCCGTTCCCGCCCAAGGGGATGGACTTCTACTCCGTCGACAACAGCGTGATCTGGGTGGCGAGCCCGAACAACGGTATCTGGCGAATCGAGACCGCCGCCGCCGACAACTCCAACGGCAATGCCACCAAGTTCTTCAACACGCCGAACTGGAATCTCGACGGCCTCGCAGTCCTCCCCGAGCCGGGACCGTTCATCCAGATCGCCCCCGATTCGATCGCCGTCTCGACGTTCATCGGCACCCCCGCCGCAGGCACGTCGTTCACCATCAAGAATCTCGGCACGGGCAAGATGGATTACACCATCGACGATTCCGCCATCACCTGGGCGGACGCATCCCCCAACACGGGCCGCTCTTCCGGCGAGACCGATGTCATTCTGCTTAACTTGCTCAACACGGATACGTTCGACGCCGGCGAGTATTCCGGGGACTTGATTGTGACTTCGCCCCAGGCGCTCAACTCGCCGATCACACTTTCCGTATTGCTGACTGTGGAAACGGTCGGTCCGGATCTCGATGGAGATGCCGACGTGGACATGAATGACTTCGCGCGCCTCCAGGCCTGCTTCCGATCGGGATCCATCCCTGCCGAGTGTGAATCGGCGGACTTCGACCAGAACAACGCGATCGGCGCCGCCGAACTCGGTATCTTCATCAACTGCCTGACCGGCCCCGGTTTGCCGGCAACGCAGGGCTGTGATCAGTGACGATAAAGGGACCACGGGTCACACCGTGGGACTTGTATTGCGGCCTTTCGTGCAGTGCCGTTGCCCAACGGACGACCTGCTCAGAGCAATAGCCATCGCCGGTGGAACAACAGGTTCGCGATCTCAAGGTCGACCAACATCGCGTGATACTGAAGCATCCACCTGTCCCGATGTAACCGATGAGCTGGCTTGACAGTACTCAATGCGTGTACTACCTAAGCGTTGGTAGCCAAGGGACGCATAATGGGTCTCAGAATTCTCCGATCGTACTTGCCGATCCTCGAGTCGTGTCTGCAAATGAGCTTCACCCATGGAACGTGATGATGTGTCTGAGTTCAATACCGCAAGCGACAACAAGCCATCGGTGCCGTCGTACACGTCTCCGGATCTCGGTCAGTCAACGCATCCCATACACCTCTGCATGATCGCGCACTCCAATTCCCCATGGGCGCCTCACTACGCCCGCATCTTTCAGCAGCGCGGACATCGTGTCAGCCTGATCTCCTTCCATCCCAAGCCGATCAAAGGATTGGAGATGCACTACGTCGGTACCGCCAAGGGGGATGGCGAACTGCCCAAGTGGCTCTATCCCGTTCGCGCCATCTCCGTTCGGCGGTTGATCCGTCGTATTAACCCGGACGTAGTCCTCGCCACCTACATGCGATCGAATGGATTCTTGGGCAGCCTGACCAAATGCACCCCCCTGGTCGTTTCCTCTCGGGGCGTGGATCAATCCTTCCCGCTGCCGCTCTTCGGCCGTTCGATCAGCCGGTGGATCTGCCGCCGCGCCGATCGGATGCACGTGGTCTCCGAGGAGTTGCGTGACGGGCTGCGGGAACTGGGTGTCCCCGAGGAGAAGATTACCATTCTTCCTGTCGGCGTCGATTCCACCCTCTTCCGCCCCCCGGACCAACGCGTTCCGAACGACGTCCCTCGAATTCTCTGTAATCGCAAACACCTGCCCGTCTATGACAACGCGACCTTGATCGCCGCGATCGACCTTCTGAATCAAAACGGCTTCCCGTTCACATTCACTTTCCTCGGCACAGGTCCGCTGACGGCCGAGATGAAACAGGATGTCAGCCGACGCGGCCTCGAGGACCGCGTCACGTTCATTGACGAAGTGCCGCATACCGAAATCGTGCGCCACCTCCAGGACTCGGACATCTATGCCTCATCGTCCCTGTCCGACGGTACCAGTTCATCCCTCCTGGAAGCCATGAGTTGCGGGGCCTTTCCGGTCGTCAGCCGCATCGCGGGCAATACGCCCTGGATCCGGCATCAGGAGAATGGTTTTCTCTTCGACGTGGGTAACGCCGAGCAGTGCGCCGAAGGTGTCCGATGGGCCTGGGAGCATCCCTCCGAGCGTGTCCGAGCTGCCGAGGAGAATCGCCGAACCATCGTCGAGAAATGCGACATCTTCAAGAACACGATCGCCCTTGAGGAACTCCTGCTCTCCGTCGTCCGCTGACCATCCTCAGGAGGGGCCGATATCCCTGTCTTCGCACGCGCCTGGGGTGTGGTTCCGTAGGGAGCTTCGCACTAACATCAGGGCGTGAAACTCAAAAATACTTATGGCCTGGCCTTGATGGTGGTGTGCGGTGGACTCATGTGCGGGGGCGAGGACCTGCTCCCTCTTCCCGCGCGCGAAAGTGTGCCGGCGACCGACGATGACCTCCCGCTCATCACGCGTTTCGTCCACATTTCCGACACGCACGTCATCGACGAAGAGTCTCCGGCGCGGTTCATCGGCGCCCAGGCGCTGACGCGAAGCGCCTGGCGGCCCTGGGAAGCAGCCTCCACACAGATCCTCGATGGAATTCTTCGCACAACAAACAATTTCCATTCCTCCGGGCGGACGGTGGATTTCCTGATCTCGACCGGCGACGGCTGCGACAATGCCCAGTGGAACGAGCTGGCCTGGATGCTCGATGTCTTCGACGGCCAGGCCATCGATCCGCTCAGCGGTCCGGATGATCGTGACCCCGCGGCACGGCCCTCGCAGGAGCTCGATCCCCACGCGCCCTTCACCGCCAGGGGACTCTACCGCCAGGACACGCACGGGGAAGCTCCGTCCATTCCCTGGTACACCGTCTTCGGAAACCACGACACGTACGCCGTCGGGCTTTTCCCCATCATCGAGGATGTCACCGGAGAGCGGACGGCCCCCCTGACTCTGCCGCTCCGACCCGGCATTCTGCTTCCGTCGGTGTTCCGGTCGACGGGCAGCTACGCCAACGGCAAAGTCACGCCCGCGTTCACCGGTCCGCCCACGATCGGCCAGCCGGCGGTCTTCGTCGAACCCCGCCCGCAGCGCGCGTTTTACACACGTCGTGAATACATCCAGTCCATGTTCACCACGCTCACCGATCCTCCCGGTCATGGCTTTCAGCATCCGGACAGCGCGCCCGCCTGGTACGCCACCGTGCCCGTGCCCGGGATTCGTTTGATCGGCTTGGATACCACCGATCACCCCGTCATGCTCCCAGGCCGAATCTACCTGGAGGGCGGTATTTCTGAACTGCAACACCGCTTCCTCATCGAACAACTCGAACGGGCAGCCGACCTGGGTGAACAGGTCATCGTGGCTTCTCATCACCCCAGCGAGTCCCTCATCACCTCTTTCGGCTCAACGCTGACTGCCGAAGCCTTCGTCGCGTTGTTAAATGCCTATCCCCAGGTAATCCTCCACCTGGCCGGCCATCGGCACCGCAATCGCGTGATCGACCACGGCGGTTACCTGGAAATCGAAACCTGCTCCACGCTCGACTGGCCCCAAGAGGGTCGATGGATAGAGGTGTATCGCGATCCCGAGACCCGGGAGACGATCATCGCCTACGGCATGTTCTCGCACGTGGATGACCGCTGGACCGCGGAGGCGGAAGATCCACTACGCGATCTGCGGATCGATGCACGCCGACTCGCCCGCGAGGACGCCAAGTCCGGCGTTCAGCGGCATGTTCACACCGAATCACCGACCGTCGCCCCGGGGCTCCCCATCGATCGCGAGGGAGTGGCGCGGCTTCCATCGATGCTCACCGCAACCGCGACAGTCCCGCCTCATCGCGAAGATAATTAACCTGTGCCCAGAGTGAATCGTCCCGTTTGAGGAAACGAATCAAGTTGCCCGTGGAGATGTTCAACGCAGTGGCGGTATCGCCGACACTCACGCCACACGACACAAGGACGTCCAGGACGTATTGCACGATCAGCCAGTACTGGGGATGTTTCGGATTGACGCGAAGTGTCGAGTCGCGTTCCAGGGCCGCCACGTAGGCTTCGGGAGGTGGCTCATCCGTCACGTCGTTTCGTAATTTCAGCGCGATCGTCTGACGGAGGCGACGCAGCGCGCGCTCGCGATTCTCGTGCTGCGAGCGACTCTCTTCGGCGATGACGATCAATCCCGAGTTCGTATGACGAAGTCGAACCGCCGATGACGTCTTGTTCCGCTTCTGGCCACCGGGACCGCTCGCGCGGTACACATCGATATCACATTCATCGAGGAGCTGACGATCCGAAAGGCAGAGCCAGTGCGAGGGACGTTGCGCATTGCGATGCGGCGTGGATGGGGTCTCGTTCGAGGCCATGGCTCCAGTTTACTTGAAGAGCGCATAAAAAACCCTCGATGCATGTCAGAAGTGCAACATCGAGGGTAATACGCGATGAATGTCCGCTCAGCCTAAATCATCCAGCGGCATGATGGACTTGAAGATCGTGTCAGCCGCCGGGCAGTTGTACTGACGGCCTCAGGCCAGAACCGGGCGGGTCGGCTCATATTGTCCGCTGGGGGGCGTCGACTGGCCGCGATTCTCTTCGCGTTCACGCCCTTCCCTCATCAGATCCGCCAGGGTCGACTCGGCGAGATGATCCTTCGCCTGTTTCATGGACGTATCCACGATCTGATCGAGATTGCGCTGGACCGCCGGGGAAATCCCCGACGCCAACTGCACGTCGCCGTGACTCAGCGCTCCGACCGCTTCGAGGATATCGAGCAGCGTAATGTCCTCAGGGGATCGCGCCAGGGAAAACCCACCTTGTGGCCCGCGTCCCGAGTTCAGCAGGGAGGCCTTGGCCAGTTGGCTCAGTATTTTCGCCGTATACGACACGGGCAAGCCGTATCGCTCAGCAATGCTGTGGGCGCGGACTTCGCCTGATTTTTCCGATTCATGGTGTCGCCGGGCCAGATCCACCATGGATGCCACTGCGTAGGACGCTGCTTTGTGCTTGAGCATCACTCTTTCCTCAATGGGGGTACTTGTGAATCCTCTGTCAGCCCTTACTTTCACTAAATCTCATAATCGCCGTGGTGCCGTAATTATTCCAAATCTTGGAGCAAACCCGGCCCAAAGCGATTTGCTTTCACAAGACTTTTAGTAAGCAATTACCAATAAAGCGAGACAAATCGCGCAACTCATTGGAAGAACTGTATTTAGGAATTATAGGGCGAGATTGCGCTAGGGGCTGCCTTGGGGAGCGAGAGACAGACTCGATCCCGGACATTGTCGTTCGGAATAAATCTCACTGGGAAAGATGAGGCATGCCCCAAGCCCGGACTGTCGGTCCGAGCCGACCTGTCGGGAGAGGCAGCAGAGTGGTCAGAGCGCTTTGCTCGGCACGGAAAGATCGAACAATGCCACTTCGGAAAGATCGTCAGCGTTACCGACCCGGTCGCTCGGGATATCCATTTTGTCCCCGATGAACCGCCGGTCGAGGATCGCGCCATCCGGGCCGGTGACCAGGAACTCGATGGGATGCACGAAGACGATCGGTACTTCATTCTCACGTGAGCGAGCCTGGAGATGGTGATCGTTCTTCTCGGGACCCCACATGCCCCCGGACGGACAGATGATCAGTTCCGCCCCATTCTCTCCCAGGCGTCGGATCGTTTCCGGGTAACGTCGATCCGCACAGATCATCAGGCCGACCTTCCCGTAGGGCGTTTCGAAAATGGGGCTGGAATCCCCGCACGTGTTCCGCACCAGTTCATGACCCAGATGCTGCTTGCGGTAGCTGCCGACCAGTCGGCCTTCAGGATCGATGATGACGGCAGCGTTGTAGGTCGCGCGGCCCTCGCGTTCCAGCATGCCCGCCACCAGGTGAATATCGAGTTCGTCCGCCAGCGATTGAAGGCGCTCGAGATAGACCCCTCCCGGGATCGATTCGCCCAATGCTCTCCACGCGTCGATCGGTATCGTTTTGTCTCGAATGGCATAGCCGTCGAGAAAGCACTCCGTGGTCACCACGAGTTGTGCCCCCTGTCGCGCTGCCTCGCGGATCATGGGTTCGGCGCGTTCGTAGTTCATTTCCTTCTCGGCCGTGATCCATTTCAGAATGATGCCGGCCACGCGCACCTTTCCATCCGCAACGGCGGGCTTCATCTGAGAACCCGCACTGATGCGCTCGATCGTCGCATCCTCCTCGGAGGTAGACGTCGAATCACAACCCATCGGCATCAGCATGGCCAAGAACATCAACAGGTTGATCGAAGTTGGCAGCAGAGACTCTCCTGCGCGGCGAGGCATCATGATACACTCCCTTGGGACGAAACTTTGCGGATGAACCAGACTCGACCGCGACTGCCTTGGCCGGCGTCACTGTTGTCAAGGTTGACGCGATCAACGCTCAATCCTAACCGCTCCAGGCAGGCCGGAAAACCGTCCGCCGCCGAGCGGCAGGGGTCGCAGATCCACGCTCTTCCCCCCGACGTCAGGGCCCGCGCCAGCCAATCGGCGAGCGGTGCCACAAGCCGCGTCTCGTAGAGCAGGTCGGCGCCGACCACGGCGTCCCAACACGGCTGCTCGGGGAGATTTCGGAAATCGAGACTGCAAGTCTCGAGAGGTGGCTGTTTGTTCAAGTGGGCATTGTGCCGAGCAAAGGCAAGGGCATCCTCCTCATAATCCGATGCGATCATCGACCAGCCCAGGACATCACGGAGTACCAGTGAAAGCAGTCCCAGCCCCGCGCCCAGCTCGACCACGCGGGACGTCACGGAGGGCTTGTGTTTCACCAGGTATTCAATCAGCAACCTCGAAGCCGGCCACGGCTGAGCCCAGTAGGGCATGTATTCATCCTGAGCGAAACGCGCGTGTGTTCGCGGATCGTCAAGCAGGGCATCCTGATCCGCCGGAAGGATCATCCTGTACGTTCGCCCGGCGAGGATGCAGGTTTCCTCGCGGGCAGGATAGCGATCGAGAACATCTGAATCGTTCATGCGCGTACCCCGAATCCGAGTATGTGCGGCCTTGCATACGCGTCGTCGAGAGAAACTCGCTCACTCCGCTGCATCGACGAAAGTGACATGGTACCTCAGCGCGCTTTTTCGTTACAATACGTTCAGAGCACGAGCCTGAGCAGAACGAGTCATCGCATGGCCCTGAGTCCGTCTATCGAAACCTACCACCTCACCGCTTTCGCATCCGAACATGCGGAACGTGTATCGCGTTGGGTGCGCGATGAGAAAGAGTTGTTCTGGCTGGCACCGAAGACGCCTCCTCCGCTGACTGCCGTCAAGGTGATCGATTGGACGCGGGAGCGAGGGCAGGGCTACCTGTTTTTTCGTGATGGGCGGCGTGCCCCGCGCGGTTATTTTGAACTGAATCCCATGCCGAACAGCGAAACGCACCTCTGGGTCGGTCATTGTGTAATCGATCCCCGCTGGCGCGGCGTCGGACTCGGCCTTCGGATGCTGCAGTTGATGCTCCGACAGGCTTTTGACGATCACCGCGCGGCGCGACTGAGCCTGGTGGTTTTTCCCGATAACCGGCAGGCGATTCGCTGCTACCGCCGGGGAGGATTCAGTGATGCCGGCCAGCAATTGCAGTGCTTCTCCGAAGACGGCGCACAGCACGTGATGCGTTGCATGACCATCAAACGTGAAGTGTACACACGCCTCGCACGCCCGGCGCTCGACACATAACCGGAATTGATCTGACCTTCGGGTGTATGGCCTTAAGGTGTTTCGCCTTCAGAGGGTTGGCATCGACCCGCGCAACTGTTGCCGTCGGGTGCGCAACAGATGCCTGGTTTGGCGGATGGCGCAAACCGGTTCTGCTCTGAACCTGTTCGCGCTGGCGCCGGGTTAGTCGGATGCCGAAGTGTCGCCATCGCCGGCGTTCTGCACCGCCGCGATCACGCCATCCAGGATCCCGTTCATGATCGTCCGTACGCCTTCTCCGATCGGACTCGTGGCCACGCTTCGGAACTCAGCCGCCGCGTCCGAATCACAGCTCAGGCCCATGCCGGCCCCGAGCAGAAACAACGCGGTCAGCCCCCTGAGCAGACGACCGCACTTCATGGATTTGCCGACACGATTCATAGGTTTCATCTCCGGTCCGTACGACTGGGTCTCTTCATACCGGTTTGCAGTGCTATCGGATATTCGCAGAGCCCACTGCGAGGGAATTTCTCGAACGACCGACTGCGCGGGCTGGATCTTCAGTCCGGTGCGCAGTCATTGCGCGTGACGCACTGGCATCGTGGCGTTTGAAGGGGGATGGATTCAGGGATTGGGGGAATCGATTCGGAGTTCCTCGACGGGGGATGGCACTTCCGAAGCTGGGGAATCGTCACCTCTGAGGATCATGGACACGCCCCCGTAACACATCAACAGAATCACCGCCACGCGCAGTCCCTGGCGGTGAATGACATGCGTCAGACGCCCGCCCAGGTAGCCCCCCAACACGGCACAGGGCGCGAGAAACAAGACCAGCGTCAATGTGCGTTGGAGGGAAATGCCATCTTGCGTGTTCAGGTAGTTCTTGAACACCGCGCCGAACACACAAAGCACCAGGATGCTCGTCGCCGAGTTCGCTATGGCCCGCCGGATGGGCATGCGCAGAAACACCTGCTGCGCCGGCACCGCCAAAGCGCCGCCCCCCACGCCAAGTAATCCCCCGACCAGCCCCATGGGCAGCCCGACCGCCAGGGCGATCCGCGACTTGGAGATCCGCGCTGCCGCCGCCTGATCGATTTCCGGCATCTGGCGATTGCGAACGAGCTTCATAACGTTGTATGCGGCGGCGTAGAGCAGGAAGACACCGAATACGCGGGAGAGGTACACCTCGTTGGCGCCTGCGAAGAAGCTTGCGCTGCTCAGGGCCACCCCCGCCAGGACACCGCCCACCGCACAGGGGATCATCACACGCACAACCGGCCACAGAATGGCGTCCGCCTTGCGATGGGCCATGACCGCCGGCAGGATGACGAAGAAATTCACGATCATCGCCGCACCTTGAAACTGGTGCTGGTTGGGATCGCGGATCAGGTAGATCATCGCCGGGATCATGATGACGCTGCCCCCGACGCCAAGCAGCCCACCCAGTATCCCTGCGAATAGCCCGATCACGGCCAGGATCATCGGCTCAGTCAATGGCATGAACTGCATATCCTGTGAATGAACGTATCGGAACGCTACCTCCGCCCCGATCGACGTCTCCACACGATAACCGCGCCGGTCGCATCCGTCACCTGAACGCAGCGTCACTCTCCAACTCCACGCGGGAAGCGTAAACCGCTTCACAGTCCTGGAAGTCTACGCAGGTTCGGCGTTGACCGAAGCACGTTCCGGCTCACGCAAAAAAAAGGATGCACAGACGTTTGCCTGTGCATCCTGGAACATTCAGATCTTGAGGATTTTTCAAGACAGGCTCGAACGAGAAATGTCGTTCGAGGCTAGAGCAGGAAACCGATCAGCGGCGACGGCGAACCAGACCGAACACGCCCGCCATCAGGAGCATCAGCGAAGCCGGCTCGGGCAGACCGCTGTCGTTCGGAAGCAGGGTATAGAGCGTCTCGCCATTGCTGAGATTCGTGGTCTGCGGGTTCCAATCCAAGCCCGTGAGATCGATACCAATACTCAGCGTGATCGTATCGATGGTGCTCAGGCCCGCCGCCGGCCAGTTGTTGCTGCCCGGAAGATCGACCGTGGTCGCATCGAACAAACCGCTTCCCTCGATGATCGAACCGCCCGAACCGGCGGAGGTCACACCCAGGACAATCGCGGTGACCGGGCCACTGATCTCGTAGCTGTCGATCCCGATATCAAAGGTCAGCGAGTAGCTGCCGCCTGTGAACGTGGCCGAACCCAGGGGAAAACCGGGCTGAGCAGCAGGGTTGAAGCTGCTGAAAGTCGTGCTGAGCGATACATCCACATTCGTGGGAGAAACCGCCAGCGTGGTGGGATCCTGAAGGAAGAGCTGCGTCGACGTTGAATTAATCGTCAGATTTCCTCCGCTGTAGGAAGTATCCGGAGAACCATCCGTCAGATCATGAACGATCGACGTGTAGTCGGCCATCGCAGGCCCTGCACAAACGAGTGCGATAATTACTGCAAGAGTGCCAAATGCTTTCGTGCCCTTCATAGCTCTACCTCTTTCTTTCCTCAAGAGCGTGGATATGCCTCGTTTCCCACAACCTATTGTAACTCTTCCGGCCGTGCCGTGAAAGAGCATCAATCTCACAATATCGTCTGCCGAAGGTTCTTGTTCACCTCGATCATTCCGATCTGAATCGAGAACTACAGTCAGATGGGTATCAAAAACCCTGCATTAAAAAACTTCGCCATACGGGCGTGTAATCCGACCCGAGCGGCCGACTCATGGCCCGGAAAGGCGGTATCTGCAACACTCAGCGACGCCTGCGGACCAGCATCAGCAGCCCGCCAAGAAGACACAGCAGGCCCGTCACGGGTTCGGGAATCGCAAAGCTCGTAAACTGCAACTGAGCGATCGTCACGATGTCGCTCTGAAAATCACTCAATGGCCCGACGCCCTGTTGCGTGACCTGCTCCGCCTGAACGGCCTGGAACGACATTTCATACGCGGGAGCGGTCAGCCCCTGATCGAAAAGATAGCCGCCCGTCGGCGTCAGAACGATGGTTCCAATGAGCTGGAGCTTGTTCTCGTCACTGAAGAGTTCTTCAACAGAGAAACCGCTGACGTCGGCCTCGAAGATCGGGCCGTCAATGATCAGATTCGCAATGAACTCGATGGAGCTGTCATACAATTCGCCGTCGATGGTGAACGTTCCGCCCGGATTAAACGTACCGCTGGCCAGTCCACCGGCACTGAGATCCTGATCCAGGGTGTTGCCCGTCCAGTCGAACGTGGCCGGAGCAGTGCCCCATGTGGGTCCGTACACCCAGGAGCCGCTGTTGGTCACGACCGAGCCTCTGAGATCCCCGTTGACGACCGACCACTGTGGTGTGGGCGACGCGTCAAACGTCGGGGTCGGGCTGAGATTGCCGCTGATGATCGACACCTGAGCGAAGGCCGGAAGGCCTGCACACAGCACGGCTGCCATCGTCAATGCGAGGCTTTTCTTGTGAACGAGTGATTTGCTCATATCTTTCCCTGCTTCCTGTTGTTCCCGCTTCTCGATCTTTCCCACTGGTCAGCGATCTCCATCGCGCCGACGCTCCAGATCCTCGCGCTGCAGATCAAGGCGGATCCGGTCAGTCGTTTGCTATCAACCAAAGAGAGTCGAAGAAACACGTGAGATGCGACCCACTTCTCCTCCAAGACTCCTTGTGTACGAGATCGGGCTTCTAGCGGGATCCTTGGAAAAAACAGGGACCATGAAATGAAGTGATCCAGGATCCGGATGAACTGCCGTTATTCCCTTCTCTCGTAACCCTTCCAGACAGGAGAATAATCGAATGCGGACGTTCGCGTCAAGCTTTTTTTTTTCGGAGATTCTTGCACGGCTTTGGCAGCGGAAACGGCGTACGCGACACCGGGAGCTCAGGCATCTCGTCCCCAATCAGCGATGAAAACGTAAGTACATTCTTCATGGCACGTTACAGGCCAGTTGCTCCGTGAGGAATGCCTTGATACAGCTGAGGTCCAATAAAGTGACCGCGCCATCGACATTCACGTCCTTACTCAAATCGTAATACTCTGGAAAGTAGATGCCCGCTTTGGCCACTGACAGATCCACCATGGTCACCGAGCCATCCCCGCTCACATCGCCCTGAAGCACGGATGTGCAGACATACGGCGCCTCGACCGGCTCCCCATCCGCCACGGCGGTCAAGCCGGACAAGACCAGGCAGATGCACGCATTCGGCTCGACGTCGAGTTCCACGGTGAGCTGCAGGGTGCCGCTGCCTTCGATCTCCCCGTTGCACGTCGCTCCATAGGGTGTAATGTGCTCACCGCAAACCACCTCATCCCCGCCGGCATCAACCGGTTCGCTGAACCAGAGGACGATCTGGCTTCCCCCACCCTTACGCGGATCGATTCGGCCGGTGTCCGCCCCCTGGAGAAAGATCGGGATATCGTGCACCTTGCTGCCGTGCATCAGCCGCGAGGCGGCCATGATCAACTCGGGAGCGTCGCTGATCTCCGGTGCGGGGCCGCCGGGACCCTGCTCCAGTCGCATCAGCGGATCGCCGATCATCACCTCGCTCCAACTCAGGAACGGCATGGCCGAATAGCCGGCTTCGACAAAGGAGAGGTCGCCCCGGCCATCCTGATCATCATCGCGCATCAGGTTGCGGAACAGATAATCACCCTGGATCGTCGCCAGTCGCTCGGGTTCGAAGGCGTGCCCGATGGCGCCGCTGCCGCCCATCGCGATGAACTCACTCAACAGCGCCTGCGACTTGGGAGCGATGTCGGTGAACATGCTGATGGCATTAAAACTCTCCATGGACGCGAAGACGGCACCGGCGGCGCACTCGAAGAGTTCTTCACCGTCCGGCCCTGAGCTCAGGAGGTAATCGTGAGGCCGACCGTCGCCCGCATTTCGACCGTACGTCAGCAAGCCCGACAACACCTGCCCCGCATTGAGCGCAGCTTGACTGGAGATGGCAGTCGTGTCATCCCAATGCATGAACGGTTGCAATCCGGTGGTCGACGGACTCGACCCCGCCCCATCCTGAATCGGGTCTTCGCCGACCAACCACGACCAGGCCTGTTCGTAATGCTGACCTTCGGTGAATCCCTGTTCGGCAACTTCCGTCCCCGGCGGCACGGGGAAGTCCTCGTACGTCATCGTGTAGCTGTATCCCGCCGAGGGGACGGGGGGGAAGTTGAGCACCTGGCTGTAGGCGAACTCATCGGCTGCGGCCCCTCCGGTATCGTCGATCACGAGGGAGGACGTCTGCGAGGAGATGCCTGTGAAGAGTGGTGAATCAGGATTCCCGGCGGCCATGGATCGATCCAGCATCGCTTTCACAGCGGCCAGCGGCGTCTCCCCCATCTGTCGTGGTCCGTCCAGCCGGGAGACGAGGTAGATGTCCGCGGGAGACATGGTTCGATTGGCGGCGACAAAACCGGCACTGAACGTGCCCTCCATCATCGGTCCCTGCGAGAACCGCCACAACCAGGTCCAACTGAAGGTATCGCGCCGTGCGAGAATGTCCCGTTCCGCCGACCACGACTTGATGGGGCTGCTGTAGGCCTGGTACGGATTCACCAGCCGGTTGTCCAGGTACATACGCACGCCATCAGGCAATGCGGGATCGATCTGGAAGAGTACGGAAAGTTCGGCTTCGACGGTGGCGGCATCAATCTCACCGCGGTAATCCAGAACAAGTCCCGGGAGCGTTCCTTTCAGGCATCCGGGCTCACCCACCGCGCAGACCGCCTTGTGGTAAGTCGGGTCGGTATCTTCGATACGATACGGCATCCCGGCCGTGGTGATGAAGCAATAAATGCTGTTGACCATGCCCTCGGCGATGAGGTGGTCGCGCAGGGGTTGGGCGATCAGCGACTCAAATTGATCGCGCGTAATGATTTCATCCTGCGAACCCGCCTGCGGTGAGGCGCAATCCGGCAAACCGGAAAGCTCGAGGACCTGATCATCCTCGATGTCAGGATAATACTGTCGGTAAAGGTCCCCGATCGCCCGACTGACCGGGCTGTCTTCATTGATCAGGATCAGGACGTCGGAGGGCCCCAAGGCAAGACTGGCGTTGCTGCCCTGATCGTTCGCCCTGGCCGAGTGGCCTGGAGCAAGGCCGAGCAAGCCACAGACCACGAGCACAAGAGAACACACGCGTCCTCCCTTGCAACGTCCCGTGTGCCGCGGCAGTTGCTCATGGCGTGAGCAGATCACCGGCTTATGTTGAGCCGGTAACCGCTTCCTCGTTGAGAATCCATTCGTCGCCCAGGCGTGGCGCATTTTATCCATCCGATCTAACTCGGATGACTCCCTTCTCTCCTTGTTTCCGGACTCAACCCCCTCCCCTGTCCGCTCCTCCTAGTCTAACCCATCGGCGGCTTCCCTCGATCCCTCGAAAGAACTGCCAACCACTTTTCACTCCAAGCTCCTAGTTTAGACGATTTAGCATAGATGAAAAGCCCTAATCCTAACTGTTTATCTTTGTTTATTTAAAACAATAATGAGCATAAATGCAATCAGGTGTATCGATACGGATCAAGACAGATCACGATGCATCAACGAATCACCCAAGATCCGGTCAACTTGCCGGTGCATCTCCAGCGGAACTTCCCGGCCTTCGACCGTCAACGGACCACGATAACCGACCTTGTGCAGTGCGTTGATTACCTCGGACCATCGGATATCTCCCAAGCCCGGCAGGCAGAATCCGCCGACGTGGCCTGTGGAGAGCTTGAAATCCTTGAGATGGACACGGGCGATGCGCGGTCCCAACTCGCGAATCCAATCGTCCGGGAATCCGTATCTCAGAACATTTCCCAAATCCAGGTAAGCCTTTATCCATGGGGTATGAAACTGATCGATGAACTGGCGGAAATCGCGGGGAGAGGTCAAGAACTGATTCCACACATTTTCGAGGGCCAGGACGACGCCCGTGGCTTCGGCGTAAGGAATGAGGGCGTGAAGGGATTCGGTCGAGAGTCGCCATGCCTCGGAGTAGCCCACGCGCATCCGCTCCGGTTCTCGAAAATGGGAGACGACCGCCGGCACGATCAACAGGCAGGGCGCCCCGATCCAGGCCGCGCGCTCCAGCGACGCCCGGGTCAAGTCGATCGCTTTCTGCCGTGTGGCGGGATCGGGATCGCTGAACGGAGTCGACCAATGCATGCCGGACGCCAAGGCGACGACGTCCAGCCCCTGTCCGCGTATCGCCTCCCCCGCCGCGTGACACTCATCTTGCGGCGTGTTCGGCGTCATCGCCCCCTCGAGACCGATCGTGGGCTCGAACGCCTGGAACCCCGCCTCGGCCGACGCGCTTGCCGCTTCGACGATCGGCATGGATGGCGGAAACGCCCATCCGTTGATCCCCGTTTTGAACTGTTCCATTGATCCGCCCATCCGATGATCCATCTCCGCCTGCCACGCCAAGCGCAATGCCCGGCTTGCACCTTGACACGCGCGGAAGCCGAAATCAGAATGAACGATTCGGAGCGGCTTGTCGAGATCGACGCCGTCCGCCGGTCATGGGCCGTGGTGCAATTGGTAGCACGCCTGACTCTGGATCAGGAAGTTCTAGGTTCGAGTCCTAGCGGCCCAGTTTTCCGGGCCATTCCCGCGCGCCCCGGCATCCCCCTGCCAATCGGCGTCATCCCCATCGCAAACGTTTCCAGCACCGCACGTTACGAGTTCGTCATCCGCCCCATCGCCTTGGTTCTCACAGCCGACCGGATTGCCGTCCGATGTCGCATGCGGCTTTTCGATGCGATGATCGTGGTCCCGTCTCAGGTCCCGTAAATCTACCTCGGTATCGATTGGTCGGTCGGTCGTGCCTTCCATCTTCAGGATGGCGGACTCCTTGAGGTGCTCCCCCTGCCCGAGCGCCGGCATCATCTCCACCGCCTGCGAGGTTTCGAGCAGTTCCGAATCGGTGTACGCGCCCGCCGTCAGCGCGGGATCGGTATGCCGCATGAGTTGCTGAGCCACCCGCACCGGCACTCCGGCGTTCGCCATGATCGTGTTCGGCGTGTGACGCCCGAGCGCGTGAAAGTCCGCCCGGCGCTCGTTGATCTCGTATTCGATCTCCGCCCGAGCGAGATCGGCCTTGTACTGCTCCATCGTGGGCAGCGTGGGACGCGGGAACACAGGATCGGCGTCCGATGCCCCCTCGGGCTTGTACGCTCGCAGAGCGTCCGCGAGATCGCGTCTGAGGGGATGTTTCGTGTCGCGCTTGCCCTTCGACGATTCTGCCCGCGTCACGAGATACGGCGTCAGAAGATCGAGACGGACATCGCCCCACGTCAGCGCTTCGGCATCGGCCCGGCGTAACTGGCAGTAGATCACCGCCAAATAGCACACCCGGCGCTTTTCCGAGCATGACGCCAGGAGCCGATCGACTTCCGCCAGCGTCAGCGCCCGGCGCTTGCGCTTCTTCGCGCCCACGTAATCGCCCTTCCGTACCGGGGAGATCTGATTCTCCCAGAGCACCCGGCGGACATCGACACACCACGTCATGAACGCTCGCAATGTCGAGTGATAATCCTTCAATGTCTTCGCGGCCTTGCTCTTGTTGCTGGCAATCCAGCTATCGAGCGCCGTCTGTGTCACATCACTGGCGAGACGCCATCCGCATTCGGCCTTCAGCTTCTTCAGGCGCTTCCCGGTGGAGTAGGCGTGCATCTCATCGCACCCGTGCGCTTCCATGCCGGTGACGTATTCATCGATCAGCGTATCGAGCGAGACGCGCCGTCCTTCATCGGTCCGGGGAAGGATGTCATGCTCGACCAGCCAATCCCGGATGCGCGGTTCCTGATTCTGGATCCAGGTCCGCATGTCCTGATCGATCTTCTCGCCCTGCGCCACGATCGACGCCAACTTCTCGATGCGCTCCCCGAGCGCTCGCGAGGATGCCTTGTCCCGGTTGCCTCGGAGCCGGTAGATCACTCCACCGATCGTGACTTTCACGGTGCAATTTAAACGATCCTTCTGCCGGTAAACGGTTGCCATCGTCGTGTTCTCCTTCATCGTGCCGGGGATGATCCACTGTCAGTATACCACACCTGACACACTATGTCACATTTATTCCTAGTATTTCCGTGTTTTTCCCATATCGGCATCGCGCAAAGTCTCCCGCTCCCGGCATGGCACCGGAACCGAAACCCCGCTTTACGATGTCGTCAGGTTAGGTATTGATGCCGCTTGAGAGGCATAGGTCGTGGCTTGAACATCGCCCCGATCATTGCGAGCGCTCCGCACCGTCCGCAATCACCGCCGCCTGTCCTCTGAGTTCTGCAGCCTTGTCGGGGTTCGTCTTTTCGCATGTACTCGCCCGCCTGTGAAGGTCCGCGATGTACCGCTCACGCGTCCAGCCATGAGGCACAAGGCCGCCATCGGCTATGATGCCCGTTCCCACAGCTTGCGCACCTTTGGGGGGATTCGGCAATTCGCCGGATATCTGCGGGGATTCATCATCATTTTCGGGGCCGTTACGCCTAAGGTGCGCAGCCTCTCCTAAGGTGCGCAAGCCCGAGGATGTAGGGGTTGAACACCTAGGGTCGTGCGCACCTTCGGGAAGCGACCAGATCCATCGGCCTTCGGCGCCGAATCCATCCTTCTCGGCTTCAACGCCGAGCCGGTCCTTTGCCCGTCGAAGGGTTCCGAAGCTGAAACCGTTCTCCGTGGCCATCCGCTTGACCGCCTTCGCTTCGAGCGGTTCGTCGGCGAGAGCGCCCTCCAGCCAATCCGCGCAATCATGAACCTCTGAGCGGGTGTGCCCGTCATCTCGCCGGAGCGCGTCGTTGACATCCACCTCGAGCGCGTCGCGCTCCCAAGCGACCACCGGCCCGGAGCCCTGATCGACGATGCGGAACGCCAGCCCGGTGACATCCGGGGCGTAGTTGTTCTTGACGGGAAGGAACATGCGACGTTCGGGATCGTCCTTGTCCTTCACACACGCCCAGGCCGCACGGGCTGCCGCTACGAAGGCCAGGCTTCCCATCGTGCGATAAATGGCCTCGCCTTGCCCTTTGTTGAGGTGCGAGACGGCCAGGATCGTGACGCCCATCTCCTCAGCCATGTCCGCCAAGGGTGACAGCAGTCCGCGAATCTCCGCGTTCTTGTGGGAGTCGGTCCGGCCCGTGTACGCCGTGATCGGGTCAATGATGATGAGACGCGTATCGGGGTGTTCCTCGACGAGAGCCCGTAGTTCCTGAACGTGCGTCTCCAGGCTGAACGCCCGGTGCACCGTGCCGTCCTCGCTGCTGATCTCCACATCAGCGGCAACGATGATCTTGTTCGGGTCCGCCTGAGCGTTGATCAGCCGGGGAAGGATGATGTCTTCCGCGCTATCCTCGGCGGACAGCAGAATCACCGTACCGGGTTCGCCGATCTCGTTGCCATCGGGCCAGGGCATTCCGGTCGAGACTCTCGCCGCCATGTCCAGCGTCGTCATCGACTTGCCGAGTCCGGGATCGCCCGCGTACATGACGAGCTTGCCGAGAGGCAGCTTGCCGGGCCACAGCCACCGAAGTTCCTTGGGTCGAACCTCTGCGAGACTGCGAGCAAGTAAGCGGCTCCGCTCATTCGAGGCAGCGCTCGAACATCGCTCTCCATGAACGGCTCGCTCGATGTGTTCCGCTATCTGATCAAGCCCGAGCGCATGCTCGATGGACCATCGGGCCGCGAGGTCATCGATGGCCGCACGACCTTGGTGGACCAGATCAACCTCATCGACCGGAGCACCGCTCAGCATCAGCTTGAGTCGTAGCTGGCCGTTCTCGTTGGGCGTGTTGATTCGCTCGACTTCAATCATGTCACGCGCCCCCCGCAGATGTGGCATCGGTCCTCCCAACGCATTCGGCACGCGCTGCAGACACAGAGCGCCAACCCGTTTGTGCGTATGCGCCGATCCTCTTCGCGTTCACGTTCAACACGTCGCTGCAAACGATCGAGAAATGGATGCTGCTTGATTCGCCGCGACGATGATGTAGAATAATTCATGATCGATATTCCTTTCGGCCGCGCCCCCCAGCGCGGCTTTTTTTGTGTTCACACATTGCCCTTGATCCGCTGCCATTCATGCCGGGCAGGCATCCCCGCCTCGGCCCAGCGCTCGAGCTCGTCGACGAGCCACAGCACCCGTCCGCCCAATCGGTGAGGCTCGGGGATCCGCCCCTCCGTGTGCCAGCGTCGCCAGGTTCGGGCGGATGACGAAAACATCGCTGCAGCTTGCTTCGCGTCCACCGCTACCGCTGTCTGTTGATTAGCCACAACGCACCTCCTTGAGTTCAAAGCCACGTCGGCGCAACTCCATTGCGATCACGGGAACCAGTTCCTCCCGGATGATGCGACGGCCCGAGATCACGGGCGCCAGGTCATCTCGCAGATGTCCTTCATAGAACAGCTTCGTGATGTCCCGTGGTCGCACGCCGAGCCGCTTCGCCACTTCTCCGCTCGATAGCACTGCCTGTGTCATATTCGTGTTCTCCAAGTACGGTGGGCGTCGTCCGCATACGCCCCTCGTAAGATCCGCCTCAGCGCAGGGATTCGCGCATGAAAAAACCGCAATGGATTGACGTAACCCATTGCGGCTCAGGAACTTAGTTATTTATTTTCCCATTCACAGCGCAGAATCTGCGCAGGGGCTAACCCCGATGATCGTAAGCATCGATATCCCCATCTTTCGACTTTGCCCCCTTTGGAGGACCCTCGGTTCGCTGTACCACTGCTCGATGCTTCCAAGCCTCGGTGTTTCGCACTGCGTTGCCGGTCATACCATCACCGATGAGCTTAGCGATCTCATCCGATGTTACGTCTGGGAATCTGGCGAGATACTTGATCACCGCCGCTTCTCGATGCTCACCTTTGGGGGTATCCACCGATGTTAGTTTCGGCTGAGTTCCGGTTTCAAACTGACGGAGAAGCCGTTTGAGCTGGTCATCAATCGGTGCATCTCGCTTCAGTTCATAGATCATTTCCATGTGCTTGGTGATTTTCTCGTAGGCGTCAGAATCGGGTTGATCCCCGATGATCCGGTTGAATCGAGCTATGTACAACAGTCTCTCAATCTTCTTGAGCTCCTTCGGATCGATCTTCATCGGGTCGGAATCGAGCCAGTCAGAGAATGCTTCGCTAAGTTCAACGATTGACTCATGTGAAGAATCACCTGACATGGTTCACCTACTTTCGCCGTGAACAGGTCGGCCCGGCGTAGGTGCGACCGGGCGTCCCCGTTCACGATCAGGCGATGGGAGCGACCCATCAGCCCCATATCCTAACGCGCTCCATCCGTCATGATCCGGTGGAGACTTTTTTCACCGATGACACTGACGGACGGGGAGCGTCAATCTCAGACTCCCCCGGCCTCGATGGCCGGACCACCCCCCTTCCCGATTCCGGCATTATGCGCCGCGAGATCCGAGAAAAATCCCGCCCGCTCATCATCGAACCCGGACACCGTATCTGATGCCTCCGCACACGCTACGACTCTCTCCCTTCCGCCTGTCGTTACCCATCGCCGGGGGATCACTCCTGTAGGCTTTTCAAGTGTTCAGCCATTTCAGGGTCGTAATCAGCTACGTAATCGTGGTTGGTGGAGAATGCGTGATTCACAATCTTTGAAATGCAGTTGGAGTAGATTGACCACTGCGCATCAGTGAAGTTGTATGCATCTCTACTGACAAGCAAGTCCTGCAAGACCAAGTCACGGGAATTGCCTGTTCTTTGGTCAACCTGGGCCAATGCCAGAAGCATCAGAATCATGTCCTCGTCCAGAAGAGCGTTGAGGCAAGGGAGCACTAGCTCATCGGGCACTTTTTCTGCCGAGACTTCGTTGTCTAGCTCAGCCCATTCGGGATGATACACCTGCTCCACAATCGTCTGGAAACATATTCGGCAGGAAGCATCGTTCATGCTCCCATACTGATTTCTACAGGCTGCATTCGCGGCACTGCTCTGGCTCGATTCTGACATGCCATGTTGCCTATCCTTATATACATCGCGGAGAATCCGCTGTAGGCTTTCTTCTGTGTTGATGATGCCTACGCACGCTTTCCTGATACGATTTGTGACACGCGTTCTTCGGCGGTAATCATGCGCCATGGTGTTTGAGGATTCCGCTGCCTTGGGTTCATGCTTCATTCCGGACTGACACGCCAAGATCAGACACACTATCGAACAAGCAATGCAGAATCGCATGACACCTCTCATGGGCATTGGTGGCCAAATGCTGTCAAGGCAGGGTATCAGATCCGGCGCATGAAAAAAATCGAGAGGAGGCGGGATTCCTTCAAATTCCCGTCGTTTCAGGGGGGAAGGGGATCGGCGAGTATGGGCATAATGCCCTAAATCCCACCCGAATCCCGCGTGGAGACGCCGTTTCGACGGGTTTCCGGCGCCCGGCGTGGCGTGCATGGGCGTTCGTTGACGTTACGCGGCCCGGATGGATCACACTGAAGGAAAATCCCGGCGTGGGCATCGATGAGCACGCGGAGTGCATCCCGCACGTTCCGGGGCTCGCCCGCTCTTATCGCCAGGGGCTCTGTGTCGCCCTCTACGCCACGTTTGCGAGCGTTCCGCGTCATCAGCCGCCCGGCGTTCGTGCGAGCGTCACGATCGCTTGGCGGATGTGTTCAGGCAGCTTCGGCCATGCATCGACCACCGGCTGAAGGTCCTCGGGAAGGCGATTTTCGGGAGCGTTGGTCCCGTCTGAGGTCCCGCTTTGCCGTAAGTCCTTATCTGACAATGGCCGATCGTAGGTTCGAGTCCTAGCGGCCCAGTTTTCGGGGCATTTCCGCGCGCCCCGGCATCCCCATTGATCTTCGGGATCCCCCTGCCGCTCTTCACCACTCCTGTCCCCATAACGTGATAAATGTATTATATTATGGTACCTGGAGATAATTACTTGCTGAACCTACTTATAGGTGACAAGCTGTCCTGGTGAATCAGGGACTCAGGACATTGTCCTGGAAGGGAGTGCTCACTAACTTTCGGCTGTGTGGCGTGTCTTACCTACCAGCGGAGCCGCTTTCTTCATCGTCGGGAGAATCCCGATGCGAAAACTTACCCTGGCTGCCCTTGCCTCACTCAGTGTTACCGTAACGGCTTGCGGAGACCCCTGGAAACACGAGAGTGGACACTATCGCTGTCGCGACGAGCGCGTGGGATATGAGCGCTACCGCGTTCACCGCGTGGATCGAGGCCATTACAAAGAAGCACCCGACTGGCATCGCGGCCGGGGTGTCTGGGATGGTCATCACAAGCCCCGCCGCCACCGTCCCGAGCACCGATATGACGTGTCGGGGCGAAGACACTTCGACGGCTACTCCTCGCATCGGCAACGCCATCCCTATCGGCGACCCGCAGCCCCGCACCACTCTGTCCAAAGGGGATGGGGACCGATGAATCGATGCTATTAGAACCTGTGTGAGTAGGTTCCGCATAGCAAAGCACAGTGCGAGAAATCTCGGATTCGAGGACTATCCCTGGGGCTGGTGCCGGCTTCAAGGATCGCCGCTCGGACCGAGGGGCATTCCCTATGCTCATCACAGCCGATAATCACGCCCGCTTCCGATAACGGCGACTCTACGCGTCGAGGTCGAATTCGGGGCAGAGTACATGAAGTTCAATCCGCCTGAAGCCGATCCCCCAAGTGGAATCACGATCCCTGCCGATGCACGCCGACCGACTCCCGTTTCCAGTCCGGGGTCTCGCAGTGCGTTCGTGAGATTCCGCTATGACAGGAGAAGCGGGACGCTCCGCGAGAGGCCGAGGCGCATGCAGGAAGTCCGCTCGTTTCGCTCCTCTGCGTCAGGGACACCGACAGCGTTGCCATCGGCGTGGCGACACACGCGACACGCTCGGGCACCCGTCCGTGAAATTACATCCGGGAATCCGCATGAAGATGCGCTGGGGATTGACAACTCGGACCTTGGTTTACTCGCTTTCGCTCGTGGTGGGCACCTCCCTGATCCTGGGCGTGGTGTACACCTGGATCGTGTTCCAGAACGCTGTTCGCGGGAAATCGGAGGACGCCCGGGTTTTCGCACGGGCGGTCAGCCAGAATGCCGAGCCGTTCGTCCTGCTGAATGATATTCAGGGCCTTCAGCGGCTCGCGGACACACACGGTCAGGATGAATCCATCGATCGTATCAGCTTTTACGATGCCGAGAGGCAGTTGCTGGCGTCCCAACCTCAGCCGGCCTCCGATGTCTTGAACATCGCCGAAGGGGTAACCCTTCCCTTGACGCGCGATGCGTATCACCTGCAGAGAACCTCCGACGGCTTCACGCTTCTCGTGCCCATCTGGCCGGCGCACGAACAACTTGAACTGGGTCTGCCGGCGGCCGAAACCTTCGATCCCGCCGAGGACACGGCACTGGGGTTCGTCGAATTCGTTTACACGATGCAGGAGACCAAGCGCGAGATGACCCGGCTCGCGATGTTGACGGGACTGGTCACGCTCATCGTCATTTTCTCCGTGTGGGCCATCACGATTATTCTCGTTCGCCGGTTTCTCCGCCCGATTCATCAGCTCGTCGATTCCACGTCCGCCATCGCGTCCGGCAACCTCACACACCGCGCCTCCGAGGAGGCTTTCGGCGAGGTGGGGCTCCTGGCTCAATCGTTCAACCACATGGCGGAAAAGCTGCAGGACCTCTACGCCTCTATTGAACAGCAGGTCGAAGAGCGCACGGCCCAGCTCGCGCACCGGACCAGCGATCTGGAGCGGGAGATCTCACAGCGCCAGGCGGTCGAGTCCGAGCTACGGCAGTCCCGGGATGCGGCCGAGGCCGCCAACCGCGCGAAGAGCGAGTTCCTGGCGAACATGAGTCACGAACTGCGGACGCCCCTCAACGGCGTCATCGGCATGACGGATCTGCTGCTCTCGGCCGGACTCAACGAGAAACAGATGCACTTCGCGCATACGGCCAAGCTCTCCGCTAACGCGCTGCTCAACCAGATCAGCGACATCCTCGATCTCTCGAAGGTCGAAGCCGGCAAACTCGAGCTGGATCGGGTGGTGTTCGATCTGACAAAGACGATTGAAGACGTGGCGGAGCTGATGGCCTACAAGGCGTCGGAGAAGGGGTTGGAGCTGACCTGCTACATCGATCCCGAGATCTCCGCTGAATTCAAGGGAGACCCCTCGCGCATTCAACAGATCGTGACGAATCTCGTGAGCAATGCCGTGAAATTCACGGACAAGGGCGATGTCTCCATCGAGGCAAGCAAGAAGGCGGAGACGGAGGATGCGGTCACGATTCTCGTCAAGGTCCGCGATACGGGTATGGGCATTCCAAAGAATCGCGTGCAGGATCTCTTCCAGCCCTTCTCCCAGATCGATGCCTCCACGACGCGCAAGTACGGGGGCACGGGGCTTGGGCTGCGTATCTCCAAACAACTGGTGGAACTCATGGAGGGTGAGATCGGGCTCGAGAGCGAAGTCGACCAAGGGTCGACCTTCTGGTTCACCATGCGGCTGCAGAAAACGTCCGGCACGGATCGATCGCCGAGTCGGCCTTTCAAGCTGCCGGAGACCAAGGGTCGCCCGGTCCTGGTGGTGGACGACAACGCCACGAACCGGGAAATCCTCTGCCAGCATCTCACGAACTGGGCAATGAAGCCGGAAGCGGCGAAGGATGGTTTCGACGCCCTGGATCTCCTGGACCGCTCTGCCGGCACGGACGGCGAGTTCGCGCTGGTCATCCTGGACATGCACATGCCCGGTATGGATGGAACCCAGCTGGCGCGCAGTATCCGTCGCCATCGATCCCTGCACGACATCCCGATGATCATGCTGAGTTCGGTGAGTGAAGAGTTGACGAAGTCCTCTCTCGAAGATCTCCGCTTCTCGTCCTGGATTTCCAAGCCCGTCAAACAGTCGGTCCTGCTGGATACGATTCTCCATGCCCTGAGCGAGGATGAATCCCATCGGCAGGTATCCGCTGCGAAGCCATCGGCATTGCCTGTCGACGAAGGGGCTGCCAAGCGCGAAGCGCGTTCGGAATTCCGGCTGCTCGTGGTCGAGGACAACCTCATCAACCAGGACGTAGTGGTCAGCATTCTGAGCGCGGCGGGCTATGGCGTCGACGTCGCCGACAACGGGGTCGCAGCGCTGCAGAAAGTCGAGACTCCGCAATTCGACCTGATCATCATGGACTGCCAGATGCCGGAAATGGACGGTTTCGAGGCTACCCGGAGAATCCGCGAACTCGAAAGGCAGCGGCCGGTCGCCGCCAAGGATCGGGTCCGTATCCCCATTATCGCCTTGACCGCCAATGCGCTGCAGGGTGACCGCGAGCGATGCCTCGAATCGGGAATGGACGACTACCAGTCCAAACCACTGGATGCCCGGGCGCTGGTGCGTGCCATCGATCGGTTTCTACTTGACGTGGATGATGACCGGCAGGATGCGCCACCCGAGCCTCCCGAGCGCAGCGAGCCCGCCACCTCTCCTGCACCGGAGGCCGGAACGCCCGCGTACTTTGATCTCCCTGATCTGATGGATCGCTGCATGGGCGATACGAACGTGATCCTGAAGCTCCTTCACAAATTTGAAACGGAGTCGCATCGTCTGCTTGCCGCCATCGATGACGCGCTGGGGGAAGAGGCCTTGTTGAAAGTTGCCGAAACTGCGCACGGTCTCAAGGGCATGTCCGCCAACCTCTCCGCCGTTCACCTCTGTCAAAGCGCCGCCACGCTGGAGCAATGTGCGAAGCAGGGCAATCTGGAGTCCACGTGCCGCGCCGTTCTCTCGCTTCGGGAAACGATGGAGGCCACCCTTCAGGAAATTTCCTCGATTCCCCAGCACCTCACCTCCGGCCCGGGCACGAATCATGGGGGGCGCGCTGAATGAGTTCATGTGAGACGAATCAAGGCCCGGAGACTCAAACGGACGATCTCTCGAGCGCGCCGCTGCTCGTGGAGGCTTCCGACGCGGACCAGGCGCCGCTGGTCATGGTGGTGGACGATCTCGAGAGCAACGCCATGATGCTGCAGGGCATGCTCGAAGCCGGGGGATATCGAACACGCATTGTTACCGACGGCTTACGGGCGATCGAGGCGGCACAGGAGCAGACTCCGGATCTCGTTATTCTCGATCTGGTCATGCCCGGCATCTCGGGCATCGAGACCTGTCGCCGGCTGAAGCGCGAACCCTGGGGTCAGGGCATCCCCGTGATTTTCGTGACGGGCGACACCCGACGGGAGAATCTTCTCGACGCCTTTGCCGCCGGAGGCGTCGACTATCTCACCAAACCGATCTACTCCCAGGAACTGCTGGCACGTATCGGCGTACAACTGCGTCTGCGCCGGGCCGAACGCGATCTCGAGCAGCGCAATCATGAACTGCGCCGGACCACGATTGAACTTTCACGCACGAACGCGCGGCTCCAGGAGCTTTATCGTATTGACGCTTTGACGGGCCTGCTCAACCGGCGGGCGTGGGATGAGGAAGCGCAACGGAACCATGCCATTTCAGCGCGTTACAACCGCGTATACGGCATCCTGATGATCGATATTGATCTGTTCAAGAAGTACAACGACACGTACGGGCATCAAGCGGGTGATGATTGCCTGACGCGGGTGGCCGCCGCCATCGCCGGGGGACTGCGGGACATTGATGTCATCGGCCGTTACGGGGGTGAAGAATTCGTCGTGCTCATGCCGGAAACGCGCGGTCACGACGCGTTGCATGTGGCAGAGCGCATTCGTGAACGCATCTGGCGACTGGCGATCCCGCACCAGAGCAGTCCCGCTCTGCGCGTGACCGTGAGTATCGGCGCGGCGGACTGCATGGAGCGCGATCTGGCGACGACCATCAGCTCCGCCGATCAGGCGCTGTACATGGCCAAGTCCCAGGGTCGAAATGCGGTATTCGGTTCGCGCAGCAGCGGCTTGGCATCCGTCGCCGATACGCCCTCGTCTTCCGGAGTAATGCCCTCTCGGCGAGATGATCCGACGCCGCATCCTTACGAGCATATCCTTCTCGTGACTGAAGATGCGGAGGCACGAAGCCTGATCGAGAGTCAGTGTCAAGACTCGATGTTCGAAATCCACCACGTGGCGGACGCGGGCTCCTTTCGAGAGGACGTGACATCGCACGACTGGTCTACCGTGATTCTCGACCTCCGGCATGCGCGAGAAAGCATGCTCGAATGCCTGGAACACGTGAGAGGCGAACCCGATCTGCGCATCGTCCCCGTGATCGGTATCTGTCATTCCCGCCTTGAAGACATACGCATCAACCTGGATGAAGGCTTCGACGAGATCATCGATCTGCCCATGTCGGAATACCAGATCAAGTCGAAGCTCACGGCGATGTGTCAGCATCATTCCGAGCGCAAAGCCCTGGAATACAGTTGCCGGCTCCGCGGTGAACAGGTGCTCGTGCTGGCCTACACGGTGGAATACGCCCAACGCGCCACCCAGGCCCGCAAGCTGGACGAGGTGTGCGAAATCCTGCTTCAGGGGGCCGCCGAAATTATGTGCGCCCAGTCGACCTCGCTTCAGCTTCTGGAGACCTGCTCCGACAGCCCCCAGGTCATGATCTGGGATCCGAGCCAGGATCCCCCCTACATCAACGGGGACGACGCATCGCTTTCCGAGGATGTCCTGCATGAGATTCTGAGCTCCGACGTTCTCATCGCATCCTCCTCGGATCCGGAGCCGGGTGATGCGTCCGCGAACGATCCCACGACACCCGCGTTTACATCAAGCTTTCACACGCTGCTCAAGGTCGGCAAGCAGAACCTGGGCATCCTCTCGGCGCACCGCCACATCCGCCATCAGCTGTTCACGGAACACGAGGCGGAACTCTACAAGGTATTCGGCTGCCTGGCCTCCTCACGAATCTCCGAGATCCTGTACCAGGAGGCCCGGGATGAGGCCGTCGGCATCTTCGTCAAGTCCCTGGCGATGATGGCGGAGAACCGGGATCATGCCACGGCGGCGCATGCCAACCGGGTCTCCCACATCTCACGGATCATCGCGCGGCAACTCCAGGAGATGAATCACGACGAGACCATCTCCGAACAATTCATCAGCGACCTGTCGCTGGCAGCACCGCTGCACGACATCGGCAAGATGTCCGTGCCGGACTCGATCCTCATGAAGAGCGCGAAGCTGACTGTTCACGAGATGTCGATCATGCGGATGCATTGTGAACTCGGGGTGGACATCCTCAAGCGCCTGGTCGACACCTCGGAGAATCTCCGCTTCGCCCGGACGGCGATGGATGTCGTCCGTCACCACCATGAGCACTACGACGGCAACGGGTACCCGGATGGTTTATCGGGTCAGCGTATTCCGTTGGCCAGCCGCATCGTCTCCGTCGCGGATGCCTACGACGCGATGACGAACGATCGCGTGTACCGCAAAGCACTTTCTCACGAGGAAGCCCTCTCCATCATCAAGCGCAATCGGGGAACGCAGTTTGATCCCGCCGTGGTGGACGCATTTCTGCGGGAAGAAGAGACCATCAAAGGTCTATCCCACGAGAGCACGCATCTGAGATAGTCGATCACCGATTCGTGCCAGGATCCCCACGCGGTCGATACGATTAGACTCTCACCCCCACGAGCGCGCTGTACCTACTGCACGCGCCTCCTGTCCTAATTGAGATTCAAACGGAACTCCGCGAACACCATGCGGGGCACCTCCGCGGAATTGATGAAGGATGATCCTCCCTCGATGTGATGATTGTCGAGGAGGTTCTGAACCCCGACGGCGAGCGAGGCCTTGTCCTCCCAGAACTCGAACTCGGCACGAAGATCGAGTCGGAAATTCTCGGCAACGCGCAGCGGCCTGTACAGGGTATTGGGGTCGGGGCTGTTCACGTCATCGGTGAAGTAGAGATGACTCGAGAGATGGATGTCGTCGGTCGGGCTGTGCCGCACGCCCAGCATGAACTTGTGCGGGGCCGGCTCGATGAGATCCGAAACGGTGAACGCACTTGACGAACGGTAGTCCATCATCTGGTAGGTGTAATTGCCGAGCAGCATAAGGTCGGGCCGGAGGCGATACTTGGCCTCGAGTTCGACGCCGTAGAGCGAGGCATCCCCGCGCGAACGCGTCGACATATGGATCAGGCCGGGCGGGGGCCGGACAGGAACGATGGTGGCCACATTGTCGTATTCGTGCCAGAACGGGGTGACGCTGAGCTCCAGTCTCTCGATCGGTCGCGTACGGTACCCGACCTCGTATGCGAACAAGGACGTCGTGGGGATGTCGCGATCGACCGTGAGCCGGGCCAGCCCTCCGGCGATCGGGACATCGAGCGAACGCGACGCCCCCGGCAGGGTTTGGTACGCACGGGAGATGGCACCGTAGATGGAGGAGTGATCGTTCAACTGGTGAAGCAGCGCGGCCCGGCCACTCCAGTCGAAACCCGCGTAGGAGTCGTAATCCAGCCTCGCGCCCAGGTCCAAACGCCAGTCTTCCGCGAAGGACCATTCATCGTTGATGTACGCGCCGATTACGCCGGTCAGCACATCATCATCTCTCAACATGTACGGATCCGCGCGAGACGCATCGACAAGGTCCAGTCGCGAATCGACACCCCACATGAAATGGTGGTCATCGACGTCGAATGCGTGACTGGCCTGGAGGGCGAACTGCTGGTAGGCATAATCGATCGCGGGTACACCATTGGAGATGGTGAACTCATTGACGAAGGCCGTGAGTGAAAACGTATCGCGGCCTTCCAGTTCCCGTGTCCAGTTCGTGGAGAAATGACTCGCGCGTGAACGTGGCGTGATGGTATTGCGCAATGCCAGTGGCGGGGCCTGCCCGTTCTGGCTGGAACTGTGCCCTCCCGAGAAAGTCAGGAGGTCTTTCTCCGAAAGCTGGTACTCGGCCACGAGGTTGCTTCGACCGCTCCAGGCCTCGTCTTCCAGTGGCGTCAGAAAGGTGCCGCCGCGCACGGATCCGTCATTGGCGTCGTACTCGCCCGAGAAATGCAGGCTCAGTGTTTCATCACTGTAGCCCAGACCCATGTGCTCGCGGTGGAAACCGCGTGTGCCCGCCCGCTGCGTGTAGGTGAGTCCCTCCCGGCCGCGCGGTTCCTTGGTGATGATGTTGATGATGCCGTTCAGGGCATTGGTTCCCCACGTGACGCCGGCGGGACCGCGGATGACCTCGATCCGTTCGATATTGTCGATCTGGATATCCCAGGCCTGCCATACCGTGCCCCCGAAGACGGCATCGTAAATCTGCCGCCCATCCACGAGCACCAGCGTCTTGTTGCTGAGATACCCGTGAAATCCCCGGGGGCTGACGGCGAAGGTATTCAGCCCGAGTGCGGCCACATCCACGCCGACCGCCAGGCGCAGGGCTTCCGGGACACTGGTCGCCCCGGCAGCGCGGATGTCTTCGGCGGTAATCACGCTGACGGCATACGGGACATCTGTCAGGCGTTCTTCATGCCGCGTCGCGCTGACGACAGTGGGAACCTCCAGTTCAAGGGAGTACAAGTCGATATCCGTGGAGATCTCTTCCTGCCCATGACGCTCAGCCTCTGATCCTTCATCGGCGGGCTGTGACGTTGAATCTGCCAGAGAGGAGGCGGGAACAGCGAGTCCAACGCACAGCGCGAGAAGCACTGACCGGATGCTACGACGATGCTCTTCCCCCGGTTCGCCGACGCATCGGCAGAACGTTGCCGAACCGGCTACAAAGCGACGACACAAAGTGACCGGATTCATCTGCGTACACTGACGTGTCGCATGGTTCCCAGACGTTGTTATGAGATTTGTCGGAAGTGTCATCCGTTTCGTCCCTTCAACAATCTCAACGACCGCCGGCTCGCGGAGGTCATGGTTTCCCGAAGCGCTCCTCGGCTTCGCGTAGCGCTTTCGGCGATAGCTTCAGATTGATCATTTCCGCCGTTCTTTCGTTCAGCGCGTGCTCGATCTTCTCGGGATACTGAATCCCGATCGACGATGGTTTCTTGCCTTTCAGAATCGAGAGCGTGACGGAGGCCGTCTGCTTCCCGATCTCCTCGGGTTCCGCGTAGGTGGCTCCCAGCGCGCCGGACTTGACGAGCAGCGGTGAGAAGGTCCACACGGATTTCCTGGCACGCAATCCCCAGAGCAGGGACTGCTTGACGTTATTGGCGTCGTAGATCTCCGCATCCGGCAGCATCACCAGTCCGTCACAGTTTGATTCCTTCAGCTTCTCCAGCGCTTTCGAGAAGTCGGACTTGCGGGCCTTGATGATGGTGACCTCGATCTGATGGGATCGCGCTTTGCTGCGCAGCGCTTCCGCGGTCCGTTGCGAGTGGTCGCTGGAAAAGACCGCAAGCGAACGGGTTCCCGGATCCACCATGCGGATCCACGCCAGTTGTGCCTCGGGTTGGACGTCCATGGTCACGCCCGCCCAGCGTTGTGACTCGATCTTGCCTCCCCGGGATGACGGGAGATCCAGCCAGTTCGTGACCATGCTGCTGATGATCGGGATCTCCGTGCTGTGCTTGTGGGCCGTCAGCGTGGCATCTTCGCCGAGAGCGACGATGGCAGCGGGATCGGCATCCCGAAGTTGCTCGAGGGCCCGCACGAGTTTCGGATCGCGCGCATGATTCTCCGCCGCGTCATCCCCGTCCCTGTTGCTGCCGGATGGGCTGGACTTGGGCAGTGTGATGACCTGATGGGTGTGGCCCTTCCTGCCGAGTTCCTTCTCGATGGATGCGGAGGCCTTCTCGTAGGAGGGGTGGGCCGTGGTCAGAATGACGACCTCGGCGGCCGGAAGGGAGACCGGCGTCGCCAGCAAAATGAATGCGGTCCATGCGCGAATCATGTTCATCGACCACACATCCTGCGATTCAACATCACTGTCCCGATCGACACAGACCTGAAGAGATGGAGGACCTGACGCCAGAAGGATGACCGGGAGCACCAGGGCCTTTCAGGCCAGCATTGGGTACTTTCACTTGTCCCTGTTTGATTTTTATCGGTGTTCGGGTCAGTCCACTTTGGGTATCGCAAACCGAGTTCGGCATATGGGGTATTTGCGCGAATGCCCTCACAAGTCCGCGGCAGAAATCAACCCGCGAGGTCCGATAAACGATGCAAGCAGGGGCGATGACGCCAATGCGAAGTGTTGTGAGAAGCCCTGCCAGCATAAGGGACCGTCACTGCTTGCATCCATTCCGCTTGACAAGCAACATAGCCGCCCGAGTTGCGTAATCCCCCTCTGTCAAACGGGAACGGCCCCTGAGCTTCTCACAACGCTGCTCAGAAACCGATCATTGTTCGGTCGGTTCAGCTTTCGGTCCGGGGTGGCAGGGGGATACTGGCGGTGCTCCGGCCGGGAGCCCCGGATCACGTTGCGCTAAGGCACCTTTGGGCTGACATTAAAGTCCTGCAAAGCCCTTGAACAGGTGCTGAGCAGTGCTATCCTACGTTCTTGGTGCGATGTGAATCTGCAGCATTGCATGCAGATGACACGCCTGTGCAACCTCGCTCGATCGTCCTGATATCGAGGCCTTTTGGAACGAAATGATTACCAGAGGAGGGTATGGCATGAGATGGGCAATCCTGATGAGCATGACCGTGAGTTTCGTGCTGCCGGCGTCGGCGGATGTGTTCAATGATAACTTCGATGACGGGCTGGCCTCTACCCGGTGGAGCAATCCTTATTTCTCCACCGAGCTGGATCCTCCGGTGATCGACGGCCTTGTGGACTACGCGTTCGACTACAGTTCTCTCGGCATCGCCCCGGCCCCGAACAGCTCCGGCACCACTCTGGGCGTGGGAATCCAGGTCAACAACACGGACCAGCCTGCGGACGAGGGTGAAGCCATCGGCATCAGCCCGAACATCGGCAGCCTCACCGGCAATTACGTCATTACCGCCGATGTCTTCATGTACTACGGTGGCGGCAGTGGGTCCTCGGAGCACGCGGTGATCGGCATTAACGGTGACGGGCAGTCTGTTCCTTTTCTTTGGGAGCCCGCCGGTACCGGTGTCACCTATAACCTGCCTCACAACAGTGGTCTGGCGGGGACTGTCGGTGATGATTACGGCCGCGCGGTCGACGGTACGTTTGAGGGCTTGTACGGCAGCTGGCCTGGAGCGACGGACCCGGAGACTTTGGGCATTCCCTTCCAGGGCGATGATCCGATCTTCAACGACCCGGGTTATCCCGGCAACCGCTGGTTCAGCCTGAAGCTGAAGAATATCGACGATATCGTGACGCTCCAGATCGAGGGCGTCACCATTGACACGTATGACAATTCCGGCGGGACGACGAGCGGGTTGTTCACCATCGGCGGCGCGGATATCTTCAACTCCGCCAACCCGGACAATTGGATCATCTGGGACAACATCAACGTCGTCCCTGAGCCGACGTCGCTCGTGCTGATGGGCCTGGCGACGCTGGGGCTGATCCGTCGACGCCGCGCGTGAAGCCTGGGTTGCATCGATCATCTGAGATCATCCTCAAATAGTGGCGAAAACGAAGAGCCGTCTCTACCCAGGGGCGGCTCTTTTCATGTCATCTCAGCGGATCAATACACTCGAAATGACTCCTGGAGGATCTCTCGCTAGGCCCCCCGGGCACTACTTGGGGCACTGAGAGGGCTAGGTCTCCACTGGACAACCCCCATAATTCCGTAAATACATCTTGACTGATTGATAATGCTGCCTATAATAATTGCATCATTAACGATTGGACTTGATGCATGACAAGGTTGCCATGGGAAATTACGCGGGAGATGTTTCTCTCGGACGATGAAGTGAAGCGCCTGCTGCAGCACCTCAGCAGTCAGGCCGCCCGATCTGCTTCCGGACGAGCATCGGACGCGGCGGAGTTGGATCGGCTGATCATCCTCGCGCTCCTGTATTCGGGTCTGCGGACGTCCGAGTTCTGCCGGCTTCGCCTCGTGGATACGGTGATCAAGCAAAACGACTCTGTATTCGTCGTCGGAGCCCATGGCAGTGACGCCGGACGGCGCGTGCATGTGCCGACCGTGCTCAGCGATCTGATCCGTCGCTTCGTCGTCGAGGTTCGGCCGCGTTTTCTTCCGGAGGAGATCTCACCGGAGGACATGAGCCAGCCGCTGGCGTTCAGCGAGAAGCGTCAACCGTACCAGCGTACGGGGCTGTACCGGCGCGTGAAGCGTATCCTCTCCGCCGCCGGGCTGGGCGACCGCGCGAGCGTTCAGCTTCTTCGACATACTTACGGCTATCTGGCGTACAAGAACACCGGCGGAAACCTGCTCTTCCTGCAGCGACAACTCGGTCATGCGCACCCGATCATTACCAGTGTTTACGCGCAGCTCGTGGATGAATCGTACGAACACCTGGCGGAATGCGTGCCGGGCAAGGAACTCCGAGAATAACCCCTTGGAAAGGAACAATCGCATGAAGGACTTTGAAACGATTCTCAAGGACGTGGAAGGGATCGTGGCGGAAGTGCTCGCGCTGGAGCCGGAAGAGATCACACCGGACGCGCGATTTCGCGAAGACCTCGGAGGCGAGTCGATTGATTTCCTGGAGTTGTCGTTCCACTGCAAGAAACACTTCGGGATCGATGCCGGACTGCAGAAGCTCGCCAGCCCTGAAGAATTCCCCACTCAGGAGGATGGACGTTTCACTCCAAAGGCGGTCGCGAAGTTCAAGAACCGGTACCCCTTCCTTGACGACGAGCGATTCGATGATGATCCCACGCCGGACCGCGTGATCTCGCTCTTCACGGTCGAGAACATCGCCCGTCTGGTCGAAGCTTCTCTCGCAGAGCAGAGCGGCTGAGTCTCCCCCGGAAGCTATCCAACCCAAAACGGGCTGCACCCACACTACTAGGCTCGGCGGACTGCCTGTATAGTGGGATATCCGCCTTGGCTTCTGGATGGAGATGAACCTTGCCATTGAACGACAATCTTCGCGTGATCGATCACCCGCTGGTGCAGCAGAAGCTGACGCACGCGCGGGATCGGGGAACCAGCCCGGAGGAGTTTCGCCGGCTGCTCGGGGAAATCGCCATGCTGATGGCGTTCGAGATCACGCGGGACCGGCCGACGCGGCCGGTGGAGGTGCAGACGCCGGTGGGCAAGGCCGAGGGGGCGGTGCTGAAGAACGAGATCGTGCTGGCGCCGATTCTGCGGGCCGGGCTCGGCATGGCGGACGGCATTCTGCGGCTGATCCCGCAGGCGCGGGTCGGGCACGTCGGCATCTACCGCAACGAGGAATCGCTCGAGCCGGTAGTCTACTACAACAAACTGCCACCCAGCACGGGCGAGAGTGAAGTGATTCTGATCGACCCGATGCTGGCGACCGGCGGATCCAGCGTGGCGGCGATCGACGCCATCAAGGCCACCGGTACGGATCGTATCCGCCTGCTCTGTCTCGTAGCCGCCCCCGAGGGCATCGAACGCGTGCACGCGTCGCATCCCGACATCGTGATCTACACGGCGGCAGTCGATTCCCATCTCAACGAACAGGGGTATATCGTGCCCGGCCTCGGCGATGCGGGCGACCGCATCTTCGGGACGGAGTGAAGTTCACCAAGGCAAAGCAAGCGAAGCCCCGGGTTCGGTTCCGCACTTTCAGTCAGTACCCCGACCGTGAGGGAGGGGAGAACAGGAAAAAGGCACGTATCCATGAATCCTTCCGGCGCACGTCAGGCTCCCTCCTTGGGTACGAATCATCTCGCAGTGTATATTCATTTACGGCATCCGCTTCCTCACGGGCGCAGTACCGCCTGAATTCAGGCACGGTTCATCAGTCTTCGTATGTTGTATATCTGCTTGCTTTGATACGCGGGTTTATCCCAAGACAATTGTCGCAGACGCGTTCACCCCCCCGCCGCCTTGGTCATGGCTTCGAGGTCTTCCGCGCTCGGCTGGTACCAGAACTGCCAATCGCCGGCGATGAGGACGTAGCTGTAAAGCACGAGATTGGTGACGCCATGCGTGATCATCAGGCAGGTCACGCTCCGGGTCCAGTACATCAGCAGGTTGAAGCCCATCCAGCAGAAGACGCTCACCACCCAGTTGTCGGGGTGCTGGACGATGGAGATCAGCGACGTGCCGATGAACGAGAACCAGGTGAAGGTGCCCAGCGGGATGCGCTCGAAGCGGTCCCAGTCGATCAGGGCCCGCAGCAGGAAGCCCCGCCAGAACAGCTCTTCCACGATCGGGACGGTAATCGTCGTCACCGCCAAACGCAGCGTGACCTCCGACACCCAGGAGAGCGTGCCCAGTCCGTAGACCTCAACCGGCGACGGCGGGTTGGGGTTCAGCCGGCCCGGGAACAGCAGGAAGCGGTCGCCGAGATTTTCACCCATGACCTCGACGCCGTTGAAGAAGTGCTGCCCCGCCACCCAACCGGCAGCGGCCAGGATCCCCGCCACGACCGCGATGCCCACGTGCGGCTTGCCCAGCGGCGGATAGAAGCGGCAGAACCAGGCGAAAACGACGAGACCCCCGATTCCCTTCAACGCCAACGCCCAGGAGACGTATGCCGGGGGTACGAACATCTGCACCGTCATCAAGGCGAGATACGCGAGGTACGGCGCCATGAAGACAATGTCCGGGCGCGTTTCGCCCCATTGGCGGACAAGTTCCGGTTCGGGAAGAAGGCCTCGTGAAGGACGCGAGGCGGTTGAGTCCTGGGAATCAGATGAATCAGGGGTCGAGTTGTCGGGCGTCTCCGACGGTGGCGGTGAATCCGATGGTGGAGGCGTATCCTGCATGTGTATCCACTCCCGTTGTCCGCCGGTTCGTACCGCGATCGGCGTTTGCCCGTGTTGGGTCGTTACTTCACGCTCGAGACGGTCACGCGCTTGCCTGTCTTCGACGACTGGTACGCCGCCAGCGCGACCTGCAGTGCCGCGCCGCCCACGTCGATCGAGATGCCGAGATCGTCGCCCTTCTTCATGGCCCTGACCACCTCGGTGACCTCGTTTCGCCAGCCGCCGGCGATCGGATCCTTGTCCACGACGCGGCGCTTGAGCTTGTGCTTGGCCTTGGTGTCGGGCGTGATCTTGCCGGTGGTCAGCACCAGTTCGCCGGCGTAGTCGATGTGGATCCAGCCCTCGTCACCCATCACATCGTACCCGGTAAACCCGGCGGGGCTGGTCCAGCCGATTTCGATGTATCCGAGCGTCTTGCCCGAGGCGTACTCGAGCAGGAGCAGCGCGTTATCGTCCACTTCAATCTTCTTGCGGAGGGTATCGGCCTTGGCCTGCACGCTCTTGATCTTGCCGATGTGCCAGATGGCCTGGTCGATGGCGTGGATGCCCATGTCGAGCATCGCCCCGCCGCCGGCGAGTTTCTTCTTGTAGAACCAGTCGCTCTTGGCCCAACCGGGCAGCGGGCCGGCGTGGGCGAAGCGGGCGCGAAACATGAACGGCTCGCCGATGGCGCCCCTCTGGATCAGGTCACGCATCTTTCGATTGCCGCGGTTGAAGCGCTGGGAGAAGCCCACGATGAGGGTCTTCTTGTTGCGCTTCACCGCCGCCTTGATGTCCCGGACTTCTTTCATGCTCAGGGCCACCGGCTTTTCGAGCAGGACATTCGCGCCGGCGTCCAGCGCGGCGATGGCGTGCTCGGCGTGGAACTTGTTCGGCGAGCATACCGATACGACGTCGAACTCTTCCGCCGCCAGCATCTTGCGGTGATCACTGAACGTCCGGATGTCGGGCTGGATTTTCTTCGCTTCTTTCCAGCGCGCCCGCGCGGGATCACACCCGGCAATCAGATCCACACCGGGTGTCTTCAGGTAACCCGCCATGTGCAGCACCTGCGAGATCGATCCGCACCCGATGACACCGGCTTTCCATGTCTTGGCCAACGTGAATTCTCCTTTTTGACGCGTGCGAAGCAGTTGCAGGCGGTGAACAGTGAGCGGACAGGCGAAACTTCACACGCTCAGTCGTCTGATTTCCATTCCAGGCCGTAGTGAACCGTGATTTCCTCGCCCCGGCGAATCGGCCGAATGGCGAACAGTTCCAATCCGTCAAATTCGCTGTTGGGGGACCGGCTGTGATTCAGGTAGCGTAAGCGGCCGTAGCCGTCGTATCCCGACCAGCGCCCCACGTCATCCTCCTCGACCCACAGCACGTAGGTCCCGTCGCGTCGCGTGCGATTCGCCAGATATCGACCGATACGTTCGTCCTTGTCGATTGTTTTCTTGGCGAATACTCCAAGCCCGTGAATGGGGCTGGGCCTTACTTCGATTTTCACTGGAAATCCCTT
Organism: uncultured Planctomycetales bacterium; assembly: GCA_964618455.1. Taxonomy (GTDB): domain Bacteria; phylum Planctomycetota; class Phycisphaerae; order UBA1845; family PWPN01; genus CAZUAQ01. Next base: position 64,793 of record CAZUAQ010000007.1, on the reverse strand, counting down.
TCCTGTACTACTCGGCGTAAATATGGCGGCACTATACACGCCAAGTCTGGTGAATCAAAGACTGTTTCCTGATTCCGTCAGACACATTTCATGAGAGGATGAATGCCGCCGTCCACGTGCATTCGGCTTGCTGAAGACTTCTGACTCGCGTACGCTGAAAGAGGCGAACGGATTGGGCGGATGAACCGGCATCGCTGATCCTCGCCCGAGCCGATTGCTCGTTGCCCATTTACATTGAGATGCCCGTTGCCGGATTCCATGATCGGCATCCATTCCGGAACGTCGCCTTGAGGTGAAATCATGAGTGAAACTCCCGACACCATCGTGTTTGACGACTTTGCCAAGGTCGATCTGCGTGTGGCCCGGATCCTCGAGGCGAAGGACCATCCGAACGCCGACAAACTCATTGTGCTGAAGATCGATCTCGGGACGGAGCAGCGGCAGATCTGTGCCGGGCTACGCGGGCACTACACGCCGGAATCGCTGGTCGGCCGGCTGATCGTGGTGGTCGCCAATCTCGCACCTCGCAAGATGCGCGGGGAGGAAAGCAACGGCATGCTCCTGGCCGCCAGCAACGCGGATCACACCCGGGTGATTCTGCTCCAGCCCGATGCGGAGGTCGAGCCCGGGGCCAGCGTCAGCTGATGAAACCCCTAACCCTCTTCCCCGGAACAACTTACGCGCCTTTTCCTCCGGCACTGGCTGGACGATCTGACCGGCGAGGCTCCCCTCCCCGCTTCGCTTGACGCTTTTTGAAGATTCGCTAAACTAAGGGGCTCGTTTTACGGTAAGGAAATGACCCCGGATTCCCGCTTCGGCGGGGCTGTCCGATGATGCTGCGGGTGCAACGATGCGAAGCGCTTCAATGAAATCGACCCTGGCCAAGCCCGAGGAAGTGGGTGGCGAATGGTGCCTCGTCAACGCGGAGGACAAGGTCCTCGGCCGCATGGCGTCCCAGATCGCCACGATCCTCATGGGCAAGCACCGCCCCACCTACACCCCCCATGTGCTGACGGGCGACTTCGTGGTCGTCGTCAATGCCGAGAAGGTGAAGCTGACGGGCAACAAGATTAACCAGATGGAATACGACAGGTATTCGTACTATCCCAGCGGTCGCAAGGTGGATTCCATTGCCATGGTGATGGAGCGCCATCCGGAACGGGTCATCGAATTTGCCGTCAAGCGGATGCTGCCCAAGAACAAGCTCGGGCGCCAGATGCTCAAGCGGCTGAAGGTGTATGCCGGTCCGGAGCATCCCCACCAGGCCCAGGTGCCGCAGGAAGTCGAGATCCAGGCGTAAGTCGCGATCCAGATGGATGTCGGCCTCATCAGACGCCGGCACATCGTAAGGTGATATTCGGAGCAAGATTGTGAGTGAAGAGCAGACGACAGCAACGCCGACACCGCCCGCCCCCGAGGCGCCGACGGAAGGCAAGTCCGCCACGATTCCCGAGCCCGATCCCAAGAAGCACTACTTCTGGGGCACCGGCCGTCGCAAGTCGGCGGTGGCCCGGGTCCGGCTTCGCGCCGGTGAGGGCAAGTTCGAAGTCAATAAGAAGCCCCTGGACAAGTATTTTTCGGAAGAGCGCGACCGCAACGACGCCGTAGCGCCACTGAAAGCGACCGAGACCTTCGGCAAGGTGGATGTGTTCGTTAATGTCAGCGGTGGTGGCATCACTGGACAGGCCGGGGCGATCGTTCTCGGCGTGGCCCGGGCGCTGAAGCTGGCCAACGCCGAATACGACGATGTGCTCCGCCAGCACGGTTATCTCACGCGTGACAGCCGCATGAAGGAACGCAAGAAGTACGGTCGCCGCGGCGCGCGTCGCAGCTTCCAGTTCTCGAAGCGTTAAACATCGCGGGCTGATCCCGACTCCTGCACGTTCGGGATCCATCGATGACTGAGTCTTCTCCACGACCCCGGCGATGTGACGCCGGGGTCGTTTTTTTGTCCCCTCCGCCTTTGAGCGGTCCTGATCCTGGAGATCGCTAAGACATGAGTGGCGAATCCAACATCCGTGTCGCCATCATCGGCGCCACCGCGTACACATCCCGGGAAGCCTTGCGCTGGCTGTTGCGGCATCCCCGCGCCGAGATCGTCGCGCTGTGCTCGCGGCGCGACCCGCAGCCGCGCATCGATGAGATCTTTCCCGAGTTCACGCATCGCCTCGATGCTACGTGCGAGCCGATCGAACCGGAAGCCCTCGCCGGTCGGGCCGACGTGGTCTTCCTGTGCCTGCCGAACAACCTGGCCATGGACATGGCGCCCGCACTGCTCAAGGCGGGGCTGAAGGTGATCGACTTCTCCGCCGATTACCGACTCAAGGAGCCCGCCGATTACAAGCAGTGGTACAACAAGGATCACACCGATCTGGCCAACCTCGAGAAGGCGGCATACGGCATTCCGGAACTCTTCCGCGAGGATATCGCCTCTGCCAGCCTGGTCGCCAATCCCGGGTGTTACCCGACGTCGGCGGCGCTGGGGATCGTGCCCCTGCTGCGCGAAGGATTGATCGATCCGCGGGACATCATCGTGGACTCGGCCAGCGGCGTCAGCGGCGCGGGACGTTCGCCGACGCAGGCCCACCACTATCCCGAACGGAACGAGAACTTCGAGGCGTACAAGATCGGCGAGCACCGGCACATGGTCGAGATCGAGCGCACACTCGAGCAGTTCACACGGCGCGAGCGCGCCCAGGTGATCTTCACGCCCCACCTCATCCCGATGGAGCGGGGCATCCTGTCGACGATCTATCTCAAGCCGTTGCAGCACATCTCGGTGGAGCACGTGGCGGAGGTGTTCGCGAAGGCCTACGAGCACGAGCCCTTCATCCGCTGGCGGACCGATTCACCGAAGACGGCGGAGGTCGCCCATACGAACTTCTGCGACCTGACCGCCCGGGTGGTGCAGTCGCGAATCATCGTGGTCTCCGCCATCGACAACATGGTCAAAGGGGCCGCCGGGCAGGCCATTCAGAACATGAACGTGATGTTCGGTCTCGATCCGGCGACGGGGTTACGGTGACGGGAGGCAGCGACGCGGGATGGAGACATTCCCGGGAGTCGCGTATAATGGAGTAACATCCGCTTGGCTGATTCGCGGCGGATAAAAACACGAATGCCGGCGTAGCTCAGGTGGTTAGAGCGTGGGCTTCATAATCCCAAGGTCCCTGGTTCGAGTCCAGGCGCCGGTAGTGAAGTATAGTGAATACTTTCAATTAATGGGACAAATAAGAGCCAATTGCATTGAGGGCCGGTCCGCGATGAACTGGCTTATCACATTACATATCTCATTATTCGTTCTAGCAATATTACTTCGACTGAATGGATACCTGCGTGGCCAGATAAAGCCATACATACATCTCCTGCTTTCAGGGCTCTGTTGTGTTCTGATTCTTACAAGCTTGTACTTCGGATGGGTAGTATCGCTTATAACACTTGGTCTATTCGTGCTTTACTATTTCCTAGCTAGACCAGTGGGACGATTCCTAGCTTGGCGATCACTGAAACGAAAGACTAGCTACGAAATCCGTCCTGGAGAAGCAGCTAATCTCTCAGAATCAGATTGGAACTATTGGTGTCAAAGATTACAAGGGCTTTCTATTCGTTCTGAAATAGCTCTCGCTCTTGAACAAAATAATCTCTCCCTGGAAGATCTAATTGATCACTTTCGTTTCATATGTTCCGACTGCAATCTCGGTGAGGAACTAGCTTGGATAGTAGTAAGCGACGTCTCCACTTTGAACGAATCGATAGGTATGCGTAATAATGAGCTCCCATACCTTCAGCAACTGGTCGAGATTCACATGCGGTTTTCACGATTATGATTTTGCATGAACTCGCACGCCCAGTCAGCGGAACTGGGAATCCACATGATCCCTGTTGAATCGAATGAATCAACCGTATTCTATTGAATTCTAAGGGTTGGGTTCACCCGTCCGTGACACAGCCTTCCGACGCGCGGGAGACGTTCTTGATGTACTTCCACAGCGTACCGTTGGTCGCCTTGTAAGGCGGCTGCTTCCAGGCCTGGCGGCGCTTTTCGATGTCGGCGTCGCTGACGTCGAAGGAGATCGTGTGCGTGGTGGCGTCGATGGTCACCTGGTCACCGTCCTCCACCAGCGCGATCGGTCCGCCCTCGATGGCCTCGGGGCAGACGTGGCCGACGATGAAGCCGTGGCTGCCGCCGGAGAAGCGCCCGTCGGTGATCAACGCCACACCGCCCAGGAAGCCCGCGCCGGCCAGCGCGCTGGTCGGCGTCAGCATCTCCGGCATGCCCGGACCGCCCTTCGGCCCTTCGTAGCGAATGATGATGACATCGCCCTTCTGAATCCTGCCCTGCTCGAGGCCCGCAAGCATGTCCTCCTCGCTGTCGAAGCACCGCGCGGGGCCGGTAAACGACTCGCCTTCTTTTCCAGTGATCTTGCCGACCGCGCCTTCGGGGGCGAGATTGCCATGAAGGATGGCGATGTGGGCGGTGGACTTGACCGCCTTGCTCAGCGGCATGATCACCTGCTGACCCGCGAAGTCGAGGTCGGGCGCTTCCGCGAGGTTCTCCGCCACGGTCTTACCGGTGCAGGTCATGCAGGAACCGTCGAGCAGCCCTTCGCCGAGCAGGTACTTCATCACGGCGGGGATGCCACCGATCTTGTGCACGTCTTCCATCACGTACTTGCCGGATGGCTTCAGGTCGGCGATGAGCGGAATGCGGGCACACGTATTCTTGAATTCATCGATCTTCAGCTTCACGCCGGCGGACCGGGCCATGGCGGTCAGGTGCAGCACGGCGTTCGTCGAGCCTCCCAGGGCCATCACCACCACCATCGCGTTCTCGAAGGCGGCGCGGGTCATGATGTCGCGCGGCTTGAGGTCGAGTTCGAGCAGGCGAAGAATGGCCTGGCCCGCACGCACACATTCATCCGTCTTGCCTGGTTCTTCCGCCGGTGTGGAGGACGAACCCGGCAGGCTCATGCCCATCGCTTCGATCGCGCTGGCCATGGTGTTGGCGGTGTACATGCCGCCGCAGGCGCCGGCGCCCGGGCAGGAATTGCGGACGATGGTCTCGCGCTCGTCTTCGGTGATGCTTCCCGCCAGTTTCTGACCGTAGCTCTGGAAGGCGGATACGACATCGAGCGTCTCCTCCTTGCCGCCGATCTCCGCGCACCCGGGCTTGATCGTCCCACCGTAGATCATGATGGCCGGACGGTTCAGACGCGTCATCGCCATCATGCAGCCGGGCATGTTCTTGTCGCATCCGGGCAGGGCAATCATGGCGTCGTACCAGTGGGCGCCCATCACGGTCTCGATCGAATCGGCGATGAGGTCGCGGCTCTGGAGCGAGTAGCTCATGCCGTCGGTCCCCATCGAGATGCCGTCCGACACGCCGATGGTGTTGAAGCGCATCCCGACCAGGCCCGCCTCGGTCACGCCGTGCTTGACCCGCTCGGCAAGATCGTTCAGGTGCATGTTGCAGGGGTTGCCCTCGTACCAGTTGGCCACGATTCCGACCTGGGCCTTGTTCATGTCCTCGGGCGTCATACCGGTGGCATAGAGCATGGCCTGGCTCGCGCCCTGGCTGGCGGGGGCGGTGATGCGGCGGGAATAGCGATTCAATCCGGTCGTGTTCGTCTCTGTCGACATACTGCTCCTCGGTTCTCGGGATGCGGTGCGTGGGGTCGAAGTCGCCCGAAATCCGCGTCGGGCGGGTTTCGCATTATAACTGGATGGGCGACGGAAATGGAGTCCCTGAAGGGGGCAGTGGCGAAACACGTGAGAGCCTGCCCGACGTCGCGGCGATCGATGTGATGATGGCGTCGGAAGTAAAAAAGGGTCGGGGTCGAACGACCCCCACGATCGTTCGACCCCACGAGCAACGCCACTCCCACATGACAGACACGGAGTTGCTCCCCAGCGTTCCGTGCCCAGGATCGGTGGAACAGTTCCACCGATCGGCTCCCCTGTTTAAAGCGCCCGAGCGTCGTGTCCCCCGGATTCACTTTTGAGCGTCATGCGTTGCTTCGTCGTTCCCCCGTAAACCAAGGGTGATCCTTCGCGAACCGGTCGCCTACTGCAGCAACTGAAGGAGATTGACCGCAGAGCTCTGATTCGACTGGGCCAGCATGCTGATCGCGGCGTTGAGCAGAACCTCCTGCCGATCAGCCAGGGCGGTATCGAACGCGAAGTCCGTGTCCTCGATCTGGCTGATGGAGGACGTCAATCCCTGCTGTGCGGCTTCCAAGGATCGGATGGACGACCCGACCTGGAACTTGTTGAAGCTTCCGACGCGTCCGGCTTGGAGGGCAATCTGCTGTTTGGCGGTGGCGGCAATCGTGGCGGCTGTCGAGGCATCCGTGGCGAGATCAAACGTTCCACCCGTCTTGAGATCACTGAGGTAGCCATTCACGGAGTCGCCGAGTTCGGCGGCGGTGATGCCCGCGGCCATGTCCAGGCGCGTTCGCGTGGTGCTGTCGGAACCGAGCTGGAACAGCATGCCTTCACTGTGCGTGATCGTGATGTTCGCCGTCACGTTGCTCGACGTATCGGCCACCACGAAACTGACGCTGTAGCCATCCAGCGTGAAGGAGGCCCTGTCTCCGTCTGTCGTCGCAGAGCCGACAGCATTGCCATCGACCGTGATCGTATCCGCGGCGGCGTTGTAGACCACGCTGAACTGCTTGTTCGCTGTGGCCGCGCCATCCGCCTGATGCACGCGTACATCGGTGTACGCCACATTGGCAGGGGTACCCGTAATCGCGTTGGTGCCCGTAAAGAGCTTGTCACCCGCGAACTCCGCGCTGGTGATCAGCGAGTCGATCGTGGCCAGGTGATTGTCCAGCGCGGCCTGGTTGGCGGCGATCTCTTCGGTTGTCGCGTTGGGATCCTGAGAAGCAATCGCGAGCTTCTCGATCTCCTCCGCCACCTTCAGGACTTCATTCAAGGTGGCGTCGGCGACGTCCAGCACGGACTGCGATCGCTGGTTGTTGGACAACGCGGCCTGAACGGACACAAGTTCCGTCTTCAGCCCCATCGAGGCAACCATTCCCGCGGGATCATCCGCCGCACTGTTGATGCGTTTGCCCGTAGACAGGCGCGTCAACGTGTCGTCGTGTTCCTGCTGAAGCCGATTGATCGTGCTCAGCATCTTGTACGTGAGCGAGGTGTTGTTGATTGTTAAGGCCATTGCTCTTACCCTTGCGGCGAAGGTTCACTGAGAACGCTGCAACGGTAAGATATAAACCGCGCCTGCCAAATCCGGGCTTCCACTTTTTTTGCGAAAGCCTCGTTCCGTCATGCTTGGGCAAGGACTTAAGAGTCAAGGAATAATCTTTTCGCGTGAGGTCCACATTTCGGCAAACGCTTGCGAAGAGGAAGACGTTCCGGAAATAACAACTCGCACGCAGCAAGTCGCCTTTCGCGGAATACGTGTCGTTCAGTCGACTGCGACCAGGAGATCACGCCATGAAAGCGGTAAGACTGACCAGGCCGGGCACGCTCGAGTATCTGGACGTCCCGGAACCCCGGTGCGCCGAGGATGATGTTCTCGTTGAAGTCAAACGCGTCGGCATCTGCGGCACGGACGTGGAGATGGTCCACGGAACGATGGCTTACTTCAAAATGGGGTGGGCGCAGTATCCGATCACGCTCGGCCACGAATGGTCCGGTATCGTCACGGACAAGGGCAGCGCGGTGACGACCTTATCCATCGGTGACCGGGTGACGGGAGACGTCACCATCGGATGCCACCACTGCGACAATTGCATGCGCGGACTCTACAACCTGTGCTTCATGAAAGCGGAGGTGGGGCTGTGCCGCGGGAAGGACGGGGCGTTCGCCGAATACCTGACCATGCCGGCCCGGCACGCTTATCGGATCCCGGATGCCATGAGCTTCGAGGAGGCGGCTCTTGTGGAGCCCGCCGCCACGGTCGTGAAGGCGATCCGCAAGGCGCAGTTTGAACCCGGCGCGATCTGCGTCATCCTGGGCGACGGACCGATCGGCCTGCTCGCCATGCAGGCGGCAGACGCCTGCGGTGCCGGCCAGATCATCCTGACCGGAACAGTGGACGAGAAACTCGAACTCGCCCACAGGCTCGGGGCGGATCTGGTCATCAACGTGGTGAAAGAGAATGTGCAGGAAAAGATCCGTGAGGTCACGGACGGGGTCGGGGCGGATTTCGTGATGGAAGCGTCCGGTAACGTGCAGGCGGTTCAGCAGGCCGTGGACATCACTCGAATGGGCGGCACGATCAGTGTGGTCGGCCTGCACGAGACGCCGGTGCCCCAACTGGATATGGGCAACATCGTGGTTCGCGATCTGAACCTGATCACGTCGGTGGCCTCACCGAATGCTTTCAAGCAGACCATCCGCCTCATGGAGAAACGCCGAATCGACGTGAGGCCACTCATCTCGCACGAGTTCCCGTTATCGGAAGCCGCTCGGGCCCTGGAGGTACAGGAAACGTGCCCCCGCGAGCGCACGAAGATCCAGCTTCATCCCGACTGACGCGCGATCCGATCCACACGGGATCTCCCCGAGCCGCTCAGGCGTAGGCGGGCTCGGGAATACTCGCATCACACTTGGAAAACGCATCGACGAACGCATCCATGGATTCCTGGAAGCAGTTCTCGACCCATTCGCCGTCGGCGGTGGCAAGTTCACGCGTCTGCTGTCGAGTGGCCGACCGCCCCTGGCCGGGCAGATAACACTCGTAGCTGAAGGCGACGGACGCGATGCCCTGCGTCTTGAAGTAGACGAGCACGAAGCCGTCCTCGGTCAGGGCGAACTTGTACATGCGGCCGCCGCTCTGGGCCTGGGGCGTGCTGCACTCGAACTCGTGCCGCGTGGCAAACTCGACCAGCTCGCCGTGCACGTCCTCGAGCACGTTGGCGGCAAACCGCTCGAACCGCTGCGACGCGCTATCCCGAAGCGCGTCGATCTTCGTCGAAAACTTACTTTTCCACTCGTTCATCTCCGGCTTGCCTCCCGCGATATCCTTGGAATGGTTGAGGATCATTTCGGACGTTCGCGAAGCGTTTCGCGCGTCGCCCTGCCCATTCCGTGATCGACCGGTTTCTCGGATCAAAAAAGTGAAATCTTCCCGTCACATTTTCTCCGCCACGATGCCGGCCCTCTCTCAACGTATTCTTCGTGGTCGGACCACCCCGGAGAGCAAGTCGATACCCTCCGTCGGGCTTTTTATCAGACATCCCAAAAAACAATGGATTTCCGCATGACACCGTTTTTTTCTGAAATGTATAGTTGACTCGTCCAGAGCCCGGGGAAGACCCAAAATCCCGATCTCATCGGACCGATGAGTACTTCGCCGAATAACCGATGTGTAATCTCATGGAAGACACGACAGTCAACATGGCCGAAGTATCCGTACCCGCAGATGACGGCGCGATCGCTGAAACGCTTGCCGAGTTGGAAGGCAAGCTCTCCGCGTGGTGCTCCGCCGTCGCCGAGATTCAGACGGCTTTGGCCGAACAGGCGACGAGCGCTGCGACCGACGATCGGGCCGGGGCCTTGCCGCCTGAAACCCAGGAGTCCCAGGCCGTCGGGACCGACGCTTCGATGGACAGCGACGCGGTGCCGACCTCCGCGGTGGCTGCGGAACCCCGCGCCGACGAAACGGTTGCCGACGTGCCCGAGGGGCCGGAGCCGGGGATCGCCGCAACGGAACCCGCCACGCCCGCGCAAGAGGAATCCCCGATCGTGCCTCCGCCGGAGGCCCCGAGTGAAATTGCGGATCCCGGTGGAACGGTCGAATCGCTCGAAGAACCCCAGACGACACAGGCTTCAACGCCCCAGGAGGATGATGAGGCCTTGCTCAATTCGCTTGATCCGGAGATGGCCCAGGCCATTCGCGTCATGCGTCGCGTGAGTCCGGTCAAGAAATCCGTACGTGAATTGATCGAGGAGTATGAGTCCAAACCGTCCTCCAGAAAGGCATCAACGCCACAGAAGAAGAAGTCGTGGTGGAGAGGTTAGTCATGAAAGTCGAAAGCACGGACATCGTCAGTACAAACGGCACGATCAACGTCGAGCAGCTCGAATCCCTTGGACGGGACCTCGTGGAAACCATGCAGTCGCTGCGCGGTCTCCTCGAAGCTCGGGCCGAGGCCCTGGAGTCCTGCCGGTCGGCGCTGGAAGAACACTACAACCACCTGGCCCAGCAGCGCGAGGAATTCGCTCAACAGGAAAAGGAGTTGTGTGACGAACTGGAAGCGCGTGAAGCCGGTCTGGCGGAGCGTGAGCGCGAGTTCGAGCAGCTCAATGCGAACATCGAGGAGCAGAACGCGACCATCCAGACGCAGCTCGAAGATCTGTCCCAGAAGGAGACCGTCTTCCAGGAGCGCCAGGCGGAGTACGAGACCAACCTCACGGAACTCGAGTCGCAACGCACCGCGTTGACCGAACGGCTCGCGACCCTGGAGCAGAAGGAGCAGGCGCTGGCCGGAGACCGCGAGACCATCGCCTCGGCACGAAGCGAACTGGAAGAAGCGCGTGCACAGCTCGAAAAGGAACAGGCCGAGTGGGAAGAGAGCCAGAAGAACTTCACGCAATCACAGAACGAACTCAAGACACTGGAATCGCAGATCATCAGCCAGCGTCAGCAACTGAAGGACCAGCAGGAGATGGTCACGCGCGACGCGGAGTCGCTCCAGACGCGCGAGAAGGAACTGGAACAACTCGCCGCCTCCCTCGAACAACGCGAAACCGAGGTCGAAGCGCGGCGTGAAAAGCTGTCGGGGATCCAGGCGGAATGGGATCGCAAGATGGCGGAGCTGGACCAGGCGCGAAACTCGCTCAACTCGCTCCAGTCGCAACTGGAACAGGAGTTGGGCAAGGCCTCCGAGCAGCGCGGCGAACTGTTGCCGAATTACGGTCTGACCGAACAGCAGGCGGCACAGGGCGAACCGCCGGTGGCCGATGTGCCGACCAGCCCGAAGACGACCGCCTCCGAGCAAGAAGCGCGCGGTGCGCTGGAACGCTTCCAGAAGCTCTGCCGGGACGCCAAGCGACGCGCCATCGGCACGTGAGCCGAAACGTAACGAGGACTCATTCGCGGACGGGATGTGAACTATGGCACTGAACCTGTTTGGAAAAAGGAAGCAAGCGGTCACGACCTGCGAACCGCAGGCACCGCCGCCTCCTCCGCTGCCCGAGAGCAAGCCGAAGCGGAAGCGGAAAGCCCAGCCGCCCAAGGCGAAGCCGGTGTACGAACCGGCGGAACGCACCAGGCTGCAGAACGATCCGCTGAAGCGCGAGATTCAGTGCGAGCGCTACGGGTTCATCGTCATGAACCGCGATCACTGGAAGCGCCATGCGGAAGCGAAGACGCTCATCGAGCAGGCCGCCGAAGCGATTGACGATCAGTTCGCCCTCGTTCCCGATGGATTCGTGTCGATCCCGCAGACGATCTGCGACTATCCCGGCTGCCCGGAAGAGGACTACGAAACCGAATCGTTCCTGATGGCGCGCTATTGTGTGACCAACCGTCAGTTTCAGAAGTTCGTGGACGCCGACGGGTACCAGAATCTCGACCTGTGGCCCGAGGATATCTGGCCGCATCTGATCGACTTCAAAGATCAGACCGAGCATGCCGGACCGCGCTACTGGCAGAACGGCCTCCACCATCGCAGGTTCGCCGACCATCCCGTGGTGGGTATCAACTTCTACGAAGCGTTCGCCTACGCGCGATGGGCGGGCTATCGGTTGCCGACGACGACGGAATGGCAGATGGCGGCGAGTTGGCGCATTCGAAGCTCGGCCAACGTGCTGCGACGCTATCCCTGGGGTGACGCCCTGGACAAGACGCGCTGCAACATCTGGGCTTCGGGTATCGGTACGACCCGACCGGTTCAGGAATACGAGAACGGTGCCGCGCCCAACGGCGTACGGCAGCTCATCGGCAACGTTTGGGAATGGACCGCAACGGATTACATCGTCGGTGACGAAGACAGCAATCCGGTCATCGGCGACATGATCATGAAGGATATTCGTGGAGGTGCGTTCGACACGTACTTCCCCGCCCAGGCGACGAGCACGTTTCGCACGGGACTGGCAAGTCTGCTCCGGACGCATAACGTCGGCTTCCGATGCGCCCTGGATCTCGACTTTGCCGCGGAATAACGCCGCCGTAGGAATGGGCGGCTTGGCTGAGGGACACGTGGCTTGAGAGGTTGATAAGGTGGACACTCCATTTCAAACATCGTACGTCGAGGCGCCCCCGCCCACGTCGTGCCTGATCTGCGGGAGACCCAATCCCCCGGATGCGGCATTGTGTGGGGATTGTGCGGCACCGCTGGCCATCGTGCGCGACTCCCACATGCAGGGACGCGAGCCACAGATGGTCAGCATCATCGGCGAAAGCAACGTCGGCAAGACCGTCTATCTCGGTGTCCTGCTGGACATGCTGACACAGCGCGCCGGCCACTTTGAAGCGGTGCCCAAGGGCGCATACTCGGTCGATCTACAGCAGACCGTCATCAGCTACCTTGCGAATCGCGCATTTCCGCCCAAGACACCCATGGAAGCCAACGAATGGTACTGGGCGTATTACCAGGTGCATCAGCGCGCCCCCGAGGAAAAATGGGTCGATCTCGTCATGCCCGACATGGCGGGTGAATCGCTGGCGGCAGAAGTTGCTTCCCCGCAGACGTTCAAGATCATTCACTCGCTGCTGAACCAGTCCCAGGGCACGATGCTGCTGATCGATGCCGCCATGGCAGCCAACGGCTCCAACTCGCCCGACTTTTTCGCCCTGAAGATGCTCAGCTACATCGATACCATGCTGGCGGCCAAGCGGGATGAGCGAATCGATATCCCCACCGCCGTCGTCCTGTGCAAAGGCGACTACTGCCCGGAATGCTTCGACGACCCGCGCCGGTTCGTCGAGGCCAACCTCAATCGCTTGTGGAACATGTGCGAAACGCGTTTTGAGAACGTCGAGTTCTTCGCCGCCAGCGTCGTCGGCTCGCTCGGATTCTCCGCCAGTGAAGAAGAGTACGTGACCCCGATTCCGCTGCATACGGCGCTTCGGGGCATCCTGGAGCCTTTCGAATGGATCATCGACCAATTGTAAAGCCGCCGGCCCGCTCCACCCACGGCCCGATTCAAGCCGACTACGCGATCTTCACTTCGGTTCGTACACCGATGGGCAACGGCTATCAGCTCGCGGCCGCTTCCAAGGGGGTGAGCCATGACGAGAAAGCCGAACTGAAGCGACGATCCCCTTCGCACAACGCGCTGTGCAGCTCAGAGTTGGACACGAAAGGCATCTCTGCGTATCCGCTGAGTTCCGGCAGGTATGTGGTCGCGCTCTCACGGTACGGAAACGTGGAATATTCCGGCCGAGGTGGACGCTGCATCGATACGCATATCGTCTTGCTCACCCCGGACGATTATGCCGCGTTTGATTGCAATCCTCTTCGCGTGCAGGAGGCGCTCGTGGCGGTAATCGGGAACGCACCGGTCACGAAGCCGCCGCGGCAACTGGACCCGCTGAAGCTCTCCATGGAAAGCCAGACGCCGGGTCACGCGATCACAGAACCGCCCAGCTTCGGCACCTCCCTCGATCCGGCGTGGCTGACGCACCTGGCCAAGTGGCTTCTCACCAAGCGGCCAATCATCATCACCGGTATCCCCGCCCCGCTCTCGGCGCTGGAGTGGACCTTGATGACGCTGCCCGCCGGGTGGCGGCGGGACGTTGCCATCTCCGCGGGGATCAAGTACGCCATGACGCGTGAGCTCAACTGGGTCGTGCTCGATGATCAACCGACGGATCTGAAACGGGTGATCGGCGGTCATGACATCGGCATCTGCAGCATCGGCGATCCGATTCCGAGTGATCCCCATGCGTTGGACGAGTGGTTCCATTTCGTCGAACGCTGGTGGCAGAAGAAACATCATGTCGATCTCTGCAGCCTCACCGCCCATTACCCGGAGTCCGACGTCTCGCTCGAGGACCTCAAGCGAATCATCGGGATGCTCGCGGATCTTGATATCGCGCGCCTGGCCAATGCCGAAACCCGTGCCCGCCTGCACGAGACCTATGCGAACTGGCCGTCAACGCGGCCGATCGAGCAGCAGGTCGCCGGGGAGATTTCTGATCTCACGATGCCCGAAGACGAGAAAGAGTCGGCACAGGGATCGCCACCGCCACCCCTGCGATCGACCTCGCCGTTGGCACCGTAAAACACAACGCCGCGAAGACGCTTCACCACCCGCCTGGCCCCGCATCTCGTACTGAGCTGTGGGGCTTTTTATGTCCCAATCACTTCTCACGCCATGTGTCACGCTACGAACTCGTGCTACAATCCAGCCGATCGGTTTGAATTCATTTTTAATATAACCGTCTCAGAGAACCCGAAGTTCGAATCGAACGTGACCCCAGGAGGCCCATCCATGACCGGCTGCCCGGACCATCCCTTTGACGCCGTGCTCGTCATCTCCTTCGGCGGACCGCAGGGCATGGACGACATCCGACCTTTTCTTGCCAACGTCCTGCGCGGCCGCCGCGTACCACCACACCGCGTCGAGGAGGTTGCTCACCACTACGAGCAGTTCGGCGGTGTCTCTCCACTCACCGAGATTACGCTGAACCAGGCACGGGGTCTCGAGCAACGTCTCGCCCGTGAGGACTGCGCCCTGCCGGTCTATGTCGGCATGCGCAACTGGCACCCCTACCTGGCGGACACGCTCGAGAACATGGCCAAGAACGGCATCCGCCGCGCCGTCGGATTCATCACCGCCGCGCATCACAGCTATTCAAGTTGCACGCAGTACAAGGAAAACGTCCGCGACGCCCGACTCGAACTTCAGCGTCGCGGCCTGCCGGACATTCAAGTGACCTACGTCCCCAGTTGGTATGATCACGCCCGCTTCATCGAGACCAACGCGACGCATATCCGCGAAGCGCTTGAGAAACTCGACTCCGCCGCGCGGGATGACGCACGGCTCATCTTCACGGCCCACAGCATTCCGACCCCCATGGCCCAGGCGTGCAAGTACGTGGAACAACTGAACGCGTCGGCCCGGGCCGTGGCGTCGCAATTGAATCGCAACGACTGGACGCTCGTGTATCAAAGCCGCAGCGGCCGCCCGCAGGATCCCTGGCTCGAACCGGACATCTGCGATTACCTGCGCGAGGAAAAGTCCAAAGGCTTGAAGTCCGCCGTCATCTGTCCCATCGGATTCGTCTGCGATCACATCGAGGTGCTTTTTGATCTCGATACCGAAGCCCGTGAGGTCTGCGACGAGATCGGCCTGCCGATGGCCCGGGCGGAAACCGTCAACGATGATGAGATGTACATCGACATGATGGCGGACGTCGTGTTCGAACTCTGCCGGCATCACCGCCACGCGCTGCCGCTGCCGATCGTTTCGGAGCGATTCGTCACGCCGGCGGACTAAACGCCCAGCACCGCCCGCACCGCCGCGATCACCTCATCGTGCAGCTTGCCATTGGTCACGATAACGCCCTTGTTGTTCTTGAGCGTCCGGCCGAGGGAGAAATCCAGCGGTTCGCCGCGCACGTCGGAGACGCGCCCGCCCGCCTCGGTCACCACGCACCACCCGGCGCCGTGGTCCCAGATCTTCTCTTCGTAGTCCGCCCGCGTGGGCAGCCGCAGGTAGATCGAGGCGTCCCCCCGCGCCACGGCGGCGTACTTGCACTGGCTGTCGATCCGGAACGGGTCCGCCTTCACGCCCAGCCGCTCGGCGATCTTCGCCGAATCGTCATGCGACGAATGCCCCGACTCCACCGACTCGCAGAACCGCGCCTGCGTCACGTCCGCCAGATCGGTCACGCGCACCGGTTGCGTCGCTCCTCCGTCGATCAGACGCATCGTGGCGCCCTGCCCCTTGGCGGCGGAGAAAATGCACCCCTTCGGCCCGTCGGGAGTGTTCGCATCCTGTGGCAGGCTCGGACACCCCAGCACACCCAGCACGACCTCGCCATTTTCGATCAGCGCCAGGGCCACCGCGTATTGATCGCCCCGCAAAAAGCCCTTCGTCCCGTCGATCGGGTCGAGTGTCCAGAAGCGGCCATTTGCCCCGCCCGCATCCTTGCCCCGATCGATGGCATCGAGCACATCCGCATCGCTCAGTGATCCCTGGCACGCCCTCACCTGCTCCACGACTCGCTTGCGAAGGAGATCCCCGTCCTCCCCTCTCAACACCGAGGCACTCTCTTCACCCACCAGCGGATCGTTCGGAAACGCTTGCTTCAGCCGCCAACTCACCAGCGCCTGCGCGCCAAAGTCCGCCACCGTCACCGGCGACTTGTCCTTCTTGGCCACCGTCTCTTCCGTCACCAGCGACGCCTGGACCGACGTGCACAGCCGGCACGCCCCCACCACCGCATCGATCGCCGTCTCTAGTTCTTTCGTACTCATGTGAACAACCTTCTCCCACTCGAGTCCCGCGATCGAATCCACGGTCTCTAAACGGATGACGCCACATCACGCAACATTGCCGCCTCTTTCTTCAAGACCTCGCCGCGCTCGGCTTCATCGAACTTGCCCAGCGACTCGTTCTCGATGCAAAGTGAACCACGATACCTGTTCTTCTTCAGGATCGCCGCCACTTTCTTGAAATCGATGTCCCCCTTGTAGACCGGGCAGTTGTACTTGCCGTACTCCCATCCGATCGGACGCTGTTCGTTGCGCTTTTCCTCCGGGTAGTTGACGCTCTTGCAGTGCGTGTGGCAGGCTGTGGCGGCAAACTCATCGTAGATCCTGTACAACTCGTCCAGCGGCCACCCGTACCAGTAGAAATTGGCGGTGTCCAGTGTCAGTCCGAAGCGCTCCGAACCGACGCCTCCGAACAGCGGTCGCAGGAACTCCGGCTTGTTCGTCGCATGCCCGTGATTCTCCACCCCGTAGCGGACCGGCAGATCCTTCGTCCCCGCCACGACCTTCTTCATGCAGTCAATCGCCAGTTCCAGGAACGCCTTGTCCTCCGCCTTGAACTTGCGCGGCACGATGTCCACGCGGATGGCACCGATCCCCATCTCCGCGGCGATCTCCGACACCTTGATGGTAAACTTGATCTCTTCCTCCGGACGGACGTCGAACTGGTTGTGCAGGCAGAACGCGGAGATCTTGAGCTTCTCGGACTTCAGGTCTCCGGCCAGCCGCGCGATCCCGGCCTTGTCCGCCACGCTGTACGCCTTGCCGTCGGCAATCAACACATCGCACGAGTAATTCTCGAAGTTCACGTACGCCTCGACGCCTTCCACCTTTATGGCCTTCATCGCCGGCCACGTGTCCAGCACCTTGCCCTTGGCGTCGCGCACCTCGCGCAGATGCGCATCGCGGCAGGCGATCGTCCACGCCGATCCCTTCGCACTCCCGTCCGCAGCCTTGCCGAGTCCCGTCATCGGAGTCGCTCCCATCGCCATCACCGCCGCCGAGCCCTTCAGGAATCCACGGCGCGTCGTCTCGATTCGTACCATGATCCAGCACCTCCAGAACGCCTTGTAGCCAACAGCCCCTCGATTTGCAAGGGATCGCAACAACGCTTTGCCGAGAAACGAGCATATCTCGATAGCGAGTTGAGGAGATCAATTCACGCCGAATAGAACGTTGACGGTCAGGCTGAACAGGCCGCCGACGAGGGCAGCGGTGAAACTCAGTATGTACGGTCGCGGCAGTCGCAAGGTGTGCTTTAACCCTGCGCCGACATAGATTCCGAGAAGGAGAGGAAAGCTGGCCATGAGAGTAAGACCAGGCAGCATTTGCCACCATCCTCGTCGATCCCAATATCCCTGATGCCCGAGGAAAACCACCAGGACGACACCTCCCAGAATGAACGAAGCCCATGCAAAGCTGAATCCCAGCACCCCGTAGCTAGTGACCCGCAACAACTGCAACGTCCGAACCCGGCAACGCCCGAGCGTCTGGCGCAACGTGCAGAGCAGTCCCAATGTCCCCAGCCATGCCAGGGAAAGCATCGACATCAAGCGAAACGCTGTATCTCCATCCTCTATGAATTCTCTTGGAATCTCTTCAAGGGTCCACAGCAACTGCTGAATCACACCGCACCACGGACTGTTGGCAATGGTCGGAGAGGCGCTGACAATCTGAACCATCGCATATTCCACTACCCAGGAGATCGAAAACGCCAGCCCGAAGAAACACACGAAGAACCACACTACCGCGGACCCGAACACGATCAGCAGCGGCACAACGTGGATCCGCTCATGGATTGACACCTGTTTCCAGAAACGCACCGGTCGCAACGTCTTCCACAACGTTTTGAAATAGGAGCGTATCGGACGTGTGGTCGCATGATGCTCGAACAGGAAGTCACTCTGCCACGCGGAACGATCCAGGACTTCACGCCAGTCGAAGATCAGACCGCATTCCGGGCAGCGCGGCTGCGTCAGCATCCGCAGGTGATACCCGCAACGCGAGCACGGCACGTCGAAGTCGATGGCTTCCCAGTCCGGCTCGCCATCGCGGAAATAGCGATCGATGTCCGGCGATTCTCCTCGCGGTGACAACTCCGTTATCCCTTCCTCATGCCTGATCATAGACATATCTTACCGGAATCTCGCAATGCCATCATGCCTTGCCCCTCCTTCCTATCACCACTCCCAACCGCGCAGCAAGTATCCACAGTCAGTACCGCGCCCGTCAGGAAGCGGAGAAGGAAAAGAACGTCACCACCCCTGAATTACCCGCGGCAAATTCGTTCCTGCAAATCGAGAAGGGATACATCGTGCAATCGTGTGGATCTCGGGAACCATCTCCCGGATGGCGAGCGCGGGCGTCAGGCTGCGCCCCCTTGGGCAGTGGCTAGCCGCACGTTTCCCGCACGCACCGCGCTCGCCGGGGAGAAGGAGAAGAGTCGGTCCGTCACCTTCCAACATCCACCGGGATGCTGAAAGAACGCTCGAACGGTCACGTCTCCGGACGATCGCGTTGTCCTGTCAGGCTTGCCGCCCGCCACGGCCTCCGGGCGCGGAGCGCCCCCGCCACGTTCGCATCAATCGTCAGGCGCACGTGTGGCCCGTCCGGGCGGCAAGCTGGAGTTCAAAGATCAGGTTGCGTCGCTGAATCCTCGGGCTGCCCCGAGCGATTCGGGTTCACCGCGGCTGAGGATGTTCCGCGCGTTCGGCAAGGCGGAGTCAGCCGGGTGTCCTCGCCGCGGGCTGATGTCCGGCCGCGTCGAAAGACACCTCAAGGTAAACGGCACGTATGACTGAATGAGGTTGGATGAAAACAGTGTTGAATGTAATGCTTTCCGGTGCCACTTACCTTTCCTATTCAACTCTATGCCCGGGTAGTGCGAAGTCAATCGGCTTTCTATCAGACTTTGTCGATTTTTCCGCATGTTCACAGAACGGGGGCCATGCTTCACGAAACGACAACACATCCGCTGGATGTGCAACGCATTCTCAATGGCTCGACGTCTTCGATTCAGGCGTGCTGTTGAAGAATGGTGGGCAGTTCGGCGCTGAACTGCGAGCGCGGCAGGATCGCATCGGCCCCCGCCGACCTGGCGGCATCGGCCAGTTCGGTCTGGACGTGAGAAAGATACGCCAGCACCGGCGGCGCGTCCGGTTGCGCTTTGACCTTACGGATCGCCTCGGCGGCATCCACACCGTCGGCATTCATGTCGATCATGACGAGGCTCGCCCCGCCGGCCAGCTTCGTTTCCAGGGCCTCGACCGATCGCACGATCGCCAGGTCCGCACCGACACCTCGCGCCGTGCTTCCGATCTTGGTGGCAAAAATCAGGTCGGTCACCAGGGCGATGACGGGCATAGCTACCTCGCTCGTTGATGGGGTAAGGGTTTGACCGATTGACGGCGTCAGGAGACGCGTGAGGAACTCGTCTTACGCGAGGTACTTCGCCCCTGGCGCCCGGACGTCCCGTTGGCACTCTTGCTTCCGCCGGCATGGCCGTTCGACCCGTTGCCGTTCGATCCACCGCGGGCACGGCTGCCGTTGGCTCCGCCGCGCTTGGACCCGCCCGAGGACGACGAGGAAGCTGAGGCTGAATCGAAGAAGCTCCCGAGATTCCGCAAGCGCTCGTAACGCCGCTTCATCAGCGTATCGATCCGCGTGCGTTTCAAGTCGCGCAGCGCATCCGTCACGTAGCGTTCGAAGCGCGAGATCATCGCCTGCGGATCACGGTGCCCCCCGCCCAAGGGCTCGGGCAGGATATCATCAACCATGTTGAGCTTCTTGAGTTCCTTGGACGTGAGCTTGAGTGCGGCGGCGGCATCCGAAGCGCGCTCCGCCGTCTTGAAGAGGATGGCCGCACAGCCTTCCGGCGTGATGACGGAATAGTAGGCGTGCTCGAACATCGCCAGGCGATCGCCCACGCCGATGCCCAGCGCCCCGCCGCTGCCGCCTTCGCCGATGACCACGCACACGATCGGCACGCGAAGCCGGGACATCTCCATCAGGTTCACCGCGATGGCCTGCGAGATACCGCGTTCCTCCGCCTTGTCGCCCGGGTAAGCCCCCTGCGTGTCGATCACGCAGACGACAGGCAGTTTGAATTTCTCGGCCAGCTTCATCTTCAGCAGCGCTTTGCGATAGCCCTCCGGATGAGCACATCCGAAGTGGCGGGCGATCCGCTCCTTGGTCTCCTTGCCCTTGTCGTGGCCGACGAGGAGCACCTTGTGGCCGCCGATACGCCCGAAGCCGGTGACGAGCGCCCGGTCATCCGCGAAACAGCGATCCCCGTGGAGCTCGCAGAAGTCCTTCACGCACGCCTTGATGTAATCGGGAAGCACCGGCCGACGGGGATGACGGGCGACCAGTACGGTCTCCCACGCCGTCAACTTCGAGTAGGTCCGCTTGGCGATCTTTTCGAGCCGGCTCCGGAGATCCTTGATGTCCGACGACAGATCACGATGCGTTTCTTTCTGAACCGATTCGAGTTCGGCGATTTCACGTTCGATCCGGACCAGCGGCTTCTCGAATTCAAGAACCTGGCCGTTTCCCATCGACGAACTTCCCTGTTCCGTTTTCACGGGCTGATTGCTCATGGATACCACTTTCTGCATTCCTGGCCCCGGCCGCCCCCTGCCGACCCACACCTGTACCGGATAGATGTAACGACCGCGCCACGGTCCCGGCATTAAGATCACTATAGCCTACGCAGCCGACTCTGCGAAGCAAGAAATTTGACGATTCGGCGTGCGAAAGACTACATTAGACGCGGCCCGGATGAGAGGCTGAGCGTGCGTAAAGCTTTTGATATCAAAAAGTTGGATCAGATCGCCATCATCGGCGTCGGCCTGCTCGGCGGCTCGATCGGCCTGGGCTTGCGCGCCGCCGGGTACAGGGGGCGACGCATCGGCATCGGTCGGCGCAAGTCCTCTCTCGACAAAGCTTTACAGTACGACGCGGTGGATCAGACCTTCACCGATGCCGCCGAGGGCGTCCAGGGCTGCAAGTGGGTCGTTCTCTGCACGCCGGTCGGCACATTCGGACCTGTTTTGAAGTCCATCGCCCCGGTACTGGGACCTGGCACGGTCGTGACCGATGTGGGCAGCACCAAGGCCGAAGTCTGCCGGCAGGCGGCCCGGATTCTCCCGGATCATGTCGAGTTCGTCGGCGCCCATCCGATGGCAGGCTCGGAGAAGACCGGCGTGGAGTTTTCCCGCGCGGACCTCTTTGAGCATTCCCTCTGCATCCTGACCCCGACCGAAAAGACCCCTGCGACCGCCACACGGCAGGCGCAGGGTTTCTGGGAAGTATTGGGAAGCCGCACGGTCACCCTCACCCCTCGGCAACACGACGAGTGTCTGGCCCGGGTCAGTCATCTGCCCCATGCAGTCGCCACGGCACTGGTGCACCTGTCGCTTAAGGACGAGGCCATCGATCTTGCCGGCCCGGGTTTCGCGGACGTCACCCGCGTGGCCAGTGGTGATCCCGGCCTGTGGACGGACATCTTCCTGTCGAACAAGACTTCCATGGTGCGCAGTGTGAACCGGCTGATCCGACAGCTCGAACAGCTGCGCGATCGCCTGACCGAGGCTGAGGCCGACGAAATCCACAAGTGGCTCGCCCAAGGCAAGGAAGCCCGCGACGCCTGGGTCGATCGACGCTATCAACAGAAGGATCTTCCCCCATGACGGCAATATCCGCCACGGCGATGTGGCGTATCGTGATCTCCCCCAGACGGCACGAACTCGACGCGCAGGGGCATGCCCTGTTGCGCGATGTCCACGAGTACGGTCTGCCCCACGTCCGGAGGATCGATACCAGCCGTCTGTTTTTTCTGCAGGGCCGTCTGCCGTCGCAGGCGGTCAAGCAGATCGCCGAGCATGTGCTGAGCGATCCGATTACCGAGATGTTCAGTTACCGGCAAGGTGGCGACGACAAGGGTGTGCTGGGCAGTCAGTCCGACGCGGCGGCGGAGGTCCATCTGAAGGGTGGCGTGATGGACCCGGTCGCGCAATCTACGCTCGGCGTGTTGAAGGACATGGGCGCGCCGGTCGACGGCCTGGAGATCTCCACCGGTCGGCTCTATCGCTTCCAGGGGATTCAGCAACCTGAAGAACTGGACTTCATCGCCCGCAAGCTGCTCAGCAACGACTGCATCGAAGACGTGTATCTCAGCGGATTCGGGCAGCACGATACGCGGCCCGACCATCTGCCCGTCGCGCCGCAACGACCATTCGAACTGCGGCATGTGGCCATCCGCGAGCTGGACGATGATGCCCTGCGCCGGCTCTCACGCGAGGGTCACCTTTTTCTCTCGCTCGAAGAAATGCAGCACATCCGTGACTATTACCGCCGTCAGCAGCGCGACCCCACCGACCTCGAACTGGAAATGTTCGCCCAGACCTGGAGTGAGCATTGCGTCCACAAGACACTGAAGAGCGCGGTGAAGTACGAAGGTCTTCCCATGCCCGGCACGGCTGCGGATTCAGCCGTCGTAGAGACTTACGACAACCTCCTGAAGGAAACCGTCGCGCGGGCGACACACGAGCTGATGGAGAGCGGCCGTGTGAACTGGTGCCTCTCGGTCTTCGTGGACAATGCCGGTGTGATCGCGTTCGATGAAACCGACGGCATCGCCTTCAAGGTCGAGACGCACAATCACCCCTCGGCCATCGAACCGTATGGCGGCGCCGCCACCGGCATCGGTGGATGCATCCGTGATGTCATGGGCTGCGGACTCGGGGCCAAGCCGGTCGCCAATACCGACATCTTCGCGGTGGCGCCCCCCGATTTTCCGATGGACCTGCTCCCCAAGGGCGTACTGCATCCCCGGCGGGTGCTCAAGGGCATCGTCTCCGGCGTACGGGACTATGGCAACCGCATGGGCATCCCGACGGTGAACGGTGCGGTCGTGTTCGACGATCGTTATCTCGGCAATCCGCTGGTCTTCTGCGGATGCGTCGGCCTGATTCCCAACCGCTGCATCGCCAAGGATCCTCAACCGGGCGATCTTGTCGTCGTCATCGGTGGCCGCACGGGACGCGACGGCATCCACGGAGCGACGTTCTCCTCGGCGGAACTCACGGACACGCATGCCGACGAGTTTTCCCATGCGGTGCAGATCGGCAATGCCATTACCGAGAAGAAGGTGCTCGATGCCATGCTGCGGGCACGCGATCATGTCGACGGGTGTCTTTACAATGCCACGACCGATTGTGGCGCGGGCGGGCTGAGCAGTGCCGTCGGTGAGATGGCGGAGAAACTCGGCGCAGACGTGGAACTCGCCAAGGTGCCGCTGAAGTACGCCGGTCTGCGCTACGACGAAATCTGGATCAGCGAGGCGCAGGAGCGCATGGTGCTGGCGGTCCCTCCGGGTAACTGGGAGACGCTGAAATCCATCTGCGAGGCCGAGGACGTCGAAGCTACCGCTATCGGCGCGTTCCGCGATGACGGACAACTGGTGATCAAGTACGACGGCCAGGTCGTCGGCGAACTCGACGCGGACTTCCTGCACAACGGCATACCACGCACACAGCGTGTTGCCATCTGGACGCGACCCGAGACAACCGCAAGACCTTCAGCGCAGTCCGATGACGAAAGTGTGGCGACGACCTTGCTCGCGCGGCTCGGGGCGTGGAACGCCTGCAGCAAGGAATGGATCATCCGGCAGTATGACCACGAGGTTCAGGGAGCGAGCGTGGTCAAGCCGCTCGCCGGTCCTGGGGAAGGTCCGAGTGACGCCGCCGTGATCCGTCCGAAGCTCGACTCGATGATGGGCGTGGCAATTTCCAACGGTATGGCGCCATCGCTGGCCGATGTCGATCCTTACTGGATGGCGGTCGCGGGCATCGATGAAGCGATCCGCAACGCCGTCTGCGTCGGCGCGGATCCGTCACGTATCGCCATTCTCGACAACTTCTGCTGGGGCAACTGTGACGACCCCGCCACCATGGGCGCGCTCGTCCGCGCGTGCCAGGGGTGTTACGACGCCGCCATGGCGTACGGAACACCGTTCATCTCGGGCAAGGATTCGTTGAACAACGAGTTCGCCCTCGATGCCACGGACGCCGCCGCGCTGACCGGTCGGGTCCCGCTTCACAACCAGCGCATCCGTATTCCGTCCACGCTATTGATCAGTGCCATCGGCATCGTGCCGGATGTCCGGCAGTGCGTCACGATGGATGCCAAACCCTTGGACGAGCCCACGGTCTTTTTGCTTGTTCGCCTGGAGGCGGGCGACTGGCAGGACGTGCAACTCGCTCACGCCGCCACGCTGCACGCCGAGGTCGCCAAGCTGATCCGCGAGGGCGCCGTGTTGGCAGCGCATGACGTGGGAGACGACGGTCACCTGGTCGCCCTGGCGGAAATGGCCCTGGCGGGTCGATGCGGGGTCTCCTGCGAAGCTGCGGTCGACCCCTTCGCCCCCGTCGTGTGCGGCTATGTCCTGCAACTTCGAGAGGCGGACACGGACCGGGTGGAACAGCTGGCGGTGCGTCCCGGCCTGTCGGTTCATCGCGTCGGCGTATCGCAAATGGAGGCGAAGTTCTCGTGGGCCCCGGAACATCCGGATTCGCGCGAACCGTGCCAACTCACGCTCGAAGCCTTGTCCCAGGCCTGGCGTGGCACACTCGCCTGGTAATCTGGGCAGCCTGTCGGCACCTGTGTCAGGTGTTGTCAGATCCATTGTTTTCCGTCAAATCCTGCAACAAACCTCACCCTGTCCCGTCTGTCATGTATAATAGAGGAAGACGGCAGGTGACCGGCCTGACTCAACCCGCCCTCTTCGACCCTGACATGCCACAATTTGTTTTCCTTCGAGGAATCCTCGTAAGGAAATGTGCGTCAAGCGCAAATGCGCAAGGGCCGTTTGAGAGAACTCCGTTCCCGGTGATCGACTTAAGACGACGATCAGCCATGAAAAGCGAGAACGGGGGAAAGTGAGAGACGTATGAGCACCATGGTGGCTTCTCAACACAAACCCATCATCCTGGCTTCGCAGAGCCCGCGGCGAGCGGACCTGCTGCGCGAGGCGGGGATTCCGTTCGAGCCGGTAAGCCCGAAGTACGCGGAACCGCAGAGCCTGGGATGGCACCTGACCCCCGCCGATTTCGCGGAGGCGGCCAGTTATTTCAAGGCGCGCAGCGTCGCCTCGGATTTTCCGGATCGGCTGATTCTCGGCGCGGACACGGTCGTGGCGCTGGATAACGAGATCTTCGGCAAGCCGACCGATCGGGCGGATGCGGCGCGGATCCTGAAGCAGTTGACCGGCAAGGACCAGGAGGTCATCACCGGCGTGACGCTGCACGAGCCCTCCAGCGGGCGGCGTCTCATCATGCACGATGTGACGCACGTCACCATGCGCCCCATGGACGAGGCTCAATTGGAAGCCTACCTCGACAGCAACCAGTGGGAAGGCAAGGCTGGGGCGTACGGTATTCAGGATCACGACGACGCGTTCGTCTCCTGCACCGAAGGCAGTTTTTCCAACGTTGTCGGCCTGCCGATCGAACTGCTGAACCGGATGCTGGCGCTGTTCACGCGCGGCTGAGCGCGGCCCCGCCACGCACGAGTGTCTCACCCGTCTTTCGATTCACGTTGGCGCGGACGTGTCCGTAATTACTGGCGTGTCATCGTCATGGGCAGCACCTCGCTGCTGATGGTGGCACTCATGGCGCCGATGATGGTCTGCCCACCGGGTTGCAATTCTCCCGTGAGCATGAGTTCGCCGGGCGTACTGTCAGACAGTGTTGCCCCCCAGGTAATCGTAACCTCGTTGCCGTAGCGAAGGATCGGGTAAACCGCGGTTGTGAGCCGCAGCGTGCCGCAGGGGAATTCCTCGCGCACCATCATGCCACCGGTGATCGTAAGGCAGGCGGAGACATCCTCCACGTACAGGATCCACTCGCCGTCGAGGGTGTCGATCACCACCGGCTCGGAATCCTCGCAGAATTCGGTGAGCGCTCCCGCCTGAGCCGGAGCGCTCTTCTGATTCTGCGAATTGTCCACGCACTGAACGTTCCGGCCGTTGTTGTACGTGTCCCAGGTTCCCGAGGCGACACTCACCCCCGTCGCCACCAGTCCGGGCGCGCCGGGAATCGTGCTGGCCACGTTGGCCCCGTAGCGCACGCCCTGGCTGAGCGCTTCCTGGCCCGTGTTGAACTTGTCGCCTTCCTGATTGAGGAAGCTGTCGGAGTTGCTGCCGCCCACCGCGGCGTTCCCCAACGAGCAGACCGCGCCGCCGACGACCGCGAATGCGCCCACGACGACGATGAACGGCGAACTGATCTTCAAACCGATCAATGTCACACCCAGGCCGACGATTGACATCAGCGTGCTCCCCCCGGAGAAGCCCGTCTGGAGCGATCGCTTGACGTCCTCAATGCCGTCGCGGACCTTCTGCTCGATATTGACGTTGGTGCCCTGTGCGTTTCGGACACCGCGTGCGTTCACTCCCAAGGTTACGAGTTCGTCGGACAAGCCGCTGAACATGGCGGCCAGCCATTGATCCGCCATGGCAAGTTCCTCGGCGGTGATGGTTTGCGTGGAACCATCCGCCCCGATCAGAGTCATCTGCCCTGTCATGTCGTACTCATCGATCATCGTTTCGAGCATGTCGATGACGTCCTGCGTCGCTTCGACCGCATCCATGGAATCCTCGGAAACACCGACCTCGGCTTCGACGTCTCCCAGTTTGGCGAGCAGATCCCGATGATCCTCCAGGGCCGTTTCCAGCACGATGCGTGTGGCGGATCCGGGCGTCGTGACCTCCGCCTCCGGGACGGCTTCGATCGTCAAGTCGGCTTCACCGTCAAGCCCGACCAGGGTCACCTTGACGTCACCCTGTGCAAACCCCCCAGTCGCCGGATCGATCATCGGCGGAACCGGCAGGCGAACACTCCCATTGCTGGTCATGTTGGCGGTGTAGGTGAGATCGTAATCCTCGGACGTAAAGCGGACATCCACCGGCCAACCGGCGAGGATGTCCGGATGTTGAATCGTGATGAAGGCCCCCGGTGTGATCGTACGGGCAGAGAGTGACAGCAGCGAAGCCACCGGGCCCGGATCGATCGGCGCGCCGCAGCCGCCCCAGGGAAAGGGCGCCATGATGACCAGAAAGACACAAAGCAATGTGACCGCGGGACGAGTGGGGGAACGCATGGGCACCTCCAAAGCACCATTCAGAACTGAGCCGAGGATAGACTGCCGAAGGATGCATGATATCCCGCCTGCTGTTCTTCAGGATTGGACGGCCTCGAGGATCAAAGCATTCTCAGGATGATCTGACCTGCCTCGGGTGAGATCGAGGCGGGCGCGTGCAGCGGAGACTGCGTGCGGAGGCGGCGGTGGAATTTGCTTGGCATGTCAGTCAAGTCCGAACCCTGGCAGGAGAATCCGGCACTGCAAGCTTCCAACCTATAGAGGAAGATCGGGGTAGTGATGACAGATCGCCTTACCCCATGGGCATGTCTTGCCGAAGGCCTGGAAGACCTCGTCGAAGGCGGCGCGATTGGCGGGCGAGAAATAAGATTCGTGAATACCGATGCGACCGGTCCAGCCCAGCGGATAAACCGCCCGATCGTGCCCGCTACGATCGATGCCCGACTCGCGATGGGTGACCGGTGTGGCGTAGTCGTGGATCTGCTTCACCTGCTCCTCGGTGACTTTCAGATCGTAGAGGTCCCGCAAGCGGCGAAGCGTGTCGAGCGGTCGGTCGACCAGTTCCTCATAGGTGGTGACCATGCTGCGCTCCGGATCGCGCAGGGCAAGCCACTTGCCCGTGAACTCGAGGAACTCCAGCAGCGTGCCGTCGTGGATCAGTGCGTCGATACATTCGTGGACTTCATGCGCTTCGGGCACATGGGAGGATCCGGCCTGTGACCTGCGCCGATGGCAGTACCACGCCGCCAGTTGGTCCCTTGGATCGCGAATGGTGACGACGTAGCGCGATTCCGGGTAGAGATTGAGCACGTGTAAGTTCTTGGGCGTCGGCGGGATGTGACCTTTGTACACGCCGCCGGGGTAACGCAGGAACAGTGGATCGGCACCGATCTCGGGGCGGAGGTCCCAGTCGTGCGTGCGGCCCTCCTGCCACCATGCCGGATAGCCCCGCCACTCGAAGGGGTTCTGATCAAGTTGTCCGCCGTTGGCGAGGCGGATCATGTTTCCCAAACAGATGCCCAGCAATGACGAGCCGCTCTTGGGCACCGCCACGATGAACTTCGGCGAATCCGCCCGTGTGTATAGCCCCGCCTGCAAACGCGAGATCAGGCTCAACGATTCCACGGCGTTGTCGAGATGGATCTTGATCCCGCGGTGGATGGACTTGAAGGCTTCGGTCTTCGGATCAAGGCCGAAGGTCATGCGGTCGGCGTAGGGTGCATCGTCGCGCAGCAGGTTGATGACCAGCAGCAACAGGGCGCCCTTCATGTCGTGGCTGAGTTGAGGCAGGGTGTACCATTCGAAGAGCAATCGCTGCACCGCCAGGTCGCGCCCGGAGTCGGCCAGGATCGCCTGGTACGCATCGACCAGGGAGGTATCGTTGGGATCGGCTTTCAGCCGGTCGATGAAGTGGTCGACGCGCGCCTGCAGAGCAGAGAGGTCCTGACTCGGTGCGGGGGGCGCCGACTGGGCGGGCGTGGTCGCGGACATGCGTACCTCCGTGCAATTCGCTTCTCGGGGGATGGTCCTTCATACCCCTACCCATCATCGACGAAACCGCCCGAATTCTTGACGGCATTGGATTGGAGGGACAGGTAGTGTCCAAGGGCCGACTTCGGAGAAATGGCGGGAGAAGATGGCTACACGCCCCAAGGCCCCTGTTCCTCCTGCCGCAACGCCACGGGCAACCGGAAGAGTTCGCTGAGAACGACCGCCCGCTTCAGCTCGTTGCGTGGCAATCGGCGGTAACTCGTGGACAGCGTCGAGAGCGCCTGCGCCGGAAGATGGGCCGCCTTCGCCTCGCCCTCGGCAATACGTCGGGCCAATTGGTTCAGATGCTGCTTCTTGTGCTGGAGCTCGCTCTCCATGTTGCTGAGCTTCTTCTCGAGCTCCGGTTCGTAGGTCTTGAGCGTGTAGCGCGCAACCTCGACCCGCGCTTCCTCGGGCAGTGCCTCCATGGCAGGCTGGGCAGGCGGTCGCGACGGCGGCTGGGGCCGCTGCGATTGAGGGCGCGCCGGACGTGCGGGTGGATGCTGTGGGCGCGGTGGCGGCGGCTGGCGCCGTGCCGGAGGCTGCACCTGCCGTGGAGGTGGAGGCGTCTGCAACGGCGGCTGCTGCGGTCGACGCGTCGGGGGGGGTGGCGGAGGTGGAGAAGCCTCCGTCGGGCGCCGGGTCGGGCGCTGGGTCGGTGGAGCATCCTGCTTCTGGGCTTCGCGACGACGGCGCTCGAGTGCCTTCTCTTCCTTGCCCTGCTTGACCTTCTCGACGATCGCCCCGACCACCGACATGATGATGGCGGCGATGACCACGAGCACCGTGCCGATATCGCCGACATCGGGCTGGGCCAGAATGAGTACCTGATCGATCATGCTATCCCTTCAATCACAAGGTATCGAAGTCCAATCCACTCCTCTTCACAGGTGGCGATCGATCACGCCGAACCGGGCTTCGGCCCCTCGTCCTCGTCGTTGCCGATGGAGTTGCGCATCGAGGTGTCCGCCTGGATGTTGCGGAGCCTGTAGTAGTCCATGACGCCGAGATTGCCGCTGCGGAATGCTTCCGCGATGGCCAGGGGAATCGTAGCCTCGGCCTCGACGACCTTGGCACGGTTCTCTTCGACCAGGGCGGACATCTCCGCCTCGCGGGCGCGGGCCATGGCGGCGCGTTTCTCGGCCTCGGCCTGGAAGCGGCGCTTGTCGGCTTCGGCCTGCTCGGCCTGGAGCTGGGCGCCGACGTTCGTGCCGACATCCACGTCGGCGATGTCGATCGAGAGGATCTCGAACGCGGTTCCGGAATCCAGACCACGATCCAGCACACGGCGGGAAATGCCGTCGGGATTCTCGAGCACCGCCTTGTAGTTGTCGGCGGAACCGATGCTGGTCACGATACCCTCGCCGACACGGGCGATGATGGTCTCTTCGGTCGCACCACCAACGAGCTGCTTGATGTTGGTTCGGACGGTCACGCGGGCCCGGGCCTTGAGCTGGATGCCGTCCTTGGCGACGGCGTCAATGCTCTGCCTTGTGGCGGTCGGGCTCGGGCAGTCAATCACCTTCGGGTTGACCGAGGTGTGGATGGCGTCAAGCACGTCGCGGCCGGCCAGGTCGATCGCGCAAGCAGTCTTGTAGGTCAAGGCAATGTTCGCGCGGTCGGCGGCGATGAGCGAGGAGATCACGTCGGGCACGCGCCCCCCGGAAAGGTAGTGACTTTCCAGCTCGTAGGTGGGAATCTCCAGGCCGGCCTTGACCGCGCGAATCTTGCTCAGCACGATAATCCGGGCGTCGACCTTTCGCAGCTTCATTCCGACGAGATCGAAGATGGACACACCGGCCTTGCTCATGAAGGCCTGAATCCAGAGCCCGAGGAACTGGGCGAGGAAGACCATCAAAATAATAACGACAATGATGACCGCGACAAGAACGATGATTCTCCAGTCGAAGGACTGGGCCAGTAGCATCTCGGGAGCGAACATGAGCGGAGTTCCTTTCATGATGGGTGACGTCCTTGCCTCGTCATCTGACGATATCGACGATCACGTTATGAATCTTTGACGATTACGCGGTCGCGGACGAATCGCCGTCCGGCGTCCCGACTGAATCGACGGGACGTACGGTCAGTGTCCTGTTCTTGATACCGACGGCTTCGACCTCCTGCCCGGGCTCGATCATGCCGTACTCGGCCACGCAACTGATGCGTTTTCCATTGAACTCGCAGGTGCCGACAGGCCTCAGCACGGTCTTGGCCAGCCCTTTCTGGCCGATATGCATCTTGTATTCTTCGACCGGGACACGGTCGTCTTCATCGATGATGGGATTGGGCGGGGAAATGAGCTTGCCCATCGGCGTGTAGTGCCACGTCTTGACTGCCACTACCAGGCTGACCGGGAGCATAATGAGCAAAATAATCGTGCATATCATTCCGGCCGTCTCGTTGAGCTGATAAGTTTCGTAGAGCCCAAAGGCCAGCATGATGACGCCACCGACGCCGATAATCCCATGGGCGGGCAGGAAGAACTCAGCCAGCAAAAGCAGGACCCCTATGGCGTAGAGAATCGAGATGGCCATCCATTCATTCATGCGTCCACCGGCTCAAAGTCCCGCTCATGCGACATGCAACGTTACGCGACGGTTCGGACGACCACGTGAGTGTTCGTCCGACGAATGACCTCGACCTTCGTGCCCTTATCGATATACTCGCCTTCACTGACCACGTCCACCAGCGTGGCACCGAAGCGTGCCTTGCCCGCCGGTCGAAGCGGGCTCTCGGCTTTGCCGATATCGCCCATTACCGCCACGTTTTCGTAAGCATCGTCCATGTGAACCTGCTCCAGCGTGGGATTGGCCACGATGATCTGTCGGCCGATCGGCAGGTACGGCATGTACTTCGCCAGCAGAAACATGCCGACGAGCGACCCGACCAGCCCCCCGGCCGTGGAGTAGAGACCGTAGAGGATGTAATCATAGGTCACCTGGAACGAGGGAAGGCTGAATCGGTCCCAGTTCGGTACCGGCGTCTCTTCCGGCACGAACGTAGCGATGGTGCCGACCACGATGCAGATGAACCCGGCGATTCCGGCGACACCGAAGCCGGGGATCACGAACACTTCCACCGCCACCAGGGCGAGCCCGACCACCATCAGAATGATTTCCCACGGAACGGCGTACCCGGCTGCATACGGCGGGCCGAGAAACAGCACTGTCGCCACCAGGGCGACGATGCCGCCGACGCCGAATCCGGGTGTCTGGAACTCGATGTAGGCGCCCAGCATCATCAGCAGGAAGAGTCCGCTGCGCACCAGCGGCGAGGCCAGCCAGTCGATCAACTGCTCCATCGTCGTCGAGCCGTAGGCCGGAATCTCGCCCTCGACGCCGAGGTAGGACGCCAGCTCGGATTCATCCTCAATTTCCGCCTCGCAGAAACCCCAGGCCAGCGCGTAATCCGTTCGCATGGTGAGCAGCATCGTCTCGTCCAGGACCGGCTGGCTGATCTTGCCGAGCTGCGGATCGCTCTGGACATACGTCCACGCCGTCTTGCTGAGTGAGGGGTCCATCCATTGTTCAGGCGACTCTCCCGCGGGCTGTGTGCTCGGAGATGATGGAGTCGCGTAGCGTTCGTACCCGAAGAGTTCGTTGCGCATCTCGGGCGTGGCCAAACGGCGTTCGCCGGTATCGGCGTTCTCCAGCCAGTAGAGCGACATCTCGGGCCGGACGAGCGTCAGAAGAACCTCGTACTCGTAGCCGTTGCGCCGGGCGGAGTCATCGATCTCCACCAGAAACGGGCTGTAGGCCTTCGCTTCGATCGATTCATCGATACTCTGTGGACCGGACTGCGTCATCATGATCATCTGACTGGCGCCCATCGTGGCGTTGGGCGCCATGATGATTTCATCCGATGCCAGTGCGATGATGGCTCCCGCACTGAACGCGTCCTTGTTCACCCACGAGACGACACGCATGCCGTCGTCCCGGAGATCCTTGAGATAGGTGCAGATCTTCAGGCAGGACCCCACACTGCCGCCCGGGGTATCGAGCAGGAGAACGATGGTGTCCATACCCTCGCTCTTGGCGCGATCGACACGGCGCACAAGGCTGTCATAGGTGATGTCCGTGATGGTGTCGGTGACTGGTAAGATGACAGCTTTGTCGGACTTCAAATCCGGGCTTTCCTGAGCCGGCGCCGTGGCGGGAGCGTCCTGAGCCGATAACACACCCGGGACAATCAGGAATGCCGAGAAGAATGTCCGAATTGTCTGTCGAGTTAAGCTACACGCGATGATCATAGGCGCACCCTTCAGTCTGACCCCTTGGGACGGCTGTGAAGCTGTCCATCCTCACGTAATTGTAAATCTCTACGAAATCGCGGGCAAGTTGAATCGCCGGGGATGTTTGGAATGGCCCGGAAGAGAAGGAAACAATACGGCACTGATGCCCACACACTCGCGGACAAAACACGCCCATCATTCGGAGGCCAATGCGTTCGCGGGGGCCTCGCTTGCTTCGGAAGGAGACGCGTCGGACGAAGTGCGCTCCCGGTAGAGCGCCGCCAGGGCGTGGACCATGGCGGAAGCCTGATGATGCGAGCGGATGTAATCCTGACCGCCATGAGCGAGCCGCCGCGCCCACCGGTGATCGTTCAGCAGCGTCATGATCTTGTCACTCAGGTCATCGCTCCGGCCCGGCGTGAACAGGCACGCCGTTTCCCCGTCGATCACGTAATCCTCGGTCAGGCCGGTCGGAGCAATCACGGTCAAGCCGCTCGCCATCGCCGAGAGCGTCATCATGGTAAAGCGGGCGTGGGGGGCGGGCAGGACGTAGAAATCGGCACCACGCATCGCTTCATGCAGGCTGGACCAGCTTCCCATCCCCCCCGCGAAAGTCACATGTGAACGCACATCCAGCCGCTCCATCATCCGGCGGAAGTAGCGCTCCGCCGGGCCCTGCCCGAGAATGAAGAGTTGCGTTTCCTGTCCGCTGCGCACGACGTCGTGCCAGGCGCGGAGCAGATGATCGAGCCCGCAGTCGCGAGTCAGGAGGGTGGTCACCACAAACGCGGGCACGCGTTCCGGGCGTGACAGGCAGGAAGGATCCGACTGAGCGGGCAGGCCGAGAGGAACGGTCGATACCGGGACGATCGCGCCGGGATACCGCGTGCGATAAAGGCGCTCAAGCGCTCCGGTCGTGAGCACACCGGAAACCCTCGGCCGAGCCATCAGTCGACCGAAGTCCTCCAGATCGACTTCGTCGGTCAGATGGACGAGGAGGTGCGCCTTCCACATTTCGGCGTGGGGCAGCATCAGCAAGGCGGATCGGGCGGAGAGACAATGCACGACCTCCGGTCGCGGCGCCTCGATCTGATCGACGACCTCTTCGACGGACGGGCCGCGCACATACCATCTTTTCTCAGGGGGATAGATGACCTGCACCGGACCGATGCGGTCGTCCTCGTACCGATGCTTCGTCCAGGCGAGCACCCGCATGCGAACAGGCTCATCCATGATGCCGACGCAGAGATGGCGAACGATGAGTTGGAGGCGGTCACGGGTATCGTCATCCACGACAAGGAGGACGCTGACCGGAGCGGCGGGTTGGTTCTCATCCTGGGACATGTGTTCGCTTTGCCATGGAGGCTGCCGCACCGGGCGAGCCTCGCGGCGACGCGGCGGCTCAATCGATCTGACCGGTGAATGCGCGGTGATATCCTTCGAACATCAGGCGAATCTTCTCACGCACTTCTTCATCGGCCAATTCGTGGATATCCCTCAAGTCCAGAGGGGTCGCAAAGTAGAAGTACTTGCCCTGGTCGCGGTAGTGCTCGACGGGCGGATCGGTCCACTCGAGATCCACGGCATCGAATCCCGACTCCACGTACTCCTGCATCGTATCGCCGGAGTCTTCGATCATCTGCTCGAAGTCCTCGCTCTTCCAGCGATCGGTGGTCATGACGCCGACGCGCACCTGCGGCAGGAGCGGACGAATGGCCACTTCGTACCAGACCTCCTCCTCGAACAACCAGCGGGAGGCCAGCGTCGACGCGTCGTCGCGGTCGACGCGATCCACACCTCCGAAGCGATTCCCTTCCGAGAGGACGTTTTCGATCCACTCTCGAAATCCATTCACGACGTCAACCTGTTCCGGGCTCAAAGTCATACCGAGTTCTCTTCTCACGGACACGCCGCACCACACAGGCGGCTTATTTCCATCACGGGGTATTCATGTACTCCGGCCCGTCCTGTTTCTCGGAGCGCGACCGGCCGGTCAGCATTTTCAAGACGGCCCGGCGAAGCAACGTCAGCGGGCGTATGAACGTCCGGTGCAATCGGATCCAGAAGCCGACGCGATACGACGCCTGAAGCTGAGCTTCGGACAACTGGTCGGGACGATGACGACGCCAATGTTTGAGCAGGTGATAGCGATCCGCCTGCTGAAGCCGCCGAAGAATCAGCCGTCCCAGCCCGTTGAGCATCCATCGCACACTTCGTCCCGAAGGCCCGGCCGACCAGTACCAGGAAATCTGGAAATCGATCAGGTACGGAAGCCCATCATCACCGACGAGAATGTTCTCCCGCTTTTCCAGATCGGCGTAGGCGATGTCGCGCTCATGGATCGTCGCGATCAGTGACTCGAGCCGTCGAAAGAAGTCGTCGTTGACCGCCTCCTTGCGTTGAAGCGGATGGCCCGGCACGAACGCATGCACGAAACCGGTGCGATCCCAGCCGCCCATGCAGCGCGGCACGCCCTGCAAATCCTCAACGGCATCATAGAGCCGCCGCTCGCGGTCGGCCAACCAGCGCCCCAGCCACACGGTCGGCAGACCGAACAGCGACTGCACGCGCCCGATCTTGAGAATGACCCGCCCGGACGGACCTTCGTAAAGTCCCGTGGCGGCGAAGAAGTCGTGCTTGTATGTTTTGACCCGGCGATAGGTGCCATCGTCCAGCGTGATCTCCTCGGGCATGTCATCGGCACCCAGTGCGCGCAGCCAGACGTGTCGTTGCTTTCGATCGGCCATGGCCGGTACGTTACCCGACCGTCTCCGTGGCGTCATCTTCCACACCCGATTTCGTTTGACACCGGGAAATCAGTTGCCCACCGTCCACCGGCAGGTATACTGTGACGCATAGCACGAAACGGAATTGGATCACTCTCTTTGCTCATCCTTCGGCGCGAGGTACGGATGCCCAAGCGGTGGATGATATCCCCTCCATGGAATCGGCGTGAAGCTTCAGCCCGCCTGCTCGGGGTCAGTCCGCTGATCGCGCAGGTGCTGCACAACCGAGGCATCGAAGAGCCCGATGCCGCCAAGGGGTTTCTCGCTCCGGAACTCAAGGCGCTCCATCCGCCCGAGCTTCTGCCCGGGGCGGTCGAAGCGGCCGACGTGATCGTCGAGAAGATCCGGCAGTCCCGCAAGATCGTGATCTACGGCGATTACGACGTCGACGGCATCACCGCCACCGCCATCCTCTGGCATCTTCTGAAGACCGCCGGGGCGGACGTCTCCTTCTACATCCCGCACCGCCTCGAAGAGGGCTACGGGCTGAACGGCGACGCCCTCCGGCAGCTTGCCGAGCGGGGCGTGGATACCGTCATCAGTGTCGACTGCGGCATCACCGCACTGGCCGAGGCGCGGCTGGCCCGGGAACTCGGGCTGACGCTCATCATCACCGATCACCACACGATGACGCACGAGCTCCCGGAGGCGGCGGTGCTCGTGCATCCCGGCCTCGGTGAGGGCTCACCCAACACGGACCTCTGCGGGGCGGGGGTGGCGTTCAAGCTGGCCTGGGCCATCGCGCGGTCGCTGTGCGGAACACCGAAGGTCACGCCCGACATGCGGACGTACCTGCTGAACGCGACGTGCCTGGTCGCCCTGGGCACGATTGCCGACGTCGTCCCGCTGACCGGCGAGAACCGCATACTCACCAAGTTCGGCCTGCAGGGTCTGGCGGCCTGCGACCACTTCGGCCTTCGAGCGTTGCTGGAATCGGCGCGGCTGCTCGACGAGAAGAAAATCAACACCGAGCACGTCGGCTTCTGGTTGGCGCCGCGGCTGAACGCCGCCGGGCGGATGGGGCACGCGCAACTGGCGGCGGAACTGCTGACCGACGCGCCGGAAACACGGGCACGCGAGATCGCGATGTACCTGGAGGAGCAGAACAAAGGTCGCCAGTCCCTCGAGCGTCGCATCCTCAAGCAGGCCATGGAACAGATCGAAGCGAGGGATCTCGCGAGTGATGCCCGGCGCGCGATCGTGCTGGCGTCGTCCGAGTGGCACCCGGGAGTCATCGGGATCGTGGCGTCGCGCATCGTGGATCGATTTCATCGCCCGACCGTCATGATCGCACTGGAGAACGGCACCGGACAGGGTTCGGCGCGGAGCATTCGGCATTTCGCCCTGCACACCGCCCTGGCCGAATGCGGCGATCACCTGCTGGCCCACGGCGGACACGCCATGGCGGCCGGGCTGCGCATCGACAGCGCGCGCGTCGAACCCTTCACCGAAGCGTTCATCGAGCATGCCAACAAGCGACTCACCGGGAGCGATCTTCTTCCGACGCTGCGGCTGGACGCGGAAGTGGAATTGCGTGAACTGACCACGCCCGTGGTCCAGGATATTCAACGGCTCGCACCGTTCGGCTCGGGGAATCCGAGGCCGCGCTTCGCCACGGGCTGGCTGAATGTTTCCGGCGAACCACGCACCGTCGGCAAGAACGGCGATCATCTTCAGTTCGCGCTGACCGACGGGACGCACACGCTCAAGTCCATTGCGTTCAAGCAGAAGGAACGCATTCAGGCATTGTGCGATCACCGTCGATGTCGGGTAGCATTCGAACCGATCCTCAACACCTTCAATGGCCGCACGACGGTCGAGATGCAGGTCATCGACTTCGCGTTCGACGAACAGGCAGGTTGAATACGGGAAACGCGATCAGTGGACAGCCGCTTGGGGCCATCATCCATGCAGGCCGTAATTGGCTTGAAAGCCGGAGAAGGCTTTACTTGACCGCCGCAGGGTAGAGTTGCTTGGCCAGTTCGACGGCAGAGGCGGCATCGGGGGCATAGCCGCTCGCGCCGATCTCGTCCGCGTATTTCTGCGTAACGGGCGCGCCGCCGACCATCGTGGCCACGCCGTCCATCCCCTTCTCTTTCAATGTGCTGATGACCTTCGACATGTAGGGCATGGTCGTGGTAAGCAGGGCGCTCATGCCGATGAGCCGGGAATTGTGCTGCTCGATGGCGGCCACGAAACCTTCCGCCGAGACGTCCGTGCCGAGATCCACCACCTCGAATCCCCCACCCTGAAGCATCATGCCGACGAGGTTCTTGCCGATGTCGTGCAGGTCACCCTTGACCGTGCCGAGGATCACTGTGCCGATCGGCTCGACGCCCGACTCGGTCAGCAGCGGCTCGAGGATGGCCATGCCCGCTTTCATCGCGCGGGCGCTGATCAGGACCTCCGGCACGTAGATGATGTTGCGGCGGAACCGCTCGCCCACGACGCTCATGCCGGCGATCAATCCCTCGTTCAAAACCCTTTCCGCGGAGAGCCCCTCGTCCAGCGCTTCGGTCACCTTGTTCTTGACGTCGTCGCGCTTGCCGGCGATCAGCGCCAATGCCATGCCTTCAAGATCCGCCATCGGGGTGTACTCCGAAAAAGCGCTGCGTGCTCACATCCAGCTTGAACCGGACGGTCATTCGAGGCGGCCCTTGACGTCCAGACCGGCTCAAGGCCGCCTCCAGTAAGTCCTTCAGCAGCGTAGCAAGGCGATCTGTCATCGTCAACGCAAGGGGGAACTGGGGGAACAAAGCGTGACGAGCCTGAGAGAAGTGGGATTTCACTCGCCGGATTGTTCGCCGAGTCGACGACGCAGATCGTCGCGCTCGCGACGCGTGGCTTCGTGATCGAAAATGAGGTACTTCAGCATCATCTGCCAATCGCTCACCGCATGCCCGAGGCGGGCAAAGTCCTTCTTGAGCTGATGGTGCCGGTCCCGGGTCTCCTCGAGCATCTCCATCAAGTGCGACCGTTGCGGCTCGGGCAGCTCGTCGATGCGGGCTCGCGCCTCACTCAGTTTCTCGTTCAACGTCTCGTCGTTCATGCGACCTCTTCTTCCGGTCTCGACATGCGGTGGACCATCTCACAAGTGTACCTATTCCAATGGGCCTCGATCCAGGGAAAAACAGGCATCCAGGATTGTGGCGTGATGATGAAGGGTTTTATACGCAAGGCTCGCCGATAACGCCGACATGTTCCCCCTCTTATCGGGCGCGTTGCTCGAAGCATCCGCCCCGGGATCCACCGGCCCCCAATGCAGGCCCGAGTCACACGAGCGAGCGGCCACGCATGTCACCGGGAATCGCCCACCCCATCATGTGCATACTGGTCGGCGCGACGTCGTAGAGCGTTGCGTCATCCCTTCGCCCCGTGGCGGGCAGGGAGGGATGCGTGAGAATGTACATGCCCTGCTGAGCGTGGTTGGCATCGTCCGGCCCGGTGTCATTTTCGAATACGTAGAGAGCGTCATTGCCGATGGTCCCGACGCTGCGCCAGCTGAGGTCGCCGAAGATGACCACGAGATCCGGCGCCACACCTGAGACCTTCTTGTAGATCTCCTGCGGTTTGTACGCCTTCGTCCCCATGACCTTCCCTTCGTGATCCGGCAACGCTTCCAGCTTGGCAACGATCTCATCGCGCAATGCTTCGTACTGATCCTCCGGCACGATGCCTTCCGGCTCGCGGCCGGTAACGTTGATGAAGCACCGTCCGTAGTAACCCCCCTCCCCCCAGACCCGCGTCCTGTTCCAGTCCACGTTCTCGAACTTGAACTTCGTCTGACCGGCGGTGGTGTCCTTCATGACGAGGTAGCCTTCCCGAATCAGCCAGTCGTTGAAACAGAACCCGCCGGTCATGCACTTTCCGCCGTGGTCGCTGACGACCCAGACGGCGGTGGTGTCGAGATCCATCGTCTCCAGCAGCTCACCGATGAGTTCATCCACACGCACGTAGTAATCGTGGATGGCGTTCTCGAAGGGATTGCCGGGCTCGTATCGATGATGGTTCGGATCCATGTACTGCCAGAAGCCGTGATGGATCCGATCCACGCCCATCTCGACGATCCAGAACAGCTCCCAGGGTCGCGTGGTGAGCAGGTGTTTAGCGACTTTGAAGCGCTTCTCGGTCATCTCGTAGATCTGGTCGAGCAACCACTGCTTGTCATCAGTACGGAAGCCGCGAACATCCACGAGGTACTCCCCGACGAGATCGGCGATCTCACTCTTCATGGCCGGGGGATGGCAATAGTCGGACTGGGCATCGGGGGCAAGGAAACCGCAGATCATCGCCCCTTTGACCGGCCGCGTGATCGGAAAGGTACCCGGCACGCCGATGACGATGCTGCTCTTGCCCCGGGCGTTGAACAGATCCCAGAGCCGCGGCTCGCGTACTGCCAGGGACGTCGCGATGGACAGCCCGTCATAGGTGTGGTCTTTGCGATTGCGGAAGCCGTAAATGCCGAGGCTCCCGGGATCCTTGCTCGACGCCATGCAGGACCAGGCGGGCACCGTGATCGGCGGCATGCTGCTCTCGAGGTTGCCGAACATCCCCCCCTCACAGAGCCGCTTGAGGTTCGGCAGGTCGTCCAGCCACTTGTCAAAAAGCAGCGACGGCTCCGCGCAGTCCAGACCGATGACGGCAATTCTCTCAACGGATCCCAAGGCGGTCCTCCCGTTCACAACCGTTCCATTCGCAATCCACCTTGTAATGTCCGGCGATCGGCGTGACAAGATAAGGGCACGGTGCCGGAGGCATACCCGCCAAGCGACGGCACAGCTGCGCCGTTGCCAGAGAAGGCTGCATAGCGCCAGGAAACGGACTCTTAGCGAGTTTTCAAAACTTCTGAAACAACTCGCGAGCCTACGCGAGTGCCATTAAGATAATGCATGCAGACGGCACAGCAAAATCATGTTCACGCCAAGAATTATGAGGCTCACATGCCCGCGTTGGCCACACATTACGAAGCGATTGCTTCCGATCTTGAACAGGTCTGCCGCATCTTCGACGACGAACTCGGCACCGGCATCCCCGTCGTCGACGAATTGTGCGGCCACGTACGACGCTACCGGGGCAAGATGCTGCGCCCGGCACTGGTGCTGCTGTCAGGCCAGGCATGCGGGGGCATTCGTGACGCCCATCGAACCCTGGCCGCCGTGGTCGAGATGGTCCACATGGCGACGCTTGTCCACGACGACGTCCTGGATGATGCGGACGTCCGGCGGCGCTTTCCGACCGTCAACCGGCTCCAGGGAAACGAGGCTGCCATCCTCCTTGGTGACTTCCTGATCAGCCACGCATTCCACCTGTGCAGTTCACTCGATTCTCAGGACGCCTCACGCACCATCGGCTCCACGACGAACACCGTGTGCGAGGGGGAACTCCAGCAGATTCACCATCGCGGCAACAACGACCTGACTCTCGACGAGTATCTGGAGATCATCACGAAGAAGACCGCCGCGTTAACCGGAACGTGCTGTCTGCTCGGGGCAAAGTACGCCGGTGCGGATGCCGGCACGGTGGCGGCATTCGAACGGTTCGGCCTGGATGTGGGCATCGCTTTCCAGATCACCGATGACGTGCTCGACATCATCGGCTCTGAACAGCGGATGGGCAAAACGCTCGGGCGCGATCTCGAAAAACACAAGCTCACGATGCCGATCATCCATGGCCTGCGCGAAGGGAACCATGAGCAGCGACGCCAACTGCTTGCCTTCCTGGAGCAGCCTTCCCCCGATCGCCGGATCCTGCAGCCGCTGCTGGAGCAGACCGGCAGTCTTGACCATACTCTTGTCGCCGCGCGGCGCTACGTGGACTCCGCCGTAAGCTGCCTCCGTGACCTGCCCCGCACCGACGCGCGCGATGCCTTGATGAGTATGGCGCGAATGATCGTCGATCGTGAGCACTAGCACCGACACAGCGACCGTTTCGCCTCAGCGACGGGCCGTCACCCCACGGTTTTCGCCATCTTCGCAATACAA
Source organism: uncultured Planctomycetales bacterium (assembly GCA_964618455.1). GTDB lineage: Bacteria > Planctomycetota > Phycisphaerae > UBA1845 > PWPN01 > CAZUAQ01. The sequence goes on along the minus strand of CAZUAQ010000007.1, from coordinate 22,690 downwards.
TCGAGTTGCCGCTGCAGTTCCACCCCTGCCATGAGATTCGGTTCGCCGCGTCCGCCTCGGGCAACGGCCTCCAGGAAGTGATGCAGGCAGTGCATGTGCCCGCGCATCCAGCCGATGCTCTGCTTGGGTCCGGGAAAGCCTGCCGGTTTTTCATAGCGATGCACGCAGCCGATCCGTTTCCATCCTCGCTCTCCCCCCAGGGGCGTGTCCTTGTCTGCCTGGTCACAGAACTCCAGCCAGTTCGGGTCCATGAGGTTGAATCGCAGCGCTCCGCGATCACCGTGAATTTCGAAGCGAAGTTCGTCCTCGCTTCCTGTGGCGATCTTGCTGGCCTCGATCACGCCCGGCGCGCCGGTCGACGTCTGCATGGTGACCATGGCGAAATCCTCGGCGACCACGGGGATCCTGCTCCCGGGTGCGCGGAGACTTTCGCGCTCCGTCGTCCACACGCGGCGCAGGGCGTGAAGCGGTTCGAGCGGGCCGAGAAGATGCTGCAGAAGGTCGATCACGTGGGAACCGAGGTCATTCAACACACCGCCGCCCTGCTCGGCATTCGCTTTCCAGTTCAGCGCTTTCGCACGATCGACGCTGCCTGCGTGGAGATACGCCCCCCGGAAGTGCGTGATCTCACCGAGTCGGCCGTCATCGACCATCTGCTTCGCGCGGAGGGTGGCGGGCCAGAATCGATACTGCAGCGTCATCTGGCTCGTGCCTCGATACGACTCGAAAGCTTCGGCGACACGCTCCGCCTCCTTGACCGTCGCCGTCAGGGGCTTGTCGCAGTAGATGTGCTTGCCGGCCTTCATCGCCGCCAGGAGTGCTTCGACATGGAGATCGTTTGGCGTGCAGATGTGCACGATGTCCACGTCATCCCGCTCGATGAGCGCCATTTGATCGGTCGTGGCAACTTCGAACCCCAGTTGGGCTTTCGCCTTGGCGGCGGAGGCATCCCGGCTGGTCGCCACGCCCACCAGCCGAGTCTTCAATGGCGGCGGTTCGTAGAAGAGCGGAATGTTGAGATGGCCGTAGGCGTGAACCTTGCCGATGAATCCGAAGCCCAGAATTGCCACGCCGAATGTTCGTTCACTGCTCATATGCTGCCCTGTCGAGGTTGGATCGTACTCCTGTCACCCTGCGGCGACGGACGTCAAACGCGATCCATCTTATGCCAAACACGATGCCAGATGCAGCCTGCTGCACCCGCATCAGATGGGTTTCCCTTTCGCAGGATTTTATTGAATCAACCCGTATCATGGGTTATGATAAAGATGGAAGTCGCGGAAATAAACCATGGATACAGGGGTGCTCCCGGTGAACAGTCTGCCCGCCGTTCGGTCAGCTTGAATCAGCGTCTACGCAAGATACGCCTCCCGGGCGTGGTTGACTCTCACTCCTCGCGACCCAAACAGGATGCCTGACATGCACACATTTCGTCCGACGAGTTGGAGATGGCTGGGCCTGGGAATACTGCTGCTGGTTCCGAACGCCCTCCAGGCCGAATCGAAGCACATTTTCGGTGTCCACTTTTTTGACTGGGGCATGGCGGTGGACGTCATGAGCCATCGCACCGGATGGGTGGTTGAAGCGAATGCCACGGATGGTGGCGGACCCAACGTCGGTGGACGTTACAAGCCGGCCACCGCGCAAGGGTTCACCGTGCTCCAGCGCCTCGACTGGAGATGGGAACAGACCGTGCCGCTGAACACTGCCGATCAGGATGCGTTTGCCAGCCAATGCGGGAACTGGGCCAACCAGATCAAGAACTACTGCCGCACGTACTCGATCGGTAATGAAGTGGAGTTCTTCGACGTTACGCCGAGCATCTATGCCGCCGGTTTTGAAAAGGTGCGCAACGCCATCAAGGCGGTCCAGCCGGATGCCAACGTAATCATCGGCCACATGAACAACGTCAACAATCAACGGTCTGTCATGCAGATCCTCGGCCCGAACGGCTACGACGGGGTCACCGCGCATGCCGGCAGCAGCGTCCCGACCACGCTTCTCGATTTTCTCGATGCCGAGAACGCACTGCCCCATGCCGGGGTGTACATCACGGAATGGGGATGGGTGGCAGACACGAACCCGAGCAGCATGTCGGTCATGCGGCAGTTCTACCTTGATCTCGGCGCGTCCAATGCCTCCCGCGCCCGGCAGGTCTATTGCGCGTGCTGGTTCGTCTATCCGAACAACATCGGGTGGGACACGTTCTCACTCGAACTTGCCGATCAGTACGATAACGCCGCCTTCGAGGCAGCCACGGCGATCGGCACATCCTTTAACGATTATGCTGACAATCCCATCACCATTACCAACCTCTACGCCGACATCCCCGATCAGGGTACGAGTGTATTGATCACCTGGAATACGGACATCGGTGCCACCGAGCAGATGTGGTGGACCCCGGCGGGGACCTCGGGCGCTGGATTCGAGGCCATCTCCGACCTCGACGCTTCCCTCAACACGGTGCATCAGCACAACATCACCGGACTCAGCCCGCAGGACAGCATCGAAGTGATGCCCAACTCCACGCGCAAAGGCTACGGGGACGCCGGCGGGCGCCGTTACCTGGTCAAGAGCGGGCCGTGGATCAGCCAGGCGAACCAGACGGGGGCCGGTCGCATCGACATATCCTGGAACACCGACTGGCCCGCGACCAGTCGCGTGGACTACGGCCCGACGAGCACCCTGGGGCAGTCCGCCTCGAGCAGCGGTCTGCACACGAGCCACAATGTCACGATCTCGAATCTGTCCTCCGGCGCGGTCTACTACCGCATTCTGTCCGGCGAGACGAATGATGACGGTGACGCCGTTCTGCTCATGCGTTCGCCTGTCCGCAGCTTCGTGGTGGGCACTCTGTGTGAAGGTGATCTCGACGATGACGGAGACGTGGACCTGGATGATTATGGCATGTTCCAGGCCTGCTACAGCGGTTCGGGAGTACCCCAGCCGGACTCCGAATGCCAGTTCGCCCTCCTCGATCTCGACGATGACGTGGACGAGGCGGACCTCAGCCTCATGCTGGACGCCATGACCGGTGCAAACGTATCCTGTATCGACAATTAACCTCGCCGGGCATTCTGTGTTGCCTGGCGCGTTAGTGCAGGGTCGTCGTCCGGATTATTCATGCGCATTCAGCTGTCCCCACCCCCCGACTTCAGCTTTCTCCCCGCCGTCTGTTCCTACGGCTTTTTCATGCTGGCGCCGAACCGTTGGGAGGCGTCGCGAAAAACGTTACGGACGGTGGTCACCCTTTCGAATGCGCGTTCGATGTCCATCACGCTGCGGATGAAGAATGAGCATACCCTTGTCGCGATATCCGGCATGGCGGTCACGGCAGCGGAGCGAAAGCGCATCCGAGAGCGCGTCCGCCATATTCTTCGCCTCGACGAGGACTTCTTCGACTTTCACGAGCGCTGTCTGCATTCACGCACGCATCATGATGCGGCGCGGCTGCGCTTCGGGCGATTGATTCGCAGCGAAACGTTATTCGAGGACGTGGTCAAGGTCATCTGCACATGCAACGTGACGTGGCGTCAGACGATCCGTATGGTCGAGCAACTCGTGCATCACTGGGGCGTCCCCTCGGACACCGAGACCCGAAGCTTCCCGACGCCCGATCGGCTGGCGCGCGTGAAGGAATCAGAATTGAAAACCAAGGCCCGCGTCGGCTACCGAGCGTCGTCGATTCTTCGGCTGGCACGTGGCGTGAAGGATGGAAGCATCGATCTGAACGCGTTTGCGGACGAAACAGCTTCGACGGATGAACTCTTCAAGTCATTGAAGCGGTTGCCGGGGATCGGCGACTACGGGGCCGCGAATCTGTGCATGCTTCTGGGTCGCTACGACCGCGTGGCGGTGGATACGGAACTGATGCGCCATCTGCGCGAGCGTTACCCCCGCCGAACGTGGACCGCCAGGACCGCCCAGGCGCATTACGATCGCTGGGCCCCCTACCAGTTCCTGGCCTATTGGTACGAACTGTGGCGAGGTTACGTGGACCGGCATGGTGACGCCGATACGTGGGAAGCTGACGGCCAGGGCCGGCGATTGACCTCCGACACCTCCCCCCGTTGACGATCGGCGGTGTTCGATCAGCCGCTCCCGGGCGGACCGTCCATAGTCGGCACGGCAATGGTCGGGCCGTCGTCGTCCTCATCATGGTAGTTCTCGTACTCGGGAGGGCCGTCCATGGTCGGTACGGCGATGGCCGGGTCGTCGTAGCTTTCGGTCGGACCATCCAGCGTGGGAACCGCGACCGTCGGCCCGGGATCCTCATACACATCCGGCGGTGGAGGACTGGCCATCACGTCGTACCCGCCGGCGCCTTCCTTCACGAAAATGTAGTAGAGCCGGCCTTCGGCGAAAGTCCTGCCGGCAAGTTCTCCCATTTCCGGGCCGGTGCCGAGGAAGAAGTCGCACCGCCCCGCCGCTCGGATCGCACCGCCGGTATCCTGATCCATCGCGAACCCCTCGTAACGATACTGGCGTATGGAGCCATCACTTGCCCGGCCGGGGATCTGCGTCTGCACGAATGCCGTTCCCGCGCGGGGATAGACATCGTTGTCGGTGGCGATCGAACGGAACGGTGTGATCGGCACGTTCAGGCTACCAAAGGGACCGCCCTCGCGCGGTGTGAAGAACACGTAGCGCTGATTGACCGCCAGGGCCTCGTCCATCATCTGCGGATTCTGCTGGAAGAAGGCGATCAGCCCTTGAAGCGAAAGACGGTTCGGATTGATGAGCCCCTGGTCCACCAGCCACTGGCCGATGGAGCTGTATTCGAGACCGTTGTCGCCGTGGTATCCGATGTCAAAGAGGCTGCCGTCCTCCAGGCGCAACCGGGCGGAGCCCTGCACGGTGATGATGTACGTCTCGAAGCGATCACGCAGCCAGACCAGTTCCAGCCCGCGCCCCGCCAGCGCCCCACTTTCAATCTCTCCGCGGGTGAGATACTTCGAGCCACGTCGAAGGTCATCCGGACGCTTGTACAAGGGATAGCGGAACTCGGCGTTTGGCTGCCGCCGCGCATCGAAGATCGGGCGGTAGTAGCCGGTAAACAGCACGGTGCCCATCTCGTCGTAGCCGCGTGACATGTAGATGTCGAAGCGATCCTTGATCATGGCGTCGAACTCGTCCGGCGACTGCGCATCACGCAGCACCTCGAGAAAGGCCTCGACGCTGGCGGTTGCTCGATCGTGAGACACATCCAGGTACGGAAAGAACTGCTGGGATGATGGCTTGGAGAGATACTGAAGGCTGTAGAGCGCGGACTGCTCAAGGCCCTGCTTCCGCTCGAAGCCCGTGCTGAAATCGGGGAACGCGCTGGGATCGGTCAGTTTGACCAGCGCTTTCTCCCCGGGAGGCAACGGCCGGCCGTAGGGCTTTTCCGGCTCGATGAGCCCGACGTTCTTCTCCTCGGTGCACCCCCAGAGCGCGAGCGTGCCAAGTACTACCCAGACGACCCTGAAACGAGCGATACCCATCGAAAGCCTCCGTGCGTCTTCTGAAATCATTGAGCGTATGGAAAACACCGATCCGCCTTGATCGGTGAGTGCGCGGGACGGATCAACGGTTTCGCGTGCCAGCGTGTCGGAGTCCGCGCACTTTTCCGGGTTTATCGGTCATTCCCGCCTACGAACGCTAGCCATCTTCCGTTACAATCGCGAACGCTGAACTTGAACAGAGACGCAGGACACGAAACCGCAAGTGCGAGGAGAGTCCGTGATGAAAACCGCCACCATCCAGACGAATTTCGGTGATATGACGCTTCAGTTTTTCCCCGACGTCGCGCCGAAGCATGTTGAAAACTTCATAAGCCTAGCCGAGGACGGATTTTACGACGATCTTGCCTTTCATCGCATCATCGATGGATTCATGATCCAGGGCGGCTGTCCGAAGGGCGACGGCACGGGAAACGGCCCGAATCGTCTCCCGGCGGAGTTCAACGACAAGCCCCACGTCAAGGGGACGCTCTCCATGGCCCGGGCTCAGGACCCGAACTCGGCCAGTTGCCAGTTCTTCATCTGCCTGGATCGCTGTGATTTCCTGGACGGTCAGTACACGGTCTTCGGCGAATTGGCGGACGACGACTCCAAGGCCACGCTGGACAAGATCGGCAAGGTCCCGGTCCAGAACAACGGCATGGGCGAGCAGTCCGCACCGTCGGAGCCGGTCAAGATCACCAAGGTGACGGTGCAGGAGGCGGCGTGAGTGCTCCGCAGTCGTTGAGCCGCCCCACGTAGAAGGTCGATCGCCATGCCCGAGTCCCCGCCTGTCATCAGTGTGTTCGGCAGTTACGCGCCCAAGCCGGGTGAGCCGCTCTACGAGCAGGCGTATCGCGTGGGACTCGAACTGGGCCGCGCCGGGTACACCGTATGCAATGGCGGATATGACGGCACGATGGAGGCGAGCGCCCGCGGTGCGAAGGAGGCGGGGGCGAGCACGATCGGCGTCACCTGCTCGATCTTCAACGACTACCGGGGCATCCCGCTTCAGGCCAACAGCCACATCGATCGGGAGATCACCTCAGAGGGTCTCTTCGATCGCATTCAGAAGATGATGGACCTCTCCAGCGGGTACGTCGTCCTCGAAGGCGGCACCGGTACGCTGACGGAATTCGCCCTCGTCTGGGAGTATGTCTGTAAGAAACTGATGCCGACGGCGCCGATCTTCGTTATGGGTGATTTCTGGCGCCCCGTCGTCGGCTGCATCAAGCCGGTCCGGCCGAAGCACTGCCGTCACGTTCACGAGGTTGATAACGTCGAGGAGATCGTCGAGATCCTCGGACGATACATCCCCGCCACCGACGCTCACGCCTGATTCCTCCGGACCTCTATCCATGAACACAAGCCGGTTGCGACAGAATGAGCGGTCCACGGTTTTCGGATGGTGCGTCTACGACTGGGCCAACTCCGCCTACGCGACCACCATTCTGGCGGGGCTGCTGCCCGTTTACTTCGCGGATGTCGTCGTGGGCGACGCGGGGTATTCCCTGTTCGGAACCACCTTCAAAGCAACCAGTCTATGGGGCTTTGCCGCCGCGTTCGCCGCCGCCTTCGCTTTTCTCATGGCACCGATCCTGGGCGCCATCGCGGACTTTTCCGCCGCCAAGAAGCGGTTCATGCTCTCCTTTGCGTATGGCGGCAGCCTGTTCACCATGCTGCTGTTCTTCTGCCAATCCGGCAACGTGATCATGACGCTGGCGCTGTTCATGGTCGCTCACGTGTCGTTCATCAGCGCCAACGTGTTCTATGACGCCTTCCTGCCGCAGATCGTCTCCGAGGATCGGTTGGATCGCGTCTCGGGCTGGGGCTACGCCTCCGGGTACATCGGCGGAGCGTTGCATTTTCTGATCGCCCTCGGGCTGATCCTCGGCCACGAAAAGCTCGGCGTCTCCCAAGCGCTGGCGGCGCGGATCGGCCTGGGCACGGCGGGGATCTGGTGGGCCGGCTTCACGCTGATCACGGCATTTCGGCTTCGCGAAGCGCCGCCTCGCGAGGAGCCCCCCGAGCGCCGGAACGGTTGGCCCCGGCCGTTCACCTACGCGACGATCGGATTCCGACGCACGATCCACACCGCCCGCCGTGTCGGCCGCTTCAAGCACCTCGTGCTCTTCCTGATCGCCTTCATGCTGTACAACGACGGCATCCAGACGGTAATCACGATGGCGACGATCTTCGGCAAGACGACGCTGGAGTTGAAAACGTCGCACCTGATGATCACGCTGCTGATCATTCAAGTCGTGGCCATGCTGGGGGCATTGCTGTTCGGCTGGATTGCCTCGCGCATCGGGACCCGCCCCGCGATCATGCTCTCGCTCGTGCTGTGGAGCGGGATCGTCATCTCCGCCTATTTCATTCAGACCGTGACCCAGTACTTCGCCCTCGGGGTCATGGTGGGCCTGGTGCTCGGAGGCTCGCAGGCCTTGAGCCGATCGTACTACAGTTCCATGATTCCCGTGGACGCCAGCGCGGAGTTCTTCGGCTTCTATACCGTGTTCAGCAAGTTTTCGGCGATCTGGGGACCGCTGACGTTCGCGGTGATCGACAAGCTCACCGGCTCGACGCGCCTGTCGATCGTGGCGCTGGTCGTCTTTTTCGTGGGCGGGTTGATCCTGCTGGGAATGGTGAACGAAGAGAAGGCGCGCGAGGCCCGCCGAGGCCTGCTTTTCGAAGCCAACGCATCGTGACGATGCGTTCGACACGCGCGCTCCCCGGGGGACGTTATTCCTCTTCGCCGGCCTTTCCGAGGAGATCGCGGACGTAGAGTTTCTCGAGCACCACCTTCAGCAAGGCGAGGATGGGTGTCGCAAGCATCACGCCGATGAGTCCACTCAGTATACCCATCACGATCTGGCCGATGATGATGGCCACGGGGGGCAGATCGACATTTTGCTCCTGGATCAACGGGGTGATCAGGTAGTTTTCCACCATTTGAATGGCGATGTAGAGCACGACGACGTAGCCGGCGAGGGAAAGACTTTCCATGGACGCGACCAGCACGGCAGGAATGAGCGACAGGATCGGCCCGAAATTGGGAATGAAAGCGAGCGCCCCGGCGATCAATGCCAGTGACGCCGCCAGGGGCACACCCAGCAGCCACAGCCCGATCGCGGTCATCACACCGACGACGATCATGGATAACGCCTTGCCCATCAGCCACCAGCGTATGGTCGTGATGCCGGCATCGATGCACTCGCGGGCCTTCGCCTGCGCGCGATCGGGCAGCCAGTACAGCAAGCCCTCCTTGTGACGTTCAGGATCGAATCCGATGTAGAGTCCGACTATGGCGACGACCAGAACGGACACGATCAGCCCCGCCGCTTTCGAAAAGATTGCCGGTTGGGCGCGGAAGAGGCGCAACGCTTCGGTGGAAAACGTCTTACGAAGCTCGACTTCGTTGAGTAGCTTCTCGCCCCACGTGGTGCTCCGCACCTGCGACTGGATCTGGTCGATGGCGGCGGGGACCTGCTTGGCGAGTCCGTCGAATTGTTCGGCGATGCGCGGCAGCAGAAGCCAGCCGGTCGCGCCGATCAGGAGCACGATGGCGATGACGACGGCGACGAATGCCCCCTTGGTAGGGATGGGAACGACCGACGAGACCGCAGTGGCAAAGGTCCGCAGGAGAATGGCGAGGAGCAGCGCGGCGAAGACCAGCATGAACACCTGGAGGAGATACCAGATACCCAACGAGAGAATGAGAATGCCCATGACGACTATGGATGCCACGGCCATCCGTGCGGCAAACGCGGAGAGCGAAGCGGGCGCGGCTTGATCATCGGATGCCTTCAGCCGGGTGGGGGATTCTTGCTGGTGGTCCATGCGTCTGCGCCGGGAAAAAGCGATTACTTCTCATTTACGGTCTATCGCCCTGAATGAAAATGAGTATACGGGGGAGACCCCAAGCCGCCCATCCAGGAGCGATCGCGTGGGACCCCCCTGAACATGTGCTGACCGGAAAGTTCCCAACCCCGTCGGGGAACCACGAATGCATGCCTGTCTACCGCTTACCTTAATGATCCGTAAGCTCAGCAAAATCATGATTTTACATTCCCAGGCGTGCTGTTTTCCCATTCCGATTCCGACGCAGGGTCTCCAACATCTGGCACTCGGCGGCGTCTATACTGAAGGGGGAATGAAAGATGGGTTCGACTGGAGCGTAATGTTCTGAGCCGCCCTGTGTTGCGATCGAGGCTGAGCCGACAAGGGTTCGCGTGTGGAGGCCATCATGGCAGATACCTTGCAACGTACAATTCTGGCCACGCTGGGGGCCCTGTTCCTGGTGGGCAGTGCCGATTTTGTCCTCGCCCAGCGCGCGACGCACCGCCTGCTGAGCCCGAACTCCGCCCAGGCGACGAACCCCTACTCGCATCGAACTGAGCATGAGGTCCGCCGTTCGTTCAGCTACGGGTCGACGCGCTACCAGCCGGCGGAATACAACGTACGCCGGAGCGGCGGCACTGCCACGCGGAATTCGGCGGGGGTCGGAATCCGCGGCACGTCGGGCGGCGCCGTGACGAACTCGCCCGGACTGGGCGTGCCACAGAATGGCGGGATCGGTGTGCGGAACAACCCCGGCATCGCAGTACGGAATCAGCCGGGAATCGCCGTCCGGAATTCGCCGGGCATCGCGGTGCGCAATACGCCGAGCGCGGACTTCTACACCGCGGCGGATCCGTCCTGGCTCCGATCGCCTCCGGATCGCAGCCGTCGCATCCGCCATCACGGCCGCACGTATTACATGGCCAATTACCGCTACTATCGGCCGGTCTACCGGCCCGGCGGGGTGTATTATGCGAGCTGCTATCCGCCGGTAGGTTACGTGGTGGATACGCTGCCGGATTACGCCCGAACCGTGGTCGTGGACAACACGACGTACCATACGTTCAACAACGCCTACTACGTGAACACGCAACAGAACGGGCAGTCCGCCTACCAGGTGGTCCCTCCGCCGCAGAACACGTCGGGACAAACAAGTCCGCAAGCCCCCGCCAACGCCCCGACGACGGCGCCGGCGGCGGATCAATCCGACCCGTTCGACATTGCCCGACAGATGAGTGATTTCCTGGCCGATCAGAAGGGGTTCACGCTGGTCGCCAAGGACACGTACGAAACGCGCGATGAGGAAGGTGAGCCGGTCCGTCGGACGAATCGGCGCACGTTCAATCTGTCGCGCCCGCACAAGTTGATCGTGGACATCGATGGGGACGATGGCAACATCCGCGCCTATTACGACGGCCACTCGCTTTCGATCCATCATCGTGATGCCAACGCCTACTCGGTTCTTACCATGCCGAGCACGATCGACGCGATGCTCATCGAACTGGCGGAGAAGTATGCGTTGACGCTTCCATTGGCGGACCTGCTGTATGACGACGTGTATGACGCGGTGATCGGCCAGGCGACGCATGGTCAGATCGTGGGGACCGATCGCATCGGACGCTATCCCACGCATCGATTGCTTTTCTGGAACGACGAGATCGACTGGGAGTTGTGGATCGACCAGGGTGATGAGCCTCTGCCGCGCAAACTGGTCATCACGTACAAGACGGAGCCGGGCACGCCGCGCTACTCGGCGGTGATCCGGAAGTGGCAACTCTCGCCCACCTATCCGTCCGAGCACTTCCGCTTCCGGGTGCCCGAAGGGGCGGAGAAGGTCGATATCTCACCCGTCCGCGCATCGACGGAAACGAAAGAGATACCGTCCACGGATCGCACGGAAGTCACGGAAAGAGAAGAGGATAGGGAATCGGATTAGAGCCAGAAGCCATGGCGACGTAAGATACCGTCATGAGGCTGCCTCGATCTTCCACTCCTTGTTCTTCCGTGCTTCGCGTGACTTCCGTGGATCCATCTCCCATCTTCATGGCCTCCTTCCGCGGGCTGCAATCAGCTTGAGATCTCTTGGAATCCCAGGAATGGCTCGATAAACCATTCACTCTCTTCTTCACCTGCCGTTACACTCATGGTTGAAGTCCCTTCTTGCATCTCAGTCAGGGGAGGCATGCCATGAGGAAGCTGCGGGTCGCTTTGAATATTGTCGGTTTCTGTGTCGTCGTGGTGGGTTCGACGCCATCCGCCTTGGCGGAGGTGCAGCTCATCCTTGAGCACACGGGAAGTTCAGTGATCGAGGACGACTTCTACGTGGAGTCCTACTGGAATGATCATTTCCCGCTCACGCTGGATGTGCGTCTCGTGTCGGATCGCTCGATCAACAAGCTCAGTTGGGATTGGGCGGTGGAGGCGTCGGAACCTTCTTCGGCGTGGATGGCGGATCTCATGGAGTTCCGGAGCGACGTCATCATTCCCCCGACCTCCCCCTTCGCCTTCGGCACGCACACGAGTTCGGCGGCGGACGGCATCGCCCTGAACGAGGCCGGACCGGAATCGTTCCTGCGGACCTTCGGCCCACTGATCGGCGCCCAGGATGTCGTCATCGCGCAGTACGTCATCGACGCCGACTGGCCGCTCATGTTCGACGGTAATCTCACCATCGATCTCATCAGCGATGAGTTGCCGCTGCAGTGGACCGATATCTCGAGCGGTGCGTCCGGCACGCCTGATGTCACCCCGTTCCATCTGGTCAACATCGGCCCGGAGCCGACGTCCGCGCTGCTTCTCGTCCTTGGCGGCGCGTTGCTGCGCCGCACTCGCGATCATCACCGCTCATCTTGAGAACACGTGGTGCGGTCCGCTCGCTTGGGTCCCTCTCGTCCCCCCGCTATAATGCCCGATTCGACTCTGCCCGAGGAGACCGCGCGCGGTCTGTTCGGGTCTCCGGGCACGCGCAATACCGCACGCGGGAAAGGATATCGACGATGGCCAAGCCTCCCGGCAGCACGATGGAGAAGATTGTGGCGCTCTGCAAGCGCCGCGGGTTCATCTTCCAGAGCAGCGAGATCTACGGCGGCATCAACGGCTTCTGGGATTACGGACCGCTGGGTGTGGAGCTCAAGCGCAACGTGATGAACGCGTGGTGGGACGCCATGGTGCATCATCCCCCGCTCGGGCCCGACGGCAACGAGTTCGACATGGTCGGCCTCGAGACCTCCATCATCATGCACCCGCAGGTGTGGAAGGCCTCGGGGCATTACGATCTCTTCAGCGACATGATGGTCGACTGCCGGGAGTGCAAGGGCCGCTTCCGCGCCGATCACGTCAGCAGCACGCCCTGCCCGATGAAGCCGAGCAAGATGGCCGGTGAGCACGACAAGTGCCAGCTCACCGAGCCGCGTGAGTTCAACCTCATGTTCGAGAGCTACGCCGGGGCGATCAAGGACGATGAGAACAAGGTATTCCTCCGCCCTGAAACGGCGCAGGGCATGTTCCTCAACTTCAAGAACGTGGTCGATACGTCGCGTGTGAAGCTTCCGTTCGGTATCGCCCAGATGGGCAAGAGCTTCCGCAACGAGATCACGCCGCGCAACTTCATCTTCCGCTCGCGCGAGTTCGAGCAGATGGAGATGGAATGGTTCTGCCACCCGAGCGAGGCGCCCAAGTGGTTCGAGTTCTGGCAGCGGGCCCGGCTCGACTGGTGGAGGTCCCTCGGGATCGACGAGGCCAACCTCATCATGCGCCAGCACGAGTCCGACGAGCTCTCGCACTACGCCAAGGCCGGCTGCGGCACGGCGGACGTCGAGTACCGCTACCCCTTCACCGCCCCCGGCTTCGGCGAGCTCGAGGGCGTTGCGCACCGCACCGACTTCGACCTGCGCGCGCACCACGAGCACTCCGGCGCAAAGCTCGAGTACTTCGATCAGGAGCGCAACGAGCGGTACTTCCCGCACGTCATCGAGCCCGCCTCCGGGCTCAGCCGCGGCGTCCTCGTCCTGCTCTGCGAGGCCTTCACCCCCGACGACTCTCGCCCCTCCAAGGTCTTCATGAAGTTCCCCCCGGAGCTGGCCCCCATCAAGGCGGCCGTGTACCCGCTGGTCAACAAGGACGGCATGCCCGAGGTGGCCCAGAAGCTCCACGAGGCCCTCGTCCGGCGCTTCGGCCGCCTCGGCATGATCGAGTACGACCCCAAGCAGTCCATCGGCAAGCGGTACGCGCGGATGGACGAGGCGGGCTGCCCGTACTGCTTCACCGTCGACGGCGACACGCTCCAGGACCAGACGGTCACAGTGCGCCATCGCGACACGCAGGAGCAGGAGCGGATCGGCATCGACGCGGTGCCCGGCTGGCTCGGCGAGCGGCTGGGCCAGGGCTGAGCCACGCCCCCGCTTCGCCGCCGGGGCCCGTGCGGTGTCCTTCCCGCCCCGATCGTGCGGCTCCGTCCCACCAGATCAGGTGATTATGGGACACGTGCCGGGGGTTTTTCCCAGGCTTTGCGGTTCTCTCGTGCGCGTCGCTCCTGTAGCCTCGCCCCCGATCTCAGTGAGGAGAGGAACATGAAGAAGGGACGGACGCTGGGGGTCGCATGCGTTGTGGCCCTGACGGGGGTGGTCGGCCTTCCGGCCGACGCCCAGCTCGTGATGGGGCCCGAGGCGACGCGCGCTCGCCCGCTCGATGTGCGCAGCGGGGAGGTCGCCCGGCGAACGCCTCCGAATCCTCCCGGCGGGGATCGGACGCCGCCCGAGGACGGGGTCTCGGGCGACGCGGGGGACCAGTCGGAGGCCGTGCTGCTCGACCGGCGGACGTTCTTCGCCGCGCCGCACCGCCCCGCGTACCAGAACCTGGTCGAGCAGGTCGAGTCCCCGGCGTCGGTCGGGTTCGTGCCTGGGGAGAGCAACCTCGTGGTGGACGTCACGACGCGTCTGCGGGGCCACCTCCACATCTCGATGATGTCGTACGCCGTGGCGAACCTCAATCCCGTCTACGTGCGTTTCGACTCGCGGATGACCTTCTATCGCGACGCCGGGGGGCAGCCGGATCTCGCGGATCCGATCGGGGAGATCGCCCTGCGGAACCTGCGATGCCCGCCCGGCATGGTCATCGGTGTCGCGAACCTCTACTACGACGGGCACTCGGACTTCGCCCTCCCGCCGGGTCGGATCTGGTTCGGCGTCGCGATCTCGAACATCCGCGACGGCGATCCGGCGCTCTTCGGCCAGGTGGAGTCGGACAACGTCACGATCGGCGCGTCGGAGGGGATCGTGCTCGACGCGTCGTCGTCGCCCGCGACACTGTTCCGCGCCGGCGTCGTCAATCTCGACCGCACGATCATCCCGTTCGTCGACTGCAAGCCCGACTGGCAGATGGACGGCGTCGTCGACGTGCGTGACTACGCGGCGTTCGCCGACGACTACGTCAACAGGCCGGAGCGGGCCGACTACAACAACAATGGGGCGACCGACGTCCAGGACTACATCCGATTCTGCGTCGAGTACATCGGCTGCGCCGACTGAGCCTACTGGCGCGCGCGTGGTCCGGGCCCGCGCGACCCCGTCTGGCGGTACGTGCTCCGGTCCGCAGCGTACGTCTCGGGCGAGCACTCCAGGTCCGGCTCCCGCCCCGACGCGTGCTGCGCGTGGAGCCGCTCCAGGAACGGGACGCACCACCGGCAGCCCGTCCCCGCGCCGAGGCACTCGCTGATCAGCGACGCGACCGGCGGATCCTCGCGCTCCAGATACGCGCGGATCTTCCGCAGCGGGACGTGGAAGCAGAGGCAGACCTCGTCGTCGGGGTGCATCGGTGGAATGCTAGCCGCCCGCCGGGTCGTGCCGCATCCGTGCGCGGATGTGGCCGATATGCTTCCCGGCATGCCGAACCTCACCTACCACACGTCGGGCGAATCGCACGGTCCGGCGGTGCTCGTCCTCGTCCAGGGGCTGCCCGCCGGCCTGCGCGTCGATCTCGAACTGATCAACGCCGAGCTGCGGCGCCGCCAGGGCGGCTACGGGCGGGGCGGACGCCAGAAGATCGAGACTGACGTGATCGAGATCCTCTCCGGCACGCGCCAGGGCACGACCATCGGCTCGCCGATCGCGATGCGTCTGGTCAACAGGGACTCGCGGATCGACGACGCCGAGCGCACGCCGCCGGTGTACCGACCGCGTCCGGGCCACGCCGATCTTGCCGGGAGCGTGAAGTGGCTCACGACGGATTGCCGCGCGACGCTCGAGCGCGCCAGCGCGCGTGAGACGGCGGCACGAGTCGCCGCGGGCGCGCTGGCCCGGTGCCTGCTGCGCGACGTGTTCGAGATCGAGGTCTTCGGCTTCGTGCGCACGATCCGGGAGGCGAGCACCGGCGTCGAGATCACCCCCGGGAACTGGCGAGAGATGAGGACGGCGCGCGACGCGTCGGACGTCTACTGCCCCGACCCCGACGCCTCCGAGGCGATGCGCGCCGCCATCCGGGAGGCGAAGGAGCGGAAGGACACGGCCGGCGGGCTCGTCGAGGCGCACGCCTTCAACCTTCCCTTCGGCCTCGGATCGTGCGTCGACTGGCGGCAGAAGCTCGACGCGCGCCTCGCGTACGCCGTGATGGGCATCCAGGCCTTCAAGAGCGTGGAGATCGGCCTCGGGAAGGAGGTCGCCTTCCGGCCGGGCTCCGCCGTCCACGACCCCATCGCCTTCGACCGCTCGAAGGTCGACACGCCGTCGCTCGGCTTCGTGCGCGCGTCCAACAACGCCGGCGGGCTCGAGGGCGGGATGAGCAACGCCCAGCCCGTCGTCGTGCGCGGGGCCATGAAGCCGATCGCCACGCTCCTGCGCGGAATGGAGTCGGTCAACCTCAACTCGAAGGAGCCCGAGCGCTCGGACTACGAGCGGTCGGACGTCTGCGCGGTGCCCGCGGCGTCGGTGGTCATGGAGAACGTGGTCGCGTTCGAGATCGCGCGGGCGGCGCTGGAGAAGTTCGCCGGCGACAGCGTCGAGGAGACGGGCGCGGCGTATCGGCACTATCTGGAGGTCGCCCGCACGCTGCCGCTGGATCCGCCCGTCGGCACGATCGCGTGAGGGGGGACGGGGCGGGGTCAGGACAACAGCGACGGCCTCGCCGCCGGCGCCACGGGCGTGCTGAGGCGGGTGTGCCTGAGCACGCGGGGCGCCGGCGTCCGCTGATCGTCGCGGACCAACGGGTGCGAGGCCGCCGCTGTTCCTGGAAACGCCCGCCGACCCCGTCACGGGGGACGGCGGGCAGGGTGAGGAGAGAAGAACTGGATTTGTGTCGACCCCGGGATCTCCCGACACATCGATGGGGTTCGAAGGTCCGCGAACTCGGATGAGCCCGGGTCGCATCCCTGCGTCAACCCGAGGCGTGCGTTTCCACTAAAGTGAACAGTCGTCCACGGCAGCTTATTCTGCTTTGGGCGAAAGTAGTTCCACTTTGGTGGAGTTTTTGCGGTGATTGACATCGGCGCACGCGTCAGAGGGCGGAGAAAGGGGTTGGGGCTCACGCTCGCGCAGGTCGCCGAGCGGAGCGGTGTCAGCCGCGCGATGATCAGCGAGATCGAGCTCGGCCGGAAGAATCCCTCGATTCGGGTGGTATATCAGCTCGCGGCCGCGCTTGACACGACCATCGCCGAGCTTCTCGACGTCCCGGTCGCCGAGGAGGGGGCCGAGATCGTCCTTCGAGCCGAGCGTCAGGTCCTGCTCGATCCCGAGAGCGGCGTCGAGCGTCACCTGCTCTCGCCGGCCCTGGTCGCGCGGGGCGTCCACGTGCTGCTGTACCGCATCCCGCCCGGGGCCGACCTCGGCCAGCTTCCCCCCGAGCCGCCGGGCGTCCTCAAGCACGTCACCGTGCTCTCCGGGACCATCGAGGGGCGCGTCGGCGGGCGCGAGGTCAGGCTCGACACCGGCGACTCGATCACGATCGGCGCCCACGCGCCCCACGGCGGGCGGAACGTCGGAGCCGACCTCGCCGAGCTGCTCATCGTCGTCTGCGCACCGTCGAACAACGCCCACTGACCCTCCGGCGACCTGCGACCGCCCGGCTCGGTCCCTACACTGTCCGGCCCATGCTCGACGCGATCTTTCCCATCTCGGCGCAGGCCTTCGTCGGGATCATCACCTGCGTGGTGATGATCCACGTGATCCTCATCTCCGTCGCCGCGTGCATCTACCTCGAGCGGAAGATCTCCGCCTACATCCAGGACCGCATCGGGCCGAACCGGGTCGGTTTCGACTTCGGGCTCCCCGCGCTCAAGAAGCTGTTCCGTGGCTTCGGGTTCTGGGGTCTCGGGCAGGGGGCCGCCGACGGGCTCAAGTTTCTCCTCAAGGAGGACTACATGCCGCGGGGCGCCGACCGCGCGCTCTTCACGCTCGCGCCGATGCTCGCGGTGATCCCGGCGTTCATCGGCTGGGCGATCGTCCCGTGGGGCGGGTACGTCGACGTGACGTCGATCGTGGTCGGGGGGCTCGAGGTCGTCGCCCCGGGCCGTGCGCTCGTCGGCGTGGCCGACATCAACATCGGCTTCGTCTACCTGCTCGCGGTCGCGTCGCTGGGGATCTACGGCGTGACGCTCGGCGGGTGGGCCTCGAACAACAAGTACTCGTTCCTGGGCGGGATGCGTGCGTCGGCGGGCATGATCTCCTACGAGATCCCGCTCGGGGCCTCGATCCTGGCGGTCCTGCTGATCGCCGGCTCGCTGCGGCCGTCGGTGATCGTCGAGTCGCAGATCTCCGGGACGTGGTTCATCCTCGCGCAGCCGCTCGCCGCGGTGCTTTTTTACGTGTGCATCATGGCCGAGGCCAACCGGGCGCCCTTCGACAACGCCGAGGCGGAGCAGGAGCTCGTCGGCGGGTATCACACCGAGTACTCGGCGATGCGGTTCGCCCTCTTCTTCCTCGCCGAGTATGCGCACATGATCACGTCGTCGGCCTTCTTCGTGATCCTCTTCCTCGGCGGGTATCACATCCCCGGCATCCCGTGGCTGCAGCCCGAGGCCGTCGGGCTCGGGCCCGCGCTGCTCAAGGCCTTCGTCTTCTTCACCAAGGCCATGGCCTCGGTCGTCTTCATGATGTTCATCCGCTGGACCATCCCGCGGATCCGCTACGACCAGGTCCTCAAGCTCTGCTGGCAGTGCCTGATCCCGCTCTCGATCACCATCCTGGTCGCGACGAGCGTGATGATCTATCTCGGGCTCACCTCTACGCTTCCGATGCTCGGCATGAACATCCTCCTGCTGGTGGCCGTCCTCGCGATCGCGCCGGTGATGTTCAACAAGGCCGACGTCAACAGACGCATTCCCCTGGCCGGCTCCCGCTTCAGCCCGCTGCCCGGGGTCGCCGTCGCCACGGCGCCGAGCGACCCGACCGCCCTCGACGACGACAACCCCTTCCGCACCACGCGCTCCGCGAGCTGAGGGCGTGCGGCTGCTGGCCATCGATCTCGGGGACCGGCGCACCGGCCTGGCCGTGGGCGACGAGGGCTCCGGCATCGCCTCGCCCCTGACCACGATCGAGCGCCCCGCCTCGCAGGAGGGAGCCCTGATCGACGAGATCACCGCCGCCGCAGGTGAGCAGGAGGTGGGCGCCCTCGTCGTCGGCCTCCCGCTGAACATGGACGGGACGGAGGGGCCGCGCGCCGAGGTCGTTCGCGCCATGGCCGAGAAGATCGCCGCACGCACCGGCCTGCCGCTGCACCTGCACGACGAGCGGCTCTCCTCGGCCGACGCCGACTGGGCGATGGCGCAGTCGGGCCTGACGCACAAGCAGAAGAAGGCGAGGCGCGACGCCCTCGCCGCGGCCGCCATCCTGCGGGACTTCCTCGCCTCGCGCCGGTCCGGCGGCGCGGATTGAGCCGAACCGGCCCGCGCCGCCCCGGTATCCGGAGTCGGACCCGGCGGCGACCCGATGGCGGGCGAACAATTGGGGGTCTCCGGGGCCACGTCCGGGCGTGCCGGGCCTCGCATCCCCTCGGAAGGAGCCGCGCGTGAAGCCCATCCTGCATCTGCTGCTCGGGGGGGTCCTGCTGGGCGGCCTCGCGGCGTCGGCCGCCGCCGGGCAGGACGGCGACTCCGCGGGCGCGTCCGACGCCGAGGCGGGGTCCCGGGGGCCCGTCTTCGCCTCCGCCGAGGCGCTGCTGGATGCGTTGGAGACCGCCGATCGCGAGATCGAGAGCTTCCAGGCGGAGATCGTCTACGACCGGCAGTTCATGCTGCAGGGGGACCGGCACATCCGGGGCGGCGACCTGTACTTCGAGGTCGAGCCGCGGCGCGGTGAGCCGCGTCCCGTGCGGACGTTCGCGGTGCACTTCGAGTGGCTCCTGCTCGACGGGGCGAAGCGCAACGACCGCCAGGCGTGGATCTTCGACGGTGAGTGGCTGGTGGAGAAGCGATTCGCCGATCGCCAGTACGTCGCGCGTCAGATCGCGCCGCCGGGGGAGCGGATCGATCCGCTGCGGCTCGGGGAGGGGCCGCTGCCCATGCCGATCGGCCAGCGCAAGGCGGACATCCTCGCCCGCTACGAGGCCGAGGTGCTCCCCGCGCACGCCGGGTTCGACGCGGAGCAGCGCGACCACGCCGGGTACATGAGCGCCGTGGAGGGCGCGACCCAGCTCCGCCTGACGCCGCTGCCCCACCGCGAGGCGCAGGACGACTTCCGCTCCATCCGCCTCTGGTATCGCCACGACGAGGGGGGACGGCTCCTGCCGGTCCTCTCGCGCACGGTCGATCGGAAGGGCGACGAGTCGTTCGTGCTTCTCGCGGACGTGCGCGTGAATCGGCCGATCCCGGGGAGTGTCGTGGACATCTCGCCGCCTCCGGTCGAGGAGGGGTGGGAGGTGCAGTACGAGACCTATCGCCCGCAGCGCGAGCGGGGCGGCGCCGGCGGCGACGATGGATCCCAGAAGACGCAAGGGGAATGACCGCATGCTCGATTTCCGGAAGTTCGGCTCGGGAAGAATCATCGCGGCCTGGCTCGGCGCGACGGCGCTGCTCGGCGCGCCGCTCGCGATCGCGCAGGAGATCCCGATCTCGCGCGACGAGAAGATCGAGGCGGTCGATCCGCCCCCGACGCTGAACGCGGTGCTCGAGACGCTCGAGCTGCCGTACCTGACCGAGGACGAGCGTGCGGACCTGCGGGTCTTCCACGGGCTCTGGCTCGAGTCCGATCTCTCCACACCGGGGCGGCGCGCCTTGGCCGCGCTGACCGTCGGGCGGTGGGACCATCCCGCGCTGGAGCATCCCGAGACGCCCGTGGAGCTTCGTGCGGAGGCGATGGTGCGTCGGGGCGACCTCGCCGAGGCGCTCGAGGCGCTGGAGGGCGTCGAGTCCACGCGTGCGGCGCGCCTGCGCGCCGAGGCGCTCGAGGGGCTCGGGCGGTTCCGGGAGGCGTCGAGGGCGGTCGAGGCGCTGGTCGACTCGATCGACGACGGCGAGGCCTCGACGGCGGCGGGGGCGACCGAGCTTGCGCGCGCGCTGATCCTGCGTGCGCGCCTGGAGGGGGAGCCGGCGGCGTACTACCGCAGGATCATCTCCCTGCTCTCGGACGCGCACCAGAGGTTCGACCGGCTCTACTGGCCTGCGCTGCTCGTCGAGGCGGAGCTCCTGTTCAGCAAGAGCAACGCGAAGGAGGGGACCGAGGCCGCGATCGACGTGCTGCGGCGCAACCCGGCGTGCGCCGAGGCGTGGGCGCTGCTGGGCACCTGGGGTGTGCGGACGTTCAACTTCGAGAACGCACGCAAGATCGCGCAGCGCCTCGACCGGCTGCACGGGCGGCTCGACGGCGAGTCGTTCGGGACCTCGCCGCAGGCGGACATGATCCGCGCCCGTGCCCGTGCCAAGCAGGACGACCCGGAGCAGGCGGAGCAGTTCCTGGCGCCGGCGCTGCGCCGGTTCCCGGCGCTGCGGGAGGCGCTGGCGATCGGCTGCGCCATCGAGGCGCTGCGCTACGACTCGGAGAACGTCGAGCGTCGTCTCGACGCGTTCGACGAGCTCTCGCCCGGCTCGCCCCTGGCGCTCTTCGAGGTCGGTTCGGCGCTCTCGCAGGACCGGCAGTACGACCTCGCGTCGGAGTTCCTCAACCGCGCCCACGACCGCCAGCCGAACTGGCCGGAGCCGATCGTCGAGCTCGGCCTGCTCGAGCTCCAGTCAGGGCGCGACGAGCTCGCGCTGCGCGCGCTGGAGCGGGCCGTCGAGCTGGACCCCTTCCACAAGCGGGCGGGCAACTCCTACACGCTCATCAAGGAGTTGGTCACCTGGAGCACGGTCGAGAGCGAGCACTTCCGCGTCCGCTACAAGCCAGGCGTCGACGAGGTGCTCGCGCACGAGATGCTCGGGCCGCTCGAGCGGATCCACCGCGTCGTGGGCGGGGCGTACGGCTTCGAGCCCGATCGCAAGACCCTCATCGAGCTGATGCCCGACCACCAGTGGTTCGCCGTGCGCATCACCGGCGAGCCGCACGTCTTCACGTTCGCCGCGGCGACCGGGCCCGTCGTGGCCCTCGAGGTCCCGCGCATCGGCAAGCGTCACACGGACATCTACGACTGGGAGCGGGTGCTCCGCCACGAGTACACCCACACCGCGACGCTCGCGATCACCGACAACCGCATCCCGCACTGGTTCACCGAGGCGGCGGCGGTGTACATGGAG